>NZ_JALNTL010000007.1:0-278075 GCF_023161825.1 Vibrio sp. 2CM40D
ACGGCAACGATAGTGGATGACGGCAGTGGCCCGGGTCCCGATCCGGATGATGACCGTCCAAGCGTGACTATTTCAGATGCTGGCACCATTAATGAGGGTGAGACAGCCAACTTCAAAGTGACGCTATCGAATGCCTCCGAGTCTACAGTTCAAATCGAGCTAGGCCTCAACTTGGGTGACACCGAAGTTGGAGATTTGGGCACCCTAGAATACAACACGGGAAGTGGTTGGGTGACAGTGCCAAACGATGGTGTAGTAACGGTGCCAGCGGGGCAAACTGAGTTTGATGTGCGTATTGCTTCCATTGATGACGCTGTTTATGAAGGCCCTGAAGATTTCAGCGTGACAGTAACCGGCATTGGTGCAGTGCAAGGCAGCGATACCGGTACGGCAACGATTATTGATAATGATGCTCCTCCTTCTATTTCAAATGTTGTGAATGCAGTTGTTTCGGAAGAAGGTTTAGCTAATGGTATCCCTGATAATACAGGAGCACCTTCAGACACCACTAACTCCGCAAGTTTCTCAGGAACATTCACAGTTGCCGATCCAGACACGGCGAATGTTTCAGTGGTATTGGCAGGCCCTAACAACCTAACATCAGGAGGGGAGCCTATATCGTGGACGTGGGACAACAGTACTCAAACGCTGACTGCGAAAACTGCTCACCTGAGCGTTGTTGCTACTGTTGTGCTGAGCGAGCCTTCAGCTTCAGGTCAAGGCTCTTGGGACTATACTATTACTCTGTTTGAGCCACTTGATCATCCTGTTAATGATGTGGAAGACATCATCAACTTTGATTTACAGATTTCTGTAAGTGATGGACAAACAACAACATCTCAAAGCTTAAATGTGGCCGTTGAAGATGATTGCCCATACGTGCCTGTTGTTGTTCAACCCGTCGATGTGTCGCTTACTGGTGCACCTAACGTTCTGACAGGGCGCATAGATTTTGCAGGAAGTGAGGCAGATGCAACCAGTCGAACATTTGGGGACGTTGTTGTGACTGCAAACGGTTTTGTGTCTGACGAATCTGTGATGCTGGGAACAGCTGAAATCAATCAATCATCAGAAGGGATTGGCGTTAAAAGTTCTGGTAACAACGGCTTCCAATTAGAAAACGAAGTCGATTATCGATTCGCGAGTAATGAGGGTGTATCAGAGCAGTTAATCATAGACTTAGGCAATAAAGTTGCTTACGGAGCAGAAATAGAATTTGAGAAAATGTTTGGTGGTGAACTTGAGAAAGGAATCGCATCTTTTTATAGAGATGGTGTATTAATTGCTCAGCAATCGTTCAGCTCTGACGCAAGCAGTGGTGATTACGCGGCAAATTTCAATGTTCAACAGGGAGGCTTTGATAAAATCATCCTCGAGGCGACCAGTAATGGCAATGGCCCGGATACTGAAGACAACAGTGACTTTACCGTTAAATCAATAACCTTTACAGGTGCGTACTCTGGCGTGCCAATTGCTAGTGCGGATGGGAACCTCGGTGCTGTATATGGAGCTGATGGCCCTGGTTCTATAGTCTTAAATGGAGGTGAGGCTGGTTTAGAGACTCTAGATGGTAAAGACGTGTTGATATACGTCGATCCACAAAACTCTAATAGACTGATTGCAGAGGCTGATGGAGAGCTTGCATTCGAAGTTCAACTTACACCTAGCACTGGAAAATGGGAGTTCTTCCAATACTTGCCTTTGACCTCACCTTATGGCGATGGGGATATCGATTTTAACTACACTATTACTGATAATGATGGCGACAGTAAAACGGGGTACTTTTCTGTCAACCCTTACGCCCCACCAATTGTAGAAGGTGTAACACTAAACGTTTCTGAGGAAGGCTTAAGCAACGCCATTGCTGATGACTCTGCTCTAAACGGCTTTGATGACACAACTGACTCGAGTACTGATGTAGAACAATTGACGCTGGGTCAAACCGTTGATTCTGTTACGCTCAGTGAACCATCTACAGCTCTTACTAGTAACGGTATCTCTGTAACGTGGACGTTATCAAATAACGACCAAATGCTTATCGGTTCAGCGAACGGTGAAGAGGTTATCAAAATATCAGTCAATGATACTGGAGTGGTATCTACGGAGCTTCTTGGTCCGATTGATCACTCCAACCCATCTGGAGAAGACACCTTAAATATTGAGGTGCCTGTGCTTGTCTCGAATGCTCGTGGTCTTACTAACTCCACAACGGTCAACGTTATTGTGGAAGATGACTCACCAGATTCTGCATCTATTATTCACGATGTAGTTGCAGAAACTAAAGAAAGTGCCAACGTTCAGCTCATAATGGATGTCTCGGGTTCTATGCGAACGGATAATCGCTTGCAGATAATGAAAGATTCGGCAACTCAGTTATTGAATCAATATGAGTCTATCGGTCAAACGCGAGTTCAAATTATTACTTATAGCAGTACAGCATCCACTTACGCTATAGGTGCTGCGACGTGGCTGACGGTCGAGGAGGCCAAAGCGTATATTGAGACGCTAACTGCGGGTGGCGCGACTAACTATAACAACGCGCTAAATGAAGCAAAACAGTCATGGGATGATGTAGGTAAGTTAACCAGTGCGTCGAATGTTAGTTACTTCTTGTCAGATGGTCAGCCAAACCCTGCGTCATCATTTATAAACGACGCTCGCGAGCAGAGTTGGATTGATCACCTAACCGATCCTGATAATCAGATAACAGCCCTAGCGTATGGTATGGGCGTTAATCTTATGCCGGAGCAATTAGATCGCGTAGCATATGATGGCTTTTTGAATCAAGACCTTGATGGTGTTGTGGTTCCTGACGTAACTCAATTACCTCCGGTTATGTTGCAGTCAGTGATTCAACCTGTTGGGGGGAACTTGATGTATACCACTTCTCCAGATACAGGTATTGGTGCAGATGGTGGTTATATTAGCGAAATAGAACATGACGGTGTCACTTATTCGTTTGATGGTTCAGACCTAATAGTAACTGACAATAACGATGGTATTTCGCATGCATTTGACGACACAACGATGCAGCTTACTATCTATATCGACAGCAAACATACTCTGGAAATCGACTTAAACGACGGTGCGTATGCATTTTATGGTGCGGTGGGTGATACAGTTGAAACGTTAGACTTCGATTATGTATTGACGGATAACGATGGTGATCAAAGTGAGAACACCCTGCAATTCGTTATTGATGAAAACGGAGGAGTAAATGCTTCAAGTAATGGCTCTGCAAATATTATTGAAGCTGAAGTGGACGTAAGTCATGACATCTTGATCGGTAATGATAACGAGGCAGATGTCTTTAAATGGGTCAACGACTCCTTGGATACAGGAACAGATCTAATTAGAGGTTTTGAGAGAGATTTGGACACCTTAGATCTGAGTGAAGTCGTTGAAGATGCAGGGCACAATACGATAGAAGAACTTCTCAATAGTATTGACTTGAACATTGATGGCGATGACTTATCTCTAGAAATAACCCATAACGATGGAAACTCAATTCAAACTATCGTAATAGAAAACGGGGCGACAGAGTTTAGTGATTTAATCGTGGGAAATGCGGACTTTGAGAGAGATGTGTTATCCGCACTAACTAAGGTTAACTTAGAGCCATAATGAAAAAGGGCCAGTAGGCCCTTTTCTTCTGCTTTGTCTTACGTATTCGTAGCCTAAAGCACTTTACATGCAAAACCTTTTAAGTAGAAACCTTCTGGATATGCGGTATCGGTTGGGTGGTCAGCGGCTTGTTCAAAACGCTCCACAAACTTTACTTGGCGGTTAGCATCTACGGCTGCATCAGCGATGATTTTCTGGAACAGAACTTGATCCATCAAGCCAGAGCACGAGTAGGTTAGTAGCGTGCCGCCCGGTTTTAGAATTTGCATTGCTAGCATGTTGATGTCTTTGTAACCACGACATGCGCCGTTTAGTTGTGCTTTGCTCTCTGCGAACTTCGGTGGGTCCATGATCACAACATCGAACTGAGTTCCTTGATCACGATACTCACGAAGCAGCTTAAACACGTCTGCATTTAGGAACACGGCACGCTTCTTCGAAATATCAAACTCGTTTAGCTCTGCGTTGAATTTTGCGGTATCTAAAGCAGGTTGCGACACGTCAGCGTTAATCACACGCTTTGCATCACCTTTTAGAGCGTAAAGTCCGAAGCCACCTGTGTAAGAGAAGCAGTTAAGAACTTCTTTGCCTTTCATATATTTCATCGCTTGCTGGCGACTATCACGTTGATCTAGGTAGAAACCTGTTTTGTGTCCGCCAACGATATCTACACTAATCTTTACGCCATTTTCTTCGATGACGACTGATTTAGGTGGCTCTTCGCCGTGCAAGACGCCCGTGCTCTCTTTTAAACCTTCTTTTTTACGAACGGCCACGTCAGAGCGCTCGTACACATTACAATCAGGGAAGCACTCAACCAGAGCGTCAACAATAGCCTGCTTATTGTGTTCTGCGCCAGCACTGAGAAGTTGGCACACAAAGAAATTTTGGTAACGGTCGATCGTAACGCCTGGTAAGCCGTCAGACTCTGCTGCGATAAGGCGATAACCCGTAAGGCCATCACGTTCGATAATGTCTTCACGAAGAAGTTGTGCGTCTTTAAGTCGTTTAACGAAAAACGCGGTGTCGATTTCTTCTTTATCAAAACTCCAAATACGAGCACGAATTTGTGAAGCTGGCGAATATGCCGCTTTAGCTAGCCATTTACCGTCGTGAGTGAATACATCAACCGTTTCGCCAAGAGCAGGTTCGCCCTCAACTTTGTTGATGCCTCGAGAGAAGATCCAAGGGTGCTTGCGCTTGACCGATTTCTCACGACCTTTAACCAAATAGATAGCAGCTGTCATTTCATTAGCTCTTGTTGAATTTTGAAAGGGGCGTATTGTCCGGGATGTGAATGGTAAAAGCAATATCCCTCGGCAATCCAGTACATTGTAGTGACTTTTAAATACAAAAAAGGTCACTAAAGTGACCCTTTTATTTGAATTTGCTGTAACAGATTCCGTTGCTATGCTTTAAGTCCAGTAAGTAGTGCTTCCATTGTGTCGCTTTGCTTACGCAGTTGATCAACGTTTTGTGAAGTCGTGCTTATCATATTGCACACGTTATCTGCTTGAACTCGAATTTCTTCAACGCTTGAGGCGATATTGTCCGCGACTACACCTTGCTCTTCAGCTGCTGTTGCAATTTGAATGCTACTGTCGGAGATAGTTTGATTTTTATCTGCCAAAGAGCCGATTTCGTGATTCACTTCCGTCATGAGGTTTTGTCCCTCATTTGCATTATTAACTGTCACTTCCATCAGCTTAGTAAGCGACTGGCTGTTACGCTGTAATGATTCAATCATCGTTTGGATTTCAACTGTCGCTTGCTGAGTGCGTCCCGCAAGAGCGCGAACCTCATCCGCAACGACCGCAAATCCACGACCTTGTTCTCCAGCACGTGCAGCTTCAATAGCCGCGTTCAGAGCAAGTAGGTTGGTTTGCTCGGAGATCCCATTGATTGTTGTCACTACTTCATCAATTTGTGCTGCATTGGCATCTAACTCGGCAACGGCTTGAGACGCAGATTGAATCTCATTAGAAAGGTTCGAAATCGAGTGAAGCGTATTCTCAACTTTCACTTGTCCAGACTGAGCCACGTTACGTGCATCATCGGTTTGCGTGCTTGAATCGTGAGCTAGTGTCGCGACTTCTCGAATCGTTGATGCCATCTGTTCAGTTGCACTCGCAAGAGAGTTGAGGTGTTCCTGCTGAGTCGCTGAAATATCTGAACTGTGATGAATCGATTGATTCAGATCTGAGCTAATTTGTTGCATTAAAGCCACAGACTCTTGAATCGACAGCACCATTTGTTGCTCTCGTTCTGCAACTTTGTCTATCGTAATAGCAATTTCACTAAACTCGTCGCGAACAGGGAAGAAGTTCATTCTCGCAGTTAGGTCGCCACCAGCAAGAGTGTTTAATGCTTTGTTCATCGTGAACATCGCGCCGCCAATAAACGTCATGATGTAGTAAACGCCAAGAGCGAGAATAAACAAGCTCACACAGATGATGCTCACTTGAGTCGTTGATAGGGCAGTCCATAAAGAAAGTTCATGGTTTGCAACCAAGCTGTACGCACCATTTAAAACTGACACGGATTGCGGCCCTGAGCCAATAGAAACGGTTTCTGAACCCGCTATGAGGCTTGCTACTTGAGATTGAGAAAGGTTGCCTGCCTCTATCAGACCTTTCATAAGCATGAGCTCTTCTTGGTACATACTTGAGATCAGTGTATTAGCCGCGCTATTAAGGACGAGAGTGAGAATGACTAAAGCAAGAAGAGGGAGAACGAAGAGCAAATAGAACTTTTCTTGAATCTTTAAGTGAATGAGATACTTATCAATCCAGCGGAATGGAATTTCTTTCATAATTATAATAACCGTGCAAAAACCCACTATCCTTAGTGGGGTGAATAGACGAAAAGAATATATCACTCAGTAAAAAGAAGCGGTACAAAGATGAACGTAAAGTGTGAGAGATTTATAGTAAAAGGTCATGTTCAAGGCGTGGGCTTTCGTTACCATACTTCCCATCAAGGATTGAAGCTAGGGTTAACAGGTTATGCGAAGAACCTAAACAATGGTGATGTTGAAGTGATGGCGTGTGGAACAGACGCGCAAATAGTTGCGTTTTCGAAATGGTTACAAGAAGGACCGCGAACGGCAACAGTAGAGCATGTGATGCAGGAGCCTGCGTCGTATAAGCCGTTACGCGGTTTTAAAATTTTATGAATCTACAAGCATTTAGCTGGCTTTGGTAGGCCGGCTAATTTGGTTGCTTGTTTGGCTGGCCCCTTTTTAAACAGCTTGAATAGATACTTACTATTACCTTTTTCTGGGCCGTGCGCTTTTTCCATCGCTTTCACAAGCATACGCACTGCAGGGGAGGTATTAAACTCTTCATAAAAGTCTCGCACAAAATGCACAACTTCCAAATGAGCATCCGTAAGCTCGATGTCTTCTTCTTTTGCTAAAAGCTCAATCATACCTTCTTCCCATTGAGTATGATCCAATAAGTAGCCTTGAGCATCCGTTTCAATTTCTTTGCCGTTGTAAACGAACATAACGTTTTATCCGTTAAGTAAACATGGATGTTTATAGATTAGCGACAGCCGAGAATGTTCTCAACAAAAGAATCTCGAAGTCGTATCGAGCGAATCAAAAGCGTACAAAATGGTGAGTGTTTTTGACTGAGCTAGGCACTTTGATAGAAATGCTCTTTTATTCAAATAAATAGGAAACTATTCAGTTTGTTAGAAATTTTACGGGATGAGTACCAACGAAATTGCATGGATATCCAGGCTTATTCATTTTTGTTTTGGTTTTTTCTTGGCTACTTGTCTGATTATGGGATTTTATGGGTGAATGAATAGCTGACAACGTTGTGTTTGTTTTCATAGACCGATATTCTCATTGGATTAATGAAAGCCTGTATTCAGGTTAGAAACAACAATGATGACAAGGAGTTAGTCATGTCGAAACAACGTTACATTGAGATTAATGACAATGTAAAATCCACTTGGTCCATCGAGCGAATTTGGCAACTTGCAGAATCCTTACCTGTAGAAGAAATTGCGATTGCTGATATAAAAGGCCCAAATGAAGTGACTTGGTTTAGTCATGAAGGGCCACAGCCAACCTGCCGTGAAATTGCAAAACATTGCCAACGAATCAACAATGCTGATTTGTCGTATCCGGTAATCTTAACCAGTGACTATCGTGTTTTTGACGGTATGCACCGAATCGCCAAGCAAATCATGTTAGGAGAGGAAACGATTAAAGTGAGACGCTTTAGAGAAAACCCAGAAGCTGACGAAGTTATCGAGTTGGCGGTAGACCAAGCGTAACAAACTGAATTACTTGCAAAGAAAAAGCCCGAAGGAATTACCTTCGGGCTTTTTGATTCTACTTAACGAGAAACGATTAATCGTCGTTCATGATGCCTAGAATGCTTAGTAGGCTGATGAAGATGTTGTAGATTGATACATACAAAGTTACTGTCGCAGAGATGTAGTTTGTTTCACCGCCACGAATAATGCTTTGTGTTGTCATCAGGATCGCCATAGTAGAGAAAATGATAAACAAGCTGCTCAACGCCAAGTGTAAAAGGGTTGATTGAATAAAGAAGCTTGCAATCATGCCCACAACCAGCACAACAAATAGTGATAGCATTAAGCCACCCATCATCGATAGGTCACGTTTCGTTGTTAGTGCGTATGCCGATGCTGCCATGAAAGATAGTGCCGTACCACCGAGTGCGGTTAATACGATATCGCCCATGCCTGCACCTATGTACATGTTTAGAATAGGGCCAACGGTGTAACCTAAGAAGCCAGTAAATAGGAACGTAAACACAAGGCCAAGACTGTTGTTACGGTTTTTTTCTGTTAAGAATAGTAGGCCGTAGAAACCAACCAGCATTAGGATGATACCTGGATGTGGAAGGTTAAATGCCATTGCAACGCCAGCAACGACTGCCGACCATAAAAGTGTCATTGAAAGTAGAGCGTAAGTATTACGCAATACTTTGTTCGTTTGTAGAGCACTTTCTTGAGTTGAAGTGCGGGTAAACATTGGACTGTTCATAATCTTCCTCGATAAGAGACTTTCTTTTAAGTACATTTATGGGATTGAAAGTTCAAAAAATCAAGCCCTAACCATACGTAACTTAGATAAAATAATAATAGAAATAAGATGTTATGTATTTGGCAACTTGTAACACAATATTACTGCCTAGCATAGCTATGTTGATTCTTACACAGATTTTTGAATTTAGTAACAAAAAGCACTGGCTTCATAGAAACCAGTGCTTTTTTATGTCGATTCGGCTAAATCTTAGTGGTGTAAGATTTGCGCTAGGAAGTTTTGGGTCCTATCCGATTGAGGATTCTCAAAGAAGTCGACCGGGTTGTTTTCTTCGATGATCTCTCCTGCGTCCATGAATATCACGCGATCGGCAACCTCTTTAGCAAAGCCCATTTCATGTGTCACACATAGCATAGTCATGCCTTCCTCGGCGAGTTCGACCATTACATCCAGTACTTCGCGAACCATTTCCGGGTCGAGTGCAGATGTTGGCTCATCAAAAAGCATGACTTTAGGGTTCATACACAAAGAGCGAGCAATCGCCACACGTTGTTGCTGACCACCAGACAACTGACCGGGATACTTCTCCGCTTGGTCTGGAATTTTTACACGTTCCAGATATTTCATCGCAACTGCTTCTGCCTCATCTTTTGGCATCTTCTTCACCCAGATAGGCGCGAGCGTACAGTTTTCCAGTACGGTTAAATGAGGGAAGAGATTAAAGTGTTGAAAGCACATGCCCACTTCTCGGCGCACTGCTTCAATGTTCTTTAAGTCTTCAGTTAATTCCGTACCAGAGACGTAAATGCTGCCTGCTTGGTGCTCTTCAAGACGGTTAATACAGCGAATCATCGTTGATTTTCCCGACCCTGATGGACCACAGATAACGATTTTCTCGCCGCGCTTAACGTCGAGGTTAATATTTTTTAGTACGTGAAACTCACCATACCATTTATTCATGTCCTTCAATTGGATCATGTAATCTTGTTGTTGCGTCATAATACGTCCTTGATCTTGATGAGTTATCGTTTGTGACCGGTATGAAGTTTGTTTTCAAGCCATATCGAATAGCGCGACATGCCAAAACAAAATACCCAAAACACTAACGCGACAAATACATAACTTTCTGTAGCAAAACCTAACCATTCAGGGTCGGTGTTTGCTGCTTGCCCTATACCGAGTACGTCAAACATACCAATGATGAGTACCAAACTGGTGTCTTTAAACAAACCGATGAAAGTGTTCACGATAGAAGGAATAGTAATCTTTAGCGCCTGTGGCAAGATAATCAGCCCAGTCTTTTTCCAGTAACTTAACCCAAGCGCATCAGCGGCTTCATATTGACCTTTCGGAATGGCTTGTAGACCACCGCGTACCACTTCTGCCATGTAAGCTGAGGCAAACATAACCACACCGATAAGGGCGCGAATCAGTTTATCTGTCTCTGAACCTTCAGACATAAATAATGGAAGCATAACCGAAGCCATGAACAAAACCGTAATCAGCGGAACGCCACGCCAAACTTCAATGTAGACGGTACAAATGCTGCGAATGATCGGCATCTCTGAACGTCTACCAAGCGCAAGCACCACACCTATTGGCAGTGAAACTACGATACCAACTAACGCAATAATGAGCGTAACGAGTAGTCCACCCCATTTGTGTGTATCGACCACTTCTAGTCCAAAGACACCACCGTATAAAAGTCCAGCGATGATGAATGGGTAGATGTTTACGAAGAAAAGCCAAATCCACATCCGTTTCGGTGTCTTCTCATACGCGAGTAAAACAGTAAATATGGCTAATGTGATATAGAACAGGCGAGGGCGCCATAGTTCGGACTCTGGATAAAAACCATACATGAACTGCTCCCAGCGCACGCTGATAAATACCCAGCAAGCACCATCTCGGCTACAGTCGTCACGCGTTGAGCCAATCCAGTCTGCGTTAATAAACGCCCAATCCACGATATACCATATTGCAGTTACGACAATATACGCAAGAATGACAGTAACAATGGAATTGATAGGGCCATTAAATAGATTTTTCCGCATCCAACCAACGAAGCCTACAGTATTGGCGGGTGGTGGGAGATCCGGTTGAAATTGATGAGTACTCATATTATCTCTCCACCAGCGCGACTTTACGGTTATACAAGTTCATTAATGCAGACGTAATCAGACTTAATGTCAAGTACACGCCCATCGTCATCGCAATGATCTCAATCGCTTGTCCCGTTTGGTTCAGGGTAGTACCAGCAAACACAGAGACAAGATCTGGGTAACCAATCGCCATCGCTAACGATGAGTTTTTGGTGAGGTTGAGATATTGACTGGTTAAAGGTGGAATAATAATTCGTAACGCTTGAGGAATGACAACAAGCTTTAAAGTTTTCGAGCGTGGTAAGCCTAGCGACATCGCTGCTTCGGTTTGACCATGACTAACCGCATTAATACCAGAGCGAACAATCTCAGCAATGAAAGAAGCTGTATAAACACTCAATGCCAAAAGTAGCGCAGCCAATTCAGGAATAATGCTAATACCACCTCGGAAGTTAAACCCTTTTAGTTCAGGATAATTCAGTGAAATTGGCATACCAGCAAGGAAGTACACAACCAATGGAAGGCCAACAACTAAACCCAAAACTATTCTTCCCATTGGGGTTTGTTGCCCAGTGAGACGTTGCTTATTATTCGCCCATATATTAATTAATAAGCTTGCGATTACCCCGAAGATTAACGCCGCAATAACGTAGCTACTGCCAGGTTCCATAGTCGGTGCAGGGAAATATAAGCCACGAACGTTCAGGAAAATAGCTTCACCAAGACTTAAGCTTTGGCGTGGTGAGGGTAATGCTTGAAGAACAGCGAAATACCAGAAGAATATTTGCAGAAGAAGGGGGATATTTCGGAAAGTTTCGATATAAACTGCCGCTAAACGACTAACTAACCAGTTAGAAGAAAGGCGGGCAACCCCCATGGTAAAGCCAATCACAGTAGCCAGAATAATACCTAATACAGAGACTAACGCCGTATTAAGAAGGCCGATGATAAATGTTCTACCGTAAGAGTACGTTTCATCGTATTCAATTAATGTTAACCCAATACCAAACCCGGCTTCTTGATTCAGAAAACCGAAGCCCGTTGCAATACCACGAGCATCTAAGTTATTGAGAGCGTTGTTTACAATCGTGTAAAAGAAAAATACCAGTGCAGCAATGGCAATGATCTGGAAAATAGCAGAACGAAAGGCAGGATTATAAATCAGGCTCTTGCTTCCGCTTGGTTTGGACATCGTACTTGGCGATGCATCTTGTGTCGGTTTCATACAGCGATAACCTCAAACCTTAGTTATAGATATCGGCCTGTATAACGAAGTTTCGTCCTTGCTGGCTAAAGAATAACGCTCTCATGTCTAGCGGCTTACGAACCTTTAAAGCCGTTCCACAAAGCGAGCGCTTTTCGCCATCCAATGAGCGATCCTTACTCATACAGTGAGATATAATCAAGAAAAAGGGCGGCATGAACCGCCCTGATTAACTCTTTCTATCGGATTGGTGGCGCGTACATAAAGCCGCCTGCATTCCATAGCGCATTAACGCCACGAGAGATTTCTAACGGCGAACCAGTACCGACTGTACGTTCGAAGCTTTCACCATAGTTACCAACTTGTTTGATAACCTGGTAGCCCCAATCGTCGCGGATACCCAACCCTTTGCCTTTAGGGCCATCAACACCAAGGATACGTTTGATGTTTGGATCTGTTGACTTCAGCATTTCATCCGCATTCTTCGAACTAATACCGTATTCTTCAGCGTTAATCATCGCAGACAATGTCCACTTAGCGATGTTAAACCATTGATCATCGCCTTGACGAACGACTGGACCTAGTGGCTCTTTAGAGATGATTTCTGGAAGAACGGCCGCAGAGGACGGATCTTTCAAATTCAAACGCAGTGCATAAAGGCCAGATTGGTCAGTTGTTAATACGTCACAGCGTCCCGCATCAAAACCTTTCGAAGTTTGCGCCGCTGTGTCGAATACCACAGGTTTGTACGCCATGCCTTGGTTGCGGAAATAATCTGCAAGGTTTAGCTCGGTTGTTGTACCTGATTGAACACATACCGACGCACCATCAAGCTCTTTAGCACTTGATATACCAAGTTCCTTCTTCACCATAAAACCTTGACCGTCGTAGTAGTTCACACCTACGAAGTTTAGGCCCAGTGCAGTGTCACGGTGGAGAGTCCAGGTCGTGTTACGGGAAAGCACATCAATCTCACCAGATTGAAGCGCAGTGAAACGTTCTTTTGCGGTTAGGGGTACATATTTAACTTTCGTTTTATCCCCAAGAACGGCTGCAGCCAGTGCTTGGCAATATTCTACGTCGATACCTTCCCATTCGCCTTTTGAGTTAGGGTTAGAGAAACCAGGTAGACCGGTACTTACACCACAAGTAAGAAAACCTTGTTTTGTGACTTTGTCCAGAGTAGTGTCTGCTGCTTGAGCTGATGTTGCCATCATCGCAGTAGAAGCCGCTACGACGGAAGCAAGAACTGTGAGTTTATTTGCCATTTGTATCCTTCCTGTATGATCCATGTTTAATCAGGAGTGACCTGAAATAACGTGTCCAATTCGTTAGAGTTATCGTCCTACGTGATTGATTTTCGAAGAAACGGCATTCGATAGATCAACCAGTTATAAGCGTAGGAAAGGATCTGTTAATTCTCAAATATATAATTTAAATGAAGTTTTGAGAGAACTTACAAAGTGCCTTGAGATTTAGAATGACGAAATGTTAATTGTTTGTAAATAGTGCAATTCATGGACAATTTGGTGCATCAGAACAATCAATAGAAGAGTGAACAATACAAAAGAATAAAAAGTTGTTATTAAAACTGTCATTAGCTGAGCAAGGTGAAGTTCAGTAAAAATTCAAACAAAAATTATTTGTGATACCGAAACAGGGTGATGAGCTTGCCCCATTTTTGGTAGCATGGTCTACAACAGCTAATTAGAGTAATCATGGATTGAAATGCGATATTTTCCTCTGTTCTTAGATTTAATTAATAAACCCGTTCTCGTCGTGGGTGGCGGTGAGGTGGCAAGCCGAAAGGTGGAAGCGTTGCTAAAGGCTGGGGCGGATGTGACTATCGTTTCTCCGACGTTGGTTGATTTTCTGTCTAAGCTTGCTTCTGAGCATCAACTGCGCTGGGTACAACGTTTCTATTCGAGTGACATTGTCACTAAAAACTTTGTTCAAGTGTGGGCGACGACAGACAATCCTGAGCTAAATCACCAAGTGTACAAAGATGCCAAAGAGCTAGGCATCTTGGTTAACGTTGTGGATGATAAGCCTTATTGTGATTTCATCACGCCGTCAATGATTAATCGTGGCCGCATCCAAATCGCTATCTCTAGTGGTGGAGCTTCGCCAGTTTTAATTCGAAACATCCGTGAAAAGCTTGAATCGATACTGCCACAAAACATGGGGTTGATGGCGGATTTTGCTAACTCAAAGCGAAACTCAATTAAAGAGGCACTGCCTAGCGTCGATTTACGCCGCAAGTTTTGGGAGCAATTTTTCTCGAATCCCGAGGTGGAAAACGCGCGAGATAATCGTGAGTTAGAAGCAATTTACCAAGCGACCATGGCAACACCTTTAGATGAAAAGGGAAGTTGTACTTGGATACATGTTGGGAAAGATGTTGAGATGTTGCCAATAAAAGCCGTACGCTATATGCAACAAGCGGAGCTGGCTCTGTACTCAACTCGATGTGAAGCGAATGTGTTAGAACTAATACGCAGAGATGCAGAAAGAGAAGCTTTCTCGAGCGCTGCTGAGCTTTCGGATATGCTGGCCAAGGCTAAAGCTGAAAAGCTTCGAATTTGCGTGTTCATACCACAAGGAACGAGCGAATTCGTATTGCTGCAAGGGCAGGACTTGGTTATCTAGCAATGCCAAATGCTAAAAGTGGATACGTAGTTCGTTACACAAAAGCCAATAAAAAACGCCAGCGGATTATGCGCTGGCGTTTTTACTTACTTCTCAGATTGATTAATCACGGAAGTTGTTAAACTGGAATGGGATACCCATCTCTGCTTCACGAATCGCTGCCATTGTCGCTTGCAGGTCGTCGCGTTTCTTACCAGTAACACGTACTTTGTCGCCTTGAATAGAAGCTTGTACTTTTAACTTTGCGTCTTTGATAAGTTTCACTACTTTTTTCGCCGTTGGAGTATCAATACCTTGACGGAAAAGCAGAGTTTGGTGCCAGTTTTTACCAGTAACGTCTGGGTCTTGTGCATCCATTGCGTTCGCGTCAATGTTACGCTTCGCTAAGTGGCCGCGTAAAATGTCGCGCATTTGCTTAAGTTGGAAGTCACCTTCCGCAGACATTTTTACGTTTTCTTCTACTAGCTCAAAGCTCGCATTTACGTTGCGGAAATCGAAACGAGTAGACAATTCACGGTTAGCGTTATCAACGGCGTTACGTAGTTCAACCGTATCGATTTCAGAAACAATATCAAACGATGGCATGAAGATTCCTTGATTATTTTGTTATAGGGACTTTCGGGACTTAACAGCGCTTGCCAGCATATCTAGCATTGTAGCAGTGTCTTCCCAACCTAGGCATGGATCTGTAATAGACTGACCATACGTTAGGTTATTGATGTCAGTCATTGGCTGATTGCCTTCAAGAATAAAGCTTTCAGCCATGATACCCGCAATACGAGTGCTGCCTGACTTAATTTGGTTACAAATGTCTTGAGCTACGTCGATTTGTTTTCTGTGTTGCTTCTGACAGTTTGCATGGCTGAAATCCACAACCAAACGTTGTGGCAATCCAAACTCAGCTAAAGCATCACATGCTTGTTTGACTGATGCTTCATCAAAGTTAGGGCCTTTTTCTCCACCGCGCAGAATAATATGACCGTAAGGGTTGCCACTTGTGCGGTAAACCGTCATTCGACCGTTCTTATCTGGCGAGTAGAAGTAATGCGATGCTTTCGATGCGCGAATTGCATCAATTGCAATTTTTACGTTGCCATTTGTGCCATTTTTGAAACCAACTGGGCAAGATAGTGCCGACGCCATTTCACGGTGAATTTGTGATTCCGTTGTGCGAGCACCAATCGCGCCCCAAGTGATCAAATCCGCGATGTATTGGCCAGTGATCATATCAAGAAACTCAGTAGCAGTCGCAAGACCAAGCTTGTTGATATCCAGTAGTAGTTTACGAGCTTTATGAAGACCAGCTTCAAGTGCGTAAGAACCATCTAGGTTAGGGTCCGTAATCAAACCTTTCCAACCAACTACTGTACGAGGCTTTTCAAAGTAAGTACGCATCACGATAAACAGTTCGTCTTTGTACTTGTCTTGGATTTCACTCAGGCGAGTGGCGTAATCAATGGCAGCTTCAGTGTCGTGAACAGAACACGGACCTACAATCGCAAGAAGGCGATCGTCTTCACCCGATAAAATGTTTTCAATCTGACGACGAGATTGAGCGATACGGTCTGCAACGTCATCCGTAATAGGATGTACACTACCTAGCTCTGCTGGGGTAGGCATTGGACCCAAAGGTTGGGTTCTCAATTCATCTGTTTTTATAGGCATGTTATAGCTTTATTCTCTATTGCGAAGGGGTAAAGATAACGGAATTACAGGCAGGAATAAACCGTTTCACGGGAATCTTCGCCAGGAAATACCGAATTGTATACAAAGGTGTAGGTATTCATTTAAATGACTTATGTATAAATGACAAAACTTGATCATTAAATCAATATATATACATTTGAATTTATAACCATTTTATCTATCTCGCTGTAAGGTAATCTAAGTAACTGCGATAAACTTCATACCTCGCGGGTGACGCCGTCACTTCCTGAAGGTTAAATAACTCGTGAGATCGAGCTTTTGTTAACATTTCTTTGACATCTATTTCTTTCGTTGATTAACTGGTCTGACTAGATTGGTAAGGAGACCAAAATGTTATCAGCTCTACGTCGTGCGAATTTGTATCTAAATCTGTTTGGCTTTTCAAAAGTGCCGCTGATTTGGCTTTGCCACCCTAAAATCATTGCGATAGATAGCAAGCATGTTGAGGTTCGTATCCCATTGCGCAGAAGGACGAAGAACCACCTGAATAGCATGTATTTCGGTGCTTTAGCCGTTGGCGCTGATGTTGCTGGTGGTTTTCTTGCTATGAGTAAAGCGCAAGAAAAGGGAGAAGCGATCTCGCTGGCATTTAAAGGTGTGAAAGCCGAGTTTTTAAAGCGCCCGGAAGCCGATGTGCACTTTGTTTGTAACGATGGTCATGTCATTGATGAGATGCTCGAGCACACCTTGGCAACGGGTGAACGAGTAAATCGTGACGTAAAAATTGTCGCGCTGTGTCCTAACTTACATGGTGACGAGCCAATGGCTGAATTCTCGCTTACTCTTTCGATAAAAAAAGCAGCCCAACAAAGAAAAGAGGCTGCCTAGTGGTTTGTGGCTCGCTTGTTTAAAGGTGGTGGCTTAATTGAGTTCAATCTTCTCGATAGAGACGATTTTGGAGCGATTTAAGACCACTTTCCAGCGGTAATAAACAGGCTCATCGGTGTGGTTGTCCTCTTTGACAATCACATTGAGCAAATGACGTTTCTCTACTGACTCTTTGGTTACTTGACCTTCATTTAAACGGTAAACTCGGTTTGAGCTTTTATCCATCAAGCGGATGATAGGGCGCAAACTGATGTTCAATGTTTCTCTCGTTTGTTCGTAACCACTCAAGAAAAGAGAGGTCGCCATTTCGGTTTTCTCGTGATAATGAAGAATCTGCTCTTCACGTTGCACGACGCGTTTTTTACGTATTCTTTGAATCTTATCCGGCAAGCTACTTAAGGTACGATAATCGAGCCACTCCAATTTTTTGCCAACCACTTTTTTCGTCGTTGGATCAACATACTTCTTACGCCATTTTGGCTTGCCTTTACGGATCCATCGCCACATGGCATCGCGTAAATCATCTTTAAAGATTTCTCGTAAAGCGTAAATAAAAGACATCGCGATAATGAATGAGGCAGAAATTTCCCCCAGATAATCGCGAGCGAGAATCACTGTCGAGGTCACGACAACCATCACTAAACCGGTTGCAATACCTTTGATAGCGCGCTTAATGTTGTTACCCATCGATATGGTTTCTTCACGAAGCACGATAGGGTGTTCAATCAATCGCCTTAGCAAGCGCATTTTGTTAGATAGGCGAGTAACGTCTTCAACGACTCTTGATGAGTTGTATTTGTTGAGTTTACGATGGGCTTGCTCTTTCTCACATAGCGTGATCAGACGCTTTTTGATCGTGCCATAGTCGCCTTCACGTGGTAGATGGGCCACCAGTGACAGGAACTTTTGCTCGGTATACCAAGACAGATAGTTATCGATGTTAACGTAGTAGCGTTTTAAGTTCTCTTCATAAGGAATAGAACGCCGCAAGCGCTTTAAGATCTCAAGCGTGAGCTCGATAACTTCGTCCACTTCATCTTCCGTTACGGAGTTGTTCTCATGCTTGTTTAAACTTGCTACCGCTTTGTCTAGCGCGATAACGTATTGGTAAGCGAACAAACTCAAACTTACTCGGTATTGCTGATTCGACAGGCGTCCACGTTTGGCAAGTCGACTGTGTACTAGCGGAAGAAGGATTTCAGTACTGTAATAAGATCGTTGCTGTGTGATTGAGGTGTAATAAAATTCGGATTCACTGATGATATCGGCGTTTAAACCAAGCTCACCAGGTATAAAAAAGTAAATATCTAGGTCGACACTTTTGCTCTTTGCGAGTGCATGACTGATTTTTAATGTTATTGAGTCTTGTTTATCGACGGTGACCAAAGAAAGCTCCTGACTTTGCTAAAGCATTCTTAACTTATGCGTTCCGTTGAGCAGGTAAGTATAAGAGTGCTAAAAGAGTGACTGGGGCATATAGCTGAACGACAACAGCATAACAGAGCACTATGCTTTTCTCTCTGATTTTCTTGTTAGTTTAGGTATAATTCCACGTAAATTTAAAAAGAGACAAAATCAATGATTAAAATTGGTCAAATTAACAGCTTAGAAGTCATTAAAAAGGCTGATTTTGGCGTATTTCTGGATGGCGATGATTACGGTTCTGTTCTACTACCTAGTAAGTATGTACCAGAGGGTACTGAAATTGGTGAGTATGTAGACGTATTTCTGTACTTCGATTCAGAAAGCCAACTTGCTGCGACCATTGAAAGACCAATTGCCCAAGTGGGTGAGTGGGGTTTAATGAAGATTGAGGGTGTGAATGCGACAGGTGCTTTTGTAAATTGGGGCATCAAAGAAAAGGACTTACTGATTCCTTTTAGTGAGCAACGCACTCGCTTCTCTGCCGGACAAACCATTTTAGTGTATGTTTATACCGACAAAGCGTCAGGTCGCATTGTTGGTACGACTAAGTTCAATAAATGGTTAGATAAAACTCCAGCGAATTATGAAGTTAACGAACAAGTTGATTTGATCATCGCAGAGCGTAGTCAACTTGGTTATAAAGCTATCGTTAACGGTAAGCATTGGGGCATGATTTTCCCATCGGATGTTTTTGGTAAGCTTTACATCGGTAAAAAGCTGAAAGGCTTTATTAAGCACATTCGTGAAGATGGTAAAACCGACCTTGCTCTACAAAAAGTAGGTGTGGCGAAAATGGACGATCTTTCTAGTAAGATCCTTGACCTGCTAGAGAAGAAAGGCGGATTTTTGCCTTTGAATGACAAGTCGTCTCCTGAAGCGATTTTTGATGCTTTCCGCACAAGTAAAGGGACTTATAAAAAGACCATCGGTGGCTTATACAAGCAGGGTAAAATTGTCATTGAGAAAGACGGTATTCGTCTAGCGTAGTCCAAACTCACGTATAGCGGATCTACAGCCAAAAAAACGGCCCAAACTTTTCCTTTTTTTGGGCCTAGGGGAAACGGCTCCGCAGAGCCTGCGCTAAACTTGTCCAACAATAATTTTGTTGGTGAACATAGAGAGAAATGCCACATCAAAGCATTACTTTGATACAACTAGTTTAGTACAGCGTGTCCGGATCGCTAGCGAGCCCACTTGCTTTCATACTTACGAATTAAAAAGCCATCGCAAATACGATGGCTTTTCATTTATTTATGGTTCGTTTTACGTCTTTTAAAATAAGTTCTTATCTCGTACTAATTCGCGAGGGAGACCATTCTTTATTCGGTTGCTTACCCACTTGCCAAGGCCAATAACTGCGCCTTGATAGGTGACAAGCACTTCGCCTTTACCTGTTTTCATTCCCTCAGGAATGGTTTGTGGGCGAACATCACGCCCCATGTACCATTCGCGCGCTTCTTCAATACTGAGTTCAATGGCGTTGCTTTCAGAACCTGTCGCCAGGGCAGTCGCGACTTGGTGTTGCCAACGGTAGCCATTTTTATGTGCTTCCGCGATCTTTATACCCATACGGGAGAAGCGTAATTCGCCGATCATCGCTTCTAAAGCATTAGGGAATAACCAGACATCTTTATCGCGAAGCCATACAGAACTGTCATTTGGAAGTTTAATACCTAACGCGCTTTGGAGTTGTTGAGCAATTTCTGTCGATTCTTTTTTTGAAGTTTTAGCAAAGGGGAATTTCCCCATGCGCTTTTTGACTTCTGGCGCCTCAACAGCAGCCTGTTTGCGAATTCTTGCAACAAAGAACCCTTCACAGTCGTAGACCTGCGGGAAAATATGCAAAAAGCCTTCTTCAGTTAGAGCTGCCTCTGCGTTTTCAAACAAGTTCTCAAGGCTTTCAAACTCTACAGCATCCCCAAAGGTTTCTTTCAAGTGTTGACAAACTTGTTGGTTTTCTTCTGTACTGAGCGTACATGTTGAGTAAACCATCACACCACCGGGCTTTAATGCATGGAAGGCGCTTTCAATAAGATCTTTCTGTGTGTCAGCGATGTCGAGTACGGAAGCTTGCGTCCAGTTTTTCATCGCATCTTCGTCTTTGCGAACGGTGCCTTCTCCAGAGCAAGGCGCGTCGAGCAAAACCGCATCAAATTGTTCTGGTAGCCAACCGCCAAAAACGCGCCCATCGAAGTTACTTAGTGCGGCGTTACGTACTCCACAACGTTCCACATTAGCGTGCAGTACTTTTACACGACTTGCGGCGTATTCATTGGCCACAAGCACACCTTCGTTGTTCATTAAAGCTGCAATTTGAGTGGTTTTTGAGCCTGGAGCGGCTGCGGTATCTAACACGGCATCGTAAGATTCATCATTCATAAACAGAGCAGATACCGGCATCATCGAACTGGCTTCTTGAATGTAGAATAAGCCAGACATGTGTTCTGCTGTGTTGCCTAATGGTACAACTGACTCGTCCGCTTCAATCCAAAAACCTGTGTCACACCAAGGCACGGGAGAAAGCTTCCAGCCTTTTGCTTCTGTTCGTTCTAGAAACGCTTCAACACTGATCTTCAACGTATTAACTCGAATACTTTTGCGTAGTGGCTTTTGGCACGACGCGATAAAGTCTTCCATGTTGAGGTGAGCAGGAAGAATAGTTTGGATTTTTTCCAGAAACGCGTCTGGGATGTAAACATTAGGATGCAATGTGGGATCTCGTTTGCAGAATTTGTGGCAAATAATATACGAAAGCGAAGCAGAAACGAATAGTGACAAGGGCCGAGCAATAAAAAAGAGCAGCGATTGCTGCTCTTTTAAAATGATCAAACTTCAATTGTACGTGAATTGAGCTTTATTCTACGGCTTCGGAATTGCTGTACGCCATTGAGTCCAACCTTCTTCAGCTTGTGGATACAAAAAGAAAGATTGCCCACTCTTTGCCGCTGGTGGAATAGTCGATTGCTCTGGCGTTGAAAACGCAATTCCTCCGCGAACTAAACTATCAAAGGTTCCCGCTTTGATGTTAGCGCCGGTAAGCCCGATGGAAACATCTACTCCTGAAACATTCCAGAACACACTGTTTTGACGAACGAGGTAAGCATATTCAGGCTGTATTTTGATAGTCGTGACGATGCGATCAGCAAATTCTCCTAGGCTTACGTCGGTCACTTGGCCAACTTCCATCTGGCGGTAAAGAATAGGGGTACCGACTTGTACTGAGCCTCTCTGTTCACTTTGTAACGTAAACATGATTCCATGCACGCGTTCTGAACTATTTTCTAATTGAAAATCAAATTTAGCTTTACCTTTACCTGGTTCAACACTGATGGATTTCGACACCAACGCCCCGAGGTTTTTAACGCCACCTAAACCAATTTCTGGTTCAGTTAGCCAAAAATGTGAGCCTTCAACTGCAATGTTTTCTACGTATTCAGGTAGGATCCTTGCAGTGACTTCAACCATGTTACGACGAAAATTCGGTACAACCAGAGTGATTTCACCAACTTTAACACCTTGATATTCAATCGGCATTCCTTTAGCAATCTCTTGCGAACCGTCGGTTTCTAAAGCAATGACGCGCCCAAACTTGCGAGCGGTTTTTTGATCAGAATACAGCTTCCAGTTTTCTCCGATTTTGTTTTCAACGCCTGGTACGGAGTCAAAAGCGATGCCACCTTCGATTAACGACTTCAAAGGGTGCGCTTTCACACTGACGCCAGCTAATGATGCATCTATCTCAATCCCTGAACGATTCCAAAAAACGGTTTGTGGCGTTACAAGATAAGCGAAGCGGTTTTCGATAGTAGCCTTAATTAGTACTCCGCCATCAACTAGTTGGAAATCGGAGACGTTACCAACTGGAAGATTACGATAGAGTAGAGGGCTGCCTTTGGAAATCGGCGGCAATTCAGAAGCAAATAGTGTTAGCGCCCTAGAGCCACTTTGATTGTACTGCGCCAATTCAGCCAATGATTCATTTTGGAACAGTTGATACTCTTTTTGAATATCCTGCTTGCCTTCGCTCACAAAACTAATTGACCCGGTTAACAACTGCTTTGCTGGAGGAACGGTAACGCTGAGCCCCGATTCAGTTAACTCTGCTGATGCACTGCCGGTTACATAAAAACGATTGTTTGATTTGATCAGATGTTTGTATTCATGGTCAATCAATACATCCATAAATACTTCGTGTTGTGATTTTTTATCTTCCTTAACTAGGCCCACTTTGATGATTGAACCAACAACGATGCCTTTATAAAGTACATTGGCACCGCTATCTAGGCCAAACGAATTGTCGGACACCAACCGAATCGCGATAGACTTTTCTTGCTGTTGGTTAAACACGTTTTTACGAATCGCAGTAAAGCGGCGAGAGCGTTCACCCGCGCCCGGCACGATCGTTAAGAAGTTTCCTCGCACTAAATTAGCAATGTTTTCAACACCAGAAAGGGACACCTTTGCTTCTTCTAAGACAAATCGAGTACCTGTCGTCAGCATGTCACTAAAAGCGGGTTGAATTGCCGCTGACGCCAATATCACTTCTCGACCTTCGGAAAGGCTCAAGTCCGTAACTTGGCCAATTTCAATTCCGCGATACATAATTGGAGCGCCTTCTCCGCTGATCTTGCTGTCATCAGGTAGGACGATTTTAACCGCGATGCCTCGACCAGCAGTTTTCAAATCTTTATACAAACGGAACTCGGTGTTCTCTTCTACAGGCTCACCATCATCCGGAGAGTCGACTGCGATGGCGCCACCTAGTAAGGCACTCATGCTTTCTAGTCTTACATCGACACCTTCAAAACCGATGCTGGCACCAATTCCACTGACGTTCCAGAATCGACTGCGGTTGTTAATGATATGTCGGTATTGATCCTGAATGTTGGCTTGAATAGTGATAGATTTTGCATCTTCATCTAGCTGGTAACTGTACACTTCACCGATTGGGATTTTCTTATAAACAATTTGAGAGCCAACCGATACACCACCTAAATCACGGCTTTTGAGCTTAATATTCAAACCTTGAGAAACACGTAAATCTGTTGGGGCAGAGTCTAACGCATGGAATGTTGTCTCAAACTCTTGACCATCTCCGGGTTGAATCGAGATGTAGTTACCTGAGACGAGCGCATCCAGTCCGGAAACTCCCGTTAGGCTAGCTGTTGGTTTTACTAACCAAAAGCGTGTTTTATCGTTCAGTAACTTTGCAGCTTCAGGATAGATATCAGCATCGACATAAATACTGCCGAGATCTTCGGTGAGGTTAATGTCTCTTACCATGCCGACTTCTAATCCTTGGTAACGGATAGTGGTTCGGCCGGCGACAAGACCAGCGGCATCAGAAAAATAGATTTGCACTCGTTGTCCTGCATCGTGTATCGACTTCACTACAAGCCAGCCAGCTAAGACCATGGTCAAAATTGGCAACAGCCAAAGAGGAGATATGCCTTTACTCCGCTTTACATCTGGTACGTATGACGTTTGAGAACTGTTCTGATCACTCATTCATTGACTCTTTTTCTGATTGTTTTGGGCTTGTTTGGTCCCAGATTAGCCTTGGATCAATACTTTCTGCTGCAAGCATGGTCAACACTACGACAACACCAAATGCTACGGCGCCATATCCTGGTGTGAAATCCAGTATCTGACCACGATCGACTAAAGTCATCATGATAGAAATAACAAACAAATCCATCACAGACCATTTACCGATCCATTTAACAACAAAGTAAACCATCATTCGTTGTCTCTTAAACACCGAACGTTTGAATTGGATGCAAAGCATGATGTAGGCGAGCCCAAGTATTTTAATCACCGGGACAACGATACTGGCAACAAAAATGATCGCAGCGATTCCATACATGCCGCTTTTTACCAAACCAGCCACGCCTGAAAAAATAGTGTCCTCCAAACGCTTACCATTGGTAAGCAAGATGGAAATAGGGATCAGGTTAGCAGGGAAGATGGCGACCGTTGCTGCGATGAGGTAAGCCCATGTTTTCTGAATGGAGTTTGGCTTGCGATGATATAACTCGTGATGACAACGCTGGCAATGGTCACCTTCAGGTTGGGACAAGTGGCATTCATGGCAATGCACATCTTTATGCTCAAAAGCATATAAACTTTCTGGCTTCCAAGCTTCCCAATAACGACGGACGCTGATTCTTGAAACTAACAAAACGGTAAATATCTGCAAAAGAACCAGACCAATTAACCCTGGACCGACGAAAATGTCGGAATAATCTTGGAGTTTAAAACAGGAAATGGCGATGCTAACTAAGAACACATCCAACATAACCCAATGCTTCAAATGTTGAATTAGCCACAGTGAGATACGAAGCCCACGGAACCATCGTTGATGTAAAGAAATATGTGCCGTTACCACTGAAACACAAACCGTCAGTGGCGCAAGAGAGCTACAAAATAGAATGAGCAATGAAAGAAGAACAAATCCTTCTTCCATCAATGTGATCATCCCTGAAGGTAGGGTTGCCGGAATCATCACACCAAAGAGTCGGATGCTAATAAAGTTAAAAAAGTGCGATGGAATAAATAGTAGGATGCAGGTTATCGCGACGGCTAGATTACCAGAGAGGCTAGGGCTACCTCCGCGATATAATTGTGTACCACAACGAGGGCAGTGTGCATTTTTGCCATGGGGTAAGTCGACGATGTCGACAGGCAATTCACAACCTTGGCACAAACGTACGTTATTGGGTTGCATGGCGTGCTTAGACAGAGAGGTCATAACGACCTCTCTAGCTTGAACGATTTAAGCGTGGGACTGTATGCCCCCATATAAGGTTTGATATAAGCCTTCTTGCTCAACTAACTCACCATGAGTACCTGTTTGCGTCACTTTCCCATCTTCAAGCACGTAGATCAAATCGGCTTGTTTAACAGCGGACAGTCGGTGCGCAACGATTAATGTTGTTCTACCACGTAAGAACTCGGTCAGTGCTTTGTGTAAAGCCGCTTCAGTAGCGGTATCTAGCGCAGACGTGGCTTCGTCTAAAATAACAAATTGAGGATTACTCAGCACCATTCTAGCAATGGCCAGCCGTTGTCGTTGACCTCCTGACAAACGAATGCCATTACGACCAACTTGAGTATCCAAGCCGTGGTTCAGTTGAGAAATAACATCTTGCAGCTGAGCCACTTCAAGCGCACGCCAAAGTGACATTTCGTCAAAATCCCCACCAAGCGTTAGATTATGCCTCAAGGTGTCGTTAAATAGTATAGGTTGCTGTAATACCACGGCAATTTTGTCGCGAATTACTTCAAAACCAATATCTTCTGTTAATTCATCATTAAAGCGAATGCTACCGGAGTTTTGACGGTAAACCCCAATAAGTAATTGTATCAAGGTTGACTTACCACCGCCGCTTGCACCAACTAACGCCACTTTCTTTCCTGCCGGCATATGTAAAGAAAGATTATCTAGGACTTTGTTTTCATTATTGTAAGAGAAATTAATGTTTTCTACTTTAACATCAACTTCTCTACCTTCTTTGAAAGGATTTACCTTAGAAACCGGTCTCTGCTCTTCTTCTAACTCTAATAAGTCGTTGATGCGTTTTAATGCCGCTTTAGCGCTATACCAAGAAAACTGAATCCCAAGCAACTCTTGAACAGGAGACAGCATGAACCATAGGTAACCAAAAACGGCAAATATTTGGCCAATAGTAAGGTCACTGAACATGACCATTAACATTGCTACAGCTCTGAATAATTCAAAGCCGATCAAAAAGAGAAGGAAAGATACGCGACCAGCAGCTTCAGATTGCCAAGCATACTTGTCTGCATCAACGCGAACTTGGTTCGCACTGTCTTTGAGTTGCTGGAGAAATTCTCGTTCTTTATTGGCCGCGCGTAGTTGGTAGATTCCATCTAATGTTTCAACTAAACGGTTTTGGAAAATTTCAAAAGAATGATTTTCCTTCCGTTTCAGATGTTTAACCATACTGCCTAGTTTACGTGAGAAGTAAATGACAATAGGGTTAACTAACAGGATAAACAGACCAAGTCGCCAATCGAGCCAAAGTAGAACGATAGCAGTACCAATAACAGTCAGAAAACTGATAACGAATTTTGCTAACGTAGAACCAATAAATTTATCAATGGTCTCAATGTCAGTGATAAGGTGTGCGTTGATTCCTCCGCTACCTTTGGTTTCGTATTGTCGGATGCTGATACGGCCGAGTTTGTCGATCATTTTACTGCGCATCTCAAACGTGATGGTTTTTGAAACAAGCGTAAATTGTCGGCTTTGAAGGATATTTAATCCTTGGCTCGCAGCTCGCATAAGAACAACCAAGAACAGGGTGAAGAAAATATAGCCTGTCGGAGTGTGCCACGCTTCAGGGAGAATGGCATTCATGGCATCTAAACCTTTTGCAGGTTGGTCCAATAAGACCTCATCAACCATCAAAGGCATGAGGAGGGGAATTGGAACACTAATCAAGGTTGCAAGCACCGCTATCAAGTTCGCTATGATCAGCTTGGACTTGTGCTTTTTTACTTGTGTTATCAACCAAGAACGGCTAATAGTGTCATTTTTCAGAAGCATTGTAATTGAGAATAAGTCCTATTATAAAGTAGGGCTGCATTTTAGCGCCATACATTGAGAATGGAAGCTTTTATAGTAAGTAGGAAGTTAATATGAACTTAGAACAATACCAAAGACTAACCAAACAAGCTGTTGCTCTAATTGAGTCTGAACCAGACTTTATTGCGAACCTAGCAAACTTGAGCTCATTGCTTTTCATGGAACTTGACGATCTTAACTGGGCAGGCTTTTACCTAACAAAAGGTGAAGAGCTTATTCTTGGTCCGTTCCAAGGAAAACCAGCTTGTGTTCGTATCCCAATGGGTCGAGGCGTCTGCGGTACTGCTGCACAAACTAATACTATACAAAGAGTATACGACGTTCACGAATTTGAGGGGCATATTGCGTGCGATGCAGCGAGCAATTCAGAAATTGTGATTCCATTTTCTATTAATGGAAAGGTGGTTGGTGTACTTGATATTGATAGTCCAAGTATTGGCCGATTTAATGAAACAGACGAAGAAGGTCTCACTCATTTCATGGTTGAAGTAGAAAAGCTGCTTAATTCACACGCGAACGACGCATAAATTAGCCTTCGAGTGTGGTTTTTCCTTGGCATGTCACTATAATACGAGAATATTTTTTCTTAATGCTCGCGGAAATCCGCTCAAATCAGGACCCCTCATGACTGAAAAGTTAAAAAACAGCAAAGAAGTTATTGCATATATTGCTGAATGTTTCCCTAAGTGCTTTACTTTAGAAGGTGAAGCAAAACCTCTGAAAATTGGTATTTTTCAAGATCTTGCGGAACGTCTAAATGAAGACGAAAAAGTAAGCAAAACACAGCTTCGTGCAGCGTTAAGACAGTACACTTCATCATGGCGTTACCTACACGGTGTAAAACCAGGTGCAGTACGTGTAGACCTAGATGGCAACCCTTGTGGTGAGCTAGAAGAAGAGCACGTTGAACACGCGAAAGCGACACTTGCAGAAAGCAAGGCGAAAGTTCAGGCTCGTCGTAAAGAACAAGCACAAAAAGCTCGTGAAGAGGGTAAGGCGAAAGCGAAACCTGCGGCTAAAAAGCCTCAACAGCCTCGTCGTACTAATAAACCAAAAGTACAAAAACCAACTAAGCCTGTAGAAACGCGCGCTCTAAATGCTGATGAAATCACAGTAGGTAACGCAGTTAACGTGAACATGGGCAAAGGAAACATGGCAGCGACCATTGTTGAAATCAATAAGGATGATGTACGTGTTCAACTTGCTAACGGCCTACAAATGGTTGTGAAAGCGGAGCACTTGCGCGCATAAAGGAGATACTCCTACGCATGAATTGCCGTTCAAAAGTGACCCTGATTGCTGCTAGCTTATGGCTAGCAGCATCAGCTCAGGCTCTTGAAGCCAAACTACATAAAGATGACCTGCCGGTTCTTTCTCCTGAAGTTCAGCATGAAACAGCTAGCAAACGAGTCACCTCGCGATTTACCCGCTCTCATTATAAGCACTTCAGCCTCAATGATGATTTCTCTAAAGCGATATTTGAACGCTATGTAGAGTTGCTTGATTACAATAGAAATATTTTCACTCAAGCAGACATCGATTCATTTAAAAATTGGTCAGTCGAGCTTGATGATCAGCTTAAATCGGGCAACAACCAAATTGCTTTTGATGTTTACAACCTCTCAATGCAGAAGCGTTTCGATCGTTTTGCTTATGCGTTAACTCTACTCGATGAAGAGATCAAGTTTGATACCGATGACGAGATAGAGTTAGACCGCTCTGAGGCCGCATGGCCAAAAGACGAAGCAGAGCTCAACGAGTTGTGGCGCAAGCGTGTGAAATATGACGCGTTAAATCTGAAACTGACTGGCAAAGAGTGGCCAGAGATTAAAGAAGTTTTAGAGAAGCGTTATAACAACGCGATGAAGCGCATCACACAGACCAACAATGAAGACGCATTTCAGTTGTATATGAATGCCTTCGCGCGACAGGTTGACCCTCATACAAGCTACCTTTCTCCACGTAATGCCGAGCAATTCCAATCGGAAATGAACCTTTCTCTAGAAGGCATCGGCGCCGTTTTGCAAATGACAGACGATTACACAGTAATTCGTTCACTTGTTGTTGGCGGTCCGGCATCAAAGAGTAAGCAACTTGGTGAAGGGGACCGAATCACTGGTGTTGGACAAGACGGTGAAGAAATTGTCGACGTGATCGGTTGGCGTCTGGATGATGTTGTTCAGTTAATCAAAGGCCCTAAAGGCACAAAGGTTAATCTACAGATCTTGCCAGAAGGTAACGATGCGAAGAGTTACATTGTCACAATTGTTCGTGACAAAGTTCGCTTAGAAGATCGTGCGGTTAAGTCAGAAATCATCGAAAAAGACGGTAAGAAGATTGGTATTTTAGAAGTACCAAGTTTCTACGTCGGCTTATCGAAAGACACCGATAAATTACTAGCTGAGTTGAAAACCAAAAACGTTGACGGCGTAATCGTTGATCTACGCAACAATGGCGGTGGTGCGCTAACAGAAGCAACGGCATTGACAGGTCTATTCATTAAAGAAGGCCCTGTAGTTCAAGTCCGTGACAGCTATGGCCGCATCAAAGTGAATGCCGATACCGATGGAAAAGTGAGTTATGATGGCCCATTGACGGTATTGATTAACCGCTACAGTGCTTCAGCATCTGAAATTTTTGCAGCGGCAATGCAAGATTATAATCGTGCAATCATCTTAGGTGAAAACTCTTTCGGTAAAGGTACAGTTCAGCAACATCGTTCACTGAATCATATTTATGATCTGTTCGATAAAGAGCTAGGTTATGTTCAGTACACGATTCAGAAATTTTATCGTATTGACGGTGGAAGTACGCAAAATCGTGGTGTTGCACCAGATATTTCGTACCCAACGCCAATTGAGGCTTCTGAAACAGGTGAAAGTGTTGAAGACAATGCTTTACCTTGGGATCAGATTGATAAAGCACAATATCAAACGTTTCCAAGTAACGACGCCTTAGTTGAAAAACTTACTGCTCTTCATAACAAGCGTATTTCTGATGAGATGGAGTTCCGCTTTATCAATGAAGACATCGAGAAATATCGTAAAGAAAAAGACGATAATACTTTGTCTTTGAACGAAAAAGTTCGTAAAGCTGAATCGGATAAAGCGGAAGCCCTTCGATTACAACGCATAAATGAACGTCAAGTTGCTTTGGGTAAAAAAGCATTCAAAACATTGGATGACATACCAAAAGACTACGAGGCTCCTGATGTTTATTTAGATGAGTCTGTCGCGATTATGGTCGATCTACTTAAGCAGGAAAATCAGTCATAATAACTGGCAATTTAGAATAAAAAGAGTGAGTCTTTCAGATTCACTCTTTTTTTATGCCTTTTTGCCTTCCGCTGTCTCGATATCGAGCAAGATATTCGCTTATTTTCCCCCAATAATTTACGTGATCTACATCTAAAATTTCGCGAAAGTGAGGACTACTGGCTAAGCTAAAAGAAAACGATAAGGATGCCGATATGAAGTGGTTCTTTATTTTACTTAGCTTTTGCTGCTTTAGTGTGTTTGGTGGAGAAAACACCAGAGAAGATGAATTAAGTCACTTTGACACGCCGTTTCTCATCGGAGACTGGTATTTGATGAACCCAAACCCCGAAGAGTCGGCTGAAAACTTTCGTGCGATCAAACTCTCATTAGGTTCTGACTACAGCTTTTCTATTGATATTCAAAAGAAAGACTATTCCGTTGACCATTGGGAAGGGCTGTATAACGCAAATGAAGACACCATCGTTCTTGGTTTAAACACCGACGAGCCTCAAATTTATGCCTATCGCAACAACCATAATACGCTTGATCTTAATGGTGTAACCTTCACTAAGGGATTATCCAATTCACTTGCAGGTATTTGGTCTAGCTCTCACGTATCTGGCGACGGTCTTGTGGCCAACAACATTAATCAGATGGATTTGATACTTCAACCTGATTTCGTGTTCATGTTTAGGGTTTCGAACGAAGAAGGGGATGAGTCCATCAAACAAGGTGTGTTTTACACAGAAGATGAGTTTTTGGTTCTGTTGTATGAAAATGGCGAGCATGGAACCACGTATAAGCTCAACAAGAATGAGCTAACGATCGAAGATTCCAATGGTGATATGTACGCCGTACTCAATAGAGTTACGCCATGATGCCTTTAACATGCGCCAAATTACGCGTGCGTACGGTAAGTCATTAATGTTGTTTAAATGTTAATCAAAAAACGGAGCTAGAGCACTAAAAGCTCCGTTTTTTGATGGAAAGACTTGTATTCTGATACCACAACCCCTACAAATAGCTTATATAGTGATACCAGAACTGCATTTTTGATCATGCAGTCTGGTATTTTTGTTGTTCGACATACAAGGATTTATGCTCATGTCTCAAGCTCCCCTGGCCAAATATCGTAAAGATTATAAAGAGCCATCTCATGCGATTACTGATATCGATCTTACTTTTGATCTATATGACAATGACACAATCGTTACGGCGGTATCAAAAGTTGCTCAAAAAGGCGATACAACAACGCTAGAACTCGATGGCGAAGGGCTTGAGCTACGCGCTGTAAAAGTAAATGGTGAGGATTGGGCTCATCACGAGGTGAAGGAGTCATCGCTGGTACTGACCGATCTTCCATCCGAGTTTGAACTTGAAATCGTCACCAAAATTGATCCTGAAGCGAATACAGCACTCGAAGGTTTGTACAAATCAGGCGGCGCATTTTGTACTCAGTGTGAGGCTGAGGGCTTCCGCCGTATCACGTACTATCTAGACCGTCCGGATGTTCTAGCAAAATACACAACAAAAGTGATCGCAGATAAAGCGGTTTATCCATATTTGCTGAGCAATGGTAACCGAATTGCAGAAGGCGATGCAGAGAACGGTCGTCACTGGGTTCAATGGCAGGATCCGCATCCAAAACCAGCTTACTTGTTCGCCCTTGTTGCAGGCGACTTTGATGTATTGCGTGACAAATATACAACGATGTCAGGTCGCAGTGTTGATTTAGAAATCTTTGTTGATAAAGGTAACTTAGATCGTGCAGGCCATGCGATGACATCGCTGATCAACTCGATGAAGTGGGATGAGGAACGCTTTGGCCTAGAATACGATCTGGATATTTACATGATCGTTGCTGTTGATTTCTTCAACATGGGTGCAATGGAAAACAAAGGCTTGAACATTTTTAACTCAAAATATGTGCTGGCGAACGATCAAACTGCGACAGATCGTGATTATTTAGGCATCGAAGCTGTGATCGGTCATGAGTACTTCCACAACTGGACTGGCAACCGTGTCACTTGTCGTGACTGGTTCCAACTAAGTCTAAAAGAAGGCTTAACCGTATTCCGAGACCAAGAATTCTCTTCTGACTTAGGCTCTCGTGCTGATAACCGTATTGATAACGTACGTATTATTCGTGGTCCTCAATTTGCGGAAGATGCAAGCCCAATGTCTCACCCGATTCGTCCTGACAAAGTCATTGAGATGAATAACTTCTACACGCTAACGGTGTATGAAAAGGGCAGCGAAGTTATTCGTATGTACCATACACTCCTTGGCGAAGAGGGCTTCCAAAAAGGAATGAAACTTTATTTTGAACGTCACGATGGTACCGCCGCGACGTGTGAAGACTTTGTTTCTGCAATGGAAGATGCCACCGGTGTTGATTTAAAACAGTTCCGTCTGTGGTACAGCCAATCGGGTACACCAACGCTGCGCGTAAATAGCGAATACAACGCTGATGCAAAAACTTACGCACTAACGGTAGAGCAATTTACGGAGCCGACGCAAGACCAAGCAGAAAAACAAGCGCTGCATATTCCGTTCGATATCGAGTTGTATGATTCGAAAGGTCGAGTTATCCCACTGGTGATTAACGGTGAATCAGTTAATAACGTGCTGGATATTAAACAAGATAAGCAAACGTTCGTATTTGAAAATGTCGAAGAACAGCCAGTGCCATCTTTGTTGCGTGAATTCTCGGCACCAGTCAAATTAGAATACGATTACAGCGATGACGAGTTAGTCTTCTTGATGAAGCACGCAACGAACGATTTTGCTCGATGGGACGCTAGCCAAATGCTATTGGCTAAATACATTCGTCAGAATGTGAAAAACGTTCAAGCGGGACAAGAAGTATCGCTTTCTGAAGGTGTGATAGATGCTTTCCGCGGTGTGCTGTTGGATGAAACGCTTGAGCCTGCTTTCATTGCTCAAGTTTTCTCTATGCCTTCAATCAATGAGATTACTGGTTGGTACCAGCAAATTGATATCGATGCCGTAGACAAAGTGCTAAACAGCATTACAGTGTCACTTTCTAAGGAATTAGAAGATGAGCTAAGTGCGACTTATCACACGCTTAAGCAAACAGAGTATACGATCGACCATGCTGCTATTGGTAAGCGTGCTTTACGTAACCGTTGCCTTCAGTACCTAGCATATACGGAAAAAGGTAATGATTTAGTCAACGCGCAGTACGCATCTGCAAATAACATGACAGATACGATTGCTGCGATGAGTGCCGCAAATAACGCTCAGCTCGAGTGTCGTGAAGCACTTATGGCTGATTATAGCGATAAATGGAAGCACGATGGTTTGGTTATGGATAAGTGGTTTGCACTGCAAGGTAGCAATCCTGCAGAGGATGCTCTTGAAAAAGTAAAAGCAACCATGAACCACGAAGCATTTAGTTTGAAAAATCCGAACCGTACGCGCAGCTTAATTGGCTCGTTCTTAAGTGCGAACCCTGTACGTTTCCATGATAAATCCGGTGTAGGTTACCAATTTGCCGGTGAAATTCTTCGCCAACTAAATGATTCGAACCCACAAGTAGCTTCTCGAATGATTGATCCTTTGCTTAAGTTCCGTAAATACGATGAAGCTCGCCAAGCAATGATTCGTGCAGAACTTGAAAAGCTCAAAGCAATGGATAATCTTGCTAAAGATCTATTCGAAAAAGTGACTAAAGCACTAGACGAATAGTAAACAACACAATAGGGTGGTCATTAAGACCACCTTATTTGTTTATGTCACTTAGTTTTCACTTCATGAACTATTACTACTTCAATCTCAACATTTCATATCAAACGTTTTTATCTCATTATTCTGGTGCGGCAAGTGTTGTTCAAGTTGTCACACACAACGGTTTGCGTTTGCAGTTACCCGCCGCGAGATTTAGACCATTTCTTAGTCAATTGGGCGTTAGAGGCCAGTTTAGACTAACAACTGACCAAAATAATAAGTTTCTTAAGTTAGAAACTCTGTGATGTATTGTATTTGCAGAGAGTTAAATAGGAATCTTAGTCACAGAATCGGACATTTCACCTCTTACCACTACGATTAGTTGTTAAACATTTGTAATTATGCTTTTACAATGGGCACATGCATTACCTATGCTTAGTTTCTAAGGTAACAACCTAGCTACTAAGTCCCCCTACAAAACAACAATTCTAATGTGGAGTGTGAATATGACCGCGCGTGAAAATGTAGTGCCGGTTCTGCTTGAAAAGGTTTACCAACTGATTCAAGACAAACTCGAGCTTTCTCACCAAACGCTTGTAACTAAACTTGCTCAACACTTATTCAGTAACATTGCTGATGATGATCTAATTCAGCGAAACGAATCCGACCTTTATGGTGCTGTCGTTAGCCTTTGGCACCATATCAATGAAAAAAAACCAGAAGAGATTTCGGTTCGAGTATTTAACCCGACCGTAAGTCGTCAAGGCTGGCAATCCACACACACAATCGTAGAAATTGTTGTTCCAGATAGTCCATTCTTAGTGGACTCAGTCAAAATGGCTTTAGCACGTTTGGATCTTGTTTGTCACCTAATGTTGAATAACCCAACACAGATTCAGCGTGATAAAAAAGGCCAAGTTACAGACGTAAACGGTGAGGGTGGTGTTCTTCAATCACTTTTCCACATAGAGGTAGACCGCCTTACTAGTAAAGACGAGATGCAAGCGCTTAAAGAAGAGCTGTTAAGAATTCTATCTGATACTCGCTTAGTCGTTGATGACTGGAAGCAGATGGTTGATAAGCTTAAGTTTGTTACTGATGAACTTGAGAAAAATAAAGATCGTGTTTCTATCCAAACTGATCGTATGGATGAAACGATCGCATTTCTTCGTTGGCTAGAAGATCATAACTTTACCTTTATGGGTTATAAAGATTATGACTTAAAAGAGGTCAATGGTGATACCGAACTTGTTCCTGCTAAAGAAAAAGGACTAGGTCTGTTTGCTGATGACAAGCGCGTGCGTAGCGTCAAGCTCTCTGAATTATCAGATTCAGCGCGATTAGAAGCGAAAAAACCATACGCTCTGATCATCACCAAAGGTAACAAAGCATCTCGTATCCACCGTCCGGCTTATACTGATTACATCGGTATTAAAAAGTTTGATGAAAACGGTAAAGTAATAGGTGAGCATCGCTTTACTGGTTTATATACCTCCGCCGTTTACAACCAAGCGGTACAAAGTATTCCTCTGATCCGTGAAAAAGTTGACCGTATCCTTGAAGCAAGTGGATACCGCCACGGATCATACTCATACAAAGCATTGCACAATATCTTAGAAAACTACCCACGCGACGAGTTGCTTCAAGCTAATGAAGAAGAGCTGCTTGAGGTGGGAATGGGTGTTGTACAAATGCAAGATCGTGACTTGCTGCGTTTGTTTGTTCGTAAAGACCCATTTGGTCGTTTCTTCAGTTGCATGGTTTATGTCACTAAAGATCGTTACAACACAGAATTGCGTCGTCAAACTCAACGCATTCTTAAGCAGTACTTTGGTTGCGAGCAAGAGGTTGAATTTACAACGTACTTCTCAGAAAGCCCACTAGCGAGAACACATTACATTGTTCGTGTAGACAATAACAACATTGACGTAGACGTGAAAAAGATCGAGCAAAATCTAATGGAAGTTTCTACCTCTTGGGATGACAGACTAAAAGAATCCATCATTGCTAACTTTGGTGAAAGTAAAGGCCTTCCTCTTTCAAAAGAATATATGAGTGCGTTCCCTCGCTCATACAAAGAGGACATGATGCCAGGTTCTGCGGTTGCAGATATCGAGCGCTTAGAAGCGTTAAGTGATGATAATAAACTTGGTATGTTGTTCTACCGACCTCAAGAAGAGGGAGCAGATTCCAAAGCTGTCCGCTTAAAGTTATATCATCGCGATGAACCAATTCATCTTTCTGACGTAATGCCGATGTTGGAAAACCTTGGTTTGCGTGTGATTGGCGAATCGCCATATGAGATCGAGAAAAACAACGGTCAGACCTTCTGGATCCTTGACTTCTCTATGCTGCATAAGAGCGAGAAAACCGTTGACCTTCGTGAAGCTCGTGATCGTTTCCAACAAGCATTTGCTGCCATTTGGGCGGGTAATCTTGAAAGTGATGGTTTCAACCGATTGTTATTAGGTGCGTCTTTATCTGGCCGTGAGATTTCCATTCTTCGCGCTTACGCACGATACATGCGCCAAGTCGGCTTCCCATTCAGTCAGCAGTACATCGAAGACACGCTAAGCCACTACCCAGACTTAGCGACAGGTCTAGTCAAGCTGTTCACCAAGCGATTTGATCCGAAACACAAAGGCAGCGAGAAAGGCCAAAACGATCTAATTAAAAAGCTAACAGAGCAGTTGGATCGTGTAGAGAGCTTGGATGATGATCGTATTATTCGTCGTTATATCGAAATGATCATGGCGACGCTTCGTACCAACTACTACCAAGTAGACGAGAATAAGCAGCCTAAGCCTTGGTTATCTTTGAAAATGAAGCCAAGCGATATTCCTGAGATTCCGCAGCCTGTACCTGCATTCGAGATCTTTGTTTACGCACCAGATATTGAAGGTGTTCACCTTCGTGGTGGAAAAGTGGCTCGTGGTGGTTTGCGTTGGTCAGATCGTCAAGAAGACTTCCGTACGGAGATTCTTGGCTTAGTGAAAGCGCAACAGGTTAAGAACACTGTAATTGTACCAGTGGGTGCAAAAGGCGGCTTCGTTTGTAAACGCCAGCCATCTCTCACCAGTCGTGATGAAATTTTTGCGGAAGGTCAGCGTTGTTACAAACGCTTTATCCGTGCACTGCTTGATGTGTCAGATAACATCATTGAAGGAGAGGTGGTACCACCACAAAACGTTGTTCGTCACGATGAAGATGACCCATATCTAGTAGTGGCTGCCGATAAAGGCACAGCAACCTTCTCAGATTTGGCAAACTCTGTTTCTGCAGAATACAACTTCTGGCTAGGTGACGCATTCGCTTCAGGTGGTTCAAACGGTTACGATCACAAAGCAATGGGAATCACCGCAAAAGGTGGTTGGGAATCTGTTAAACGTCACTTCCGTGAAATGGGCATCAACTGTCAGACCACTGATTTTACTGCAATCGGTGTAGGTGATATGGCAGGTGACGTGTTCGGTAACGGTATGCTGTTATCGAAGCATATTCGATTGCAAGCTGCGTTTAACCACATGCACATCTTTATTGATCCAAATCCAGATTCAGCCAGCAGCTGGGAAGAGCGTAACCGCTTGTTTAATTTGCCAAGATCAAGCTGGGAAGATTACAACAAAGACTTGATCTCTCAAGGTGGTGGCATCTTCTCTCGTCGATCAAAATCGATCCAGTTGACGCCAGAAATTCAGAAAATGTTAGGTACGAAGAAAGCATCTTTAGCGCCTAACGATCTGATAAAGATGATCTTGAAAATGAAAGTCGATCTTCTTTGGAACGGTGGTATCGGCACTTACGTTAAATCATCGACAGAAACTCATACAGATGTTGGTGACCGTGCTAACGACATGCTGCGCATTGACGGCCGTGACTTAAGAGCCAAAGTGGTTGGCGAAGGTGGTAACTTGGGTATGACTCAGCTTGGTCGTATCGAATACGCACTAACTGGCGGTCGAGTGAACACGGACTTCGTTGATAACGTAGGTGGCGTTGACTGTTCGGATAATGAAGTCAACATCAAGATCTTCCTCAATGGACTGGTTTCAAATGGCGATCTTACGGTTAAGCAACGTAACCAAATTCTAGAGTCTATGGAAGACGAAGTGGGTGAAATTGTCTTGGATGATGCTTACCGTCAGTCGGAGTCGATCTCTGTTACTGAACAGCAAGGTGTTGGCATTGTTAAGGAGCAAATTCGATTCATCCACACTATGGAGAAAGCAGGGTACTTGGACCGTGCTCTCGAATACATTCCTGATGATGAAACGCTAATCGAGCGTGAAAAACAGGGACTAGGTCTGACTCGCCCTGAGCTATCAGTGTTAGTTGCCTACGGTAAAATGGTACTTAAACAGCAACTTGTTACGGATGAAATCGCAAATGATGAATTCCATGCAAAACAACTTGTTGAATATTTCCCAAGTGCGTTACGACGTAACTATAAAGATCAAATGGTTAATCACCCACTGCGAGCTGAAATTATCGCTACAGCATTGGCTAACCAGATGGTTAATGAAATGGGCTGTAACTTCGTTACTCGTTTGCAAGAAGAAACTGGTGCAAGTGTTGTCGATATTGCCAACGCTTACAGTGCGGCTAGAGAAATCTTTGATTTAGAAGAAATCCTCAAGCAAACTCGCAAACTTGATAACGTTGCGACAGCGCAAGCTCAATACGAAATTATGTTTTACGTGCGCCGAGCACTGCGTCGAATTGCACGCTGGTTGCTTCGTAACCGTAGCGGCAAATGCACGGTCGGTGAGTTGATTGCTATCTACAAGCAAGATGTCAATGTTATCACTGAAACCCTAGACACTATGTTAGTTGAGTCTGAAGTTGAAGAACACAATGAGTTGGCTCAAGGTTGGATAGAGAAAGGGGTTGAAGAGAAACTCGCTCACCAAGTTGCCCGCTTATCAAGCTTACAATCTGCACTGGATATTTCATCAGTAGCAAGTGAAACAGGTAAAACGGTTGAGCAAGCATCGAAACTCTACTTTAACTTGGGTGACCGTTTATCGTTGCATTGGTTCTTGAAGCAAATTAATAGCCAAGCCGTTGATAACAACTGGCAAGCACTTGCAAGAGCGGCATTCCGTGAAGATCTGGACTGGCAACAACGTCAACTTACCGCTCAGGTACTGACTTGTGGCTGCTCAACCGAAGAGCTTGACGTGATGGCTGCGTTAGAAGATTGGATTGAAACTAACGAGCAATCGTTGCACCGCTGGGAGAGTATCTTAAACGAGTTCAAAGTTGGCTCAGTACACGAATTTGCTAAGTTCTCTGTAGCACTTCGAGAGCTAGTACTTTTAAACCTCAACTGCTCATCGAAAGAGTAGTGGAATAATCAAGTCATAAGTAAAAGCCTCGTTATTTAACGGGGCTTTTTATTATCTATTATTCACATTTGGAACGAAAATAGTTACATTGTCACATTGAGTTGAAATTAAAACAGAGTGAAATCGATTGCTTTTAAGCGGTTAGTTACGATTTTTATCGCAGAAACTTGATTGTAATTGTTTGTTTTATATTTGAAAATCTTATAAAGATATAGGTTTTTACTTATTACGTTCATTTTCATTGAATTACGATGAAAAACGGTAAATAATATTGTCCCGTTTATACGGGGCTTTTTTCTTTCGGAGGCACAATGCTTTACCGTCTAGCCAGAACTGGCTTTTTCCAACTCGATGCCGAGAAGGCACATGATCTTGCAATCAAGAACTTCCAACGCTTTAACGGCACACCACTTGATCTCTTTTACCGCCAACAGTTACCAACTCGTCCAGTTGAGTGTATGGGTCTAACATTCCGTAACCCTGTTGGTCTTGCGGCTGGTTTAGATAAAAACGGCGAATGTATTGAAGCATTTGATGCCATGGGCTTTGGCTTTGTCGAAGTCGGCACTGTAACGCCACGACCACAACCAGGTAATGATAAACCACGCTTATTCCGTTTAGTGGAAGCAGAGGGGATCATCAACCGCATGGGCTTTAATAACCTAGGCGTTGATAATTTGATCGAGAATGTTAAACGAGCAAAATTCAATTGTGTTCTCGGAATTAATATCGGTAAAAATAAAGATACGCCAATTGAAAAAGGGGCAGAGGACTACCTGATTTGTATGGAAAAAGTGTATGAGTATGCTGGTTATATTGCAGTAAACATCTCATCGCCAAACACTCCAGGTCTTCGTTCACTTCAATATGGTGAAGCGCTTGATGAACTGCTTTCCGAATTAAAAGCGAAACAAGCGGAGTTATCAGAGAAGTACAACAAGTATGTCCCGTTAGCATTAAAGATTGCGCCAGATTTAAGTGACGATGAAATCTGCCAAATCTGCGATTCTTTATTGAAAAACAATATAGATGGTGTGATCGCGACTAACACAACTTTGGATCGCACGATCGTAGAAGGGATGAAACACGCCAATGAGGCAGGTGGCTTGAGTGGTCGCCCTGTGCAATCACGCTCTACGGAGGTCGTACGTAAGCTTCATGAAGAGCTTGGAGACAAACTTCCAATTATCGGTGTTGGTGGTGTAGATTCCTATGTTGCAGCCAAAGAAAAGATCATGGCAGGCGCTAAACTTGTTCAAGTCTACACTGGCTTTATTTACCACGGCCCAGGTCTCGTACGTGATATTGTTAAGAATCTTTAACATATACATCAAAAACTACTGAAAAATCAGTACCTGTTACATAAAAAAGAGGACTTTGTTTCCTCTTTTTTTTTATCCGTTCGTTTGTAGAATTTAAAAATCACGAGTAGGTAATTAAGCGTCTTACCTCTTTACCACTGATTTAACTAGTCAAGAGAGAACGGAATAATGCTTAAACCCAGCGACAAATGGAATTGGTATTTTGACGAGCAAAAAGCTTGCTTAATGCTGGATCTGGGGGAGGAAATGATTTTCCAAACCAATCTATCCCGAAAATTGTTGGTTAACTGTGCCTTCTCAAACAGTGAATTTACCGTTGATGACGCCAGCGCATTTCAAACGTTTAATGAGCGCATTCGCTGTCTCGATATCAGTGAATATCGCCAAGCTGAATTAACACTGTATTGTGTTGCTGCAAAGCGTTTTCATAAACCTGTACAGCCTAAGAGCTGGTTCTTCGATGCACAGTCCTCTGATTATGAACCTCAAGAAGGGGACATGGTCTTTCTCACAAATCAATATTCTGATGGTATGTTCATCGTTCTAGAACCAGGCGAAACATCGAGCTTATGTGCTTATGTTAACCAAGAAGCCTTTGTTCTTGATGGCAATAAGGCGCTTCAATTTGGGCAGCCGATTAAAGTAATGCATGATCGCATGGCTTGTGCAAACCACCTCTTTGCAATGACCCCTATGGCAATGGTGGGTTAAAGCTGTTTAATTTTTCTTTATTTCGTTCCTTTGTTTGCCTTAATCGACCTTAGTGGGTCGATTTTTTTTGTCCTTTCCTCTGACACTCCAATCCGAAATACCATGAAACTGTTTGTTTTCTATGCATGCAAACATGAAGCTGGTCACTTTTATTTTACTTATTTCAATTTGATTACCCCTTTAACTAGGCAACCTAGAGCCTAAAACAACCCTATTTATTCCCCTATAAAGGGTATTTGTAAGTAATTTACATCAATCAATCCACACTGGTATATACCAAAATGAGCGTAAATAAGTATTCACTTCTTCTAAAGGAAACAAAATACGTTCATGAATGAAAAACATTCAAACTAAAGATGTTGAAAGTTTTAGATCATTTGAGTGATGATGATTTGAACTAACGGGTGGGAAAATACCTTTAAAAACGAGGCATTGATCGTAAAGTCAGGTATAATTGAAGCCATTTTTTATCAGCGAAAGAACACTATGAATCAATATCTCGCGGTAACTTCAAATGGCATGGAAAATTTGCTTGTTGAAGAACTGACTAAACTAGGCATTGAAAATGCGAAACCAGTACAGGCAGGCGTAAAATTTAAAGCGACAAACGAACAGGTTTATCGCTGTTGTTTGTGGAGCCGTTTAGCGTCTCGATTTGTACGTGTTTTATCTGAGTTCACGTGTAACAACGACATGGACTTGTATCTATCCACTTCCACTATTAACTGGGTTAACCAATTTCATAGCTCTAAACGCTTTGTTGTGGACTTTAACGGCACAAACCGTGAGATTAGAAATAGCCAATACGGGGCTATGAAGGTCAAAGATGGCATCGTAGATTGCTTTGAGAACAAAGGCTTGCCACGTCCTAATATCAGCAAAGAACGCCCAGATATTCGTATTCACGTTCGTTTGCATAAAGATAAAGCGTTGCTTGGGGTAGACATGGTAGGTAGTGGTCTTCATCAGCGTGGTTATCGACCAGAATCGGGTCGTGCGCCATTACGTGAAACGCTTGCTTCTGCGATTATCATGCGTTGTGGCTGGGATGGGCATCAACCATTACTCGATCCAATGTGTGGTTCTGGTACTTTGCTTATTGAAGCAGCAATGATGGCAGCCAACATGGCACCTGGCGTTAAGCGCAAACAATGGGGCTTCGAAGTTTTGGAAGACTTTGAACCGGAGACCTGGGCTGAGATTAAATCAGAGGCTAATGTTCAAGCTAGACGAGGTGTCAAGAAAGTTGACGCTAAGTTTTTTGGATTCGATAACGACCCCAAAGTATTAAAAGTCGCTCAAGAAAACGCCCGCAGAGCAGGTGTTGAAGAGTTGATTGAGTTTGCGCAAGGTGATGCTGCAACTATTACTCGTCCCGCAGGATTTGAACACGGTGTTATCGTTTCAAACCCACCTTACGGTGAGCGTCTAGGAACTGAGCCGGGGCTGATTGCGCTCTATACCGCATTCGGTGGACAGCTAAAATCTGAGTTTGGCGGATGTAAAGCATCTATCTTCTCTAGCTCAGACGAGCTCTTGAGTTGCCTTCGCATGCGCGCTGATAAACAGTTTAAATTGAACAACGGTGCGTTACCGTGTCACCAAAAGAACTACAGCATTGCCGAGCGCAGCGCTGATGAAGTTAAAGGTGCAGATACTAACGTTCAAATCGCACCAGACTTCTCAAACCGTTTGAAGAAAAACATTGGCAAGATTGGCAAGTGGGCTCGTAAAGAGAAACTAGACTGCTATCGTATCTACGATGCAGACCTTCCAGAATACAACGTAGCGATCGACGTGTACGGCGATCAAATTGTGATTCAAGAGTACGCAGCACCTAAGAACATCCCTGAAGAAAAAGCCAAGCGTCGTCTAACGGACATTATCCGTGCGACGATTCAGGTGACCGGTGTCGAAGCGAACAAAGTTGTACTGAAAGTTCGTGAGAAGCAGAAAGGTCGAAGCCAGTACCAAAAATTAGGTCAGGTATCAGAGACGCTCGAAGTAAACGAGTACGGTGTGAAGCTGATCGTGAACCTTCATGACTACCTAGACACAGGCCTGTTCTTGGATCATAAGATCACTCGTCGTCGTCTTGGCGAAATGGCACAGGGTAAAGATTTCCTTAACTTGTTTGCTTACACTGGTAGTGCAACAGTGCACGCTGCAGTTGGTGGTGCGCGTTCCACTACAACTGTCGATATGTCAAACACCTACTTGAATTGGGCGAAAGACAATATGCAGCTTAATGGCTGTGTAGGACGCCAACATAAATATGAACAAGCGGACTGTTTGCAATGGCTAGAAAACGCAAAAGGTGAGTACGACTTGATCTTTATTGACCCACCTACGTTCTCTAACTCTAAGCGTATGGAAACATCATTCGATGTACAACGTGACCACATTAAGCTAATGAAGAACCTCAAACGTTTACTGAGAAGTGAAGGCACAATCGTATTTTCAAATAACAAACGTCATTTCAAGATGGATGAAGAATCACTCGCTGAATTGGGTTTGAAGGCTCAGAATATTTCTTCTCAAACGTTACCATTAGATTTTGCGCGTAATAAACAGATTCATAACTGTTGGCTAGTAACGCACGCGTAGTATAAACAAAAGGATTAATACGTGCTGATATTGTATAGCACGGAGGGATGCCATCTTTGTGAGATGGCATTTGCTCTAGTAGACCAAGTCGGTTTGGCCGAGCAAACAGATATCATCGATATTGCGTTCGATGATGTACTATTTTCTCGTTACGGCGTCACAATACCCGTATTAAAATATCAAGATTCTGAGTTGAACTGGCCGTTTGACTTAGAACAACTCACACATTGGTTGGATAATAATGGCATTACTTACCATTCATAACGCACAACTTGCATTTGGTGACCACCCATTGCTAGACAAAGCGGAGTTCGCTCTTCAAGAAAACGAACGCGTTTGTTTAGTTGGTCGTAACGGAGCAGGTAAGTCCACGTTAATGAAAGTGCTTGCCGGCGACATTTTGTTGGATGATGGCAAGATTCAAATAACTCAAGACGTAGTAGTTTCTCGGCTTGAACAAGATCCACCGCGCAATCAAGAGGGTACGGTTTACGAATACGTATCTGGCGGTTTGGCTGAAATCGGCGAACAATTGAAGATCTATCACGATCTTCTCGATCTTGTTGCTCAAGACCCAAGTGAGAAGAACATTAACCGTTTGGCGAAAGTTCAAGAGCAACTTGATCATTCTAACGCTTGGCGCTTTGATGACCGTGTTAAGAACGTACTTGGCGCTTTAAAACTAAGCCCAGAAACCAAACTGACCGATCTATCCGGTGGCTGGCAACGTAAAGCTGCTTTAGCTCGTGCGCTGGTTTGTGATCCTGATGTATTGCTTCTTGATGAACCAACAAACCATCTCGATGTGACAACGATCGAATGGTTAGAGAACTTCTTAAAAGACTTCAAAGGCTCGATCATCTTTATTTCTCACGACCGTGCATTCATCAAGTCGATGGCGACACGCATCGTTGACTTAGATCGCGGTCAATTAGCTTCTTTCCCTGGTAATTACGAACAGTATTTGAATGACAAAGAAGAAATGCTTCGCGTCGAAGAAATGCAAAATGCTGAGTTCGATAAGAAACTAGCGCAGGAAGAAGTGTGGATTCGTCAAGGCATTAAAGCACGTCGTACTCGTAATGAAGGCCGTGTTCGAGCCCTTAAAAAACTTCGTGAAGAGCGTCGTGACCGTCGTGAAGTTCAAGGTAAAGTTAACCTAAACATCGATGATGCTTCTCGTTCAGGTAAGATTGTATTTGAAGCAGAAAATGTATCTTTTGCTTACGAAGGCAAGACAATTGTCGACGACTTTAGCTTTAACATCATGCGTGGTGACCGTATTGCACTTATCGGACCAAATGGCTGCGGTAAGAGTACGGTACTTAAATTGCTACTAGGGCAATTGGAAGCGCAGTCTGGTCGTTTACACTGCGGAACAAAATTAGAAGTCGCGTACTTTGATCAGTACCGAGAGATTTTGGATCCAGAAAAGACAGTGATCGATAACTTAGCGGATGGGAAACAAGAAGTAATGGTTGGGGGACGTCAGCGTCATGCGCTGAGTTATCTTCAAGACTTCTTATTTGCACCTAAGCGCGCCAGAACCCCGGTTAAGGCACTTTCTGGTGGTGAGAAAAACCGATTATTGCTAGCCCGTATCTTGTTGAAACCAAACAACTTACTTATTCTTGATGAACCAACTAACGATTTGGATATCGAAACGTTGGAACTTTTAGAAGAAATGCTTGCCAATTATCAGGGTACATTATTGTTAGTGAGTCACGACCGTGAGTTCGTAGACAACACAGTAACAACCAGCTGGATTTTTGAGGGTAACGGTATAATCGAAGAGTTCGTTGGTGGTTATCATGATGCTAAACAGCAGCGTGACCAAGTTCTTGCTTCGCGCAGTCAGGTTGAAAAACCAACAAAGAAAGAGAAAGTGGTTGAGGAAACTCCCAAAACTACGCAACCTAAGAACAATTCGAAGAAGTTATCGTATAAGCTGCAAAGAGAATTAGAGGCTCTACCAGCTAAACTTGAACAATTAGAGTCGGATATCGAGAGCCTTCAGGAGCAAGTGAACGATCCAGAGTTCTTTGCTAAACCTGTAGAGCAAACTCAGCCGGTATTGGAACAGCTTGCTGCATTAGAGCAGGAGTTGGAAATCGCATTCGAGAGATGGGAAGAACTCGAAGCAATGCAACAGGATAGTTAAGAATTCAATGAATTGTAGTAATAAATTCAAATTGACCGCCATTGCAATGATGGTTGGTACCACAATGAACGCACAGGCGGCATTGTATCAAGTTGTTGAGGTTTCACCTCAGGATCATGGTTCAAACGGTGACTACCAAACGGCTTACGGGGTTGCAATTCAACAGGGCAATGCAGGTACAGATCCTTCAACAGGTTCACCTTTCGCTCTAGGCTGCTTTGATGCAGCAGCAAACTGCACGCCAGAGCAGTTTAAACTTGCAATGGAAACTCGCACTACACCGATTTCAGCGACACAAGCCGTGGATGGGAACAGCTATCGTGAAGAAATCCCATTCGGATTAGACGCTGGCTTTTATTACATCCAAGAACTCAAAGACTTTGAGCGTTACTGTTACAACCAGCTTCGCTATTCCACCTGTGACTCATGGGCTTCAGTAAACTGGACGCCGTGGAATAAAGAACGTAGTAAAGACTTTACTTCTAATGCGTTAGCGTTCATAGAAGAAGATTCTGCTGCTTATAAAAATGAATATAACAATGTTATCAACCAGCTTACCGAGGATGGTGCAGCTGTCGGTAATCAGAGTAAAGTTAGCACAGAAAATACTTCTACATTAGAAACACGAAATACCGTAGTTGCACCAGTAGAGCCAAATATTCTTACTGGCGATGGTGACGCAAGTGTTGTGCAAAGCCATGCTTGGAGCACAGACGGCAATTTTACTGTTGGCAGTGTTTCTCGAACAGCAAGCAATACCAATGGATCTCACCACACATCAAAAGCAGCGATTTGGGATCAAAGCGGAACCGTCAGTGAATTGGCTTGGCCAAGTGGCACATCTAAAGATGGAGAAAGGTTAGCTCAAGGGAGCATGCGTGACCTTGTCACTGATGGAACTACGGTCTATGGCGTAGGTTACAACACTTACAGTGATGATAACTACCTGAATGCGACTGTTTTTGTCGGAACTCTAGAAGCCGAAGGTAGCGTTGAAAACGCAACTTGGAAAAACAAAGTTGTTGTAGGAGCTAGACAGCGCGAGGGTGATGATACGGTTCATACAAACTCACGATTAACCGACGTTAACTCTAATTTTGTTGCTATTGGTGAAGCAAAACGTTCGGGCGGATACTTAATGCCAACGGGCTCTGCTCCGAATCGTCTCTTTATCGTAGATGATGTTCGTAAGGATTCTATTAGCGCTTTTTACCCAACTACTGGCATTTTCTTTAGCGGTGCGGGCGGTAAGATGGGCGGTATCAACTCTTACAATGAAATCGTCGGGCAACTTGATGCAGAAACGACTCGTGAAGACGATGGCAAGCCACGTCGTAAGCGCGGTTTTATCTATCCATATAGCCTAGGTGGCGAGACTAGTGAACGTGCTGCAACATTGTTTAATGGAAAAGCTTGGTTCCTAGACAGTTTGACTAATGGCGGTGATTACTCTGAACAAAACAATCAGTTCCGTATTATCGACGCAACTGATATCAATGATGCAGGTGTGATCTCTGGTACAGCTATGAAATGTGCAGGTGGTTATAGCACAACAGCAAACAATGCGACATGTAGCTCTGAAGAGCAAATTGTAGCAGTCAAACTAGTACCTATTGCTGACGCAACTAAGGACGACATCGTATCTCGAAGCATTGACTCAACGACGACAGAGCGTCAAGGTGCAGGCCTTGGTTGGTTAGCTTTGACCATGCTTGGATTGTTTGGGTTCCGTAGAAAATAGTTAAAAATCGTCAGTAATTTTTAAATCAAGCAGATGCTCACACATTTGAGTCTCTGCTTTTTTTATGCCTTGAGAAATTGCCTACTTTGATCGATTCTTATAAGTGGAGTCATAAAAACTCCATCAAAGTTTCACAATAACAGCTGTACGTTAGTAAATGGACCTGTATGAGGAATTAACTATGAAGAGACAAAAGCGTGATCGCCTAGAACGAGCTCAATCTCAAGGCTACAAAGCTGGGTTGAATGGAAGGTCTCAAGAGGCTTGCCCATATCAACAAGTTGATGCTCGGTCGTATTGGTTAGGTGGTTGGCGTGATGCCAGAGATGAAAGACAATCTGGTCTCTACAAATAAACTCTCCACATACAAAAAGAAGGATTCGAAAGGGCTCTACGGAGCCTTTTCTACATTATAGGGACATAGGGAAGTAGGTTAACACTCGACAACAAAAAGGCTCCTAAATAGGAGCCTTAATAAATCGATTAAAATCGTGATTAGAAGCTTGAAGTGTCTTGGAACAAGCCAACTTTCAAATCTTTTGCTACGTAGATTTCTTTGCCGTCCACACATACACGACCGTCGGCCAAACCCATCACAAGTTTACGGTTTACAACGCGTTTCATGTGGATTTCGTACGTCACTTTTTTCGCTGTTGGCAGGATCTGACCTGTAAACTTCACTTCGCCAACACCCAGAGCACGACCTTTTCCTTTGCCACCACCCCAGCCAAGGAAGAAACCAACAAGTTGCCACATCGCATCAAGGCCAAGACAACCCGGCATTACTGGGTCGCCAGGGAAGTGGCAGTCAAAGAACCACAAATCTGGAGTAATATCCAATTCCGCCAAGATCAAACCTTTACCAAAATCGCCTTCAGTCTCAGACATTTTAGTAACACGATCCATCATTAGCATGTTTGGCGCAGGAAGCTGAGGGTAACCAGGCCCAAACAGTTCGCCTTGGCTAGAAGCAAGTAGATCGTCACGGTTATAAGAATCACGTTTGTTTTGCATTATCAATTACTCCAATTTTTGATAGCTGCATCTTAGTGAACACGTGTACGCTAAACAACTCCGATCAGTACTAGACAAACCAGTTTTTGATGCGCTGCACAATTCCTTCTGGATGCTCATGTCTTTCAAAGTTTTCAATACGTTCCGCTATTTTGCCAATAATGCTATCGTCTTCACCTCTAAAAGGTTTATTCATTACAATCGGAATAGCTTCATCTACGGTAGAAACGGACCAAATATGGAACTCACCATTTTTAATGCTTTCTATTACATCTTTATGTAATGCAAGGTGTTTAAGGTTTGATTTTGGCATCACAACACCTTGATTTCCTGTAAAACCTTGATGTTTACAAACCTGATAAAAGCCTTCAATTTTTTCGTTCAAGCCACCGACGGCTTGCACTCGACCAAACTGATCAACAGCTCCTGTAACAGCAACTTGTTGATTAATTGGAGATTCAGATAAAGCACTCACCAAGCAACAAAGTTCTGCAAGAGATGCGCTGTCACCATCAACTTCACTATAAGACTGTTCAAATACGATGGAGGCAGAGTAAGGCAGTGGTTCATCCAGTTTCAGAGCAGAGCTCAAGAAAGCTTGCATAATCATCATGCCTTTTGCATGTAGATTGCCTCCAAGCTCAGCTTTGCGCTCAACATCGGAAACATCGCCATCACCAAAATGAATTACACAAGATATTCGTGCAGGCTCACCATAGCTGACAGGGTGCCCAGCCATATCAATAACGGTTAGGCCATTGATTTGACCAACTTGTTCCCCAGTTGTCTCAATGATGACTTGTCCATCTAAAATATCGTACACGGCACGCTGAGGAAGGTAAGATTCTCGGTAATACTTGTCGTCAATCGCTTTATCTAACGACTTGTAATCTAATGCGTGACCATCACTGAACTGGCTGGCAAGCGTTAGAAGTTGAGAGTGCCACATTACTCCTAAAGGCAGATAATGTTGATCTTCAGTAAATCTCATACCGGCTAGCAACAATCTTCTAAAACCACATTCAGTTAAGTGAGGCAGCTGATATTGAGAACATATCCAGTTCACTAAACCAAAGTAATCTGTCAAATTCTGCTCTGACAGATGAATATCTTCTTCAACTTCCGTATACATGGCAAAGCCAGAACAGAAGTCTTCATCGATGTATTCTAGCTCTGCTAACTGACTTCTTTCTCCTGTTACAATCAGTTTTACATCATAAGCTTTAGCTTGCGGTACTGAAGTAGGTAAACGAGTAGGGCTTAGGTTCAGTGGCTCGATAAGGTTTTGTTGAATTGCAGACTTTATATTTGGCCAAAGCCCTGGGTTAGCCAAAATTAGATTAGCCGGTACAATTAAGTAACCGTTATCTGCCTGTGAAATTAAACCAGGTTGGAAGGCAATATCACCACTTACATCAACACTGTAACGGTCAAATAAACGTTTGGCATCAAGTGATTCCGAAAAAACTATCGCAGCGTTAGACTGGCTCTGAAGAGCTTTACTGATGAACTCTCTATATACAGAATTATCTACGCAGTTAATGAGTAGTACTCGCGTCAATCCGGAAATTTTTGAAAAACGAGATATCGTTGCCGACATTCTCGGTTGGAGATCAGTAAAAGACTTCTTTGGTAACGAAGGTGCAGACTTTAAAAGTGCTTCGTACTGCTCAAGTGAAGGTGTTACGTCTTGCCAATTAAGTTGGTTCATTAAAATTCATCGTAATTCAATCTTGCCGACATTATAACGAAACGGACTATAACACCCTAGCACCAATTTGGTTTGCTCTCGGCATTCATCTCTCAATGAACAATACTTAGACAAATGAGTGATCAACATCGATACTTCTAAGAGTTTTATTTGCCCAAGTAAACCATCTGGGTTACGCTGTCACTAGGTTATGTTTATGGGTCGGAACAAATGAAATATCAGCAGCTTGAGAATCTAGAATGTGGGTGGAAATGGAAGTATCTCATCAAAAAATGGAAAGATGGTGAAGCGATTACCCGACATATTGATACAAGCGAAGCAGATGCAGCGGTCGCAGAACTAAAACGCCTTGAACACGAGCCTACACTTGTCTTAGCTTGGATAGAAAACCACATGTCAGAAGAGTTAGATAATAAACTCAAGCAGGCTATCCGAGCGAAACGGAAACGTCACTTCAATGCAGAGCAAGTCCATACAAAGAAGAAATCCATTGATTTAGATTACCGAGTTTGGGAAAAGCTTTCTAGTAGAGCGAATGAACTTGGTTGTACGTTATCTGACGCAATTGAATATTTGCTTTCCGAAGCGTCGAGAAGTGAAAAAGCGAGTCAAAAAGTTACCTCAATTAAAGAGGATTTGAGTAAATTGCTATCAAGCTAGGATAGGGAGTGCCAAATGTTATATGTAATCTTAATTGCAGCCATCGTGATCTTTTGGTTGATCGCAGTCGATAGGCCGGTGTTAAAAGTAAAGTTCGATAATGGCCATATTAGTAACGTAAAAGGGCATCTACCTCCTTCTTTCAAACACAACTTACAGGATATTAGTGAGCATAACCCGTTTACTGGTGAAATGAAGGTGTATAGCCAACGAACAGGAATGCGCTTAAGCTTTTCCAAAGGCATTCCCAAAAAAGTTCAACAGAGGATTCGTAACGTTTTTCCGCACCAGGGCTTCAAAGCAAACAAAGGCAAGAAGCGCGCTTAATTACATATCAGTTACTTCATCATGTTAAATGGGACGCAATGTGGCGTCCCATTTTCGTATCTACAGAAAAATTACTTATCATCGAACAATCAACAACATAAACGGACCAAAACGATGAGATACGTTGTAACTTTAATGGTATTGATCTTTGCAAGTAATTCAGTTTTTGCTGACGATTCAGAAACGAACCTGTTGGCTAAAAAGATTAAGACTAAGCTTCAAAAGAAAGTAGACAATAAGTTTGATGGCTATCAAGGTTATTGTGACGTCATGATAGAAATGGAGCACAAAAGTAAAAACGCAGTAATAAAAAGAGTAACCAGCAGTGGTGACCAAAAAGTGTGTAGGTACGTTAAGTCCAACTTGAAGAAAGGAAAACGCTATCGTTACAAATACCCCGAAAAGTACATTCGCCTCCATATAACCACAGGCTTATAAATGTTTCAGAACGCAACTGAGCTCGTGATTTTTGGCAGATTTCGTTGCGGAGCGATTAGAGCGTTTAGCTGATTTTTGCTGTTGTACGAGGCGAGTATGAAAGGCTTTTTTGTTTGGTAGCGCTTAAGTTAGTAATCGTGATGCCATTGAATGGCAAATTCAGTGAGTTGGCCATCATCACCATACATAGATTGATTCAGGTGCTTACGGAAGGACACGCCAGTAAGTCGGGGACTAAGCGCGCATCAATTTTCAATAAGAGATTTGATTTGCTTCGTAAGCATAACCACAAACCAAACTAGCGATTGCAAGTTCACAGGAGCCTCGGTTAAAGCCTCAAAAGCAAACAATGTTGTTAATCTTAGGAGGACATTTTAAAGTAGCTAAAACCGGACATTATTGCTTTGAGATCTCACTCCTTGATGCGCATTATATGTGAAAGGGTTAATATAGGTTAGACGGGGGCACCTGCTTGTAAGGCATTGATTAAGCGGGGATTATTGTACTTATCATCTATCAAACCGAACACCAAATTTTGATCGTCTAGTTCCAGTAAGTCAGCGATTTTAAAGGCTATTTCCCAATCCATAGAACAGCTACCTGCGCGCCAGTGGGCTACGCGACTACGACCAACGCCAAGTTTCTGAGCTAGTTTGTAGTCTGAGCCCAGTTCGTACTTAGCTTTTACTCTGTCTAAAAGTATGTTTGTGTAGTTCATTTAGTAACTGTTTAAAAAAGAAACAAGATTGTTAAATTGTAGAGCATCTTACGTGCTATTTCAGTAGTTTAACTCGTTTGTACGTTTAAAATAATTCGTTTACGGTTGCCATGTTCAAAAAAGAGACAGCTTGCGGAGGCTATGAACATGGAACGTATAATCTCAAACCCAATTCACTTACCTTGCCCTGATATGGCAGGGTGTGCAAATCCAGACCCAATTAAAACGGCTAAATCACTGCGTAAAATCGCAGAATTGCGCGAGAAGTTCGCCGAGCAATTCCCTAAAAAGAAACAGACGTACATTCCTACACGGTTTCGTCAGGGGGTTGTAGCATGAATCTTAGTATCTGGAAATCGCGCCGCAATCAGCGCCAACTTGTTGCATCACAAGACAATGGAACTCATATCTACTTCGACAGTTTCGAACTTGAAACCGTTGAAGCCTCTCTTTGGCTTTACCAAGGGATGACGCTTGTCGCTTGCATCAAAGCACAAAACAACACCTTAACTGACATCACTACCACGGCTCAACGTATGGCGACGCTTGGCGCGCAAAATAACGGTGGGTCATTGGCTCAAGTTGAGGGGGCGTAATCATGAAAAAGTTAACCGCTCGTGAAGCCTTTTCTTACATGTGGGGCGCACGTCGCTCTAATAGCACTCCTGCTATTCACTATGCCTTTGGTCGTTTGGTCGAAACATTAGGCGCACCAGAAGCCACCGAACTTGCGCTTTATATTGATAGCCTTGAGTTTTATTCGTTCAATTTGCGCCGTTATAGTGAAGTGAATACAAACAGTCTATGCAATTTTGAATTCAATACCACCGCGTCAACGAGTGCAAGGGTATATAAATTATATCAGGCAATTAAGCGCAACAATGAGCGCGTTGCTGACCGTATCCGCAAGCAAGATGAAGCGCCCCAAGTGGGCGCGGATTCTTCCCTTTAATCAGGGGGATGCATGGATTTCGACACCAAAGCCATAGAAATCAAAATGGCGGGCAAGACGTTCGCCAATGATGCTATTCATCAAAGTGCCTTTTCACGCCGATTCTTCCCACGCTTACCCGCGATAGTTCGCAACGATGTGCGCCGTAAAGTAGAGGCGCGCACACAGCGCAAAAACGCCACACGTGAAAACGTGATTAAAACAGCCAAAGACGCGGTGAAATTTGGCCTGAAGTGCGCACACCATATCGAGAATCGTTACTCGTTTGTTGATAGTCGAAAGGGCGCGCATAGCGAGCCATTGACGCACAATATCTTGATGCGTGACGACGCGCTGACCAAGTTCGCGGAGAAGTACGCCGACCAATGCGCCGAGACTTTATCAAGCCTAAATGCCGAGGGTTACGCCTCTTTTGTTGAGGCGTTGGCCGCGGTTTATTCTGAGCAAAAATCGCTACTTAAGACCATTCACATCAAGCCGCCATACGTGAATTTCAAAGTGAAAGACGTTGAAGTGTTAGAGCAAATGCTAACAGCCGCGGTACTCAAAATGCAGTCGGAAAAGTGGGTCGAACGTCGTTTGCTGCGTCTGCGTGGTGACTACATCGAGTACGCCCAAATCACCATGAGCCGTGTGGGTGACAAAGGCCATCAAAGCAAATACGTGTCAGAGATTTCCTTTAGTAACTGGAAGCGCAAGCAACGTGAATCTGAGAAATACATGAAGTCGATGAGCGTGTACAACGAGGAAACAGGCGAACACTTTCCATTAGAGGAAGTGGCAAAGCGCACCATTGCTAACCCTGAGAACCGCCGCATTGAAATGATGGTTCGTTCACGTGGCTTTGAAGAACTGGCCGACGAACTGGAATACACCGCGCTTTTCATTACGTGGACACTACCGAGCCGTTATCACCGCAATTCACCGAAGTGGGACGGTTCAAGCGTCAAAGACGGACACGCCGAGTTAATGCGCCAATGGTCACTTGCTCGCGCTAAGTTGGCAAAGTTAGAGATTGAATACTTTGGCTTTCGTGTGGCCGAGCCACACAAAGACGCAACCAGTCACGCGCACTATTTCTTGTTTTGTTCTCACAAAGACAAAGCCAACATCATTCGTATTCTACGCGGTGAGGCGATTGCACCAGACCGTGAGGAATTGGGCGACGACATCACGCCACGCTTTGACGTAAAAGAGGCCGACCCAAGTAAGGGCGGCGCAACGGCATACATTGCCAAGTACGTCTCGAAGAACATCAACGGTAAACACATGCCAGACACCGAAGCCGAAGAAAGCGCATTTAAAGTGCGCGCTTGGGCGTCAGTGCATCGCATTCGCCAGTTTCAGCAATTTGGTGGTGAGCCTGTTTCCTTGTGGCGCAGTTTACGCCGAGCGACAGCCGAACAAACCCAAAAAGATGATCAGCTAGAAGAACTGAGACAAGCGGCAGACTCATCCAAATGGGCGCTGTTTTGTCAGTTAGCTAAGGGCGCGAAGTTGGCTTACAAAGAAAACAAAAACGACTACGGCGAGCCAATCAAAAAAATCATTGGTTTTGAATGGTGTGGTCAAGTCATCGAAACCGCTAGCGAGTGCTATTCGCTCGTGCAAACGAAAGACGTAAAGCGTCTTTTAAAAAGTCGCGGAGCGACGTCTTGGAGCACTGAAAATAACTGTAACTCCCCACTCATTACAGAGTTGAAGAAGCTCACCGGATGGAGCTTTGAGGGAGTGAAATGCCTATTAGAGCCGTTGGCGAATGGGGCGACGGTTTCCATCGACCAATATTGTTCAATCAAATTACAAAACAACACATTACGACTGATTTAACCCGTTTGGGATATTGCTTGCGACAACGATTTCAGCAACTAGGTAAGGACAACCCAATGAGCAACATCGACAAAATCACCCAAGAAATGGAAGCCGAAGTGAAGCGCAGCAAAGGCGGCGTGTTTTGGCGTCTATTGCTGGTCTGGATGAAGGAAGTCAACAAACAGATTCAGAATAAACCGAACACCGATGAAGAACTAGCCGAGGCTTAAACAATGGAAATGCTATCTCTTAAAGAATGTCAGCAAGCAATGGCCGCGCTTGATGCGGCCGACAAACTCAACGCCAGTGTCGAAAAGGAGTTGAGCCATTTTAAAAACATGGACACCAACGCGATTATCAAGCGCGCAAGCAAGATGCTCATGACGGGTAATTTTTCGCTTGAAGCGTTTGGTTTGAATCCGACGCTGTTCGACCAAATCGAGCAGCTTACCAAGCTCAACAACAAGGTGCGTGAAAAGTATCGCGGTTGTGTCAAAGGCAACATGCAGCAATTGGAAACAGTCGAGGCGGCCGCCGATGAGTAAACACCCAAACCCAATTCGCGGGCACGTATCGTGCCCCGTTTGCCAAAGTCCCTCAACCGTGCATCGCGTCGGTGAGGGCAAGCTCATTGCCGAGGGCGAGCCAACCAAAAACGGGCGCAATTTAGGACTGCTGTACTACAAGTGTCCGAGCTGTGGCAACAGTCCAATGAGCAAGAGCATTAACGCGTTTGTGGAAACCAACATGGTTGACTCGGTTGAACAGTTAGAAGTGAGTGACGCTGTCACAATTGAGGCTGAATCGCCAACGGTTGAACCAGTACCCGAAACCGTTGCAAGCACTGATACGCCTAGCGTTGAAGTAATTGAACAAGTTGAAGCGCCAAGCGTTGAAAGCGAGCAAGTAACCGAACCGGAGCCCGCACCAACGCCCGTTAAAAAGCCGCCGTTTCCGGTTAAAAAAGTCTTAGCGGGGATAGCCTTTGTCGCCTTGCTGATTTGGGCAATTCGTCAACTGATGCCAACCAAGAAACCAACCGAACCAGATACCGAACAAGGGGAGCCAATCAATGCAGGATGAAATGGAAAACCAACCAGAGTTAGATGATTGGGGCGACTTTTCCGCGGTTATCAGTGGACTGGAACAAACCGAAGTCAGCGAGTTAACCGACTTACCAACCGAAGCGGCCAACGATGACAACCACCAACCCGCGGGTGAAATGTTTGAGGGCGCATTGTCGGTACTGTTCACCATTGCCGAACAAGCCACGTCGATTATTTCCGGTGTCGATTTTGAGTTTGATGAAAAAGGCAAAGCGGCGGTGATTGATGCCGCGTTGCCCGTGTTGGAAAAACACAGTGATAGCGTGTCGTCGCTGTTTGGTGACTACATGCAAGAGGCCGTTTTAGGCTTGGCGGTGTTGTCGCTGGTCTACAGTGCCAAGAAAACCATGGCATACCAAAAAGAGTTGTTAGCGATAGAGGAGGAAAAACAGCGTGAGCAAAAAGAAAAAGACGCCGCTTAAATTCCCCAATCCGGTCAACTCCAATCCGTCACACGATGCCGAGCATGTCATCTATGTGGCGGGCACGGGCGGGGGTAAAACCTCCGCCGTTAAGCACTTGGGGTTAGTGCCAAAAGCCGCGCAAGCGGTTTTTTTTGACCCATATCGCAACTACGCGGGGGCGAAATTCCGCGGCCAACAATGCCTTGAAACCAGTTCCCGCGTGGCGTTCGTCAAAGCTTTGGTGATGGCACGTAAACGCGGCAAGTCGTTCAAGTTGGCGTACATCCCCCAAGATGGGGCTTGCTCGGAAGAATTAGAGTTCTTCAGCGCGGCAGTGTGGGCGGTGGGTAATGGCGACGCCAAACAACTGCATGTGATCATCGAAGAGCTTGCAAGCTGCGTGGAGACGTCCGGCAAACTCAAAGGCAAGGCGGGCGAATTATGGCGCGGTGGGCGTCAATATGGGCTTGTGCTGCATTCGATTTTCCAACGCGGGCAAGAAGTGCCTAAGACCGTGACCGAGCAATCGCCTGTATGGTGGATTGGTGCGGTCAACTCGATGGCCGATGCACGATGGCTCGCGGATAAAAAAGGCTTGTGCGTCGATACCTTGGCGGGCTTGAAGTCAGCCAAAAACAACAAAGCCGCGATTGGTAAACCGATTGCCGAATATTTGCTCGTTCGTGACGGTATCGGCAACGTCGAAAAAGGCGCATTCAACTGTCTAACCGGAGCACTTCAACGCTAAATCCAACCTATAGGTTAACCACTTAACCTATAGGTTGCTCTCACTTCCAAGCCTGTCCGTTTCCCTGTTTCATGAAATCACTTTTTAACCGTGTACAACCGAAAGGGACAACATGAAACAGCAACACAAAAACCTACTGATGGCACTGATTATCACGTTAATCGTGATTGCCGCTATCAACAATATCAGCGTACTCAACCCAGTGCGTGAAACTCTCAACGGCGAAAATGGGTGGTTCTAATGGAAGCACTAAAACAACCTTTTAACCCGCGTCCACGTGAGCTTGACCCTGTTGAGGGCGTGAACTGGGGCAACCAAGCCACCTTGCGCTTGGTATCGGGTCCAACCTACCAAAACATTGAACTGGTGACGGACATTCTCGACGCGGCAGACATCGAGCGCATCACGGTGAAAGTGAACGGCCGTGAAATCGTCAACGTCACGGGTCAAGACCTGTTCGACTTGCAAGAGCACAAAAAAGAATACGTGCAAGCGGGTCGCTACGTGCTGAACTTCTCGGATTTGTCGATGCGTACCAAACTGGGTATCCGTACAGGTGAGTTAGTGACGCTGCAAGGCGAAATCTGGTTCATGTACATCCAGCTAAAAGCCAAAGCGGGTGCCGCGGCACCAATGATTCGCGCTCGTGCTCATACCACGGCGGCGCAAAGCCAACGCATTTACATGCCGCGCATCTATTCGCAAACATGGTACGCCGCATCAAGTGGTCGCACGCCGTTTGACTTTGCCGAGCGTAGCGCGGCGCTGTCTATCAAGCGTTTGCACCTCAAAGACAACACGATTGAACGCGTTCGCGTCCTGCGTGATGAGCGTGAAGAGCTCAACGTCAACAAGGCCGATAACGCCTACGACTTAGCCGCGGCGGGTCGTGAGCAAAATGCGGGCTTCTTCTCGATGGACTTCACGCGTTGCGGGTTTGGCAGTGAAGCACGTTTACCAACGGCGGCCATGAAACAACTGGCGTTTGAAGTGGAAAAAACTGCGGCGGGTAGTATTCCGGTGCTGATTGAAGCCATCGAACAAGTGGCGGTGCCTACCGCGCAGTAAGGGGGCGTTATGGCGCAAGAGCAAAGCATGTGGGGTTCCATTTGGGATGGCGTCTTAGAAACGGGCGGCGAACTGATGACCGACGTCACCGACTTGGGCAAGGACTGGCTCGGCGTAAAGATTGAGAACGAAGCTCAACGCGTCGAATCCAGCAATCCAGATGAACAGCGAAAGCACAATAACGACTACCAACAACCCACGGGTGAGCCTGTGTACACCTCCGCGTTTGCGGGGGTGACCACCACGCACCTGATGATGGGAATGCTGTTCGTACTGTTGTTATTGGCGATGTTCTACGTCGCTAAGGGGAAGAAGTAATGCCGTTTATTCCATACCTGATTGTAGGTGCGGTGGGCGTATGGGCGGGCATCAAAGTCTCGGGCGGGTTTGACCGCATCGGATGGGTGCTCGGTCTGCTTCTGGTGTGTTATGTCCTGTACAAGAAAGGATTCAAATTATGATTGGTGGGCTTTTAGGCAATTCCGGCTCAATGCCAATTAGCGCCAACGGTGGACCCGCAGTCAGCGGTGCCGATGGTGAATCAAGTGGCAGCCTCTCGGTAGGCAATATCAACATGGGCGGGGGCAATTCCACCACGTTGATGATTCTTGTAGTGATTGTGATTGCGGCGGTGTTGCTATGGAAAAAGAAGTAATTGAAGTCGTGACGCAATCGAAACGTGCGCTTGGTGAACTCAAGCCCGCGTTTCGCGCTTGCCCTGATGCGTATATCGAATTGTGCAAAGCGGTCAAGGATGGCCGCGTGAGTTTGTATCGCCTAATCAGCAATGAAAATGATCTCATCATTGCGGGTGAGCGAGACGGGGATAACTACTTTTTGTGGGGCGTCGCGGGTCACGGTCTGCGTTCGGGAATTATCCAGTTATGCAAAGTGGTGAAAGCGGCGGGCATGTCATCCATGACCGCCGACACGGCCTTTGATGGCGTTGCCCGTTTGGTGCGTTCGATTGGTGTGACCGCCAAGCAAGACGGCGACTTTATTCGTTTGGATTTGGGAGTGCTGTAAATGGGTAGTTCTAAATCAAAATCGAGCAATACCAGTAACACCACTAACGTCAGCGGTCAGAATGCCATTAGTGGCGATAACCTCGGTGTAGCGATTTCGGGGGTGAACAACTCGACCATCAACACCACCATGACCGACCACGGCGCCGTCAATGCCGCCATGGAGCTTGGCGAAAAAGCGTTTGATGAAGCCTTTGCGTTTGGCGGTGAGATGCTCAACAGCAATGAGCGTATTTCGCTTGAAGCGATGGACACCACGCACGACATTGCCGAAACCGCCATTGATGAAGTGGCCGATTTTGCGGGCGATTCCTTGGCAACGTACGCCTCAACCAACAGTGAAAACCTCGATATGTTGGCGGGACTGGCGGGCAACCAAGCGGCGCAGAACTCGAAGAACCTGCAAGCCATGATGGACTTGGCGAAATTCAAACAAGACGGCGGGCAAGTCGAAACAAGCAAGATGATGGTGATGTTAGCAATCGTGCTTGTGTTGGTGCTTGGCTACGTAATGGTGAAGAAACGATGAACACGCAACTATTAGCGGGTCAAGCCATCCCGCTGACGCCAGATGGTAATTGGCTGTATCTGAAAGCGGCGCAAGCTGAAATCGAAATCTATCGCGAATCGTCCGGTGAGCGCGTTACGCTTGGCAAGTCGTCGGTGTTTAATGTGGGCGAGGGTAAACACCTTGGGCGTTTGCTTATCTCAAGCCGCACCGATAACCAGATTGAAATTCAATTTGGCTTTGGGATGTTCACGCCGCCCGTTGAGGGTCAAAGCGTGGTGGTGCAAGCACTGCCGAATGTGGTGATTGAGCGCATGCCAGGGGTGACGGTGGAACACTTACCCGCGGTAGAAATCGCGCCCAATCAACAACTGGCAGTGAATCAGCTTCCCGCGGTTGAATTGGCCGCGAATCAACAGCTCGGCGTCACGACGTTACCGCCTGTTGAGTTCAAAGCGCCGCAACCCGTGACGGTTCAATCGTTGCCATCGGTGGAAGTGTCTGCATTACCTGCGGTCACGCTCGAAGCAACGCAAGTGGTCAACGTCGATGCGCAAGTCAGTCGCAACCTCATCACCGAAGCGGTGAGCGTGTTCCCGCACAACATTGCGCAAAACGCCACGCGTAAAGCCATCACGATTAAGGCAGCGAAAGCCAACACCGCCTCGGTGTTCATTGATGCGTTTGAACTGGAAGCGGGCGAGCGCATCACCATTGAAAGCACGGCCGACATGACCTTAACGGGCGCGGAGGGTGACAGCGTCACACTGTTGGAGGTGTAACCATGCCGTTGTTTATCTTAATTATTTTTGTTTTTGGAATTGGAGCGTTAACCATGACGACATCAACTACATCAAGCGTTCGCGGGATTCGCATTAATAACCCGCTCAACATTCGCATCGCACCAAATGCATGGCAAGGCAAGGTGACGCCGTCACGTGATAAAGCCTTTGAAACCTTTCAAGCGCCCGAATGGGGCTTTCGTGCGGGCGCCATTTTGCTGCGTAACTATCAGCGCCGTCATGAACTGCACACTTTAACGGAAATCATTCACCGCTTTGCGCCACCAAACGAAAACCACACGGCCAACTATGCACGCTTTGTCGCGGGTCGCGTTGGTGTGGGTATGGATGAGCGCATTGACTTGGTGAACAACAAGCCGCTGTTGGTCGAAGTGCTTCACGCGATGAGCATCATGGAAGTGGGTCGCCACTACAGCAAAAACACGGTGCTTAAAGGCGTCAATCTGGTTTAGGGAGAAACACAACATGTTTGAACGTTCAACATTAAAAGGTTTAACGCTTCTCGGTTCCGTTATCGCTGCGGCGACGGGCTACGGCCATTTATTTAGCGTGGAGCTGACTGATACGGGCGTGAATTTTGGCGGCGCGGTTGGCTTAGCCATTCCCGCCGTGATTGGTGCGTATGAGTCGTTGCCGGACAAGTGGAAACCAAGCAAAAAAGTAGGGGGCTTGGATGGAAAACGCCCTTATTAACGCCTTATCGGGTCTGGGGTTTTCGTCCGAGTCGCTGGTCATGTTTGTGCTTATCGGCATGAATCTGAAGTACCAAATCGCCATCAATAAACAGCTTACCCAAGGGCTGCAAGATGTACGCGAAAGCGTGTTGGTGCTCACGGCAAAACAGACAGATTAAAGAGTATTTATCATGACAGATTCAGTTAAACCGCTTCCAACGGGAAGCACGGATAAAAAAGTCGAGCACATTGCCGACTATCTAGAGCGCGCCATGGCAGAAGTGGCGCTTGCTGGCAATGCGCCTGACAACCTATTGCGAAACCCAAGCTTTGCGGAGTATTACAGCGCAACGCTTTCGAATGATATTTTGTATGGCCACGCGGTAGACAAAGCCAAATCTTTTAACTTCATGAAAGGCATTGCAAAACCTATTTGTTCATCGTGGAGCATTGAGGTTCAACACGGCGGCAGTATCAGTTATTGCAAAGTGAAATCCGGCCGATATAGCAAAGCCGACCTACACCAAAACAAGGATGGTAATGCCGTTATGTTTGGTGGTCTTGGTATGACGGGTAACGGTGCCAATGCGGTGTTGTTCCAAGAGTTTGATACACCAACGTTGATTGAAGATGGTGAGCAAAACTACTACGCCTATGTGCGCTGCTGTCAGGCAGGTGGCCCGCAAAAGATTCGCTTTGGTATTTGTGATTTGGACGGAGACGGCAACGCAACCAGTATCCGAGCGTCACGCACCGTTGAACTTCCGGCGGGCTTGTACGACGTGAAAGAGTTCTGGCTTGAAATCCCAAGTCTGGCCGAAGGTGGCGCGACCATTAACTATCGTAAACGTGCGTTTTTCATCGAAAGCGCCGCGCGGGGCGTGTTGTCCGTGGAAGGTGCAGGGGTGTACTACGGCAAAGCCGGACAAGTACCAAAACTCAATTACACCAATCAAGGCATCGGGAAAGAGTTCATTATCACCAAGAAGTTCTCAAAAGCAGACCCAACCTTTTTCCTACCTTGCGTTGAGGGCTGTTACCCCATTGATAAACACCTGTCGTTTATCATCATGGGCAACCAAGGCTTTGAGTTTGAATTCCAAGCGCGGGACACCGATTTCAGCTTGGGCGATGATGGCACCGTCACGATGTCGAACATTGGCATGGTGAGCTCAACGGCAAATGCGCAGGTTCGCGGCTTCTTTAGCCAAAACCTATACATGAACTTTTTCGATGTCGCGCCGCCGCTAGTGTGAGCAATCAACTAAAGCCACAATAAAAAGCCGAGCCCTAGTGATAGAGTTCGGCTTTTTGTCGCTATGGTCATAAATCTAAAACTCACAGAGTATTTAATGTTTGTTTTTTGATGCGCCAATATGCGCTTTGTTACTTAATGAGCGATAATTCAATATGCAATAACGCGATAACAAAACGGAGCAATAGCAATGAAGCTTTCTTTATTCTGCATTACTGCACTACTGTCAGTTATAAGCTTTTCCTCTTATAGCCATCCGGGCAGAACAGCATCAGATGGTTGCCATTACTGTCGTACTAATTGTGAAAAATGGGGAGTGCCCAAAAACCAGAGGCATTGCCACTTCTACAATGAGCCAACTGAAGAAGAGATGCTTAACTCTACGGTGGTCAAAGAATACAGCGACGAAGAAACCACTTTCGTGACTCTATTGAAAGGTGACACGTGGAGCACTTTTGAAACGAAGCACGACGGTGAACAAGTGCAACAATGATAAACGAGGCTTAAACCTTGCGAACTGGTTCGAATCGTTATTAATGACGATTTACACAGCGAGTAGGGAGCCGATACTTTTAGCGGGTCGATTGACCTCGATAGGCTTCAAACGAAAGCCACCAAAGCCGAAGCCTAAAAAAGCCGAACCCTTAGCGATGGGGTTCGGCTTTCTTAATTTCTCTTTTACAAAGAATAACCTTGAATGACTCATGAAATTTGAGATAATTTTCAGATAGTACACCATATGGGTTTAAGACATGTCGGATGCGGACGATAGTATAAAGGCTATTGCTAATATAATAGATATAAGTTCCGAGCAACAAAAAAAGTTAATGGAACACTCCACAGAGAATGTTAATGCTATCGGAGATATTGCCACTAGGCTAAGTGAGGCAAATGCTGTTATTAACAATAACGAACTTCCTCAAGAGGTTCGTGTCGTTTTAAAAAGCGTTATTCGCGACATCATTGACACATGCAAAAAGCTTATGGATGAAGATGAAAAGATCTCACACTATGTTCAGAACAGTCATAATGAAACAATTAATAACCTTGTTAAGATTTTGGAGTTTGTAAGTAACGATTCGGTAGGTGACAACGATGTTAAAGCCGAATAGTGCAACACAAATATTAGCTGAACAACTAAGACAAAAGGCTCAAGCACAGTCTGGAACAGCAAAATCACAGCAAGCTCATTACAAAGATATAAATCGACGATTAGAAAAACTAGAAACAGAAACAACACAGCAGGATAAACAACACGATCCCAAGACTCGCAGCGAACTTACGATGAAGTTTGTTGTTTTCTTTTTCTCTTTACTAGCAGCATCTTATTTGTTTGTTCTTATGTACAACGAAGCTGCTGTAACTTGGATGATTCGTTTGAAAGACAAAGGTTTAGATGAAGCTGCAAAAGCTGTAACTTTACTTGACTTTCAAGCGGTTATTTCTCTTGTGATTAGTGGTTTGGGAACATCTCTTGGTTTTATTATTGGCTATTACTTTAAAGACAAAAACTCAAACTAAATAACATTTTTCAAATAAAACAAAGGCAGCCATCATTTGACGGCTGCTTTTTTATTTGGCCGACCTGTCCTTGGTTGGTAGCCAAGGGGCTGATTTCATCCTACGGCCGCCACGAAACGGCAGCAAATTTTCCTTAGCAGGATAAACCTTGGGATACTTAAAGTGTCCGTACATTTCCACAAACTGACGATGTTCGTCACGCCAAAATACAAAGCTTTCCAATTCTTTAGGGCTGAACTCACGACCAGATGGCGTGATTAACACAGCACGTTGCTCACAAACTCGAAACCCAGACCAACGAATATCATTAGGCAAATAACCAAGCGATTTAATGAGTAGAAGTTTTTCCGCCATCGGATTCACCGGAACGGTGCCATCTAACCAACGAACAACCGTTGGTTTGGTAACGTGAAAAAACTCGGCGCCTTGCTTAAGGGTTTTAAATTCGCGCCAGAATAGAGTGCAGAATGATTCGTGAAACATGACAACGCTCGCAATTTGATGAACAGACTAAAATTATTTTTTTCTTGTTTTTTCGCCTAAACCGAACGCCTCATAATGTGGCGGTAAGGGTGTTGGGCGAGTTTTGTAGATTGCGGGAAACAATCGCCAGTAATAGTACAAACGACTTAAACGTTTAAAACTCACAAAATTAAAATTTACGGCTTGGTTATCAGACACTTATGAAAGGCTTAATCAAAGAGTTAGACTTTGTTAACAAAAAGCTCCTTGGTGCGCATTATATCTGCTTATGTTGAATGTGATTGCATATGCCAGTCCTATAAAATGTCTCTCTTTTGAGGGACTATTCAATGAAGTATCACGAAATGACTAAAAACTATATTTTTCGTGAATTTGAATGTGGTTTATCCGTCGAACAAGCTGCTGAACTTTGTTTAAAAACTGTGAGGACAGTCAAAGAATGGGATAAGGGGAAAACCATTCCTCCTGAGTGTAAACGGCTCATGAGAATGACAAAGGGAAGAGAGCTGAGCCCTTCAGACCAGTGGGAGCACTTTAAAATGCATTATGACAGATTAGAACTTCCAACAGGGCAACTGGTAACGGCACAGCAAGTTTTAACCGGAATTGCACTATTAGAGATTGGGGCGTTAACTGATTTAGAGGCCGCAGGACGAGTATTAAAATATGCTAGAGCGCTAAAGAAAATTATGTAAACAAAGGCTCCATCTAGGAGCCTTTAAACCATTTCTCATTGAATTTATCTTTAGCTTTGTTATAAGACTGCATAAGATTTTGATATAGCTCTCCCTCATTTTGCAAACTTTCAATCTTACGTAAGACTTTCTCAGAATCTTCTAATAAAAAAATAGGACTAGATATTAGGGAGTGAACCGTTAATATATATGCCTTCAAGTACGCTTTGTAATCTTTTAAAGATTGATAAAAAGCATCTTCTATTAAGGGAGATGCGTGTAACTCTGCTCGAACATTGCTATTAAACTCAGGAAAAGCGCTCGTTATTTTCGACTCATCTATCATCTCGCGCATTTTCTTAACTTCCGCTCGAGCGCCAAAAACATCTTGACCATTAAAACTTAAAGCATTCTCATATAGATACTGCAACTGATAAGCTTGATATAGTGAGAAAATCTCTATTTTATCTTGTATTAAGTCTAATTTATTTAGAGCCTCAGTGTCTTTATCAAATAGCTTGGCGTGTGTAATCTGTTTTTTCCAAGAACTATAAGCCTTGTATGCAAAAAAAAGAGCAGCTATTGTTGCAATGTTTGCCAGTACGGATAGTAGTTCCTGTGCCACTTTCCACACACCCTGCGCTTCCGCTCCGGTTTGTAACCCTGCGTAAAACAAAACCCAACCGACAAAAAATAATATCAAAATTCCTGCTTTATCCATTTTCCTTCGTACTTTCATCTATGAACAAAGATTATCCTGAGTACTTAAACTAACACATGATAGCATAATCACTAAGTTGTTTAGCGCGGGGTACATAAAAGCTGATTTCAATAACACACCAAACAAAAGCGATATGCTACCATGCACTCATTTTTTATGAGTGAGGAACGGAAAGTGCCTGAATTACTGATAGTTATATCCTTAGCGTGTATTGTGTATCTATTCACAAAGAAGGGTAAGAAACCTAAACGTAGGCTTAACGAATGGGAACAAGGTGCAGCAGTCAGAAGACCGAACAGCATACATTCTTTTGAACCTAAAGCTGTAGAAAAGAACCCAAAGATAGTCGAAGTGCCTCTACCGAACACGGGCAATCAGACTAATTCTGTACCTCACAAGAAAAGTACATACTTGGCCACCAAGACAGAGCGCCGATTCTACAAAGTGTTGCAGGAGCTTATATCTGATGAATACGTAATTCATAGTCAAGTTTCATTAATGGCGTTGGTTCAACCGACCAACTTTAAAGACAACTCTCGAACTTGGGCTAAAAGAATGGACTACGTGATAACGGATAGAGATACAAAAGTCTTGGCGGTCATCGAGCTGGATGACTCATCTCATAGGCAGAAAAAGAGACAAGAACGAGATATATACGTAAACAATGCACTTAACGGACACCATCCGTTGCTTCGGTTTGAAGCTAGAAGCTCTTATGACAAAACACATATCGCAACCGTATTAGAACGTGACACGATAATAAAGTGTAGAGAATTGGAAAGCGTATTACAGTACAGCTAAAGCAGAGCCGAACAGCAATTGTTCGGCTTTTCTTTTAACTCAAAGTATCGTGGTTCTTATCGTTACTTTAAGTTCTTTATCTACCGTATTGGTCTTTTCTGACCGGAATAGAGCACCAAGCAACGGAACATCCATCAAGACAGGTACACCGCTTACCGAGTCGCGTTGCTCTTGGGAAATCAAACCACCTAAAGAGATCGTTTGGCGGTCTTTGACCTTGACCACGGTTTGCAGTGTTCGCGTATTGGTGATGATGTCGGATGCGATAGAAGAGTCCGTTACCGAGTCAGATTTTTGCATTATCTGTAACACAACATGATCACCAATTACATGTGGTACTACCTCAAGTGACACGCCCACATCCTTACGCTCAATTTGCTGGACTCGATTACCGCCGTCAGTTACCTCAGACGAAGTGAGGAACGGCACGTTCTGACCAACCGTGATATAACCCCGCTCCCTGTCCATAATGAACATGTTTGGGCGTGATAAGAGCTTGGTATTCTGATTCTTTGATACAGCTTTGATAAGCGCATTGAAATCACCGCCCTCATAGAACAACAGGTTATCAACGGCTTTCTTAATTGCGGTAGGCTGCGAAACAAAGCCAGCCTCACTCAGTGCTAAGTCCATATTTACGCCGACTTCCTGAGAATCACCGAGCTCAGTTTCGGTAATTACCGCCTCGATAAAGACTTGCTTTTGTGGTCTATCAATCCCTTTGATGAGCACATCAATGTGCTTCAATTGGTTTGCAGAGCCAGTAACGATAATGCTGTTTGTGGTCGGTAGCACTTCAACCTTGTAATTCTTAATCGCTTTATTGTTCAGTGTTTGATTCTGCGTTGCAGCAAGCATCGAGGAAATCAAATCAACGACCTTGGTATTTCGAACATTCTCAAAGAAATACAGCTTCACTTGAGAGGGTTCGAACGTCTCCACCTTGTTCGCGTCGGCAATGATGGTAAAAACGCCGTGGTCATGTGTAAGCTCGTAACCGTGCGCGCGAAGCACGGAAAGGAAAAAGGCTGGATAGTCCTCATCTTTCAAATCGGGTGCGGTAAAGCTGACCTCACCAGTAACACCTTGACCTAGCACCACCGTATTCCCAGTATGAACCGAGAACCACGATGCAAAGTCTCCAATCGGTGTGTTCTTTGCCTCAAAAGGCGCAGAGCTTGCAGCAAAAGAAGGGGAGCTGAGCAGGGTGCACGCGAGCAGAAAGGTGGTAATGCTGGATGTGGAAAAGTTGGAACAAGCCGTAGTTTGTTTCTCAACTTTACCACAGCGCATAGTGAGCAACGAGAACGCTGATAATAAGCCTCCGGCACAATAAGATTTTTTTTGTTTTTTTGAAAGACAAGCTGTGAGTTTTGCGATTATCCATGACATAAAGCGCACCTTATTCCCTAGCACATGACTTTGAATGATTGACCGTTGCCGCTAACCGTAATGGAGCAAGAGCCGTTAGATTGAGCCGTAAAGCCCTTTGCGTATAGTTGCGACGACGACAGACGCACATCGTCCTTAACGAGCACAAAAGACGGGGCTACGTTTGGGGGATTCATTGACGATTCGATTCGATAGCCGTCGAGCAAGTCACTCAATGACTCGCGAGGCACCGCCGTTTGAGCCGTTTCGGGTTCCGTCGACATGTTCGGCGTGCCAACCAAGGTGAACACCGCAAACGAGACGGCGACACCTGCCGCAAATACACTGAATCGAGAGTATTTACGGAGATAGATTTTCGTAATGCGCATGATATTTCTCAACGTATACGGGACAGTGTAACGTCCGTGGGTATAGTAGGGCGGCAATACTGAAAAAACGCCGTCCTCATAGTTGTTTCTAAACATCTGCTTAGTGTCGTAAGAACTGTATAAATCCGTACCCCAGAGCATCCATTTATCGACAGTGAGCGAGTTCGCGTTGTCACCATATTTCACAATGCCAACGTGCAACTTAGGCATTTTCAACTTGAGTTGACCGAGCGTCAGAACGGATACCGCAGTCGAGATGATAGGGACTTGAAGACGGTCTAAACGACGACAAAACACGGTGTGCTCAGCCAGTGCGAGACGCGCTTGTTTATCAACAATCGAAATGTCTTGAACGATGAAAATGACATCCCATCCAAGCTTTCGAATATGCAAAAGGTGATCAATTAACTTTTGTCGATTCTTATCGTTCCATGTGCGCGAGTTAAACCACGTTCCGCACTCATCGAGCACAATCAAGCCGTCTTTTTTGGTGTCATAGCTCTTGTTTGCCGAACCAATCACCATCAAATCTTCTACCTGAGGCTTGTCTGGTAAGCGATAAAGACGAGTGTTGCGCTTATCGCGTCCAAGCATTTCTTTCAAGTTGATATCGAGGTTTGTCGCTACAGGCACACCGCGCATAAACGCCTCGCGAATCTTACCGACTGCTGTTAGCGTTTTGCCTGAGCCGAGCTTACCCGTGACAAAGTAGACCGATGCCATTACGCCGCCCTCACAATCGCGTAGAACTTCCACTCCCACACCCAACGCAGCAGACGCGCCGAGTAAATCGCACTCACGCAAGGAATTGCGTTATTTGGGATAAACATGCCCGCCGCTTGTGACCAAAACGGGGGCGTGACGTAAGAAAGCCCAGTGGCAAGCGTATAAATGGCAAGAGTGAGCGCGAGTGTAAGCCCAATCAATAAGGTAATAATCACCAAGTTAATCGTGACGTTGCGCGCCTTGGCGATAAAGAACCAACCAAACAGAGTCGTCGCTATTTGTGCTATAAACGCGACCAAAGCAGGTAAACGCAACGCCGCACTAATGCCTGAAACAATAGGTAATAGCTGAATCATTAGTAATATCTCCCTGAACCTGGCTTGTTACTTGGTACAGGCGTGACCTCAGTCAGCAGGATTTCAACAAGCGTCTTAATCGTGTAGATGTAAATCAGAATAGAGAGGATCATTTTCAACTTATGAGAAAACTCACAAGAGATTGAAACGTTCCCACCATTGAGTGTTGGCAAAGAAAGCCGCATACATTCGCTAGGTTGTGGAAGCAAGTTAAGGAATGAATCAGAGACCGCAGTAATATGCGCCTCAGATTCAGCCGTAATATTCTTTTCAAGCAAATCATTTGCCGCACCAACAACCGTCGATTCATAAGAGCCTAAGGCACCGGAAACAATCGAATCCGCTTGAGTTAATGCATCACCAACAAAGTTACTATCCAATCCATGAGGACTTTCACAGAATCTATTCTCAGGAGTAGGTACACATGGTTTTAAATCGTCGAGCTTATCCGAAAGCTCATCAAACCCTTGTTGGTTGGTTTGCTGCAAATCTCCAAGGTCACTAGACAGCTGACCAAAACCATTACTTAACTGGTTGTTCGCCGAAGTCAGCAAGCGGTTTGTATTGTTGCCAATATCAGACAACATATCGGACTGACCTTGAATCGCATTCGCTACATGGTTTGCATTATCGACAACGGTATCGGTATTCAAATCAACCGACGCCTTGAGCGCATCAAGAGCGGACTTAGTTTCCGCTTGATTCTTGTTCATGTCGTTATTGATGCCAGTTAGCTGTGCATTCAAATCACTATTCATGGATTTAATAGCGGCGAGGGTATCACTCGTATTATCGACATCAGGCTCGGGTTTCTCTGGGTCAGGATTACCAGTACCGCCGCCACTTGGTTTATCAGGGTCGCCCAAATCACCGCCTGTTGGAGGGTCAATATCGGTATCAGTCGCACACGCTGGCCAATTGGGAGCGCCAATAACACAGGATTCTGGCTTGGGAGTATCACACCAATTGTTTTCTGGTCTACAACACATACCATATCTAGGGTCCCAATCCGGTGAGTCAGGTGTACATTCTTCTGGCTCTGGATCTTTACATGCAGGCCAATCGGATGAATCGGGAGTGCATTCGTCAGGGTCAGGCTTGGGCGGTGGAACATCACAAGACATGCGAAGGTCTGGAGGGCTAACTTGGTCGTTACAAATAATTGTTGGAGAACCACCATCAGCAAGGCAAGAAGACTCAAATTGGTTCATCTGACTTATCGTGTCAGGACGACTACAGAAAGGCGGAGAAGGCGGCTCCTCACACTTGCCAGTATCAGGATTCCATTCCTCGCCCACACCACAACTAATCACCTTAAAGTACAAAGTAGCGTTACTCTGAGCACCAGTATTACAATAACGATAATTCATACGGTCACCGGAAAAAGAGAAAGCATCAACGGGACCATTAGCATGCTTAGTTGAAAAACAACCCATATCGAGAATGTTTTGTTTAAGCTCAGCTGTACTGTTGGCACCAAGCCCCTGAATACCAGTAAAGAAATAAGGGTCCTTAGTACTCGCACGGTCAACAACGACATAAGCAGAAGCACTAAACGAAACACTCAGCAAAATAACCAGTGACGCAATGCTTTGTTTAATACTCATTTATAATCCTCACAAAAATAACGCCCCCATTCGGAGGCGTTGACCAATGGGTGTATAAAGCAGTCGTTAGAATTACGTTGCTTTGTTTGCACCTTTCTTGAATAGCTTGATGCCGATGAAGCCGACCGTCATTGGCACGGCGATACCCCATGTCGAGGTGAGCATTTCAGTGACGTAACTTGCCAGTGTGCTAAAGGCTTGTGTTGCCACTTCTGGCAGTGCTGCATTCGCAGAAGATGCCGCCATGAGAAGTGCACCACCAAATGCCGCACGTTTTGCTGTTACTACTGCGCCAGCCTTAGCCATTGCTGCGCGTACTTTGCTTTGCTTTTCCATAGTCTTATTTCCTATGTTATGGTTTATGAAGAAGTTGAAACCTCAGCCGCTTTCTTGAATCCGAGAATGTGGAAGCCAATCGAGAAGCCAAGGATAAAGGCTGTCGCGAAACAGCCGAGCATGAACTCTGATGACAGCATTTATCTTTGTCCTCCGACCATCCAACCGAGCGCAACTAGCAAGAAACAAATGCCTAAGAACACCATTAACTGAAAGTTATCGAGTCGAGCCATTAGCTCTGCAAATTGCGTCTCGGTCATGATTTAGCCCTTACTTTTCGTTTAATTGAGGTAGGGCGTAGAGATGGAAACCGTCGATAGAGACGTGTTTACCCTCATCGTTACCAAAGCTGAATTTCTTGTGTTCCACATCAAACATCATGCGATTACCCACACAACGCTTGAGCAGTTCGCCAGCCTTGCCGTTTTCCCAAAGCTCAGGAGACACGCGCACTTCAATAGTGTCTGTTGGGTTGGTCGTGATAAGACGCAGCTTGCCGTTTTGCTTTTGTTCGCCGTTACGGTCTGTTTTGGTTTCTTGAACGATGTCCGAAACATCTAGAATTAAACCTTCCATTCTCATAGTGTTTTGCCCTTATTTTTACGTTGTTGGTGAGTTGAAAATTGAAATGACAGTTATTGACACAAGTCCAAGGGAAATTAATGCATCATGTCGGGCGGGGCTGCGCCCACCCAACACGACGCATTAATTTCCTGAGGGTCGGTGAGCAACAGCGCTTCCATTTCGTCATAGAGCGCTAGGTGTTTTTCGTATTGCTCGTAAAGGTCGTCATACATACGCTCGTATTCTTTTTCACGTTCTAGCGCGTCGAAGTAATCGACCACGTTAGACATGATGCCTTGTTGAGCACGGATGAATTGTTCTTTGTTCTCGGTCTTCCAAGTACGGAAGCGAGTCGCGATAAAAATCTTATGGAACATCAAGCCATTCAAACGAGCTTGAGCCATATCGCCGTAACGAGTCGATGAGTATTCACCGCCCGAAGCAATCAGTTTTTCGATAGAGGTTGAAACGGAATATTCCGCTTTTACTGGTTGGTCTTTGCGCTTAACGAACACGCCGCCCATTGCGTAACAAAACGCTTTCCAGTCGCCCTCATCAGCAGAGCGGCGAACCTTTTCTAATAGAAAGTGTTCGTCTTGAGATAAATCTGTAAACAAAGCATCGTCCTCTTTGAATTCATCACGAAGACGACGAAGCTCACGCCATACCGTGACAGATGGACCACCAATAAATTGAAATTGACGAATTTGATTTACACGTGCCCAAGTTACGACACGTTCTGCCGCATCTGAGCCAGACAAAGACGAGCCTTTGTCAGAATCAATGTGCTGACCGTCAATGTTTTTGCTTAGGTATTTAGCGACATAGCCAACGGCCGAGCCTTGAGACCAGTCGATAACCTCCGCCTTGAAACGGGCTTTCTTTGCGCCTTTTTCGTCAGGAGAGTCAGCCATAGCAAGACGACGAAACTCAGACGTCACAAATTTGCGTGCGGATTTCTCCATGAACAGCAACAAGTGGTGATGCGGTGTGCCGTCTTGGTGAGGCTCGACAATGCGCATCCCGTAAACCTTGATTTTGCTCTTATCAATCGACTTACGAAGATTCGCCCAAACGCCCATTAGGTAAGCGTGAGCCGCTTTCGCATCAGGCTTGCCAGCCTCAAGCCATTTCGGGTTGATGTCGCCTTTAGAAACAGAGTGAAAACGAGACGGAGCCGTAACCGTGAAGAACACCGCATCGTGATTCGATTCTTGAGCGATTTCCTCAAAGCCACGCAGACGAACAAACATTTCAGCGCGGCGAATCTCAGCGTTAGAAACCGACTTAGCGGATAACTCACTGAGTGTGAAGTAGTTAGACGGGTCAGCCTCATCGTAAGCAATCGTGTTTTCTAGCGCGATACGGTTAGAAGTATTGCGGTCACGTTGACGGTTTAGAGAAAAATCCGAGCAGTAAACTTGCTTACGGCGTTGAACAAGCGCTAAATCACGCGCGACACATTCAACCTCGTAAGCACATTTACGGCGCAGTTGACGAACAAGCCAATGTTCATCAAGAGCACGGTTTACCAATGCGAAAAGCTCACAGTTGTTTTCTGCGTATTGAATTTGCTCAGGTGAGAATGCCAAGCCTAATGAATCAAGAAGCTGAACCGCTTTATCAAAACGCGCTTGTGATTCTTCAAGAGGAATCGCACTTAACACGCGAGAAAAGTCGCGTGATTTGCGCTTGGCTAGATTGGTAATTTGCTCATCTGACATCGCGTAGCTGTAGCCGTGCTCAGTCAAACGGTCGTGAGCGTCATTAACTGCGCGTACAGCTTCTAAAGCGTTGCGTGTTTTCAGGATGTCGGTGTAAGCGCGTGTCATGTGTCGAACGAAGTCGCCGTTACGGTGTAATGATTTCGGCAAGTCCAAACAAGGGTTAGAAGTAGGGCGCTCAATAAAATCTGACAGGTCGTGTGAGTAGATTGACGAACTCATTGCCGATTTCACCGCCGACGGAATGAAATCCTCAGGCGTTGTGAATCTATGGTCGACGTACTCAAAACGATGGTCGAATAAGTTGTCAGGAATGTGTTCACATGAAGCCCAAGAATGGACAGGAACAAAATCAATCCATTCTTGTTTGCCTGATGCCAAATCAATAACAAGTTCACGCATTATTGAGCCTCAAGCTCTGAGTAGAATTTACGCTTCTCATCTTTGCCAGAGCAATGTGAAACGACCAGATACTCGTAAACGGTGACGCGACCGTCAGAGGCATAGTCGCGAGCCAAATCACCACAAAACTCATGGTCAAGATAAAACGCAAAAGTTTCGTAATCGTCGTATGGGATTTCAAACGAGTCGTAGATAAGGGAACCAAAGAAATAAATACCCGCCGCAATAACCGAGACAAGAAACAAACTCCAAGCGCGATTCAGATATATTTCTAGTTTTTTTGTATTGGAGACTTCTGACATAACAACCACCTTGACTAGTTGTGAGAGCGACCGCCGAAGCCAAGACGTAAGCGTCAAGGGCAAACGCCCAGAGCTAAGGCGGTCTGATACTGATTGAATAACCAAATTTGGTTAGTAGCGTAATCACCAAAATTGGTTAGCGCAAGACACCAAAAATGGTGATTGATGAGCTAAACTGACGGAAATGGAGGAAGCGGTATGTATCAGAACAAACTATTAGATGCCTACAAAAAGGCTCAAAGTTACGTACAAGACAAACAAATTGCAGCGGATATGAATGTGCCGCCGCAAAGAATCAGTGATTTCCGCAAAGGAAAGCGTTATATGACTGATACACAAGCAATTTTTCTTGCAGAGCAATCAGGTTTAGACCCTGAGATTGCATTGTTGGGTTGTCACGCTGATCGCAATGATAATCCGCAGATAAAAGCAGTATGGGAAGGAATTGCAAAAAAGTTTAATGGGCTTGGATTATCAGGAATCTCAATGGCTTGCACTGGATTAGCCTTAGTGATTGCAAGTCCACAGGAACCACTATTACAGTGCGCATTATATGTGTTATGTTAAATTGCATATCGCCGTACGCTAAATGCTGTCTGAGTATGCTCCTATTCCCCTGCAGATTTTAAATTTAAGGGCCTTACTGTAAGTATTAAACATAATGGTTATTTACCATAAAATACTTAATATAGATCTTAATAATCTATCGATTGTTAAGATCTATATTAACGCCTTTTTGCTTATTGAAATGACTGTATAGCTTCAAAGATATCTTGTCTTCTAACTGGCTTGGAAATGAATCCGTCCATACCGGCATCCAGGCATTTATCTCTATCGCTTTCTAGCGCATGTGCAGTTAACGCTATAATTGGGGTCCTGAGACCTTTATCTCGAATAAGTCTTGTTGCGGTAATTCCATCCATCACTGGCATCGAGACATCCATGAGAATCAAATCGATTAAATCCTCATTCTCTTCTAAAAATGTTAATGCCTCTGCTCCATGGCTTGCGATATGAACATTATGGCCAAGCTTATTTAAGATAAGCTTTATTACGAACTGATTCGACTCGGTATCTTCTACGACGAGAAGTTCCATTGCTTTTGTCGGTTGATTGGTTTCGATTCTAACTGGACGATTTTGATTACAACGAGTCAAAACTGGAATCGAAATCGTAAAGGTTGAACCAACATGCTCATCACTTTTAACGGCAATCTTGCCACGCATCATTTCAACTAAATGCTTGGTTATTGCGAGTCCCAGTCCTGTACCACCAAAGCGTCTCGTGATGGAACGGTCTCCTTGATGAAATGCCGTAAACAAGTGCTCTTGCTTTGCTTTAGATATACCAATTCCAGTGTCAGATATTGAGATCACAAGTTCAGCATCTTGCTCAGATACAGAAACTTTTACTTCACCTTCGTCTGTAAACTTTATTGCATTCCCTATTAGATTAAACAGGATTTGAGATAACCGCGTGGAGTCAATCCAAAATTGTTTGTCATTAGTGACAGTACAGTTGAGTTTAAATTGGAGATTTTTCTTCTTAGCTATTTGTTTTTGCTGAGAAATAACAAAAGTGACAGTGTCTCTTAAATTAATCCATTGTTCATTGAGCTGAAAGCGACCAGACTCGATTTTAGAGAGATCAAGAATGTCACTGATTATCGCGAGAAGTAACTCTGCAGAGCACTCCATTTGGCTCAACGCATCAATTTGTTCTTCTGACAAGGTTGATTGCTTCAGTATATCTAGCATTCCAAGAACGGAATTTAAAGGGGTTCTTATTTCATGGCTCATCATCGCTAAGAACTCCGACTTAGAGCGGTTCGCAAGCTCTGCTTCTTCTCTTGCTTTAGCGAGCTGAGTTGTTCTTACCTCAACGATACGTTGTAACTTCTCTTTGGTCTCGATATCAATGACCGCCCTTTCAATTAAGGGACGAAACCGCCTCAAGGTTTCCTTATTCTCTATGCTAAAGTGCCCTTTCTGAGCTCCAATAAGTAGGATTACGGTTTGCGTTACTTCTGAACGTATACCAGTTAAAACGACCGAGTTTACATGGCTTTTTATAAAGCTGTTTAAGTTAACAAACTCAGCGAGTTTATCTGGCTCGAACAGTAGAATGCATTCACCATTGAGAGCTCTTTGATAGGTGTTACCGTGTAACCAGGATACATTGTCAAATACGCTATTAGTTGATATCAATGTCCTGAAGGGATATCGCTCACCATCGCGAGTCAGTACAATAAAATCATCGAAGTTGATGTACTTTTTGAGGACATTGTTTAATCCCGTAAATATCTCATGCCGATTCTTTGCCTCACTCATCGCAGATATCGCGGAAAGAATGGCCTTGTTTTCATCAGCGAGTAGTCGTTCTCTTTGTCTAGCCTGCTTTAGCTCAACTAACGCTTCTTGAAGCGCTTCCTGTTGATATATGTCTAAGTATTTATCTTTCATAAGGTTTATGGAATATAGCCGATGAAATCATCAGGTTTCCATGTCCATTCTCACCACCAATAAATCTACCTTGCTCGCCGAAAGTAAAAGGGCAAATAAAAGGCAAATGTTCTAGTTCTTGGTTAATTTGTTCACAAACGCTATTCATGTCTTGCATTAAGTGCAACATGGGACCTGCGCAAAAGATATTTATCACTCCAATTTTTCGAGACTCTTCTAATTTTTGGTTAAAAGCGGCATTGACGACTTTTGCAGCGCGCGCAACGAGATGCTCACGACTTCCTTTCATTAATGTGAGCTCGTCACCCTCTTCTATTCGTGTAAACAACTCGATTCCACCATCTGGCGTCTCACGGATCGGATGGGATAACTTGTAATATGGGCGATCATAGAGATGACCTGCGATCCGCCCTAATGGATAAGCACTCGAGTTTGTAAACAGCATATTATCTTTACCTACTTGGTTATCCTGGTGATTTGTCCACCTTCTATAAACATTGAGCGCAGGTTCATTATCAATTTCAAGTAAGCATCTATCGTTGGTCTTGGTTGCAACACCTTTGATATTAGTTGGTGTATGCCCAGCGCTAAAAGCGATATCAACAGGTTGAGAGGAGTAAAAGAGAGTTAAGCTTAAACCTGAAGTTTGAGAGCCTTGGGCGGTTATCACAGACCATTTCCCAGCGATGTTATTATCAGCGGCCGAACCACCAATAATTGGAATTAGAGTTCCAAATCTTTCATCTATAGACGCAATGATTGATTCCTCTTGCCCTGGTGTAGCATGAAGTAGAATTAAGTTTGGTACCTCTCCTACACGGTTTGCGTTCTCAAGGGCCATATCCAAAGCCTTGGTGACGCTGTCACCTGAGTTGTGATTAGAAATACCAGTACCATAAGCATGAGGACCTGTATCATAAACAGCAAGTGCCGCAATTACTGGGCCTGTATGAAAGCCCTGATCTGTCATTACGGCTTGACATGAACTGGCGCCATGAAAAGGCACACCAGGAAAATGCGCAAGAAACGCTTCTCGAATCAACTCAAAATTGTATTCTTCCGTGTAGTAACACATCACGTAAGACAAGCTCTGTTGTGTCAATTCGGACCTGAGCGTTTTTATCGCTGAGTCTTCATCTTTAATATGAGTAAAAACTGATTGGCAATGCATACGATTTTATAATTGGATATCACTCTGCTGTTATACCATTCCAACCAATTTTCTCTAGGTAAGAAGGTGTTAATTTCATTAATAAGTTACGATTATCTCGTGATAGATCGTATTTATAATTGAACTACAACAATGTTTTCACCTTTTTTAAAGGTGATTTTTTTCGATTCAGGCATGATGTCCCATTCTACTGACTTATGCTTCTCGTTGAGATTGATAAAATTACCAGATTGATTTAGATCAATTTTTAGAGTGCTACTTTCTGTCGTTTCGAGCGAAATTCCCATTGAGTCACGATTAATCGTGATTATTTCTCCTTCAATTGTTACATCGCATCGTTCTTTTTGTGAACAGTCAACGCTATTAACACTCTCGTGTGTAAAGGTACGCCAGAAAAATGCGCCTATTAAAACACTGAGCATGATTAAGATTTGTGCAAGTCGCGCCTTTGTTAACTTTTGTGCAGGCATAATTACTAATATCCTTGTTACAAACTTCAAACTTTTTAAATAAAAAATGATTTCCAGAGGTCCAGTAAGGTTACTACCCTGTCATTGAATTGTTAATTCAAGTATAGTGTCACGCTGAAAATGCCACTTTTTATTAAAGTCAGCAATGGAAATAAGGTGATGATAACACTTGAATTCTAGAGTTTACTTGGGTGGTGTTACGACGCAAGTCGTGTTGGAAGTAAAAGTGTAGTTAATTAGAAATTGGAAGCATGCAAATGAGCCAAGTAAAGCAGCTTGAACAAAACTACAACTATACAGTCGTTCGCCAATTTACCCTTGTGACCATTTTATGGGGCATAGTTGGTATGGCTGTTGGTGTTTTGATTGCCGCTCAATTAGTTTGGCCACAGCTAAACTTTGATACGCCGTGGTTGACGTACAGTCGCTTACGTCCACTGCATACTAATGCGGTAATTTTTGCGTTTGGTACCAGTGCTCTGTTCGCAACGTCTTATTATGTTGTACAGCGCACATGTCAAACACGTCTTTTTGGTGGCCCACTCGTTGCCTTCACCTTTTGGGGTTGGCAAGCAATCATCCTGGCAGCAGCCATTACTTTGCCTCTCGGTTTAACATCGGGTAAAGAGTATGCTGAGCTAGAATGGCCTATTGATATCGCAATTGCGCTAGTATGGGTATCATATGCGGTGGTGTTCTTCGGCACACTAGTGAAGCGAAACACGTCACATATTTATGTGGCAAACTGGTTCTTCGGTGCCTTTATTATCACAGTAGCAGTACTTCACATCGTGAACAGCATGGCTATTCCTGTGTCACTTGGTAAATCTTACTCGATTTACTCGGGCGCAGTAGATGCGATGGTTCAGTGGTGGTATGGACACAATGCGGTAGGTTTCCTACTGACCGCTGGTTTCCTAGGTATGATGTACTACTTCGTTCCTAAACAAGCTGAACGTCCTGTTTATTCTTACCGTCTATCTATCGTTCACTTCTGGGCACTTATTTCTCTATATATTTGGGCAGGCCCTCACCACCTTCATTATACAGCGCTACCAGACTGGACTCAGTCTCTAGGTATGGTTATGTCGCTGGTTCTATTTGCTCCTTCTTGGGGTGGTATGATCAACGGTATTATGACGTTATCTGGTGCATGGCATAAGCTTCGTTATGACCCTATCCTACGTTTCCTAATCGTTTCACTGTCGTTCTACGGTATGTCTACCTTTGAAGGCCCGATGATGTCGATTAAGACGGTTAACGCACTTTCTCACTACACAGACTGGACCATTGGTCACGTTCACTCTGGTGCGTTAGGTTGGGTTGCGATGGTTTCTATCGGCTCTGTATATCACTTGGTACCTCGCCTATTTGGCCAAGAGCGTATGTACTCTGTTGGTCTAGTTAATGTGCATTTCTGGCTAGCAACAATCGGTACCGTTCTTTACATCGTTGCGATGTGGATCTCTGGTGTAATGCAAGGTCTTATGTGGCGCGCGGTTAACTCTGACGGTACGCTAACTTACAGTTTTGTTGAATCTGTAGAAGCGTCTTATCCGTTCTACTTTGTACGTTTCCTAGGCGGATTTATCTTCCTATCTGGTATGTTCCTAATGGCATACAACACGTACAAAACGGTAAGTGCACCTAAAGAAAGCCTAAAAGCTATCCCACATCCGGCATAAGGAGATTTAAGAATGAGTAATAATTCTAATAATCGCCATGAAATCTTAGAACGTAATGTCGGTTTGTTGGCTATTTTTATCGTGTTTGCTATCAGTTGGGGTGCTCTTGTAGAGATCACTCCTCTGATTTTCCAAAAGCAAACGACTGAACCTGTAGAAAATCTGCGCGCTTACACTCCTTTGGAGATGGAAGGCCGTGATATCTACATCCGTGAAGGTTGTAACGTCTGTCACAGCCAGATGGTTCGTCCTTTCCGCTCAGAGACTGAACGTTACGGTCACTACTCTGTTGCTGGTGAGAGTGTTTGGGAACACCCATTCCTTTGGGGCTCTAAGCGTACAGGCCCGGATTTAGCTCGTGTTGGTGGTCGTTATTCTGACGAATGGCACCGTGTTCACCTGTTAGATCCTCGTGAGCTTGTACCTGAGTCAAACATGCCAGGTTTCCCGTGGCTAGCTGAAAACGTTTTAGACGGTAAGCTAACTCAGAAGAAACTTGAGCTATTTCGTGATCAGTTCGGCGTTCCATACACTGATGAAGAGATCGCGAATTCGGCTAAAGAAGTAGAAGGTAAAACAGAGATGGATGCAATCATCGCTTACCTTCAGTCTCTTGGTCATGCAATGAAGTAAGGGGATCATATGGATTTCGGTACAATTCATAGTATTTATACCGTTGTACTCTTCGTTAGTTTTATTGGCATCGTATGGTGGGCATTTAGTAAAAAGCGTAAAGCACGCTTTGAAGAAGATGCCAACTTGGTGTTTGCTGACGAAGAACAAAAGACCCCTAATAACCAAGGAGTGAAGAAGTAATGACTACATTCTGGAGTCTCTGGATTATCGTGATTACTGTCGGTACGCTAGTAGGCTGTGCGATTCTCCTGACTTGGTGCGCTAAAGATAAAATGGGCGTCGAGGAAGGGGAAGACATGGGCCACGAGTACGATGGTATTCGCGAGCTAAACAACCCTCTACCAAAGTGGTGGACTTACCTGTTTGTAAGCACATTTGTGTTCGCAGCAGTTTACCTTGCCCTATTCCCAGGTCTAGGTAGCTTCAAGGGCTTTTTAAACTGGCAGAGTTCGGCTCAAACCGTTCGCTCACTAGAAGAGTCAAAAGAAGCCATCGCTGCAGCACAAGAGAACAAGCAACTAAACCAATATGCAAAAGAACTGGATGATGCCGACGCTTACTTCGGCGAAGCATTCCGTAAACTTGCGCACAATGACAGTGGTCTACGCCCAATTCCTGAAATTGCGCAAGATCCTGAAGCATTAAAAGTTGGTCAGCGTTTGTTTTTGCAAAACTGTTCTCAATGCCATGGCTCTGATGCACGTGGTCAGAAAGGCTTCCCTAACCTGACTGATGATGCATGGCTATATGGTGGCGAGCCAGCAGCGATCGTTACAACCATCATGCACGGCCGTATTGGTCAAATGCCAGCATGGAAAGATGCCCTTGGTGAGCAAGGTGTTCAAGAAGTTGTAAGTTACACACTTAGTTTATCTGGTCGTAAAGTAAATGCTCGTGAAGCCGCGGCAGGTAAAGCACGCTTCGTAGTGTGTGCTGCTTGTCATGGTACCGATGGTAAGGGTAACCCTGCAGTCGGTGCGCCTGACCTTACAGACCAAGACTGGTTATTTGGTGACTCTCGTGCAGCTGTAACAGAAACCGTAATGAACGGACGCTCAGGCGTAATGCCTGCGTGGAAAGACATTTTGGGTGAAGATAAAGTTCAGCTCGTTGCCTCATATGTCTGGAGTTTAAGTAACTCAGAGAGTAAGTAACTGAGATATTACGTAACATAGCAATAACAGCCCCTTTCATAGGGGCTGTCTTTCCTTTAAATTTAACGCCTTACATTTTTTCATTTAGCTGTTGAGAACTTTTTTATGGTAAAGCCTTGGTATAAACAATTTTGGCCGTGGTTCCTAATCATCCTTCCTCTTACTGTCGTAGTTTGGACTGTGATTACTGTGGTCGTTTTCTCGAACAACTCTGTTTCTTTAGTCGCCGAGGATTACTATAAAAAAGGCAAAGGCATTAATATCGACATTAGTAAAATGAATGTCGCTCGTGACCTAGGTCTTAACGCTGAGATTTCCTCTGAAAATAACAATGTTGTGATTGTTTTCGCTAAAGGGAAGCTACCTCATTACCCTGCTCTAACGGCCACTTTCACTCATCGTACTCTTCCTGATCGTGACTTCACAAAGCTTGTAACAGCGGATGCATCTGGTAATTACCGACTAAAAGCTGAGGAATCTATTCAAGGACCATGGTTTGTTGAACTACAACCACACGACAAGCAATGGATGATCCAAGGTAAAGTTGAGTTTCCTGCCTCTTCAACACCGTTAATGAAGTAAGCATATGTGTAAATCCTGTTATCACTGCGGTGAAGATGTACCAGCCAACACGGATTTCAAAGTAGAAATATTGGGTGAAATTCGCGACATGTGTTGTCCGGGCTGCGAAACTGTGGCGCAGACTATTGTCGATAGTGGTCTTGTATCATATTACCAATACCGCACTGCGCCTGCAGAAAAGGCAGATCTAGTACCAGAGCAACTCCAAGCTTTAATTCATTATGACAATGCGGATGTACAATCTGAATTCGTACGAAATCGCGAAAATGTTTCTGAAGTAACCCTTTCTTTGGAAGGCGTTTCATGTGCCGCTTGTGCGTGGTTAATCGAAAAGCAAGTTTCTAATACGGCCGGGTTGGTATCTATCCGTGTTAATACAACCACCAATCGAGCGTTACTAGCCTGGGATAAAACTCAGGTACGGTTAAGCGAGCTCCTTTCCGTTATTCATAAACTTGGTTACAAAGCTGCACCTTTTGAAGCAGATAAGCAAGAAGCCTCTTACCATCGAATGATGAAGCAATATCTATATCGGCTAGGTATTGCAGGTTTAGCAACCATGCAGGTCATGATGCTCGCCGTTGCACTGTATCTCGAAGTCTTTGGTGATTTAGAGCCAGAGTTTAAAAGTTACTTTCGTTGGGTAAGTTTGATTTTTGCTACTCCTGTTTTGCTTTATTCCGCTCTTCCATTTTACTTAAACGCATGGCGCAGTATCAAAGGCCGAACCCTTGGTATGGATGTCCCGGTTTCTATTGCGTTGATCTTTGCCTATGTTGCAAGTTTAGTTGCAACAGTAACTGAACAAGGCGAAGTCTTCTTTGAATCTATCTCGATGTTTACCTTCTTTTTGTTAGTAGGTCGATTCTTAGAGATGCGCGCTCGTCGCAAAGCTGCTGCAGCGAGTGGTAACCTTCTTAAGTTGATTCCGGCAATTGCTACAACGCTGGACGGTGATCAGATACCCGTGAAGACGCTAAAAGTTGGCGTTCGTATTCGCGTTCTACCTGGTGAACATATCCCCGCTGACGGTAAAGTTATTTCAGGCCGTATTCATATTGATGAATCCATGCTAACGGGTGAGTCAGTGCATGTTGTGAAACGAGAAGGCGATATTGTTTATGCGGGAACGCTAAACGGAGACGAATCATTTGAACTTGAGGTAGTAAGCTCAAAGGCCGATTCAATGATTTCTAACATCGTGCGTTTACAAGATGAAGCTCAACACTCCAAACCTAAAATTGCGGAAATTGCAGACATTGTCGCCCGTTACTTTGTTGGTGTGATTCTTATTATCTCTGCTGGTACTTGGTTTTACTGGCATCAAACAAAACCAGATGATGCGTTTTGGATCATGCTGTCTGTGCTAGTCGCTACGTGTCCATGTGCGCTATCTCTGGCCACACCGACCGCACTCACTTGTGCTACCTCTAGAATGGGTAATTTTGGCATTTTACTTCGTAAAGGCCATGTGTTTGAGACACTATGTAAGATCAACCACTTAGTTGTAGATAAAACAGGCACTCTAACGAAAGGTGATATTGAGATCTGTGAAACAAAGATACTTAGTGATCTCCCACAGAAAGATTGTCTATCACTAGCTGCAGCTTTAGAGGCTCATGCAAACCACCCTATCGCTCGTTCTTTTGCAACTTACACCAATGATGACTTTATCGTGTCTGACGTGCAAAACGTGATTGGTTCAGGGATTGAGGGTATGTGGAATGGCAAAATCGTTAAGATAGGTAGTGCTGCTTTTGTTCAAGGCAAAGAAAGTGGTGAAAGCCAGGCGGTCTATCTGTCGGTTGATGGCAAGCATGTCGCTAGCTTTTACTACCGCGACCCTATCCGAAAAGAAAGCAAAGCCTTTATTCAACGTTTTGCTGACGCTGGAATTAAGACAACCCTGCTAACTGGTGATTCTCTCTCAAACGCCCAACCAGTGGCGAATGAAATTGGTATCGATCACATCGTCGCGTCAGCAAAGCCAGAAGATAAGCTTGCATACCTTAAGAGCTTGGACGAAAACAGTATCACTATGATGGTTGGTGATGGAATCAATGACGCGCCGACTCTCGCCGGAGCTCACCTTTCTGTCGCAATGGGCGGTGGTACAGATGTCGCTAAAGCTTCTGCAGATATGACGTTACTTGGGGATAATCTCGAAAAGCTACTAGAAGCACGTTTGCTTGCACTGCGTACAAGAAAGATTATTCGAGAAAACTTGGCTTGGTCTTTGGGTTACAACCTGTTAATTTTGCCTTTGGCGGTCGCAGGTTTAGTGGCTCCCTACATTGCAGTAGTTGGCATGTCTGCAAGCTCAATTATCGTTGTATCTAACTCTTTGCGCCTGCTCAAAGAGAAATAAGTAGAGAAAGCAAACATGGAAAGTCTTTATATATTGATTCCCATCGCTATCGTTCTCGTTTGTGTTGCTGTCGCCGTTTTTCTTTGGGCGGTAAGAAGCGATCAGTTTGAAGATCTTGAACGGCAAGGGCACAACATTCTTCTCGACGAAGAAGACCAATCTAATAGTGATAAAAAGTAGCGACCTTTATGACTCCTGATTTTATCGGTGCGTTGATGATCGGCTTAGTAGGAGCCGGTCATTGTATGGGTATGTGTGGTGGTATCGCGTCTCTACTTACCATGGGCTCTTCTGCTAAAAATAAAACTACCCCTCTTATCCCCCTCTTCTACAACCTCGGACGATTGATCAGTTATACCTTAATAGGTGCATTAGTGGGTGGTGCTATATCAGGTTTATCTGAGCTTAGTGGGTTAACGCACTCTCTTGCTTGGTTAAGGCTGATTGCTGCGTTATTCATGATCCTGGTCGCGCTGTATATTGCTAAATGGTGGCAAGGCTTACTTTTAATAGAAAAGCTAGGGCAGTATATCTGGCGCTTTATCTCGCCGGCAGGGAAGAATCTGTTGCCACTAAAGCATCCTCTTCACGCGTTGCCATTTGGCTTTATTTGGGGTTGGTTACCATGTGGCTTAGTTTATTCAGCGCTTACTTGGTCGGCGGTTTCTGGTAGTGCGATGAACGGCGGCCTAATTATGCTTGCGTTTGGGCTCGGAACGCTACCTGCAATGCTTATTATTGGATACGGTGCCAATCATTTTCAGAAATTACAAAAATCATTAATATTTAGAAATATTTCAGCATTAATCCTTATTGGCTATGGTACGTATACCGCTGTAGGAGCCTTAGCGTTACTCGGTTTCATATAACGTTAAACTCTATTGAGGTGACATTTTTGCTACCCTTTAGGATTAAGCGATGCTAAAATATTGATGTATATCAAATAGTGAAAGGTTGTTATGATTTCTGAAAAACCTGCAACAAAGCGTATCCAATCAGGCGGTTGCGCCATTCATTGCCAAGATTGTAGCATTAGTCAACTGTGTATCCCGTTCACTCTAAATGAGGCAGAACTTGATCAGCTTGACCAAATCATCGAACGTAAGAAGCCTATTCAAAAAGGACAAGAGCTTTTTAAGGCCGGTGATGAGCTAAAATCGCTATACGCTATCCGCTCTGGTACCATCAAGAGCTATACGATCACAGAGCAAGGTGATGAGCAAATCACAGCGTTTCACTTAGCTGGAGACTTAGTCGGTTTCGATGCTATCACTGGTGACTCCCACCCTAGCTTTGCTCAAGCACTCGAAACGTCGATGGTATGTGAAATCCCATACGAAATTTTAGACGATCTATCGGGTAAAATGCCTAAGCTTCGCCAGCAAATCATGCGTTTGATGAGTAACGAAATTAAAGGTGATCAGGAAATGATTTTGCTTCTTTCTAAAAAGAACGCAGAAGAGCGACTAGCTGCTTTCCTTTACAACCTATCAACGCGTTTTTCTCAGCGTGGCTTCAGCCCTAGAGAGTTTCGTTTAACTATGACTCGTGGTGATATTGGCAACTACCTTGGTCTTACAGTCGAAACGATCAGTCGTTTGTTAGGTCGTTTCCAGAAATCTGAGATCCTAAGCGTAAAAGGTAAATATATCACTATCTTAGACCACGATGCATTGATGGAACTTGCTGGTGTAACTAAAGAATAATACACCCTAATTATTGATGTAGCTCGAAAATGAGCTACATCATATTTCTCATAAATTCCTTTCGAAAGTCCTCAAAAAGTTCTCCAAACTAAGCTACAGTAAAAATGTACGGTGAGTACTCCAAAATACTGATTTAATTTACATTCAGTATCTGGTTTTGCAATAGAAGTGGGCTTAGTTATGAGTATATACAGTAAGATCCTTGTTGTAGCTGACATCAATAATGATGAGCAGCCCGCACTTGCAAGAGCTGTTCAATTAGCTCAGAAAAGTGTATCTAGAAGCCGAATCACTTTCTTTTTATCCATTTACGATTTCTCGTATGACATGACGTCAATGCTATCAGTGGATGAAAGAGATGCTATGCGTCGAGGTGTCATTCATCAGCGTGAGCAGTGGATGCGTAAAATTGCTCAACCATACCTAAACGATGGCTTCGACTTTGATGTTTGTGTTGTCTGGCACAACCGCCCTTATGAGGCGATTATTGCTGAAGTCTATGCAGGCAATCATGACCTAGTCATCAAAGGCACACGTAAGCATGATGTTTTAGAGTCTGTCATTTTCACACCGACAGATTGGCACTTGTTGCGAAAATGCCCTATTCCAGTGCTTCTTATTAAGAATGCTGCTTGGCCGGAACAAGCAAGTATCCTTGCCTCAGTACATGTGGGCTCAGAAAACCCGACTCATATTGATCTCAACGATACGATGGTCGAGCGATTAAAAGAAATCACCACTCGGCTTGAGGCCAAGCCATATCTTGTTAACGCCTACCCCGTTACACCGGCGAACATTACGATTGAACTTCCTGAATTTGACCCAACGACTTATACCGATGCAGTGCGAGGTCATCATTTAACGGCTATGAAAGCACTACGCCAAAAACATGGTCTTGATGAAGAACAAACGATAGTTGAGCAAGGTTTACCTGAAGATGTCATTCCGGCAGCTGCAGAGCGCTTGAACGCAGCAATGGTTATTTTAGGTACCACAGGGCGAACAGGGCTTTCTGCTGTCTTTATTGGTAATACAGCGGAGCACGTAATTGATAAAATAAATTGCGACGTGTTGGCTCTAAAACCAAAAGGCTACATTAGCCCTCTCGACCCAAATACAGCAACCTAATCTCTCTTTAGTATTGCTATGTATTGAGCGCTTTCAAATAAGCGCTAATAAATCCCCCGAATACAGGGGGATTTTTGTTTGGGAACAGTTAAAGCGTTGGGTACAAAAAAGGAGGTCTAATTAACCTCCTTTTTTACGAGTTAGATGTTCGTAACATCGATGAACATCGATTCATCAATATTCGTCGAAGAAACGACAGCCTCATTAAATTCATACTCTTCGCGGTTACCTTCACGATCTAGCGGTAAGTTAACAAAGTCGAACAATTCGCGGTCTGCTAGTTGGCTTGGGCTTACGTTTTGAATTGATTTAAAAATTGCTTCCACACGCCCTGGCGTCTTCTTATCCCATTCAATCAACATTGCTTTTATAGATTGACGCTGAAGGTTCTCTTGAGAGCCACAAAGGTTACACGGAATTATTGGGAAATCCTTGTGCTCAGCGTATTTGATCAAATCTTTTTCACGACAGTAAGTCAATGGACGAATGACCACGTTACGGCCATCATCAGAGCGTAGCTTTGGTGGCATCGCTTTAAGGCGAGAGCCGTGGAACATATTCAAGAACATTGTTTCGACGATGTCATCCATGTGATGACCTAGCGCAAGCTTAGTTGCACCAATCTTCTCTGCAAATGAATACAGCGTACCACGTCGCAGGCGTGAACACAGACCACAAGTGGTTTTGCCTTCTGGTACCTTCTCTTTTACGACGGAATACGTGTCCTTATCGACGATATAGTAAGGGATATTCAGTGTTTCGAAATACTCTGGCAGAATGTGCTCAGGGAAGCCCGGTTGTTTTTGGTCTAGGTTTACCGCAACCACTTCAAATTTGATCGGTGCGGCTTTTTGAAGATTCAGCAGGATATCAAGCATCGCGAATGAATCTTTACCACCGCTAATACATGCCATTACAACATCGCCTTCTTCGATCATGTTGTAATCAGTAATGGCATTTCCAACATGTCTTCTTAGGCGTTTCTGAAGCTTGTTGAATTCTAGGGTTTCTTTTCTTGTATCTATTTGGTTCATTGCGGGCTCTCACATCGCCGATAAATCGACTAGGACTTCCTAACATGGGTTTCTTTGGGGCGTGGATTATACGAGCTTTTTACGCAGGATTAAATGCTTGTCTTATTGAGTCTTTAAGAAAAGAGTGTGAAAGATACTTTAGTTACGGTCAAAATTAAAAAAGAGCTGCGATTGCAGCCCTTTCTAAACGTTCAGTGTTCATTTCTTTGCGTTAGGTAGATAAGGTAACACTCGCATCGTCGGTTCTGGTAGTGTCATTGTGCCACCTTGCCCTATTTCACTTAGTGCGACTTGTATCTTGCCATTGACAATTGGCTTTTCGGTTCCGTTTGAGAAAATCACTTTATCATTCAGTTGATTTGCAAACTCCATCGTCACACCTTGAACTTCCGGTGTAAACCAACCCGCAAACATACCGCCTAAATCTTCCAGCATCGTCTGCATTTGAGGTAGAAGAGGCTTAAGTTGCTCGTAAGAAACGTTACCCTGTAATGGTTCTTTGGTCATCACGACAAGTGAGTAATCGCAACGTGTATCTTTTGGGGTATCGATAAAAACCAACGGATTCGCTGACTTTAAGTTTTTATCAACAGGTAAAGGCAACTCTTGTGAAGCAGGGATAACAAACTCTTCATAGTGCTCTTCTTTTTCCATCCAAGCTTTTTCTATCGTACAAATTTGTTTAGTTTTTGCGTCCACAAAAAAGACACCAACTTTCACATCGTCATGCCCTTCTTTATTGTTGTTTTTTAGTTGAGTGTATAACTTTGAGTACGTGAACATGTACTCTTGAGCTTGGGTTATCGGCGATACAAGAATTAGCGCCGCACTTCCCAATAGACTTAGGCTTAACTTTTTCATTTTATCCGTTATTTTATTGCGTCCAGTAGGCGTTGTTATGACGAATCATAGCGCGAAGATCGTGTACATAGGCGATGCCACGTTCAGAATAGGCTAGCAACCCATGCGTTAACTCTGACGCGGTTGCAACCGTTAACAAGCCCTTGTTCTTTTCAGCCAGAGATGTTCTGATTTCACGCAGGTCTGCATACGCTGGGTTTCGATTAACATTCATAAAGTAGCCATGAACAGACTGTTGTACAGAATCGAATTTTTCAACTTCATGAACTTTGTTAGCGCCACGTTGCGCTGGAACAATTCCACAGCCCTTTTTATAACACCATTGGCCGAACAAGTTGTTTGCTTGAGTAGCAAAACGAGAAGTGCCCCACGCAGATTCATTTGCCGCTTGAGTTAGAACCAAGGCTTCAGGTAAGACGTTCACTCGCACAAGCATCTCGTCTAGCCATGCTTGATCAATCTTATCGTTACTCGAGGGCAACGAATACAGAGATGATAACCGCTGAGCATACTCTTGTTGTTCTTGCGTCACTTGTCCCACCTTTAAAGAGGTAAGAAAGGCCCGCTCATGACGAATTCGTTGATTCTCAAGAGCAATTTTAGGCCTTAAAAAATCAAAAAAAGCAGCTTTTTTCTCTTTCGTATCTTTTATTGAATTGAAGTCTGGGATATCACCGATGTATGGCAAGTGTGATAAATCGACATGCTTAATCTTGCCAGAGAGTACGTCAGGATTTTCCACATATTTAAACTGTTTCTCGTAGTGTAAATATGGGCCTATAGAAATAAAAGTGGCGGCTATACAGGTTGCCGCCACTCGTAAACTTATTGATTTCAAAGAATTAGGCATCAAACACCTGTGAGTTACCATCGTGATCATTATCGTTTTTCTGTGTTGTAACGATCTTAAGCTTAATTCCAAACATTTCGCGGTAGAGTATGCCTTTCAAATGGAAGAAGAATGGCAGCACAAAAATCAAGCCAATACCGTAGAACATTGCTGCAATAATAAACATTAACATCACGCCTAAGTAAAGCCCCGCGACCACAAAAATCTTCTTGTTGATTGCGCGAAGTGATAACAGCAACGCTTGCATTGGTGGCACCCTTTTCTCACAAATCAACAAAATAGAGTGACTAAATGCCAAGGAAAGATACAGCGACAGTAAAGGAAAAATCATACCAACCACACCTTGTAGCATTAAGCTCATGAGCGTTGCTAGAATAACAGGAATGGTGAACTGCAACCCCTTTCCAACATGGCGCAACTTAGTCTTCAGGCCGGCGACATGGCTCATAGCCATCAAGCTGATCCCCGCATAAATTGGTGCGCTAATCACCTCATAACTGAAATTCGCGACATAAATAGAAGACACAATATCGTTTGTGAACGACTCTGGGTTCTCAAATGCATCAAGAATAACGCTCAAATCGCCCAACTGCAGTTTTAATGCAATATAGAAAATACCTAACTGGACAAAAAGCAATACAATAATGGCAGGAGAAAATGATAAAAAGTGCTGGATGGTTGCTCGCCAAGCTTCGTTAAAAACCGCGCCAGCTTTAAGCTCGTAGTTGCCAGACAAAGCTCGCTCTACACTCCCCCCAAGATTGAAATCTTTCTCAAAATCGTCGTTCATAGTTTATCCAAGACTAACTTGTAAAATTTTGACTGGAATTCCAGTCAATTAATGTAATCGTCATTATAAAGAAATCTTTCCACATCTAACATCACAACTCACCTACAATCCTTGCAATCTCAACTGTATGGTTGATAATTAACCACTTTCAAGGTCATGAAATTGAAACAATTGTTGAACAAAGTTTAGTGCTATCAAACTGTGTCTAGATGCCAATTAATCTCATAAAAACAGTATGGTAAGGAATGATGGCTTTTTCCTGCAAAATTATTTCTGTTTCAAGATAAGAAAATGCTTTAATTTCACACTTTTGGTGATTATGATGCGCGCCTCAAAAGTGAATGGTTAGTGTCACATCAGCTGGGATAATCCCGGCTTGAACGTGGGGGAAATACAGACGTTGAACGCAAAACCGCAAGCAGGAAAGCCAGTTATTCGTTTATCTGGTATTAGTAAAAGTTTCGATGGTAAGGAAATCATCGGTAATTTAAATCTGGATGTTAATCATGGTGAATTTCTGACGATTCTCGGGCCTTCTGGTTGTGGTAAGACAACAGTTTTACGCATGATTGCAGGTTTTGAAACGGCAGATAACGGTCAAATTATTTTGGATGACCAGGATGTAACACAGGTTCCTGCAGAGCAAAGGCACGTCAACACGGTATTTCAAAGTTACGCATTGTTTCCACACATGACCGTATATGAGAATGTCGCTTTTGGTCTTCGTATGCAGAAAACGCCTACTGCGGACATTGAACCACGAGTAATGGAAGCACTGCGCATGGTGCGCCTAGAAAAAATGGCACAGCGTAAGCCTCATCAGCTTTCTGGTGGTCAGCAACAACGTATCGCCATTGCGCGTGCGGTTGTTAACAAACCAAAAGTACTGCTGCTAGATGAATCTCTATCGGCACTTGATTACAAACTGCGTAAGCAAATGCAAATCGAGCTTAAACAGCTTCAGCGTCAACTTGGTATTACCTTTATCTTCGTTACGCACGATCAGGAAGAAGCCCTATCGATGTCTGACCGCATTATTGTAATGCGCGATGGTGTTATCGAGCAGGATGGTTCTCCACGTGAGATTTACGAAGAGCCGAAGAACCTATTTGTTGCTCGCTTTATCGGTGAGATCAACGTATTCAACGCAACCATGCTAGAGCGTATCGACGAGAAACGTATCCGTGCAGAAATCGAAGGTGTCGAATCTGTTGTTTACTACGATCAGGAAGCGCAAGCAGGTGAAAAACTGCAAGTACTACTTCGCCCAGAAGACTTACGTATCGAAGAGATCAAAGAGTCTGAAGAAAAAGGCATCGTAGGTCACGTAACAGAGCGTACCTATAAAGGTATGACGCTTGATTCAGTTATCCAATTGGATTCGGGCATGCGTGTAATGGTTAGCGAATTCTTTAACGAAGATGATCCTGATGTGGACCACTCACTTGGCCAGAAAGTCGCTATCACTTGGGTTGAGAGCTGGGAGGTAGTCCTCAATGATAAGCAAGAAGATTAATCTTCAAAACGCGATCATTACCTTAATCGTCGGTTGGTTAACACTTTTCGTGTTGGTACCAAATGTGATGATTATCGGTACGAGTTTCTTAACGCGTGATGAAGCAAACTTAATCGAAATGACATTTACTTTCGACAACTACTTACGTCTACTCGACCCCTTGTATGCGAAAGTGCTGATGCACTCGTTCTACATGGCGATCGTGGCGACGTTGTTGTGTTTAGTAATTGGTTACCCATTTGCTTACATCATAGCGAAAATGCCAGAGAAATGGCGCCCATTCATGTTGTTCTTAGTTATCGTACCTTTTTGGACAAACTCTCTTATCCGTACTTACGGCCTGAAGATTGTTCTGGGTACACAAGGTATTTTGAACAAATCATTAATGGCGATGGAAATCATCGATAAGCCATTACGTATTATGTACACCGAAACAGCAGTAATGATTGGTCTTGTGTACATCCTGCTTCCATTTATGATTCTGCCGCTTTACTCGGCAATCGAGAAGTTGGACAACACTTATATCGAGGCGGCGAAAGATCTTGGTGCGAACAAGTTCCAAACCATTACGAAAGTGATTCTACCTCTGACAATGCCTGGCATTATCGGTGGTTGTTTGTTGGTTCTGCTACCAGCACTAGGTATGTTCTACATCTCTGACCTTCTTGGTGGTGCGAAGAACCTACTGATTGGTAACGTTATTAAGAGCCAAGTATTGAACGCTCGTGACTGGCCATTTGGTGCTGCGACCAGTATCGCCCTCACCTTCGCAATGGCTGTGATGCTTTACGCTTACTACAGAGCAGGCAAACTATTGAATAAGAAAGTGGAGCTAGACTAATGGGACGCACAGTTAGATTTAGCTTTATGGCGCTGGTGTATGCATTTTTGTATCTGCCAATCATCGTCTTAATTGTTAACTCATTTAATGCCAACAAATTTGGTATGAAATGGGGTGGTTTCACCACGAAATGGTACGAAACCTTAGTAAATAACGACAGCCTAATGCAAGCTGCATGGCATTCATTGAACGTAGCGGTATTCTCAGCGACAGCAGCAACCATCATTGGTAGCTTAACGGCCGTTGCCCTATTCCGTTACTCGTTCAAAGGTAAAGGTGCGGTAAACGGCATGCTGTTTGTCGTGATGATGTCTCCCGATATTGTAATGGCGATTTCATTACTTGCTCTGTTCCTAGTATTAGGCGCACAGCTTGGCTTCTTTACACTATTGATTGCTCACATCACCTTTTGTCTACCATTCGTTGTGGTAACTGTATACAGCCGCTTAAATGGCTTTGATGTGAAAATGTTGGAAGCAGCAAAAGACCTTGGTGCAAGCGAGTGGGTTATCTTGAAACAGATCATCCTTCCTCTCGCTAAACCAGCGGTTGCCGCAGGTTGGTTATTGAGCTTTACCCTGTCTTTGGACGATGTGATCATCAGCTCGTTTGTAACGGGTCCAACATACGAAATCTTGCCATTGAAGATTTACTCCATGGTTAAGGTGGGCATTTCACCGGAAGTGAACGCCCTAGCAACGGTGATGTTGATTGTTTCTTTGGTCTTGGTAGTAATTTCTCAGTTGCTAGCAAGAGAAAAAGTGAAGTAGAATCCGCACCTGTTAACATCACGAAACAGAATGGTTACATGCCATTCTGTTTTTCTATCTATCGTCCAAAATTGGACAACGTTTGGTTTGGAGCTAACGTCAATGAAAAAATGGGCTACTCTATTAGCTGGTAGTGCATGTGCGCTTTCTCTGTTCTCTGGTACAGCGACAGCGGATGATAAAGAACTAGTATTTATGAACTGGGGTCCTTACATCAACAGTAATATCCTAGAGCAATTTACTAAAGAAACTGGCATCAAAGTGATCTACTCGACTTACGAGTCGAACGAAACTTTGTATGCAAAGCTAAAAACCCATAACCAAGGTTATGACCTAGTAGTACCTTCAACGTACTTCGTGGCGAAGATGCGTGACGAAGGCATGCTACAAAAGATCGATAAGACTAAGCTGAAAAACTTCGGCAACCTAGATAAAAACTACCTAGACAAGCCTTACGATCCAAGTAACGACTACTCTATCCCACACGTTGTTGCGATTACAGGCCTAGCGGTTAACGCAGATATGTACGATCCAAACGACTTCCAAAGCTGGGCTGACCTATGGAAGCCTGAGCTTGAAGGTCAAGTAATGTTGATGGACGACACTCGTGAAGTGTTCCATATCGCTCTGCGTAAACTTGGCTACTCAGGTAACTCAAAAGACCCTAAGCAAATCGATGAAGCGTACGCTGAGCTACAAAAGTTGATGCCTAACGTTTTAGTTTTCAACTCTGACAACCCTGGCGCACCTTACATGTCTGGTGAAGTGGGCATTGGTATGCTTTGGAACGGTAGCGCCGCAGCGGCACAAAGTGAAGGCCTGAACCTTAAACTCGTTTTTCCTAAAGAAGGCGGTATCGGCTGGGTTGATAACTTCGCTATCTCTTCCGGTGCGAAGAACGTAGAAGCCGCTCACAAGATGATTGACTTCCTACTGCGCCCAGAAATCGCAGAGCAAATCTCTCGTGATACTGGCTACCTAACGGCGGTGGAAGAATCGAATGCTAAGTTTAAAGACGTTGCCCCACTGTTCCCTTCTCAAGAAGACCTTGACCGCGTTGAATGGCAAGATGCGGTTGGTGATCTAACCGTTAAGTACGAAGATTATTTCCTCAAGCTGAAAGCGGGACAATAATCTAGCTTGTGTAACAAGTCATCAACCATAGGAAAATAGGCAGCAATACGCTGCCTATTTTTGTCTTAGGCTGATATAATCGCGCGTTGCTAGGTTTATTTGTCTTGGTATCATAGATTTATCGTCTCATAACAAGGAGACAACGATATTCAAGCTAAATGAACATATTTGTGCTTACTGCGATTTGGCTCAAATTGATAACTCCAACTAGTATTGACTTGTCCAATCGCGAAACAAAACGGAAAACAAATGAAAAGTAAATTCTACGCAAGCGCTCTATGTGCAGCGACGCTCATCGCTACCCCTGCAATGGCTGCTGATCAAGAACTGTATTTCTACAACTGGTCGGAATACATTCCAAACGAAGTTCTTGAAGACTTTACAAAAGAAACCGGAATCAAAGTTATTTACTCTACATACGAATCTAACGAGAGTATGTACGCAAAACTAAAAACTCAAGGTTCTGGTTACGACTTGGTAGTACCGTCTACCTATTTCGTCTCTAAAATGCGTAAAGAAGGCATGCTACAACAGATCGACAAAGAGAAATTATCTCATTTTGCCGATCTTGATACTAACTTCCTAAACAAACCGTTCGATCCGAACAACAACTACTCTATCCCATACATTTGGGGTGCGACCGGTATTGGTATCAATGCTGACATGCTAGACAAATCATCGGTTACTAAGTGGGATGATTTCTGGGATAGCAAGTGGGAAGGTCAACTAATGCTGATGGATGATTCTCGCGAAGTATTCCACATTGCATTGACTAAGCTTGGTTACTCACCAAACACGACTAACCCAGAAGAAATCAAAGCCGCTTACGAAGAACTGAAAAAGCTAATGCCAAACGTATTAGTATTTAACTCAGACTTTCCTGCAAACCCTTACCTTGCGGGTGAAGTTTCACTAGGCATGCTTTGGAACGGTTCTGCATACATGGCTCGTCAAGAAGGTGCGAACATCGACATCATCTGGCCAGAAAAAGGCACTATCTTCTGGATGGACAGCCTAGCAATTCCAGCTGGTGCGAAGAACGTTGACGCAGCTCATAAGATGATCGATTTCCTACTACGTCCTGAGAACGCAGCTAAGATTGCACTAGAGATTGGTTATCCTACGCCAGTTAAAACGGCACACGATCTGCTACCGAAAGAATTTGCTAATGATCCAAGCATCTTCCCACCACAAGAAGTGATGGACAGCGGTACTTGGCAAGATGAAGTTGGCGAAGCGAGCGTAATGTACGATGAGTACTTCCAAAAGCTAAAAGTGAACAACTAATTCGTTAGTTTTAAAGATATGAAAAAGCGGCTCATGAGCCGCTTTTTTGTTCTTAATGACAAGACAAAAACTCTTCCTGTTGAAGTTATTACGCTCTTTCTTTTCCTTCTAGAGCCAGTATCTCGTCAACTAATTTTGGAACCTCAACGCTTGCTTTTCCGTAGCGTTTTTCCTCAAATTCACTTTCTACCGCACTAGGTTCTAGGTTAATTTCAATGGTATGTGCGCCGTGCATTTTTGCATCATGAACAAAACCTGCTGCGGGATACACAACGCCAGAAGTCCCAATAGAAATAAACAAATCTGCTTCTTCTAATGACGCGTAGATATCACCCATTCGCAGTGGCATTTCACCAAACCAAACAATATGTGGTCGCATTTGTGAAGGGATCTGACAACAGTGACAAAGTTCGCCTGTCTTAATGTCCTCATTGTGCTCTACTACTTGGTTAGATTCACTACAGCGCGCCTTGAGCAACTCACCATGCATGTGAATCACATTCTGACTGCCGCCTCTTTCGTGAAGGTTGTCTATATTTTGAGTGATGACCGTCACTTTACCTTCTAACTCAGCCTCTAAACGACCTAATGCTTCATGCGCTGCATTAGGCTTTATCGCATTATCTTGAAGTTTCTTGCGGCGTTGGTTGTAAAAGTCTTGAACAAGGTCCGGATCGCGAGCAAACCCTTCAGGCGTTGCTACATCTTCGATACGGTGATTCTCCCATAGGCCATCTTGCGCACGAAATGTTTGAATACCAGATTCGGCCGAGATACCTGCACCAGTAAGTACTACAATATTTCTATAAGGGAAATTCATAACTCATCCTTGCTGTTTTTTCATTAGCTTAACACTGAAAGAATAGCAACAGTAGTAATATGGATTAGACCATAGTCGTAATGGTCACTATTAGAATTACAATTTAAGAGGAACAGCAATGAGACAAGTATCTCTAACGTTTACATTGCTTATGACTTTGGCAGGCTGTCAACTTACCAATGTTGAAGGCGAAGTCGATGATGTAAAGGTAAGAGTCAGCACCAATGATGATGACCATCGAGGTAATGGTAATTTCTGTCCTCCGGGCCAAGCCAAGAAAGACAACTGCTAAAAGAGCGGCTTTATGCCGCTCCCATATTGGCCTCAATCCTCGTTGGTCGAAGATATTTTATGAATGGCTAGGTCAGCGCCATTGAATTCGTCTTCTTCTGAAAGCCTCAGTCCCATACTGGTATTAATCGCACCGTAGACTACAAGTGCACCAAGCGCTGCGATGGAAAGGCCCAAAAGCGTTCCTAGAAGCTGAACGATAATGCTCACGCCACCTAGCCCACCCAATGCGCTTTGACCAAAAATCCCAGCGGCAATACCACCCCAAGCGCCACATACACCGTGTAAAGGCCAGACACCCAGCACATCATCAATCTTGGTTTTGTTTTGTAGGTGGGTAAAAAGATAAACAAATAGCACGCCAGCAATCGCACCTGTCACTAAAGCACCGATAGGATGCATTAAGTCTGAGCCCGCACATACAGCAACTAAGCCAGCCAGTGGGCCGTTATGAATAAAGCCAGGGTCATTCTTACTAGCCAACAATGACGCAACAATGCCTCCGACCATTGCCATCAATGAGTTCATAGCCACCAAGCCACTTATGCCTGACACAGTTTGAGCTGACATGACGTTGAAGCCAAACCACCCCACACATAAGATCCAAGCTCCCAAGGCCAAAAAAGGAATATTCGAAGGTGCAAAGTTGGTGTGCTTTCCTGCTCGAACTCTGCCTTTTCTCATGCCCAAAAACACGACGGCAACAAGCGCTATCCAGCCGCCAACACCATGTACAACGACTGAACCTGCAAAATCGTGGAAGCCATAACCAAAGGTATTTTCAAACCAAGCTTGAACACCAAAGTTTCCGTTCCAGATCATTCCCTCAAATAACGGGTATACGATGCCGACAGTGAAAAATGTTGCGATTAGAATCGGATAAAAACGAGCTCGTTCTGCGATACCACCTGAAACAATAGCGGGAATCGCTGCAGCGAAGGTCAGCAAGAAAAAGAACTTCACTAACTCGTAACCATTGCCTTGAGATAATGTCTCAGCATCAGCAAAGAAGGTGCCGCCATAAGCGACCCAGTATCCAATAAAAAAATACGCGATGGCGGATATACCGAAATCAACCAATATCTTAACTAAAGCATTAACTTGGTTCTTTTGGCGCACGGTTCCTACTTCAAGAAAAGCGAAACCAGCATGCATCAAAAAAACCATGATTGCGCCAAGTAGTAAGAAAAGTGTGTCGGAACTTTGCGTGAGAGTTTGTACAGCGCCGTGTACCTGATTGGCAGTTACACTCATTATAATTGTCTCCATTGATCTGTAGCGCACTTATCCTGTGCATCAAAGTTAGGCTCATCACCAATTTGGTGAACTTGATTTATAGAGCGTCTAACAGAGCAATTCTCATTCCATAATTTATATTTCTAACACTTACGCTTTAATTTATTGTTTTGTATGAACTTTAATAAAATTAGGTATTCTTGAAATGGTGTTTAACATGCTAATAAATGCACCAATGTGGTTTTAGTGCACCAACATAATGCGCACCATATAGCTCAACAAACAGCAAACTTTATACGATAAACGTAAAAGCCACCCCATGAGAGGTGGCTTATATACGGAATTGCTAACTAAAGGAGTTTATCGAGTGATCTTCCCTGCTTTTACTTCTTCTAACCAACGTCCTTCGACAAGATAGGGAGGGAGCCAACCAGTTTCAACAGATAAACGGTTACCTTTGTCATACCACATGCAAGCCATGCCAAGCAGAGGGAAAGAGATGAAAGTTTCTATAGAAATCAAGTCCTCTGACTTATCGAGCCTCATTTGGTATTTCTCTTGGAACTGAAGGTTCTTAATAAGTACTTCTTCAAAGTCATAACCGATGTCAGTTGTCAGGGTAGCAAAAGTTTCCAAAATACCCATGGCGATTTCTAACGCCCAATTATCACCCTGAGCAACTGCCGCGTCCATCGCGGCCACCAGTTTATCAGGGTAGTCCGATGTGCGGTTATGGAACGACTGGATGACATCTACTAGCATATAAGACAACTTACCCGCCCTAGTGGCACTTTGTTTCATCAGAGAAATGGGAAAGTTCGCCAATACATCCATACTTGGCCTGTCACGCACAATTGCCGATATAAAATAAGCATCCAGCCACATTGAAGGACAAATGAAGCCCATTTCTAAGATACCTTCACCATCCCATGTTACTTCTGGATAATCTAGTATCTGAACAGTTAATGGCTCATTAGGAAACATAGCCAGCCGATGATAACAAGCCCCCATTAATGAAGTTTCATAAAGGCGTAATGTACAAATTTGTTCGTCTTCATGTGAGGTTTGAAACCATGTATACCAGCGAACCTGGTCGATGGCAAAATCACCAAGACTGACTAGGTTTTCCCGCCTGACTTTAAGACCTTCTTTTCTGTTATCTAGGACTCTATTTATAAATTTTTTTTTACTCACAATTGCTTGTGTGTCAAGTTCAGGATTTGCTTTGCGTTCTACAACCTTGCTCGATTCATTACTTTGCATTTTTACTTTAATCCTTTGGAATTAATTTTAAACTCTGCCACTTCTAGCTTTAAGTCCGAGGCCTTTCCACTTTCAGGGATGCTTGCTTGCGTATGTATATATCGAATAGGTCTACCGGATAAAGCGGCGTATTGAATTTCGTCGGCAGCTACTTTTTCTGTTGTTCCTTCTAAATTTTTCGACATTAGCTTAACTATTTCCGCCGTATATTTACTTGTCCCTTGCTGATACGCCTCGTTTCCAATCTTACGGCTGCCCAGCGGGCTGCTACCCCCTTTAGCCTCAACAATTATAATTTCACCTGGTGGCGGCTCTTCCACCTCGTAAACCATATCAAAATCGCCCGGCTTCGAAATTGAGGTTCCAATATCTTTGGGATGAAGCAGCTTAGCATTAGGACGTTTACTCCGGACAAAGTCATCCGCGGCTAACTCACCAATTTTTGCGGACTGTTGGTTAATATTGCCAATTTGAGCGTTATATCCCTCTTCGCCAGTTCGAGCGTCCATTGCCTCTTGACGCTCTTTCAAGCATTCGTCAATTTTTGCTTTGTTTCTTTCTGTTAGCTCATAATCACTCGTATTGAGTTCAGAGTTTTCTTTATACTCTGCTTTATTCAGCACAAGATCTTCAGTGAAGATCGTACAACCTTCCTCTCCACCAACTTTCTCTGAGTCAAAAACATGCGCATTTACAAACTCCTCAATCCCAACAACATACTGCACTTCGTGTCTGGTGCCATCTGAGTGATTGATATGACGGTAAAAAGTAATCTCGTTTCTCTCGCAATCAATATGGTCTAAATCGTATTCATATCGAATATGATTTTTACCTTTGGGTTTGCGGATTTTGACTTGCGAGCGAACGCCATCTTCTCCGACGGATGACTCTTTTGCTGCTTCTAAAATCTGATCGCAAACCTCTTGGGGAACATCGCTTTGCGCCTGATACTCTGCCAACATTTGACCCAAGCGTTTTAGCCCTTCTTCACATAGGAAACCTGTTGGGTCAATCCATTGGATAGGGTTGACTGCATATTGGTAATGATTAATACCACCAGCAATAGATATCGGATCTTGTTGGATAAAACGTCCTAGCTTAGGGTCGTAATACCGAGCGAGGTTGTAATGTAAGTTGGTTTCTTGATCGAAATACTGTCCTTGAAAACGCAATGGATTTACTACTTTTTCAATATGTACATGAGCAAAGCCGTGAGCATCGTAGCTGGCACTCCATACAACATTCCCTTCGCAATCGATCAGTCGCTCTGGTTTACCAACTTGATCGCACTGGTACCAATAAATAACGTCATTTTCTAGCAGTGCCACTGGCGTGTAGGTTTCTGGTTGATATAGATACCAACGGAAAGCACCTGAAGAACGTTCACCAATTAAACGTTCACCTTCCCACAGGAACTCTGTAACGCCTTGTTGTGTAATTTTCTTCGTTCTGCGCCCTAATGCATCATATTCATATTGACTGATACCATCGTCGGTGTGAACTTCAATGAGCTGATTTAACGCATCAAATACGCGAGTCTGAACGTGTCCTTGCCCTTCACGTTTTGTCTGGTTTCCTTGCGCGTCATATTTGAACCGGACATCATCGTGTACTTCAATACGATCAGCGAATACCTCTGAAGATGGCAAAGTAGGATTGCCAAAACTATCGTATTCAAACTTAGTCACTTCTCCGGAAGCATTGACTCGTTTCAGTTGCCCTAAGGTATCGTACTGATAGTGCGTTGCTCCTGCCATATTATTAATGATTGATGAAATACGGTTTTGCGCATTGTAAACGTACTTTTTCTCTCTATCCGGCCAATGTTGTTCGACCAAACGACCAACACCATCATAAATGATGCGCTCATTAAAATGTGCCGTTTCAATTTGGGAAACTCGTCCCATTTCATCGTAATGAAATTTGATTTGAGGTAAATCTAGGTTTCCAAACCGAATCGCTGAAAAACGCCCATATCGATCATAAGAGAAGTTCAGCTCCGTATTATCTGGCAGTACCTGAGATACGCGTTGGCCAACTCTGTTAAACTCCTGCGCTATCTCAAACTGGCCTTGAATGCGCTTTGTTAAATGCCCGAATGAAGAGTATTGGTATTGCAATGTGTGATGGCGATTGGATGCGAAAGTAAGTCGCCCACCAAGCGTATAATTGAAGTGGTTCTCTACAATACTGCTACCATTTCCTGCTTTGACGTGCTTGAGATAACCCGCAGCGTCATAGCGATACAGCACCGTCCTATCTGCGACTTGCTTACGATGGATTCGCCCCATATGATCATAATCAAATTGGCTTTGTAGATTATCAAACCCGACAGTTCCTGACAGCTGGCCTTCATCGTCATACAGGAATTCGAATTCTAAGCCGTCACTCCGAACTAATTTAGTCAGGTTACGTTGTTGATCGTATTCGTAAGAAATATGGCTGCCATCGGGGAAGATGACTGCTTCTTGTTGCGCGAGTGCTCCCCATTGATACGAGGTAATGCCTGCTGGAGTTCGAATCTGAGCAACACGGCTGTGCTCATCGTAAGAATATTCTTCGCTATAACCGACTTTGTCTTCGTCGTTAAAATAACTAACCGATGTACGCCTGCCAAATTGATCATAAGCGAGTTGAGCAATGCACCCATCGGGATAAGCGACGCCATTCACTAGATCTTCTTCGTTGTAGCTGTAACGAAGTAATGTACCGTCTATTTCATTCGCGATAAGTCTTTGTTGTTCATCCCACCACCACTGACTTTTCTTACCATCTTCAGACTCTTTTTTGACGACTTGACCGTGTTTATCGTAATCATATTCCGTGACACAGCCGAACTGATCGGTATCCCAAACTCTTTGACCGAGGCTATTGTAGTAAGCCTTCTCGATATCCCCGTCAGGTGAAACCGTTTTAACTAACTTACCTAAGCCGTCATAACCATATTGAATTTCTTTGCCAGAGGAATGAAACTTAGAAACTAATTGACCATGCTGATTATATTGATAATTGACCGTTGACTGATCAGGATAGATAGCTTGTGCTTTTCGTCCTAATTCATCATATTGCCATCGCCAAGTTTTACCTGTGGGGCTTATTTTCTCGAGTAAGTTACCCTGCTCGTCATGCAAGAAAGACCATTGATGATCTAACGAGTCAGAATAAGAAGAGTGATTTCCTTGATAATGGAAGCGATAGTCATAAATTCCTGCGTCCCCAACGTTTCTGATGCATTTCGCTTTTGCACCTTCGCCATCCCATGCAAAATAATGAGTAAAGCCAGTTGGTCGTATACGCTTAACAATTAAATGACCGCTATATTGATATTGTTCCTTTAAGCCCAAATGATTAGTTGCACTGACCAAATCATCGTGCTCATCATAGGTATAAGTTGTCAGAACTTTTTGGGACTTTGCATTAAGCAGTTCTACAAGGCGTCCTTGCTTATCATATTGACATTCAAGAACCGAACGCTTGTTATATGCGATTTCGATCAATCGATGGTTTCGAGAATACTGCAGTTGAAACGTTGAAAACGTGCCATTTCTGACTTGTTTAACAAGCCAACGATCATCTTTCTGTTCAAATCGATATTGATGCCCATTAGCGAGCGTCACGATCCGAGTTGCTGAATTTAGGAAATAACAGCTCGCACCAGCGTATATCTGGTAACTTGTTGCTCCAATATCTACTGGCTCAAATTCTGTGATATCGGCCTTATCGTCAACAAACTCCCAAGCGATCACATTGTCTTTCTCGTTCGTCTTTTCGCGTAATTCAAACTGAAATGCATGTCGCCAACCAAAGCCCATTCCATGATTTACATCCGACTGCGAAGAGCGGTAAGTACGCTGCCAAGTAGTACCTTGTTGTAGCTCGATATCATAGAGTTCGAGAATTTCTTCACCCGTCACAAGTGATACAGGATCACCGGCTTTCTCATGTTTTTCGCTGCTTTGTTGCTGAGGCTTGTCGGATGCGGCACTTCTGCCCCTCTTTTTATTCGACTTCCCCTTTCCCTTCGATGGTTTTGCATTGACGGTATTTTGAGTCGGTGGAGGCGTAACCGCTGACGAGAGTGCGTAGTTTTCGCCGGTAGGTACAATTCGAGCGACATGCAAGTCACCGTTCACCAAAGCATTGGCAAACGTTGAATTATAGTGTTGGGAAGTAAGCTCACCGTCAGGTATGTTTGGCTTGAATTGACCAATCGCATAGAACAAGTCCTCGACAGAGCGAAGGTCAAGCTCACCAAAGCTCTCAAGAAACTCTATTGCCTCTTGTTTGGTCACGAATGTTTTAGGTTCGCCGCTAGTAAGTAACTGACCAGAGAAGTGATAACTTTCACCAAAGCGATTCGTGATAGGAATTACGAATTGAGGGATCATAGCCGTAACGTGTTTGTCCTTTTCTTACCTTGCCGCATCATTTAATGCTCGTTTCGCTCTTTTTATTTGTGAGAGCAAGATGCCTTAATCAAACATCCTCCGATAGAGATTCCTCTGTATGCGTAGACTGAATGTATTGATGGCAATTTTCACGTATGCAACTCTTTGAATTTCTGAGCGCAGCGTACTTTAACGGGACGATGAATCCTGAGTAAATGAACAATAGCGTGAGTGAGACTAATGTCTCATCGTGACGCGATTTTTTTACATGTTTCTTACTTAACTATGATTTTCTGCCCAGTTACGTAAATTCACTCAATAAGTTGCATCAAGTATCACCACTGCGACTCAGCGCTTCATATTTGAGACAAAACAGCAACAAAAAAACCGCCTATTACGGCGGTTTTGCTTAAAGAATACTGATTAAAGGTTTGGACCTGTCGATGGTCTGTGTGGTTGGTTATTGAGCAGTTGCTGCATCCCTTGAAACATTCGCATAAACCACACCAAAATGGCTAATGCAGCAAACACCATCCCTACCCAAGGAATAAAGTAAGCGATGGTTTCAAGCAAAGTACTATGCAACCAATAATCACTCACGCCAACGAGTACACCGTTAGAAGTCGCGACGGTGACGATCAACACAACAAAAAACGTCAGGTAGAGAAAGAAGGTGCGAATTAAACCGTAGTAATGAGAAATCACTACGTCGCTGTCTTCTCCCTTATCTAATCGGTAACCCGCATAGATAATTGCGATAACGCCTGAGATCAGAAACGTAAACGGGGTCAGACAGCTCAGGATGTACGCAACCCAAATCCCGTTATGAGGTTTGTTCATTCGCTTTCGCTCCTTTTACTTCCGTTTGTGCCGTATCTGTTTCGCCCATTGCTTCTTTGGACTTCACTTCCTCATACCAAAGATCGTGGTGTTCTTTCGCCCATGTCTCGTCAACTTCACCAGTCACCATGCCTTCTAACGCACCTTCCATACCGAATAGACCAATATAGATGTGGAAGATAAAGCCACAGATTAGAATCAGTGCCGAAATCGCATGAACTAAGTTAGAAAGCTCCATGTCACGGCGAGTTTGGCCAAAGATAGGAAAGTCCAGAACTAAGCCACTCACTGCCGCGATAGCACCAAAGAAGATCAACAACCAATAGATTGCCTTCTCGCCACCGTTTGAGAAACCAGCTGACGGATGTGTGCCTTTGTGTTTACCAACCATACCGCCCATTTTCATGAACCAACGAACATCAGTCATGTTTGGAATCGACTTGCGCCACCATTTAAAGAGCACGAGCATCAGCAAAATGAAGAACAATGGTCCCATGTAATTGTGGTACTGCTTCGCCAACATGACGATAAAGCCCCAGAACTCAGTAGGAACGTACGGTTTTAAGAAGTGCTTACCGTAAACCAGCATCAAACCACTGAATGCCAACGTTAAGAATGTAAACGCCATACTCCAGTGAAGCGCGCGGTCTAAACGAGACCAACGCTTCATCTTTTTACCAGTACGCGGCTTGCTAAGCATCAAAGGACCAACGAATACGTAAGCCATGATAACCATCGCGATACTGCCGAAAATCGCGACAGCACCAGCAGGAGACATCCATTTCTCTTTTAGAATGTACCAAGTCTCACCAGGTTTACTGATCAATACGCCATGTTCTGGCGATTGGGACGTGGTGTAGCCTTCTTGCCCCTCTCTGACTTCGCGCCAATAGTCTGCCCCGGCGAGTTGCGTGATCTCCTGTTGAATAACTTTAGAAGATTGTTCCTCTCCTGAAGCAGGCATTGCGAAAGTCAGCAGCAATGCCGTCATCATTGACAGCATTGCTAGAGATGCACGTATAAGCGTGTTTAACATGTGCCTCTCCTTACTTAGCTTTTCGTCGCATCGTAAGAAAGATCGTTTCCGTCTGTCCAACCTGCGTTTTTCGCGCCGCGTTCTACCACACGTTGACGGAAAATGTCAGAGACTTTCTCTGCGTCACCCGCAAGCAGCGCTTTGGTTGAACAAAGCGATGCACACATCGGTAACTTGCCTTCTGCGATACGGTTCGCACCGTATTTTTGACGTTCTTCCTCAGAGCCAGGCTCTGTTTCTGGGCCGCCCGCGCAGAAAGTACATTTATCCATTTTGCCACGTTCACCAAACGCCTCTTGTTTAGGAAATTGAGGTGCGCCAAACGGACAAGCAAACAAACAGTAACCACAACCGATACACAGATCTTTATTGTGAAGAACGATGCCGTCTTCGGTATGTTCGAAACAATCAGCTGGACAAACTGCCATACAAGGCGCATCGGTACAGTGCATACAAGCAACAGAGATAGAGTTTTCACCAGCTTCACCGTCGTTTAGTGTTACCACGCGGCGACGTTGAATGCCCCATTCAAGCGCATCGTCGTTTTCGTTCTTACATGCAGTAACACAGCCGTTACACTCGATACAGCGTTTCGTGTCACATAGAAATTTCATTCGTGCCATTGTCAGACTCCTTACGCTTTACGAATGTTACATAGGGTTACTTTGGTTTCCTGCATCAAGGTAACCGGGTCGTAACCGTAAGTGGTTGCCGTGTTAGCCGATTCGCCAACAACGTAAGGTTGTGTACCTTCTGGGTATTTAGGACGTAGGTCTTCACCTTCGAACTTACCGCCAAAGTGGAACGGAATGAACGCCAAACCAGGTTTCACACGACGTGTTACCATCGCTTTCACCTTGATTCGTCCTTTCTCTGCACCTTCAACCCAAACATCATCACCATCTCTAAAGCCAAGATCGTTCGCGTCTTTCGGGTTCACTTCAACAAACATTTCTTGTTGAAGCTCGGCAAGCCAAGGGTTTGAACGCGTCTCTTCACCACCACCTTCGTATTCAACCAGACGGCCAGAAGTCAGAACGATTGGGTACTCGCCCGATTTGTCTTGCTCTTGAATGGATTTATACAACGTAGGAACACGGAAGATTGCATCTTTGTCTTCCCAAGTTGGGTAATCCGTTACAAGGTCACGACGTGGTGTGTAAAGTGGTTCACGATGCAGTGGCACACGGTCTGGGAACGTCCAAACAATCGCACGCGCTTTCGCGTTACCAAATGGAATACAACCGTGCTTGATCGCGACACGCTGAATACCGCCAGAAAGGTCAGTCTTCCAGTTTTTACCCTCTGCTGCCACTTTCTCTTCAGCAGTTAGATCGTCCCACCAACCAAGTTGTTTCAACAACTTGTCAGTGAACTCTGGGTAACCGTCTTTGATTTCACAGCCCTTCGAATAGCTGTCTTCAGCAAGTAGGCTCTTGCCTTCAAATTCCACACCAAAGCGCGTACGGAAGTTACCGCCACCTTCTGCAACCGTCTTAGACGTATCGTACAGAATGTGTGTACCTGGGTGTTTCATTTCCGGTGTACCCCAACATGGCCAAGGTAGACCGTAGGTTTCACCGTTGACAGGGCCACCTTCCGCTTCCAATGTGGTTTTGTGGAACGTATGCCAGTTTTGTTGGTGCGCTTTCAAACGCTCTGGGCTTTGGCCTGTGTAACCAATCGTCCACATGCCTTTGTTGAATTCACGCGTTAGGTCTTCAATCACCGGCTGGTTGTTTTCAACACGGATGTTTTTGAACAGAAGATCGGAATAGCCCAGTTTCTTCGAAAGCAGGTACATGATTTCGTGGTCTGGTTTTGATTCAAACAGAGGTTCAATCACCTGATCACGCCATTGTAGAGAACGGTTAGATGCGGTAACGCTGCCGTGTGTTTCAAACTGTGTTGTTGCAGGAAGCAGGTAAACGCCGTCGGTACGGTCGTTCATTACCGCAGCAACCGTTGGGTAAGGGTCCACAATCACCATCATGTCCAACTTCTGCATCGCTTTTTTCATCTCAACACCACGTGTTTGAGAGTTCACTGCGTGTCCCCAGTAGAACATTGCACGGATGTTTTCGCGTTGACGAATGTTGTCTTTGTTTTCCAGTACACCATCAACCCAACGAGATACAGGAATACCTGCACTGTGCATTGGTTTCTGACCGCTATAAGCGTTGTCATCGAAACGACCTTTGATCCATTCGTAATCGATTTCCCACACTTTTGACCAATGACGCCAAGCGCCTTCAGAAAGGCCGTAGTAGCCCGGTAGCGTGTCAGAAAGTACGCCAAGGTCGGTTGCGCCTTGTACGTTATCGTGACCACGGAAGATGTTTGCGCCGCCGCCTGATTTACCAATGTTACCAAGCGCTAGCTCAAGCACACAGTAAGCACGTGTGTTGTTGTTACCAGTAGTATGCTGAGTACCACCCATACACCAAACAATACAGCCTGGGCGATTTTCAGAAAGCAGTTTTGCTGTTTGGTAAACGTCTTCTTCGCTTACGCCTGTTACGCGCTCAACTTCTGCTGGCGTCCATTTCGCCACTTCAGCACGGATCTCATCCATACCGAATACACGTTGACGGATGAACTCTTTATCTTCCCATTGGTTTTCGAAGATGTGCCACAACACACCCCAAATGAATGCTACGTCAGAACCAGGACGAAGTGATACATAGTGATCCGATTTTGCTGCCGTACGTGTACGACGAGGATCCGCTACGACGATCTTACAGTTGTTCTTCTCTTTTGCGATCAGAATGTGCTGCATCGCTACTGGGTGTGCTTCAGCTGGGTTTGAACCAATGAATAGCATCGACTTACAGTTGTGCATGTCATTGAAAGAGTTGGTCATCGCACCGTAACCCCAAGTATTCGCTACACCAGCCACGGTTGTTGAGTGACAAATACGCGCTTGGTGGTCAACGTTGTTCGTACCCCAAAGTGATGCCATTTTTCGGAACAAGTACGCTTGTTCGTTGCTGTGCTTTGCGCTCCCCAAGAAGTAAACCGAATCAGGACCGGACTCTTTGCGGATGTCCATCACCTTGTTACCGATTTCTTCGATCGCTTGATCCCAAGAAAGCTTTTTCCACTTACCGTTTTCAAGCTTCATTGGGTATTTAAGACGGCGCTCACCGTGGCCATGTTCACGCAGTGCTGCGCCTTTTGCACAGTGACCACCGGCGTTAAATGGGTGGTCGAATGCAGGCTCTTGACCCGTCCAAACACCATTTTGAACTTCTGCGTAAATACCACAACCCACTGAGCAGTGAGAACAGATAGTACGTTTTATTTCTGTTTTCGCTTCTGGATCGACTGATTTTGCTTGCGCTTTTTTCATCATTCCCGGTGCGAATAGACTAGCACCAACCACTGCGCCACCAGCGGCAAGCGAAGTGTTTTTCATGAATGCACGACGAGATACGCCAAGCTGATTCGTTTCTTTGCTCACACTGTCGGAGCGTTTGACAAGTTTCATCCGTTATCTCCTAAAGTGTGTCGTAGTAATCGCGAATGTGTTGAGTTTCACGATACCCTTTCTTCTTCACGTCATTTTCAGAAGGCTCAACCGTTTCTGAAGCAACGGCCACTTTCGTGGTTCCCGCAACAACAGCACCGGCAACGGCAGCGGTTGTGAAGCCTTTTAGGAGATCCCTACGGCTTGTGTTTATTTCTTTATTATCTTTCATCATTGCTTCCTTACCTTACGGTAGATCTTTGGAGACTCATGCCTCTCTATCGATATGACCAAGTACTGCTCGATTACTCGTAATCAGTGACGTTTTTCATATCAATTTTTAATTTGTTCTTACTGCTTTTGGTGTTCACGCTAAAGCGCACTTGCTCTAACGTTAAAAACGCATCGCAAAGCTGTGCAGCTGGCTTGTAGAAGTTCACGCTTTCTGCGCTCTCTAGTTGGCGCGTAAAAGATTGGAACCAAGGGGCGATGTGTTTGTTAAACACCGCTTGTTGAAGTTCTTCCTCTTCACCTGTCAGCATTGCCATCACTTCGCACAGTGCAGAAATATGGTCTTCAGGCTCTTTCACGTTCTCTTCTCGTTCGATGCCTAAAAGATCCAAATCGCGACGAATTTCCGCTAACGGTTTTTCCATCATCGAGCCAGTGCGATGCCAAGATCCGAATGGCACAACTTCACCACGTCCAATGCCAATAAACAGATCTTGATATTCTTCTTCTAACGCTTCTCGCTGCGCTTCGTTCGCGGCTTGTTGCAGTGCGAGCCAAGCTTTTTGCATCGCGCTCTCAGACGGTTCAATTTCTAGCGATTTCAGGAACGCCAGCATTTCATCACTAGGCGCACTACGAAAAAGTGCAGATAGAACGAGATAAATGTCTGTTCTCAGTGTTTGTTCTTGTTGTGTGTCCACTGCGAGCTCCTAGTATTTCAGTTGTTTCATTGGGTCTTCTGCCATCGACTCAAACATGTCGATCACACGGCAGTCTTCACACATCGCGATACGATTGATCGCCGCTTCATCAGAGAAGTGAGAGTGACCGCGTAACTTGTTTTGTAGCATGTCGATCATCGATTGCGGAGCAAAAGGCTTGTGACAACGAATGCACTCGGCTGCCTTTTCTTCATGAATCACAACCGCTTTCTGGCGTTCTTCTTTCACCCAGTTCATACGAGGAGTAAGCGTCAGCACTTTCTCTGGACACGCTTTCTCGCACAGCCCACATTGAATGCAGTCTTGCTCGACGAATTTAAGTGACGGAGATCGACCGTCCGTATGCAATGCACGTGTTGGACACACCGCCACACAGCTCATACACAACGTACAATCTTTACTTTCACAAGAGACTGTGCCGTAAGGTGCGTTCGCTGGAAGTTCAACAATGTTCTCAACTGGAATACGTGATGCGGACAACGCATCCAACGCCGTAAATAGACGCTGACGTTTGTTGCCTTGCAAGTCTCCTAATGCCAAATCAAAAGACTCGGTACAAAGTGTCGGAGCACCTTCACGTAGTGACTCTAGATACAGAATGTCGATGGTTTCTTTGGCTATACCAAGCTGATCGAGCAGCTCTTGAGCAATACCTACTTCGCTATTAAGCACACGAATAATGGTTTGAGGCATAAAACGTGAAGCCGCAAACAGCACCTGAGTAGCACCATTCACAAGCGCGGCGAACCAAGTATCAATACCAACCGAAGGCAGTTCTTCCACCACAATTGGAATCACATTATCTGGCAGTGCTTTTAGTGCCATCACGTTGTAGCTCTCGTGGCGAGAACTGCAAATCAATACGATAGGATCTAAACCACCCGCTTGCTCATAGTTAGCTAGCGTACGTTCAATAAACTTTTGCGTATCTTCAGGGTTTGGCAGTGCGTAATGAATCGCTTCTGTCGGACACGCTGTAACACAAGTACCCACGCCTTGACATAGGTATGGGTTGATCTCGATGCGATGGCCCGTTTTGTCGCTGCCTTCACTCGATAGTGCCCCTGCCGGACAAGCATCCACACACCGTTCGCAACCTTTTACGCCACGAGAGCTGTGTGCACATAAATCGGTATCTAAACGGAAGAATTTCGGTTTATCGAACGTCCCCATTAAGGTTGGAATCTCTTCCAACGCTTCAGCCAGTTTCGGATAGCCACGACCTACTGGGTAGTAGCCCGGTACTGGGACTTCTTCCGACATGCAGCTGTTAAGGCAAAGATCGAGTACGATATCGAAACAATCGCTATTGGTCGCGACCTTGGCAAGGTTGTTGGTCAAACCATGATTTTCAATCAGAACTTCAAACGTACCTAAGAACCCTGAAACCTGAACCGAATTGGCGTAATAAAGCTCGGGATTTGTGCCCTTTTCGCCATCGGTAGAAAGCAGCGTTAGGCTGTTCATTTGCGACAATTGCGCTGCCGCACTTTCGATGATTGCTGTTGGGCCCACAATCAAAGTATTACCGCCGCTTTCATAGCTTACGGTTGGTGGAATAAGATTGGTCAACTCTACGGTATTTTCGAAAGCGTACAGCCTCGCTTTACCGTTATTGGAAGTTGCTTGTTCTAATAATTGTTTCAGCATTGCTCAATTCCATTTATGAACATGGATAGTCTTTTCCATCTCTTAGTGTAGTTAGCGCCGGAGATTCTGCTGATTAACTTATCAATGAGAATTCTTATTCCGCCGTCTATAGGCGATGAATACTACGCAGTGCGTCCGTACTAACTTCAACCAGATTGGTATTGAGCAACAAATAGCAAGTGTCATGCCAATAAAATATCAACTGAAAATCAATAGGTTATCAATTTTACTGACAAATAGTAGGGATAAAAAAACCGGTTGAGACATTTTGTCTCAGCCGGCTCATTGAGTGTTTAGTCAAAATGTACCTATTATTTATGTGGTATATTTTGTCTCACCTCGTTAGGCTGTGATTCTTCAGCAAAAGTATCACTTTCGCCAGATACTGTATTTATATACAGTTCATTTTCATCTTGAGTAATTTGGCCACTTTTGTCGGTGTTTGACTCTGCGTCTTCAACTACCTCAGATGCGATATCGTTAGCGTTAAGCTCAGACCCTTGCGCAGTTTCAGCGTCTGGTTCGTCTTCCACTTTATCTTTAACCCAATCACGCAGCGTCTCAGCGACGTCTTGAGAAAGTGACTTTAAGTTACTGTAATCATCATCGTAATCGTCTAGGCCGTCACGCACGTTAAATTCTTCGGACAAGAACATTTTGCGCAGCGCAGCTTTCTTAACGCTTTCTGAAGCTTCAGAAACCAGCAGTTGCGCCACAGACATTTCTTCAGTTTTTTCAGTCTCTACACTCGCGGTAATGTCTGGAGCCTGACTATCCTCATTGACGTTCAAAGTATCTAAGCTTTCGTCAGCGTTTGAAAGCGCTGTGACACTATCTTCGGATTGTTCCGTCTCTGCTATCGGCGTGATCTCTTCAGCATGTTGGGAAGATTCTTCTAGTTTACGTTTCGACCAACGGCTTAAAAAACTAGTTGCCATTTGCTCTGCCTGCTCCTTTGCGTTTCTTGCGTCTTACTTCTAACAACTCACCGTGACGACCAATAAAGGCTTCCATCCAAGCCTGAACGGCTAACGGCATATCGTTAGATAGTACAAGGTTATCACCATCCATATATTGCGCCGCAACAGATTGTGAAGCCGTCAGTAACTGTATCGCTGGTTTTTCACCAGACTCGACGTTATCCATCACTAAAAAGAGTTTAGGTTGCTGAGAGCTTAAGTTAAAGCGGTAGTCTGTACGCTCGTCTTTATGTAATTGCAACAGACAAACATCTGGAGTCTCTTCCGTCGGATTCAGCGCAAATCCTGTCAACTGCCATTGGGTTGTCACCCAAATCCCTGTACTGATCTCATGCTCAACAAGCTCTACGCCGATTGGCCATGTATCCTCAGTCTTTTCGTAATTTTTTTCGAAATCTTTCTTATCCGACATAACTCACCCAGTCTTTCTATTTTTGGTCTGAAAACACACAGGACATTTTGCCCCCGTTTTCGACCATTTTTATTGTCTTCGAAGCAATAAACGCGCCAAGCTGATATAACTTAGTCTATGTACTCCCTCAGGCTATAAGTACCAAACTAGACGAAACTCAAATGTATTGATGTGTCATTACTGCGAACTCGCAGTTTTAATGCATTGTTGACATAAAACCTCGCAATTTCTGTGGGAACCGCTATTTTGGAATGAGATTTGCTAGCCACTTAACAAGCTAAAATGCGTAGCAACCTAACGCTCTTAATCACTAGGACACGACTGTGCTGAAACCAAATATTATTAAAACCAGTGAAAATCCCCTGCAAACCATTGAAGTCGATGTGTACGACGAGTACGGCGAAAAGCTCACGAAGCAAATCGCTTGCGAGCGTCCTCTTACGGTCATGCTGAACTGGAAAGAAGTGGTCACGCTCATGACGCTAGGTTCGCGCCCAGAAGCACTAGTACTCGGTTATTTAAAAAACCAAAGCTTCCTGTCCGATCCAGCCGCGATCGAATCCGTTATTATTGACTGGGAAACGCATTCCGCAGCGGTGATTACTAAAGAAAACACTGAACACTTAGAAGGCGCCCTGAAAAAGAAAACCGTCACCTCAGGTTGTGGCCAAGGCACTATGTATGGCAACGTGATGAAGCAGCTTGAAAATTATCAAGTGCCTCAAGTTTCTCTTAAGCAGTCAGAAATTTATTCTGCGCTGGAAGCGTTAACCCATTACAACGACACCTACAAAAAAGCGGGCGCAGTACACGGCTGTGCGGTTTGCAAAGGAAATGAGGTGTTGTCATTTGTGGAAGATGTCGGCCGTCACAACGCAGTGGATACACTTGCAGGTGAGATGTGGCTCAAAGAAGAAACAGGTGAAGATAAAATTTTCTACACAACTGGTCGCCTTACATCAGAGATGGTGATTAAAGTGGCTCAAATGGGCATTCCTGTTCTGCTTTCTCGCTCTGGCGTTACTCAAATGGGGTTAGATCTAGCGAAGCAATTTGGTATTACAACCATTGCGCGTGCGAAAGGTTTGCGCTTCCAAGTGTTTACAGGAGCCGACAAGGTTGAATTTGATGTAAAAGGCAACCAATAACACCTTTTCAGTGTAAACTAAAACCAATAATGCGGATTCACAGAGGATGTGGACTATGAATAATGACCAATTGTGGAATTTTCTGCTTACGCCCAGCGGTATCATGCTTTCTATGATTATTACCTTTGGCGTGGTCGGGCTCTATGCGTATATAACCGGTCAGTTTAAGGATTAAGGCCAAATATCAAAAAAGCCTCGCTAAATAGCGAGGCTTTTGCTTTTTAAACGCTTTGCGAGTAATTACGCGTCAACACCACGAGATTTTAGGAACTCAGAGTAAGTGCCTTTAAAGTCTGTGATTTTACCATCGCGGATTTCGATAATACGCGTTGCTAGTGAGTCTACGAATACACGGTCGTGAGAGACGAAGAACAACGTGCCTTTGTATTGCTCAAGCGCCGTGTTCAAAGATTCAATTGATTCCATGTCCATGTGGTTGGTTGGTTCGTCCATTAGCAGCATGTTTGGCTTGTGCATCATTAACTTACCAAGCAGCATACGACCTTGTTCACCACCAGACAGTACTTTTACTGACTTCTTAATGTCGTCTTGACCAAACAGCATACGACCAAGGAAACCACGAACGACTTGCTCGTCATCACCTTCTTGACGCCATTGACCCATCCAATCCGTTAGGTTCATGTCTTCTGCAAAGTCATGCGCGTGGTCTTGCGCGTAGTAACCGATGTTTGAGTTTTCAGACCATTTGTACTCACCCGCACGCGGTTCAAGCACACCAGCAAGCGTGTTTAGAAGTGTTGTTTTACCCACACCGTTCTCACCGATGATCGCAACGCGCTCACCCACTTCAAAAATTGCATTGAAGTCTGAGAACAAGTCCTCTTCGAATCCTTGGCTTAGGTTTTCAACAATCAGAGCGTTACGGAACAGCTCTTTCGACTGTTCGAAACGAATGAATGGGTTTTGACGGCTAGACGCTTTAACTTCATCCAGTTTGATCTTGTCGATTTGCTTCGCACGAGATGTCGCTTGTTTTGCTTTCGATGCGTTTGCAGAGAAACGAGCAACGAACGTTTGTAGCTCAGCGATTTGTGCTTTCTTCTTCGCGTTGTCGTTTAGTAGACGTTCGCGAGCTTGAGAAGCCGCAGTCATGTACTCATCGTAGTTACCTGGGTAAACACGTAGCTCACCGTAATCCAAATCAGCCATGTGCGTACATACTGAGTTTAGGAAGTGACGGTCGTGCGAGATGATGATCATTGTGCAGTTACGTGCGTTTAGCGTGTCTTCCAACCAACGGATAGTGTCCATATCCAAGTTGTTGGTTGGTTCGTCAAGAAGCATCACATCTGGGTCTGCGAATAGAACCTGAGCTAGAAGCACACGAAGTTTCCAACCCGGTGCAACTTCACTCATTAGACCGAAGTGTTGTTCCATTGGAATACCTACAGCAAGAAGAAGCTCACCCGCTTTCGCTTCTGCCATGTAACCGTCCATTTCCGCGAACTGAACTTCTAGGTCAGCCACTTTCATGCCGTCTTCTTCGCTCATTTCAGCAAGTGAGTAGATGCGGTCACGCTCTTTCTTCACTTCCCATAGCTCTTTATGACCCATGATAACGGTATCGATTACAGTAAATTCTTCGTAAGCGAACTGGTCCTGGTTCAGTTTTGCAACGCGCTCGTTTGGATCGTAGCTTACGTTACCGCTGGTTTGCTCAAGCTCGCCGCTGAGGATCTTCATAAAGGTTGATTTACCACAACCGTTAGCTCCAATTAAGCCGTAGCGATTGCCTTCGCCGAACTTAACTGAAATGTTTTCGAATAGCGGCTTAGCGCCGAATTGTTGAGTAATATTGTTGGTAAATAGCATATCAAGTATAATGTCTTAAATTTGAGGGATTTAGCATGAATAAAACGAAGGTCTACAGTTACATTCGCTTCTCCACGTCACGCCAAGAATCTGGAGATAGCGTAAGAAGACAATTGGAAATCGCACGCAATTACTCAGAAAAAGTTGGCGGAGTATATCAAGATCGCTCTTTCTCCGATATGGGTATTTCAGCATTCAAGCAAAAAGAACGTGATGGTTTGCAGATGATGCTCGACATGGTTGAAGACGGTTCTATTGAGAAAGGTTCACATATCGTTATCGAGCGACTAGACCGCTTATCGCGCCAAGGGATCTCTGTTACTCAGCAACTCATAACGCAAATAGTTCAACATGGCGTGCTGTTGTACGTTGCAGGTGACAACATGCTTCTTGAACGTGATTCATTAAATGACTTGTCCATTGTCATTAGAGTCGCAGTTGCTGCTGATCTTGCATACAAAGAGTCATTGCAAAAATCTCAACGTATCAAAGCTTCAAAAATCGCGAAGAAGAAAGACGGGTTAGATGGTCGTGTTACTAAGAAAGTATGCCCATTCTGGCTAAAGTTCGATGAAAAAAAGCAAGAATACGTGTTCAGTGACAAACTACCGACAATTCAACGAATCATTGAACTACGTCAGCAAGGTTTCGGTGAAAACAAAATGGCACAACATTTGAACGATGAGAATGTCCCGCCACCACGTGCTGCTAAGTGGTCACCGACTTCTCTTAGAAAGCTATATACGCATCCCGCGATTTACGGTGCATGGCAGACTACCGAGAAGACCGAAGACGGAAAGTATATCAATAGTGATTTGATAGAGAACTACTACCCTGCTCTATTGACGTATGAAGAGTTCATGTTGATGAACCCGAAGTCGAAAGCGACGACTGCGAAAGATAGCGGCTTGAACCCGTTTAAGGGATTGCTTCGTTGTGCGAAATGTGGTGCAACAATGTCTCGCCAGACATCTAAAATGCGTAATGGTGAAAAATACGTTGCTTATCGTTGTACAAATGCAGGTAAAGGTATTTACTGCGACGCTGTTGGTTATCGTGACATGGACAAGTATCTAGTCGCAGCATGTAAACGATTAAAGATTAAAAAGACGTTGAGCAGTGACAATCGCGAAAAAGAGTCACAACTACGAGCATTAGAAGCGAAGCTTGATAGCTTACAGCAAGCTATATTGACTCAAACTGATATCACTGCGTTGATTAGTACATCACAAATCGTCGAACGTCAGATTAACGAATTGAAAGCGACGATTAAGCCAGCAGCGACCGTCACTGTCGATGAATTGTACTCACATAGAGACAACCCTCAATCGTTTAACTTGCTTGCTCGTTCGTTAATTCAAAAAGTTGAAGTTGAAGTGAAAGCGAAAAATCGTCATACGAAAACGCTGTTTGCTAAGTTTTATCAACATAACGGTTATGTCATTACGTTGACTGTACTTCCATCAGGCGATGCTTTTTATAGTACAACTGATTTGTCACCGATTATTGATAATGAAGATTACGAAGAACCAGAATCGACTGAAATTGAAGGGCATGATGATTCAATTCCCAATCCTGATTACGATTCTTCGTCATGGTCAAAGCCTGTCACTCAGCGTAACCGATGATGTCAGACGCTTGATCAACTAATTCGATGATTTGTTCGGTTTGCTCATATCCCATGTAGTGAACCGAACCGCCAATTAAACATGCAGACAATAGCAAGATTGCTGCCCTTTTCAGATTGAATTTCCCGTCAGAAAAAATCCAAGTTTTTAATTTACTAGCAATCGGTGTGATGATGTTCATTGCCGATGCTATCGCTTTAAGATTGATTGCCATTAGTCTCTCACTATTGCCTGTTTGATTTCTTTGATGTCATCTTCGATGGTTGACATCTTTACTTGCTGTCGAGCTAGTGTTTTATCTAAGCTCGCTAGCGTTTTCTGCAAATCGATATAGATCGGACGCATCGACTCGATTTCTTTATCGTGTTGATCAACGTTTGATTTAATGCGAGTTAAATCAACTTGCTGGTTTTGTTGTATTGTCGTTATTGCTTCGACTTTGACATCGAGCCTCTTCTGAACTTCGGCCCCTTCAGTAACTTGTTGTTGCAAAACCCCGTAACCAACTGCGAGAGGGATTAGCCAAGCTAACCATTCTGTCTTAAATGACATTTTTCCCCCTTACCACACTTAGACGTGGCCGTTTTGTTCTGATAACTGACAAACGTTTTCTAGGAATTCGTACTACATACATATCGCCCCCTTATAAAACGTGTTCAGTAGTTGCGTCTGGCATTACTGTAATCGTTCCGTTGATCAGCGTAGTGACAATTCCATCTGCGTCTTTTACTTGAATGTCATATACAAGTGTTTGTGAGCCGCCGTTGAGTGGAGTTGTTTTTGTCGGGGTAATTTCGAAGTAAAATCGGTCTGACTCTTTGATGATATCTAAGTCGAATATCTTTAGTCCGTCATAGCCACTACGAGCCATGCCGGTTATCGTTAAGTCTGAGACATTGATGATTTTGTAAGTGCCATTAGCGACCGCTTCGTCTAACTCTTGAACGGAAAGCGTATCAGGGATTGAATCGTCGTAGATTTTGAAATAATCACTCTGAAAGGTATCGCCGCGGCACATCTTGATTGAATAGTGATGCATATCTTAACCTCTTAGTTGTATCTATTATTTAGAAACAAAAAAGGTCGCGATCATTAATAACAAAAAAGCTCCCGAAGGAGCTTTGTCATTAAAGTTCTAACTTAGCTTCGATAGCTGCTAGACGTTCTTTCAGTTCTTGGTTCTCTTGGTTCACTTCACGGATAGCTTGGTAAGCTAGAGCCATTAACGTATTGTCATCAGACTTAATAGCCTTATAACCATGAACATCATCTTTAACAATGTGAGGTAATACTTTCTCAACTTCTTGAGCAAGGAAACCCATCTCGAAACGGTGATGTTCCTCTGAACCATTATACTCGCCATCTTCTTTGATAATCTGAGTAATCTCAGCATTCTCTTTGATGTATGAGTAAGAACCAATTTGGTTCACTACGTCCAATGCACCTTTTACTTCTTCGATGTCAGTCTTCAAACGTTCATCAGAAGAAACCTGAGTGTATCGGGTATCCGCATACTGTAATGTCAACAGTGTACGCCAGTTACCGTAATCGCCTGTGTAACCTGAACGATAAACAGGTAATCTTGAAGATGTATCTGGGTTGCCTTGGTTATGTGGGAAATACAACTGAGATTTAACACCACTGTTTGTATTAGTGTGCGACATAGCCAATAGCGAACCATAAGGATACGCGTCTCCTACTGTCGGGGCAGAAGGTCGATTAGAGCCAGTACCATTATTAACTGATGAGTGGCCTGAACCATATAGTGTATTCCAGTTTTGTGTAGTAACACTCTGTACACTACGTCGTAATAGGTTATCTTCAGCCCAGTCACGACGAATAGCATGGCTACCTGTAGGCGAACCACCATCTAGAACAACAGGCACACGGAATGTAGCGGCACTACCACTAATAATCATCCATTGATTACCTGCTGAAGATAGGTCTGAAGCATCACCAACAGCCCAACTACTTAGAGTTTTACCAGCCCATACATCAATACCTAAGTTGCTTGAGTAACGGATGTTTACGTTAGCATCACCATCTGAACGGTATAACAGCATCTTCTCAGCACCACTAGATTCAACATCCAAACGGTTAGTATTGAAGATTGCACGACTACGGTCACGATAGATACTAAATGCACGTTTATCTACGCTATTTTCACGCATGTTAAGAAAAAACTCATTAGTACTAGATGCGCCTGCGTAACCAAACTCAGTACCATGTACGCCATTAGATTCTCGTAACCTAAGAGATGTGTTTACATTGTTAGCTTGCGCCTGCATATCCCAACTCATACTAGTATTACCAGTATAGTAATGGGTCATGTTATGCGGTTGCCACGCTATAAAGTTTGAACTACCGCCTTCTGGGTACAAACGAACAGTACTACCACCTTCACCCAATGCTTGCATCTTAGGGCCATCAGCACCCATCTTGAATACACTGTAGGCCAAACCTGAGTTTGTATTTAACAGGGCGGTAGCAGCATATGACCCATGTCCCCATGAACCACCAACAGCAGAATTACAGTAACTGCGTCCATAGTACAGAGCAGCATTTTCCATATCTACTGAGTTATCAGTACCAGGATTTAAAGTAATACGCCCATTATCTTTAAGGATTACAGAGTTACCACCTTCTGTATTTTCCCAAGTCATATGGTTGTTACCGGCTGTACCGTAACCTAAGTAGCCACGACGAGTAGCGTCAGCATGTTGCCATTCCATGAATGAAGAAGTACCAACACCAGAGTTAACGCCATCACGGAACTTAAATGCTGAACCACCATTGTGGTACTGAATCACTGTACCGTTGTTATCAAGAGTCCAACGTCTTGATGAGTTAGTCAGTCCTTTAGGACGTAACTCGATCACCGCATCACTTGCCGTTAGATAGGTGTACCCTGATGAATACAAGTAAGCACCATGTTCGCCTGCATTGTCAGGGTGTTTAATTTCTTTAGAAATAACACCGTCATCTACAACAATGCCCCCATCAAAGTAGGTATTCTTAATACCCCACACTTTCTCTTGTGAGTTATGTAGTACAGTTACAGGCTGTTCATTCGTGATTTTATCATCTGTGACACAGATTACTTCATGTGTTCCCATATCAGGTGCAGCATTAAAAAATGAAGCACGTTGTGGTTTTTGGAATGGTGGAATATCAGCAAATTTCAATGCTAACTTCTCAACACCTTCATGTGTTACACGAACAATAGATACATCAAAGTTACCCTGAGTCATCTCACCACGAGCATAATATGAACCATTATCACCTGCTGTCGTTTGCTTAACTGCATGGACATCAAATTGAAATGCTGCCGTATTGCCTGAACGACGATGGCTAATAATCTTACCGATAAAACCACCGGAGTCATAATCAGCAAGAATGAAGTACACGCTACGTTGCACATCATCATTGATGTCCATCTGAGCAGTCTTCCATACGATGTATGGGTTTACTTCTGTAGTAATTGTTTCATTAGATGAACCATCAATAGTAACTGAACCATCTACATCACCATCTACTGTAATGGTTCGAGGTGTTGACCATTTATCAGCAGCTACTGCCGTACCACTGTCAGGCAAAGCACCAATATCAGACGGTGTAGGTTTATACCCTGTTGTATAGATTCGTTCCCATGGGCCAATAGTCCCATCCCCTGCATTCGCAGAACGCACATGAATCTCTGAACCAATACTACGAGCTGCTAACTGAAACCCACCTTGACCATTCGGTAAGTGGATCAGTGAACGTGTGCCTGCAATACCTGAAATATTTGAGTCAGTACGGTCAATCTCGATCTTACCTGCTGAAAATAAGGCATCTACTTCAGCTTCAGATAGTGAACCAACATCTTTATCAATACGATTATCGATCTGGCTTTGCAATACGCTCTCGATAGCATCTACTTCATTTTCTGTGTAATAGCGGTCATCATGAGTGTGTGAATTATTCGCTACAGTGACATTCAAAGTAACGTCTGAACTACCATCAATCGACACCATACCACTCGCGTCGCCGTTTAGAGTGATTTTGCGAGCATTAGTCCATTTATCAGCTTTGTTCGCAGTACCGTTTACAGGTAAAGCACCGATAGATGTTGGGGTGATTGTGTCAATTTGATTCTGTAATCCCGATTCAATTGCATTGACTTCTGCTTTTGTATATTTGTCGATTACGACATCACCCTGCATTCCGTCTACTGTGCGAACCAAATCGGTGTTATCAATTTTGTACCAGATGTCTTTCTCAAGATTCCAATACAATTGATCACCAACTTCGACTGAGATATCAGGCTGCGCTGCGTTCGAGTTACTCATCGTTCCCGCTACAGAAATTTGATAAAAATCTGCACGCTCTGGTGACATTGTTGGCGATGGAAATAGACCTGTCGAGGCATCCCAATCCCCTTTAGGTGATAAAGCACTAGCGGCTGCGTCCGCAGCGATTTCTGCTCTAATAGCATCAGCTCTCGCTTCAGATGCAGACGTATCGGCATTAGTCGCAGATGACTTTGCAGCAAGTTCACTTGTTTTAGCATTTGTTTCGCTTGTAGCTGCTGCTGTCGCACTTTGTGATGCATTTAGTTCAGACGTACGGCTTGCGCTTTCTGAGTTCTTAGAAGCAAGTTCACTAGCTTTGGCATTTGTTTCGCTTGTAGCGGCTGCTGACTCACTAGCTTTAGCATTGGCTTCACTAGTGGCTGAAGCATTTTCACTATCCTTAGCAGCAAGTTCGCTAACTTTTGAATTAGATTCACTTAGTGACGCTGCTGAAGCAGATTCTGCTGCACTTGTTTCGCTAGATTTGGCATTGGCTTCACTCGTTGATGCATTAACTTCACTCAGTGCTGCCGCTTCTTCTGCGCTTTCTGACAATGCTTGTGCTTGTTCTGCTTTAGTTTGTGCAAATGACGCATCATTCGCTGCTTGACGTGATTTCAAGCTGTAATGCTTCGCTGAATATTCGTTTGGTTGAACTTCAACGTTTTCTGACTCTTCAGCCCATTGATGTGCTTTGTCGCGATATTCTCGCGATTGCTCGTTGTAGTAACTTTGAATATCAGCATTATCGAGCTTGTAAACGTTTGTAATTTCTTCTTTGTTGATCTGAGCCACTGAACCGAAGTTCGGAGACTTCACACTGACAAATGATGGCATGTCGCCCCCTTATTCTGTGTATGTGTAATCAGTTGTTATTGTTAGTTTTCCAGCGATCCAAGTTTTTACTGTGCCGTCCGCAATTGTTTTGAACTGAATGTCGTAGCCGTAGCTTTGATTTTCGTTTGTAAATGCTGCGGTGATTTCAGCGGGGATCGTGAATGAAAGCTTGTAGCCGTCTGTAACGACTAGCGGTAAGTCAAGAACGACCGTACCTTGTGGTGTTGCTCGAACCTGTCCTTTAATTTCGTATGCTGTTAGGTCAACTGGCGTATATGTGCCATTAGCAATACCAGTTACGATTTCTTGATAAGTTACATTTGGCGGTAAATCTTCGACAAGAATGAACCACGTTGGACTAAAAATAGTATCACCACGAGTTTCGGTGATATGTTCAGTAATCTTTGCCATTTGCTTGTTTCTCCTCTGATACGTTTATTTAGAAGAAACAAAAAAGACTCCCGAAGGAGTCTTTCAATTAGTGGATTTCATTACTGTTTTGGAACAACTGAGCAGTCAGTTTATGATTAAGTCTTCTGTCACCGTCGTAATCAATATACGTTGATAATGTATCTCGCGACGTACATCTAAACTGAAGGTACAGTACACCCGCTGGAGTATATGCAGGGATACTAGCAAACACTCTTCTAACTGACGGACTTGCTTTATAAGGTGGTGTGCTACCAGTGAAAAACTTATTATCTATTCGACTTTCGAAGAAAACGGTTCCGTTTTCATCAACCAGACGATAGATAGCATCGTACTGTCCACCTGAATTCGAGTAGATCGTGACAAAGATAGAATCGATGTTCATCGGTTCAATAATCAATGTTCGATCATAAGGTCTTGAGTTACTTATTGTTACTTGCGTAACATTCAACCATGAATATCTCGACACAGACGCATTACTGCTGCGGTAATTCATGTCTTTAGCTGTTGCAGAGACGATATCGCCGACGATTTTTTCTGCTTGTACTGTTCCGTAGAACTTCGCAGTGTTTGCGGCTGGGTTTACATCTAAGAAGTGACTTGAACCATCGTTCTGATACCAAATAGTTCGTCCGTTATACCATTGACGAAGACGATACTTACCATCACTGACCATTCTGAATGACTCGCCGTTGGTATTCGGATGCTTGTTTCCGTACCACACAGTGTAATCACTAGAGTTGTTTCCAGTGCCGACATACAAAGAACCGCTGATACGACCGCTCGTTGCCGTTACCGAGCCTGAAACAACAGCATTAGTCGCGTACATCTTACCGTCTTTATCGACTCTAAACGGAGAAGACGACATAGATGCATTACCCGCAGCTATACGCCAAGTCGAGTCAGAGCCATTCAAACGTACAATGTTATGACCAGAACCAACAACGATATCGCTTGATGCACTGACATGTGATCCATTGATTGCATCAGCCGATATTTTACTTGCAGTAATAGCACCAGATGAAATCTTAGCTGCTGTAATAGCTCCCGTTGATAAGTGATTGGTTTCAATGGCATTCGAGCTGATTTTAGCTGCTGTAATAGAACCCGCTGCGATTTTATTAGCCGTTACCGCATTTGTAGCGATTTCTGAAGCAGTGACACTATTCGCTGCAAGTTGTGTTGCAGTAATAGTACCTGTAGCTATATCACTGGCAACAATCGAGCCTGCTGCAATATGACTTGATGTAATAGCATTCGCAGCAATCTTCGAAGCGGTCACGGCATCTGCTGCGATTTCACTCGCAGTTACACTATTTGCGGCAAGTTGCGTTGATGTAATCGTACCTGTAGCTATGTCACTAGCAACGATAGAACCTGCTGCGATATGACTTGAGTTAATCGCGTTTGCTGCGATGTTCGAAGCCGTTAAGTTCTTGATTGTCGCATTGTTAATTAACAACTGACCATTCGAGAAATAGAAAGCAACATCATCGTTTGCTGCATTGCCATTATTACCACCAGCAACAATGAACTCATCTGCTGCAACAATAAACTGCGATTTGCCATTATTACTAGCAAACAAGCCCCAAGCGGCTGTTTCAGTCTTATCAGGCGAAGCTACGATGTTGATACGTGTATCAATCGGTGTTCCACTCGGTAAAGTTGGTGCGTTAGCTGCATTGCGTAGCTGACTTAGTTCATTTGAAACATTAGGTATCTGCTCGCTGAATGCTTGTTCTGCTGCATCTAGATCAGACTGCAAGTTGTTCATGGTCGTCTCATGTGCAGCAAGAGTCGTATCATGGTCATTCATACGCAAGTTGTGACTTGCTAATGTACTGTCATGACCATTCATACGTGCATCATGCTGTCCTAACTCAGCTTCATGTGCCGCAAGTACTGCATCATTTGCTGCAATTTGATTCTGTAAATCGGTATCATCAAAAGGCGTTGCATCATTATCGATGTGTGAATTGTGCAATGCTTCTTCAGCAGTGTAGTTAATACCGTCACGACCAAAACTATCGAAATGACCCAAACGAACATAACGAACTTCTTGGTCTGCTGTGTTCTCAGGGAAGTTCCAAACCCAAGATGCTTGTTTGCCAAGAACAGCAGCAAGAGTTGATACACTAGGGTTAAATCCCGATGTTTTAGATATGTGAATTTCTGTACCTTGCCAGTCAGACTCATCACTTGTGCTGTAGTTGAACCACAACGCACCTAATCGCCCGTAATTGTTTGTTGATGCAATAACCGCGATTTGTTCGTTGTTAGCAATAACTTGTGAGTCATCCGAAACTGATGAGTAAGAACCATCAATTGCAACAATTTCAACAAGTGCTTTGATATTACGTGTAGCGCCCGCAGAGACGTTCTGCTCATAAGTCCATGCGAATGTATTGCTCGACGTAGTAAACGTACCTATCAAGCTCTCGCCGTTACTCACGTTGTACAATGACACTCGATAATGACTGAAGATTTCACGTACAAGTTTCTGGTTTGCATACAACCCCGTCACCTGAGCACTCATCATGTCATCCCAAGAGAACTCGCAATCAACACCGTCAAACTTAGCAGTTACACCTGTTACACTCGGTAGTGTTCCTAATGACGAAATAACCTGATTAGATAACACAATGAAGTTAGACGTTCCGTACATACTCGATTGTGTCGCTACTCTGAAATCATACGAATCTGGGTAGAGACGAGCGATCTCCCAGAAACTATCTTTTGTACGACCCAAACGAGTCCACGTTGAATCACTTGAACGTTTGTAATCAACAATAAACTCAGCTTCAGTTTCAAACCATGTACGTGACCAGCTCAGAGTTCCGTAGCCATGCGTTGTATAGTCAGAAAGATCAAATGTCAAACCTGTTGGCGGTGTTAGAGCTACATTGCTTGGTTTACTCGAACCACCGCCACCGTTTTTAGTACCCAAGTAGATTTCATCTGCATATTCAACACACGAAATATGTCCTATATTGATACGGTCATCTACGACACTCTTTTCTATAGCAGTGACACGAAACTCTTTTTCAACCCACCCTAGGTTGTCATCAGTTACAGTAATCACATCGAAAATACGCACTGGTGTTTCGTACAAATCAATGTCGAACTCAACTTGCTTTTGATATTGATTACGCGCTAATTCACGGTTGGCTAAGAAGCGCATTGGAGAGAATGAATCGTTTCGTTGAGTACCAGCGTAGCGAGTCATCGGCATACTGATCGTCGAAGTCTCGATATAACCGTCTGATTGAATTTGTGGATCAGTTTGAGTGTCTTCGGGAATAGTGAAGATATCTTGCTCATCGTTCAATTCAGTATTTTTGTACTCGACTTCGATGACGTTTGCGTAACTCGACGACGTTTGCTCAGTAATTTTGAACGTACCGTTAATAATATTAGTTTCGTCGAAGTCTTGAACTGGTAACGACAAGTCTTCGAATCGACACGTAATGTAACCCCCTTCGATAAACAAACTCAGATTGGCTGAATCAGCTATTGCACGTAGATTATCAGCATAAGGTGAAGAACTATCGATTTGTCCGTCGACATGTAACCTATTGTAATCACAGAATGTTGCTGATTGGCAAAAACTATCAATATCAATGTAATGCATCGGGATACCCATCCCGTAATAATCATCAGTCAAATAATCAAGCACTGCTAACGCAGGGTTTCGACCAGTTTGACGATGCTCATCAGGCACGTTAGGTAAGTCGTTGTAAAACATCTTATCGCCGATATTCATGTATCGTGGGTCGTACAGCGGTAAACCGTCAACAAGTAAGTTCACTTTAAAACGGTCACTTAGAATACGAACGCCTTCGTCATCAACAATGCGTTTACTTCTGATAGACATTGCACACACACGGTCGCCGCGCATCGCTTCAGTCCACTCACCGTCACTATTATCGATAGCAAGTTGCATCGGTACGCCAGTATCTAGGCCTGCGCGTAATTGCACATGACATTGTTTCTGAAATCCATTCTTTAGCTGATCGCCTGAGAAAAGTAATTGTTCATGACCGTCTGTTGCAGTCTCACGTAAACCATTTACGCCGATACCACTACCCAAGACTTCCACATCATCAATGTAAACTTGCTTAATCGCAGTAACACCGATACCACATGCAAAAACGTTGAGTAGGTACTCTTGATGATGGTCTCTAACGTTGTTGTAAACAGGTACAGCCCCCGTCAAAGTAGTACCGTAAACAGGGTTTCGTGTAGCACTTGTACCTGACTTATTGATTGATGTACCAACATCACTTCCTTTATCGAACGAAGGTGTATTCATCGCTACATAAAGAGAAACCCCCGCTGATGCAATCGATGCAATTAGAGCCCATGTTCCGGCTGCTATACCCATTAAGAAGTTCTCCTAAAAATTAATTGATTCTTTTTATTACTTAGCTTCATCATTTCGAAGCGATGATTCGTAGACACCCCAAACGCATAAGTCCCGACACAGACCATCACATCTATTCCTGTTACGATGATGTCTCCGAAACTAATCTCATTGAACGTTCTCTGTTCGTAGTTCTTGTTTGTGGTTAAAAAGTCTCGAATAGATTTGAAGCCAAATAGTTTGTTCGCGACGCGTGCCCCACCACGAGTAGTTGTATATCGCCCGACAAGCTGTTCAAACATTTCTGGCTCAAACAGTTCGAGCACTAGTAAGTTGCAATCTATCTGGCCGCACACGCGCTCTTTGTTGCGATATGTGGCCAAGATTGTTTTGAATCTCAACTTATCCATTAAGTTCTCCAAATTTCTTCTTGTGCAGACGAAGCTACGTATTTAAAAAATTCATCACCTGGGTGTCGGGATTCGTGTGATGCTTGAGAGGTACGACACAAGTCAGGTGTTTTTACTAATGAGCCGAACACTGATTCAGTCTGAAGCTCGATGGTCATCGTGCCGTTGGTGTAATCAACTTTGGTTACTGGCGTGTCACATGTTCCGCGATGAAATACAACAGCGTTTTGTGATGGGATAATATTGTCTTCAGCGTCATCGGGTAGTTCACAGCGAAGTATTTCAACAGGTGCTTTTTTGAATGCCGCGTTGTCGATTTCATGCCTGTAAGCTGGATCAATACCACTTAATTTAATCCCGACACCAATACTTGCTAATTCAGCAGATTCTGTTAATTCTTCGATTGCTAACAAGTCACCGACAGCGGTGTATAGATAACCGTTGTAGACGACATCGAATGGCGCACTGCATAGGCGTTGAACAACACCACCTTCGATTGTTTCTGTAAGATCTATGCTAACTAGTACTACATCCATCAAAACACCTCGACGAAATTAATAGTTTGTTTAATCAACATACCGTTTTCTGAATACGTAACCGTTTGATTGTCTTCTGCAAATCTACAGTTGATTACGGGCGTTTGGACGTTAATTTCTGTGTTCACTAACTGTGCTGTGCGTAGCTTAGGGAAAATGGTGAATTGGTCGCCGTTAATATCAGTGATGTAGTATGTTTTGTTGTCGTTTGGAACGTTAAAACATGTACCAACTTTTACATAATTGCCGCCATTAACTGACAATGTACTTGCCCCGATCCCCGCAGCTAATGTTAGCTGTGGGTTGCGTGCGTCAGATTTGAAATGTCGCGGTAGGTCAAGCTCAAATGAATTAAAGCGACCCTGCATTTTTAATAAGAAAGCCGTCCATGCTTGCTGTGCTTCAAAGTCAGTGATGTGAACGTCGAATGACCCTTTTATTCGGTGAATACCACGGGTTCGACCTCGACTAGTCAGCGATAACGACTCTGTTTGTAACGTTGGGATTTCATGAGTGATAGAAACGTTACTAATGATCACTCCAGTTGGAAATTCGATTTTTGCCATCGATAGACACTCCTTTTCGTATAGTTTTATTTAGATCGAGTGTTTTCACGGCTGATAGAAAGTGCAGATATGAAGAAGCCCCGATATCGGGGCTTCTGTGTTATTGAAATGTTCATGTGCAAATTTAAAAATGTCACGGTCTAATAATATTTCTCCGGTTTTAACTATAAGTAATAACGGGGGAAATATTATTGAAGCGTGACATTTTTCGGTTATCGTCTCGGACGTTCACTATTTGATTTGTTCACGACACCAGAAATGGTGTGTCTGTGTTTAATCGCTTGTTGTTCAAACCAACCATCATCGAACACGTTACCTTGAACGATCATCGGTGCCTCAATAGTAGTCGTGCCTGTCATCATGCCAACGTTTGAATCGAGTAATTCAAACTTCTGATTTTGTTCTGGCGTAAGAACACGCTCGCCGGCTTTCAATCTGAAAGAGCTGTTATCCATATCTTGAGGGACAACACCACCAGCGTGAAACTGCCCTTCTATCGATTGAATACTTGCGATTTGACTTGCTACTGCTGCACCCGCAGTGATCGAAGCTGCGATCTTAGAATAGAAATCTAATGTTGGATCAGCCCATGCTTGAGCAATAGCTTGGCCTTGATTCACTAGACTCGTAACTAGCGCAAATTCCTTCTGCATCCCGAACACTGTACCAAGCTGTGCTCCGATATCGCTGACGCTTTGCATCAATGATGAACGTTCAGCCTTGCGCTGTTCTTCAAGCAATGCAGCTTTCTGTTCTGCGTGACTAAGCTCCATGTCGTACACAGCAGCGTTGTATTCCGCTTCGAGTGCTTTCTTCTCGTTCAGGTGCTCTTTGAGTGCTTCTAGTTCAACCGCTTGCTTCTGCGTTAGCTGCTCCATTTCGGTAGCATCTTTGCCGAGCTTCACATCTGCTGCTGAAATTCTAATTTCATCGACCTGACGTTGGTATAGACGTTCAGCTTCAAGTTTCGCTCTGTCGTACGCTTCTTTAGAGATCAGTTCGTCTTTGTACGCTTGCTCAACGCTCTTCAACTGATTGTCGCGTTGCTCAGCGTATATCTGTTCAGAAGTCATCACGCTTGCACGTACAGACTTTATCCACGAATCACTAAGCGTTTTCTGCTGAGCATTAGCCGAACTCGACGGTGTAGACGTATCGCTTGAGCTGTCTGCACTAACTGTTGAACCTTCGAAAATCTGTTGGTCAACTTTCATTGACGACAAATCGAATTCTTTCGCAACCATCGGGTTAAACGTCATCCCTTCAGATTTGCGATTTTCAAACGCTTCGCGTTCAAGCTTGTCGCGCTGTTGCAACAATGCAATCTCTGCATCTAGCTCAGCAAGACGTGCTTTGTTGTTAACTCTCGATGGATCGTTTGGATCTTGTGTTGTGTATGAATACGCAGATAGATCTTTGCGAATCTTCGCCTGTTCTTGTCGCTTAGCCGAGATATCAGACTGTGTTACAACGTAACCAGACGTTTCTTCGTATGAAGTACCTAACCCAAGCTTGTTCATTATGCGGTTGAGTTCGGTAATGGCTGACATTACCCCGTTGTATATCGAAGTGAATGTTTGCGACATCCCGTTCAAGAACAACTCAAGACTGCTGATCATGTCGTTGTACAAAACAGACATGCCTTTCATCAGGTTCTGATTGCCCTCGCCGCCCAACGATTTAATGTAGTCTTTCATGCGTTTTAGCGCATCGAGAATTGGCGGAGCTACAGCAGAAGTGAATGATTGCTTGAACACTGACCACATAGAGTCGATTTCAATCATGGCCTTGTTCATGTCGGTCATAGCACTGTTAATCGTGCTCATGTCCATACCGAACATTTCTTCGTATTCTCGCGTTAGGTCGTTAACTGATACGCCTAATTCACGTGAACGCTGATAAAGCATGAAGAACTGATCACCGAACTTATCAGCCCAATACAATGCATCGCTGTCGGACAATTTATCTAATTGATTAACAAGCTCACCGTATTGTTCAGCAGGTGCAAGATTCTTAAAGTCTTTAACTGATAGGTTTAGCTCGTCGAGCAAAGCGACTGCTTCACCCGTTCCACGTTCAGCGTCAGACATACGTTCAGCCACTTCTTTAAAAGCGTCTGTAAGCCCTTCTGCCGACATTCCAACGTGCTTAGCTGCGTAATCGTATGCGTATAGCTCTTCAGTCGTTAGACCGACTTGTGCAGCGAGATAACGCATTTCTTGGTTTGCGTGTACTGTGTCTGTAATGAAAGACGTGATTGATGAAATCACGAAAGCACCTGCAACTGCACTTAGCGCACCGATCATTAGATTACTAGCGACCTTAGTTGCTTTAGCAGTTGCAGACATATCTTTCTGCATTTTGCTTAGACGCTTCTTAGTCTCCGTTTGGGATTTTTTTATCGCGTCTAGGTATTGTTGAGTGTCGGCACTCAGTTGCACCGACACATGTGATAGAGTCTCGCTCATTGCTTGCCCTTATGGTAATAGACTTCGTAGTTTCGTGATCAGATATTCGTCGTAGTCGGCTTGCTGAACTTCGAATTCAATCGTGTCGTTGATGTCTTGATAAAAGCTTTCTAACTGCGATTCGTACAAAGGGTTGGAAGGATCTAACGAACGCTGCGTCTCACGAGCTTTCTTGAACAATTCAGGCTCTAAGAAGTCAGTGTCTGGCACAATGTAAGGTATCAATTCGGAAGGTGAACGCATTTGGGATTTCTTCGTTGCGTTCTGGTTGTACAAAATCGAGGCAATCATTGCTCGTTCGTTACTTGCGACATCGTGCGTGAACGGCGAAATGATGTTTAAAGCTTTGAATTCGAGTAAGGTCGCGTTATCTAATTGCTCTACGTATTCGAGCGGCTGACCCCATGTTAATGCCAGTTTAAGCATGAACATGCGATCAGAATCTTCTATTAGCTTTCGGGCGACTACTTTGGGTCTACTAGACCGCTAACTTCCATTGATTTCTTAGCGATTTTTTCAAGCTCTTTGAACTGCATGTTGCTCATCAAATCTTCTAGTTGCGATTCGTCGAATAACAACTTACCTTTCGCGTCACAAAGCGTTAATAGAGCAGCAATCGCAACCATTTCGATTGGGTCACGTACTTTCTGGAATTTCTTTGTGTCTGTGCTCGACATCGGACGTACGAATACTTCGCCGAGTTCTTCTAGTTCAACTGAATGAACTTTAACTGAACGATTTAGAATATCTTTTGCTGAAATAGCCATTCTCTTTCTCTCCTGAAAAGAAGGGCGACGGCAAGAGAGAACCGCCACCCTGATTTAATGAATATGATTAAGCTGCAACTGGTGCAGTATCTTCGAAGTCACCAAGTGCGCCGTCGATAGTGATAGAAACTGTCATCGAACGAACTGTGTCGAATTCAGAACCTAGTGAGTTACTAGAAACAAAGCCGCTGAATGAACGGAATGTTGATTCTGTGCCTGCTGGGGTTGTGTACTCGATGTAAAAATCAACACGCTCTGAAGTTGCGTATTTATCAACCATCGCTTGATGTGATGGGTTTGAGGGGTTCCAGTTCAGAACTAGCTCAATAGAGCCTGCTGTTTTAGAACCAACAATCGAACGTTGATATTGAACACCGTATTGCGGTACTTGGATTACTGTTGCTTCGTCTGTAGGTGAACCAATGCTCTGTACTTCAGTGATTTCCGTGAATTCAGAACCTGAGTTGTAGAACATTTTTGTGTAGTTACCCGCCGAAACATCGTTAAGGTGTGCCATGTGTTATGCCTCTCTGACAATTAAAGTAAATGTGATGATTCTGAAGTACAGGTCTAGGTCGTGATTGGTTGCATCAGAGACACTTGTCACTTGTGACGTTAAGACTTCAGTTTGTTCGTGTGTGAATCCTTTGCCGTCGAATAAATCGATGACTTGCTGTGCAATGTTCTTGACCGAATCGAATCGATTATCACAAACTTGCACTGTGTATGTGTGGTCAGAAACACTCGTTTTGTATTGATCTGAACCCACGTTTCGACCTGCGTCTTCAAGCGTGTATGCGATAGCAGGTAATTGAACTGATTCAGGTACAAATAACGGATATGCTTCGATCTGAGTTTGCGCCTCGATATAACGACGCAAATCGTCTTGAATCATTCTCATATATTTAGAACTCTTATTTGTTGAGTGCGCGAGTAAACGAACGAACGTTTTTGTATTGCTTCGATGCAATCATTTTGATTCCGCGCTTGATTGATTTTTTAAGTTCAGCAATCGCTTTTAGTCGCTTCCTTGCCAACGCTCCATGCAAGAACGCGATTGGCTTGCGTTTCTTGGTTTCGACTGCATACGGCTTTGTTTTTCTACCGAATGCTTGATTTCGAATATGAACTTTTGTTCTTTGAACACCGTGGTTGAGTACGTACGGGTATCGAATAGATTTATCGCTGAAGTTGATGTTTGCTGTAACTTCGTGCCTACGTCCCTTCTTCATCCCACCTGATTTCTTGAACGCTGAACCTGCATTCGCCGCATAGTTGTATTTAGGTGTGGGAACTTGCATCGTGTTCTTTGCATGACCCGTTTTCGTTGGAATACGAGCTTTCGCAGTGCGCAATACTTCAGTCATACCGCGCTTAGCACCAGTAACCAGAACTGCACGCTTCCATTCCTTGCCTTTCTCATCAGCTAGTGCTTCAAGTGCTTTGTCTAGCTCTTTAAACCCGAATGTTTTTGATGTGAATTTCATGATTACTTACCACGCATCTTGCAGGTGATTAGCAACTCTCGATTCAGGTAGTCCGTGTTGATAACCGATTCAACGTCGTATTCCCTGTTGCGAAACACGATGTACATTGATGAGTCGAGATATTCGAGGTCTTTGCGGTAACGAATGCCAAAAGTCACGGTATCTTGTGCTTGACGAACTACTTCGCCTGTTTCTTCATTTCTGTCGTGCTCGATGCGTGCTGAGACAGTGTGAAATAATGCTTTTTCATTTATCAGTTCCCCTGACTCACCACGAGTGTTTACGACATCGTAGATTTGGATTCGGTGACGCATCTTCCCCGCGTTGATTGGTCTCATATGACCCCCTTAACTTGCTAAGTAGCCAGACGAACTCAATCGATATTTACGGAGAATGTAATCGACACCTAACGGTACTCGACGGAGCTGGCTATCTGACATTGATTCGCGATTCTCGTACATGCCCGCGATTAGCATCAAAACTGCAACATCGATATCTGCGTAACATGGGATTTCGTTTTCATCTTCTGTTGCTATACCATCCCAACGAACACGTCGGTTGATTTGGCCTTCAACGATGTCTTGTGCAGCCCTTTGAAGTAAAAGCAGATGTTCGTCGTCGTAAGTGTCATCAATATCAATTCGACATTGATGCTTTATGTCTCTGAGTTCTAACATTATTCAGCCTTCTTCGGTTTACGTGTTCTCTTCTTCGGTGCTGGCTTAGTTTCAAGTGCTACTGGCGACGGTTTAGTTTCGAGTTCTGGGTAGAAGTACATCGGGTATTCGTCGATAACTCGTTGATCTGTTACTTCCTGATCTTGTTTGAACTGCCCGTATTTGCAGTTGAACGGTAGTCTTACTTTCATGTGCTCTCCTTAAACGAAAAAGCCCCACCCGTTTGGGTAGGGCTTCGATTGTGATTAGCTAGTTAATGCTGGATTAAACAGCAGCTACTAGGTCGCCGTAGAACACGCCAGATTTGTTTTCTACTGTTAGCGCACAACGTTGAGTTGCTAGAACAGTTACAAGACCTTTCTGGAAGTCATCAGCGTCAGAGTTAGAAGTTTCAACGCCCATACCTTCGCGAATCCAAAGCGTGATTTGAGTTGCGTCAACAAGAATGAACTTGCCTTTGCCGACTGCTTTTGACTTAACAACACGTACGCCCCATGCAACGTCTGGGTTGACTGCACGAGCATCTGCGGCGATGAAGTGACCGTCTGATCCTTTTGCAAGGTCTAGTTCAGCAGCATCTTCTGGGTGCAAAATAACGAATGAAGGTGCCAAGTCTGCCGATTCCATTTGTGCTTTTGCTAGACGAATGTTTTCGAATACAGTCTTACCAGCTTCTGGAGTGAACACAGTGTGGTTATCAACGTGAGTCAGACCTTTAAGCTGACCACCCGCGCCAGTACCAGAAACAATTTGACCTTGTACTTTACGAGCTACTTGATATGGCATTTTGCTGTTGATGAATGAAGCTACAGCAGCGTTATCAGCCATAAGATTCTTAGACATCTTAGTGAAGTGACCAACATCCGAAACTGGCATTGATTTAGTTTCGAATGTGTAATCAGATTCACCGTAAGCACTTAGTTCGTCAGCACGTGGAGCTGCACCGTCAGTGATTAGCAATTCTTGAACGTAATCAACTGCGTTTGAAGTTGCTGTTGCTGTTGAGATAACGTCTAGAAGAGTTAGACTTTCAACTGGTTTACCAACAACACCCGCTAGACGTTGTGAATAAGTCTCACCAGTCGCGTTAGTTGATGCTTTAATTTCAACTTGAGCATTACGTGACTTACCTTCAGCCATTGCTTTGAAGTTTTCAGAGTCAGCGAATTGCTCACCTAGAGACTTCACTTGCGCTTTAGCAGGTACGAAGCCAGACGCAGATTTTGCTTCAACTTCGCGTAGACGTGATTTCAGTTCGTCGTTAGCTGCTTTCAGTTCAACGATTTCAGCACTTACTGGTGCTACGCTTTGTTCGATTTCAGATTTTGTCGCCATTTCTTGAATAGCGGCCATGATTTCTTGAGACATAGTTTTTCCCTGTCTTAAATTTAAAAATGATTTGATTTGATTTGATTTGAGTGTTGTCAGACTTGTATCCACAGCATCACGCAGGGAAAAACGCAGGACTGACTCGCCTGCATCAGATTTGTTTCTTGCTTGTATTTAGATCGGAAAAATCAGCGCCTTATGAGGCAAGACGCTGTTTTAGTAGAAGTGCTGTGAGAATTTCGGTTTCTTCTGCTGATTTTTGCTCTTCAGCCGCGATTTCAGCGTTTTTACGCTCGATCCCTGCTTGTTCATCGTTTGCAGCAAGAATCACGCTCTTAGCTTGTGCTACGAACGATTTAGCGACTTCACGCGAACAATTGAACTCAGTCCGACAAAATGTTTCGAGTGATTTCAGCGAATCCACTTCTTGAAGTGTGTCTTTCACGCTTAGCAAGTCGATTTTTGCTTTGCGGTCTGCTGGGAACGAAACGATTGAGACTTCACCCAAGTACGTCACGTTTGTGATGACTCGACCACCATCAGCCTTAACTTCGTAGTCGTCTTTCGATAGCGAATAGCCAATTGATAGCCCTTTGATAGTGCCGTGTTTCAGTGCTGCTTTAAGATCTTCAGCGATAGACAGCCCTTTCGTTAATTCACACTTAATCAAAAGACCGTGTTCGTCTTCTCGCATATCGAGAATCTTGCCAACTGGAATAGAATTGTGCTCATGACCGAACATCAAAAGCGGCATTTCTGCTGTACCAGCTTTAACCGATTCGATAACAGACGCATACGCGCCTTTTTTAATCGTATCGTTGTACGAGTCGTTATTATCAAAAGTCGATGCGTAGCCCTCAAACGAATAACCGTCACCGTCAACAGACATCTTGACCGACTGAATTTTAATTTGTTTAATCTCCATTCGGAGTACCCTCATTTGTATTAGATGATTGCGCGCTAACTAATTGCGCTTGTTGACGTAACGTGTCGTATTCTTCGCCTTCCTTTGGTGGCTTATTCATTAATTCACGTGCTTCGTTTTGAGTTAAAATACCCGCTGTAACAGCAGCAGTGCCGATACCAGAAAGCGTTTTGAAGTCGTGTCTTAGTAATTTGAAAGATTCAAACTCAACGTTATATTTAGTGCGTTCTTTTCGCGTCATTAATTTGAGGCGAATTTCATCTTCAATCTTTGTAAATAAAATTCCCAAATCAGTCGAAATCCATGAGCGAATTACATCTTCAGTTGATAGTGATTTGTTTGTTAACTCGCCTATTCCCAATAAAGACAACGGAACGCCGTATATACGAGCAATATCTTCAGTCGTATATTTTCTCGACTCTAGAGTTGCCATATCCTGTGGGCTCAGTGCGATAGATTGGTATTTGAAACCACCCTCAAGAATCATTGTTTTATGACTACTAGTTGCAGTTTCCATTTGAGCAATTAACCGTTGATCAATTTTCTTTCGCTGTTCATCAGTCAGAATTTGCTCTGTTGAAAGTATCCCACCAGGTCTTCCACCCGAACTAAAGTAATCAGACTGAAATTTGTCTTGAGTAATCGCGATACCAAGTGTTGAACGATGATAAGCAAGCGGTGATAATCCAGTTAATCCGTTACCCATTCCCTTGATATGAAAAACATCTTCCGCTTTGTGCAACTTCTCGTGAGTTCCTTCAATTAACGGATCTAACTGTTGTCGATAAATCAACTCACCGTTTGCTTGAAGCTCTGGAGTAGTGTCTTGCGACGGCATGACAAATAGCGCTACTGGCTCACCTATTGAGTTACGAGCAATTCGCGCATAAAAGTTACCATGTAACATTAGGTTTAGTGCAAGCGTTTGTCTGAATGTCGTTCCAGACATATACGGGTTAGGCTTATTCTGAATTAAATCCCACACAATATGATCAGACTTTTTACGTGCTCCATTGATTTCTTCAGTAAAACTAAGCGGAGCACTTCCGATCATATTTGCAGTTAACGTAATACAACGCATTACTGTTGGTAACTGTAATGCGGTATCCTCATTTACTGGTGCTGGCGTTGACAAATAGTGATCAGGAAAGTTTATTTGACCACCAGTACTAACTTCAGTTGACTTACCTCCGAATAGATTGGTAGCCCATCTAAAAACGTTCATTCGAACCCCTCTAATTAAAATATTAACGGGCTATCTAAGAACCCATCTAGTGATATATCTTTATTTAGAAGTGCTCGATTTAATGCCATGAATAACGCCATTGCAGGGTCTATTTTCTTATCTGCATGTGCTTTCTTGGGATATAAGTTCTTATCTTCTGCGTTTTTTAAAACGACGTTGCCTAGTGCCCAAGTAAGAACGCTATTTCTTGGATTTCTCAAACGACCGCTTAATATCATCGATTCAGTTTCGCTCATTGGCTCTGACATGTTTTTAGATGACTGTGATAATGCAACAACTGAAATACCTTCATCTTGCAGCGTATATTGCAGATTTGTCGAACCGTAGTTATCGAATGCAACTTCTCTTACATTAAACTTTTTAATTAACAGTCGAATGTGGTCGAGAATTGCCTCATCAGAAATGATGTTCCCATCAGTCAACGTTAACCATCCATCAGCAATAAAGCGTTTCAGTAATGCTTTGTATTCTTCAGTTTGTTTTTCAACGCTATCTTCCGGCAGTAAGCTGTACGCTCGTATGTCGTATGTACCATCATCAAGTTTGAATATCGCTGTAATCGATGTGAAATCCCCGACTCGCGCTTTATCGACACCGATGTAACAAGGCTTATCGATTAGTTCATCGTCAGAAACTGATTCTGGACAACGCGCCCACGATTCCATGTTTAGCCATTCAACACTGCTGTTTACCCAAACGTTCAAGTGTTTCGTCTTGAATTCGCTCAGTTTGTACGGCATTTGCTTCGCTTCTTTAGCGATTGAACGTAAATCTTCTATGTCTTTTGAGATACCCAAGGCTGGGTTTGCTTTCCACCACGTAGCCTCATCAAATACGTCGTCGTTTTCATCGATACCGTAGATAAGAACAAAGAATGAATCGTCTTCTATTAGCCCGTTCAACAGCGGCTTCATGTATGAGTCTTCATGTTTCAGGCAGTGCGACGATAAATCTTCTCCAGCAGTGGTGATCGATAAGATCAATGGATTTCTACGCGCCGACATACCAGTAAGCATGATGTCGTATAGCGAACCATTTTTATGAGCGTGATATTCATCGATTACGGCCATTTGGACGTTCAAACCATCCAAAGTCGATGAATCAGACGCGACTGCTTTGTAGAATGAGTTGTCGTCGTGCTGATAGATCATCTGATTGTTAGAACCGAATATCTTCTTCAGTAACGGTGACATCGCTACCATCGTTTTCGCAGAGTTCCAACACATCTTTGCTTGATCGCGAGTGGTTGCTGCTGAGAATACTTGAGCACCCTGCTCTATGATTGTCTCGTATAACGCTATACCACCACTAAGTGTTGATTTTGCTGACTTTCGAGGTACAGATACGTGTGCTTTTCTAAATCTTCTGAATGGTTTCGGATCATCGTTTCGATATTCCCAGAACCCATAGATGTTGATTACAACGAACGCATGGAATGGCATTAGTTCTAGTCGCTTGCCTTGCCACTGACCATCGACCAGCGGCAACATTGACAAGAACATAAGTGCTTTGATTGCTTGTTCTTTGTCCCAGAACAAACGTTCGTTTTCATCTTCACAACGCTTTAAGTCGTTTTTAAAGCGTTGAATTGCGTTGAATACGAGTTTCGAGCTAGGACGACTACCTGAATAAATTTCTTCGACGTACTCGAATGCACGTTCATACGCTTCTTCAGCGATTTCTCTTAGTCGTTCTTGCATTCAAACTCCTAACTCAAGAAATCGAGAATATCGGTGTTGTCAGCAGCGCCGATGTTGTCTGCTTCGGCTGATAGTTTTTTCGCTTCAGCAGCGATTTTCTTCAGACGTTCTTTACCGATTGCAGATTTGCCTTGTGCGTCTTCGATTAGTCGTATTTCTGCTTTGATCTCTTTGTAAACGGTGAATAACGGGTTAAGTTTTTTAACCATGTCGCCTTGTGTTGATAGCGTTTCGTATGATTCACCCTCTTCGGTGAGTTGTTCAGACACACGTTCAAGTCGTTCATATAACTCTTTCAAACGACCAGCGGGTGTTCTTGGATGTTTCTTCATTTTGCTCTCCTAATATCATGTATTTAGAAGAGCCAGATTCAGGTTCAGTCAGTGATATCGAATGGCTATCGCGTCGTATTCATGTGCGGAAAAAAATAATTCTGAAAATTCCTGTGCGCTGTCAGCGGGACTAGGGTTGTGTTCTCAGTCAGGTGTCTCTGAGACAAAATCACCCCCCCTTCGAAATAGACAGTCGTGAATGAGTAAGAAGTGAATAGAGCTTGCATAAAGATGTGGTTCACAAGTCATAGTGTGTATTCGACTTGATCACGAGTTGAATTAAAAAATGTCACGGTCTAATAATATTTCTAGCTGTTTAACTTATAGTAATAACCGGAGAAATATTATTGAAGCGTGACATTTTTGAGTCTGAATTGATGTATTGATGATTCGTCCAATGACCTGCCAATCATCACACGCTCATGCACTTTGCATAATATAATGATTTTTATGCGTAATCATTCACGTCGTTCTTTAGCTGTTTTAATACGATGACACTCGATACATAAGCACTGAAGATTATCGATGTTGCAGAATTCATCCAATGTACATTGTTCAGCTTTAGCAACGGGTCTGATGTGGTCTACTTCATCGAATGGTGTATAGATGCCTTTAGCAAGACAATGCTGACATAAGCCTTGTTGCATCGCGATAACGACTTCACGTGTGCGCTTCCATTGCTTAGTGTTGTATGGGTTGAAGCCATAACGACGTTTAGTATTACGAGCGTTCTTAGCGTAACGTTCTGCTGATTCGTTTAGATATTCTTGCTGGTGGTCTTCACAATAGCCGTTGGCGTATTGCATCTTAGTGCATAGATGCTTTCGGCATGGGTTTACTGATTTAAGCGTTGGCATTTTATTCCTTACTCTAGTTTTAACTGACTAGTGTTACCTCACGTAGGAATCAATGTTCGTAGGGTCAATTGATTGCTCGAACGTGTGCATCACAACTTCCATTCGTATGTTGATTAACTTCTCAATCAAATCGTGTACATGTGGATTCGATAACTCGAATACTCGATTGTGTTTTGCTTCGTACTTCACTCTAACCTGCTCGATGTAAGCATCAATTTGATCTACTGTTTTGAATTTCATTTGATATCCTTAACGTAATGTTGTTTCCATGATTGGCGATACAACTTGATTAACTCTGATTTCTTGTATTTATCGAGCGACATGTCAGGGTAGATTTCGGATAACAGTTCGAGCATCTGCGGTTTGTTGAGACGACTGAACTTCTTAGTTTGGTCTTGTGGGTGGCTAGCGTATATCGGCATATCTGAGTAATCAGTCGTTAGATACTTTACGATGCGCGTGAGCCATTCTGGCAACGACATTCTGATTATCTTTTGCCACGTCTCGATCACACCCAAAACACGGTTGCACCGAGGACATAGAGCTGCGCGACAATGCCCTGTCGTGTGGTCATGATCTAGATGTGAGTCGTCTGCTGTGATGGGTTGATTGCATAACGGGCATTTGTATTGCTGTTGTGCTGACAGCTTGGCACGAAACACGTTCGTATGTTTGGATTGGAGTACCTTCATAAATACATCTTTTATCTATTAAAGGTGTATTTAATGGCATTCAAATCAGAACACTTTTCTGTGAAAGAATTAGTATCTCGCGAGACTTATCAACGACACGGCGAACAAGCTATCTATATGCTTGATGACCGTCTTCTACGCACGCTAGACGCACTCAGAAAGCGGTTCGGTCCATGTACTATCAACAATTGGTCATGGGGCGGTTCGTTCAATCAAAGCGGTTTACGCGACGTTTCTTTCTATGGTTCAGTGCCGAAGTTCGAAGCAAGCAGATCTCAGCACAAATTTGGTCGAGCTGCTGACTGTAAGTTCAGAGACTATTCAGCAAGCGAAGTTCGGAAATACGTTTTAGAAAACCCAGACGAATTCCCGTATATTACTTTCTTAGAAGTCGGGATTGGTTGGTTTCACTTCGATGTCCGTAACGGTGATTCTATTGTTTGTTGGTCGCCAGATGATGGCTACGTGAGTAATGAAGAAGTGATTCGTCGGAATCTATAGACGAAAAAAAGCACGCTTATGCGTGCTTTATAGACTTCCGATATTTCAGTACATTGAATTTCCAATTCTGTACTTCCTCTAGATCTCCAATCATTTTAATCCGAGTTTCTAGTTCATCCTCTGTCGAGCGTAGAGAACGAAACATTGATTTCTCGTATACGTATAGCCCATCACCAAATCGACTACTAAACAAACGTTCGATGAAACCGAGTTTTCGCTTTCGTTCAAACTTTAAACACAATACTTCATTGATACATTCAGGCTTTATGAAATTTAAGAATGCACCCTCAATGAGATAAAAGTGGTTTTCTACTCTATTTGCAGTTGTTGTCGCCCAGAACTCGTCTGACAAATGTTCTGTGTGCGCAAGTGTTATTTTATCAAGATGCTTACCCCAATTACCTTGCGTTAGTTCAACCCAGCTAATTACTTTTATTCGTTCGTTGTTCATTGTCTTCTCTCTTTATTTTCTTAATTTTAGTCTTATTACTTTTCGTAACATTGAACATTAAGCTGACCTGTATTGAACAGTTTAGTGCTTGATAAAAACATACATGTTTTATTTTCGTCGTATTGGGGCGTAAATTCATACACACGTACGTCATTAATACCGTCACGCTCAATTGTATAAGCTACATCGTATTTTATGGTCATATCAGTTTCTGGTTTCATGATAGTTCCGTAAAGAAGCGTACCAATCAGAAGCCCAATCAACATACCTGACATGATTGAACAAAAATAATCTAGTGGTGTTCTCATTGCTTTCTCTCTTTGTTTGGTTCACTAGTATTTAGACCGAAAAAAAGCACGCTTTGTAGCGTGCTTTTCTATTAATGAGTGCGAGTGTATTTGTCCCATACATCCAAACAATGCTCGTACGTTAGTTTAAAACCTTTGTGCGTTGATGCATTGTTAATTGCGTATTGGCGAAGCGTGATTTCAATTTTCTTCACCCACTGCTTGCATTCTAATTTGTTTAACAGATTGTCAGCGTTACTAATAACGAAATATCGAATGCCATCTTCGATACCACGAGATACTAACGAACGCATCAAGTCGATATTGGTTTCGCGTTGTTCTTTTTCCCATAATGCTTTACATACAGAAAAATCAATTTCATCAAGAACAAAACCCACTCGTTGATATTCATAACTGTCAACTGAGTTAACTCCAGATCCTAGCTCACTTTCAACGCACTGCTTTGTGCTATCAATTAGCATACTAATATTTTTGTTCATTGCTTTCTCTCTTTGTTTGTATTCACGTTTATTTAGAAAGAAAAAGTCATCGTGTTTTGCCGACAAAACTGAAAATTCACTGTGTTTGTTATGCTACGCAAGTAATAGTCACACCATACTTGCTCTAAAGATTCACCGCGTTAATATAGGCATCATATGCATACAGACAAATAGTACATTTTATGAACGCTCTCACTACTCCAAATCAAGCATTTGCAAATTGCGCGTACAAAGAAGTCCGAGAAAAACAAGCAGAAGCCTTTACTAATTATCTAAATTCAAGACCTGGTACTTGTGGTTATGTAGCCAATCTAAATGGCGCATGGGGTACTGGTAAGACGTTTTTTGTCGATAACTGGTGTACAAAGCTCAGTGAACAAGGATACGTTTCGGTCAAAATAGACGCTTGGGAGTCTGACTACCTAAATGACCCATTAGCAATTGTTACAGCAGAGATACTCACGCAGCTTAAAAAGTGTAGTGGAATGGTAGATTTTGCTGAGAAAGAAAAGCAAATTTTCAGTGCTGGGTGGAAGCTAGCGAAAAACTTTTTGCCAGTATTAACTATGGCACTAGGTAAACACTATCTCGGTAAAGATTACGAGTCTCTACTGAAAGAGATAGGCGTATCGGTGAAAGATACTATTGATGACAACTCTGCCCCTGCCCCAGATTTTGGAGAATTCGGAAAAGAGATGTTCGCAACGCATGAAAAACACAAAGAGTTTGTTCAAACGTTCAAGTCTAATCTGGGTGACTTAGTGAAAGATGCTTGCAAGATATCAGGTAAGGCTAAAGTTTATGTATTCATCGATGAGCTTGACCGTTGCAGACCGACATATGCGATTGAAATGCTCGAAGTAGTGAAACATCTGTTTGATATACCTAATATGGTATTCGTGTTGTCTACTGATACCACCCAGTTGGAGTGTTCTATCAAAGCAGTATATGGTGAGCAATTTGACTCTGAAGAGTATCTAAGTAGGTTTTTTCAACGACGATTATCATTGTCAAAGCCTGACTACTTGACGTTTATTAGGTCTCAAAACCTATTCTCGCAAGTAGAGTTCAACCCTGAATTGATTTATCCGAGTGTATGTATCGATACAGCACAGGAGATATTCGCGATAATATGCAGGTACAATGATATTTCTTACAGGCGAACTGAGCAGATTAGCGCGAGAATTGAATCTTCTTTAATTAACTTGCCGAAAGATACTACTGTTTCGTTTATTGAACTGGTTAGTAGCATTATTGTATATGAGATTTTTCCAAAAGAATCTTTTGTGTACAGTGTAGCATATTCTCCAAATACAAACTTTTCATATGATGGGAAACCGTATAGGAGAATTACCGTAGGTAAAACCCATGAGTTGTTTAATATCTATCAAACAACTTGGAATGATTTAGTGCTAGTTTCACATAATTTAGATAATCCTTCACAGTTGAGAAACACAAGTGAGAGCTTTCAGCTTCGTTTGAATAAAATGGCTTCAGAAGCTCATAAAATACTTGAGAAATCTTCAATTAACTCATTGATTCATCGTCATTTCAGTAATGATCAACCCTTAAAGCAATGTGCTAGAGAGTTGGCTAGTAATGTTAAAAATAAATCTGTAACTCTACTCTCAGGTAAAAAGCTAAACGACTATCTACACCTTTTCGACTCTTTTTCATAACAAGCGTAGCTGTGTCAGTAATGAGAAGTGATTCGTCGGAATCTATAGACCAAAAAAAGCCCCGCTGACAAAACGGGGCATGAGCTTAACTTAATGAATGGATATACATATTCAGACTTCACTCGGTTTCGTTAAGTTCTGTTATATTGTCGACTCTTTAATTATGACGTTAAAAATCTTGCGTTTATTTACGCTCTGACATCTTTTTCAATTCAGCGGTATTTTCTTTAATTAATTCGATTGTCTGTTCGTGCTGGTCTATTGAAACGAATGCTTTAGTTACGCATACAGATGTGAATGATATAGCGATACCTAACAGCACTAACGCTGCTACGTTTTTAAAACTCTTCATATTGATTATCCTTCTTTAATCCCTTTTAGAAAAGAACGCGCCTCGTCGAGAAAAAAAGGAAAGGAAAACTCGTCACGTCGAATAGCTACTTTCGACGCTGAGGCGCATAAAAACATTAAGGAACGAATAAAATGACTCTTTTCGATTCGTACTTGTATTTATAGTAGTTGAAATCATGATTTTTAGACTTTAAACTAATTAATGATAGTCCGAAAGGCTAACCGGATCATTATCATTTAATAAGTAAAACTCTCCACTGTAATCGTAAAAAGAGAATATTATTAAGCAAATCGTATCACGTAATATTTTTATATACTCATATATATCTGAGTCCCAATCATCCGACCAACCTTCATGTACTATTACATTTCTCATACCTATAGCTTTCGAAATTTTTGACAAGTTTTCACAGCTATATTTCTCTAATCCATTTCTCTCTAATTCCTGCTTGATATACCATTTCGTGGGGTAGCCATTTAGAGTCCGATCATTATTACATATATTCTGTTTTATCGTATTAAAGCAGTCTTCAGATATATTAAATTTATTGAGATTTTCACTAAGGTTGTTCAGCAGAAACCTCCTTACTCTCTTATATTCCTTAGTCTCTATTACTGAAAATTCAGTATTTTTACATAAACTTTCTAGTGCCGCAGCGTGAGCAATTAAAGTCCATTCATTTATAGTTCCATTCCATATTATATTATTAATAGCTTGAAAAACTTGTTTATCTAATAGCTGCTCTTTAGTTATATTTTTAGTTGTAACGTGTTGAATGAAATTATTCCATAGTTTATTGTCACTCCGCATAGGGTTAATCATATTATAAAACTTTGATGGAGCATTTGAACTAATGTAATGATAAAGCTTGTTGTCTTTATCTGAATAAAAGGCTTTTTCTACCCATTCAACTTTAGAACTACGACAAAAGCTATATGACTGACAAATCACAAATACTTCATTATCTATGTTATTGGAGATCTCATTGAACTCATCTTCATCAGACATTATACCTTCATCAATTTGCGCACATATTCTATTGAGTATGAATGAGTAATTGATAGTATATGATTTTGATTTTAGTTTATAAGTTCGTTTCCATGAAAAATTATTGTGTATAAAATAAGATTCTGTTCCTGCGATTAGGTATATTATTTTGTTTACTGGCTTATGTTTTTTAGAGTCGAACACTACCTCTCTCACACTACCTTCGAAACTTAAAAAATTGTGCTTAATTATTGATATCGTAATTTTCGCTTCAAATAACTCTGAATCATGAAAGAGCTCAACAGTACCTCTATTACTACATATGTTTGATGCCCTATCTAACTCTGACATTACCTTAATATGATTGGAATCTACTGAAAAAACACATTTAATCTGTTCTGGGTAATCGTTAGAAAAAAAGTCTAATGATTCTTGATTAAAAAAAGCATGCTTAAAATCGTTAATATCCAAACCCCACCCCATAACTAATTTATATCATTTAATATACTATACCTCATCAACAAATTGTTCACTCAACTTCATATTAAAAATGTCATTTTATGCAACCATAATGCTAGTTTTTTTCAATGCATGCGTAATAAACTTGCCACAATGATTCTTCAACGTCGCGTTCATCGAGGCATGATACTAGCTCTCTATGAAGTTCTGACGTGTATTCTGCTTCAAAGCTGAACATGTATTGGTCGTCGTAAAAAACGCTTGTTAGCATCGTTTCAGCATCACTCACGATGCATAGTTCATCTTGTTTTGTTGTTACTTCCATTTTGATTACCTATCGTAGTTTTGAAAAATGTCACGGTTCAATAATTTTTCCCCCGTTATTACTTATAGTTAAAACCGGAGAAATATTATTAGACCGTGACATTTTTTGATGATTGGTTGATTACCAAGTGACTTCAGCGAGTTTTGCTTTGATGTCTTTCTTCTTCATCTGAGCCGTTTCAGAACGAGTCAGTTGTGTTTTTTCGTGGAATTCATCGATTGATATAGTTTCTTCGATAAACGATTTGTGTCTACTGTATGTCTTTCTAGATTTTGCATCACCGAGTACATCATCCCACCATTGCTTGTCGCTGAACGACATCGTTTCGTTTATCTCTTTCGCATTGGTTAACATCTTGAACATACGCAAAATCGAAGCATCAGTTTCGTTAGCAATTTCGCTCATATGTTCACGTACAGTGATGAATTCATCTAAGAAGCTGCGAGACGAATCAATGAACTGTTCCTTAGTCAATACTACGCCGTTATCGAACGCCTTTTTTAGTGCGTTAGCGTATTTCTTAACGTGTGATGCCAAATCGATTAACTCTTGCTTAGTCATACACTCGATCCAAAGTAATGTTGATTTGGTCAAGTGTTGGTACGCTGTATCCCAACCGATGTTCAGATTAAGTAAATCCCACCGCTCGATGAATGCATCCATTTTTGAGACAGCTACTTCAGCATGTACTCGCAAGCACTTAGCTCGACGTTTGATTTCTTTCACAATGTTCTCGTACTTCTCGATGAACTTACCGATGTTCTCGTGGTACTCACGGAATACGTCTAGCAAAATGGCTTTCGTGATACCGACTTGACGCAAAGACTCACCTTTCGGTGCTTCAAATATATCTGAGATTTCAAAGTTACCCACTCGCTTTACTTCATCAAGTACGTGCATACCGTAACCAGTCTTTTTACACAGAGTGATTTCAATACAGCGCTTGTACACTGCTTCGCGATGACGTTCGTTAGTGATCAGATTAGTGACCTGCGGGATACCCCATCTTTCACGAATCACGGCTGAGTTGAACTCTTCACCGTGACAATCAGCAACTATCGAATTAACGTATTCGTCAGTTAGTGCGTTCTCACCCTGCCCCACGACCAAATCGAACGAACCAAGTTCAGGGTTACGACATCTACCGAACTGTTGCGAAATCTTTTCTGGTGCATCTTGGACACAAACGATACGAACTGCATCATTGATGTTGATACCTTCTTCTAGCGCACACGTTGTAAGTACAACTTGTACGTCCATTGATGCAATCATTGATGTATTAGCCAGTTCAGAAAATTTACTGTTTTTGTCTTTAACTGAAGCCGAGTTCACGACTTCGCACGTCACACCGTTTTTACGCAGATATTCAGCGATATTGGTATTCGTCTTGTGATTGTTATTGAAGAACAGCACAGGCTTGTCCAAATCTTCTTGAATAATGTCAGCTAACATACGAGCACTAATACCGTTGTATGAACCTTCTTCACGTGACGCTTCAGGCATGAATACACGTAGTTCTTTTTTTGGTACTTGTTTCTCGATTTCAACAACGGTATCGAAATCAAACGGAGATAGATTCATTTTGAATGTACCGCTATAGCAGTACACTGGCATAAATTTCGATAATTCAACGATTTTCTTGTATAGACCGTCGATAGTTTCAGCGCGATACCCTGCATCGTAAATCAGATGAACTTCGTCAACGTGAATGCGGCTGTACGTGCGTTTAAGCTCTTCTAAGTCTTTCTCGACAAAGTGTTCAAGTTGCTCAGTAATCAAGTTGTGACCAGCGTTAGAAGCGTCGAATTCTTGTTGTCGTTTGATGGACTTCATGCTGAATATCACTAAGTCGCCATGAGTATCACTTGCATGTGATTGGAAGAATGTTTTCCCGACTCCCATATGCGCTCGAATTAGGTGAATGCCGTTTGATGTTGGTAGTTCATTTGCTACGTGCGACAGAAAGCGACGTTGTTCGTTATTCGAATCTAGTTTTATTGTTACTTTTTCCATTCGAGCCCTTCTCAGCTTCTTTAATTAAAATTTTGATAACGTAGGTAGTGATTGATTCATTGTCTGGCTTGCTCTCGTATAGATTCGCGATTACAGACTCTGGTACTTTGATTCTTGCTGTCTTCTCTCTCATAAGAATTCTCCAAGTGGGTTGTGACGATTCAGAACAAACTTGCTCAACGGTCTGCCGTTCTTGATCCAAGTTTGCTCGATATCTATAGCTGAACGTCGAGCACATGATTCAGTGAATGAACTGCCAAGACTCTTGAACCATCGTTCGACTTCGAATGCGTTGCACCCAGATTTGAACAACTCCATACCCAAGATGAACAATCCACGATGACGCTCGCCTTTTCTGTCGTGATTACGTCTGAAGTCTAAAATTGCTTTATTGATTGCTATGTCTTTCTTATGTTCGTTTATCGAATCGCTGTACTTGTCGTACATCTTCTGAGCTTCAGCACGCTCTTCGTCTTCTTTCTTTTTAAGTTCAAGCCATTCGTCGTGAATTCGTGAACTGATAGCAATCGTGTCTGCGTCTTCGTTGTAATAAGCATTCGAATCGTATGACAGATTACATAATCGATTTGAGTTCGAAGTGTTGTCGTCTAGTGTGATATCTAGAAGCTTTTCAAACAGCTTTCTGAACTTCTCGTATTTAAATCGGTATTCTGTGTTGTCTTTCGTTTTCAAGTCAGTCTTTATCGCGAACTTCACACCGTAGTTCGGTGATACGAAACTAAGCAGTAGTTTGTTACCTAGTTTTGATTTGATTCTCTCCACCAGCTCTGCGCTGTATTCTTCAGATTTGATGTCGTCGAAGTCGAACAACATGATTCCTGTTGATTCGCGCAAATCATCGATTTTTCTGCCGTTCTCGTATACGCCGTAAAAGCAGAATGTCGGTAAGTTTGTTTTCTTATAGTTGTTTCTCACGAACCCGTTAGGGAGTTCGCGAAGTGTGTTCACTCGTGTACGCATGAACTCAGTTTTTAAAAGAGCTACCACTTTCGATAGCTCTACGTGTTTGGGATTCGTATCCACGTTTGAATTGAAAAGAGTCACTTTCATTTTTATACCCAGCCTTTCTCTACGATTGATTGTTCGATGCTATGCATCATGGTTAGCGTTACTGCGTCAGTTGACATGTTGTTGTGATACTTAAAAATCTGCTTTTCTGACTTCAGCATGTACCGGAACATGATTTCCTCGATTGGCATTCCAAGACGAAAACAAGCCACAATTTCTAAGCGTTCGATTTGCTTCTTAGTCATTACAGTTTCCCTTCGTTTTCCGCTTGTTTAAGAATTTGCTGAATGCGTTGTCTGCATACTGTTAGCTCAAGTTCTTTGATGATTGCAGTCGCTGGGATGTATTTGTTTTCTTTCTTCTTTTGGATGATTGCTTGCTTCATTTCGTCTGATAATTTCATTGGTTTCTCTCTTGTCGTATGACTAATCAAGTGATTTAAAAAATGCGCTGAATGCGCTTCGTTTTTGTTCTTACACTTGTATTTAGAGAAGCTGTTTCGACGATTGACTAGTTTTCTGCTCAAAAAACAATCAAACAGACGCAAATAGTCGTAACTTACTGAAATAGAAAGAAATAAAAATTTAAAATATTTTGATTATTAACGGTGATGACGGGACAGGATTAGAATAAGAGGTATTGTGAGAATATTAAACACAATGTAGACGTGTTGGATGTTCGTTAGGCGTTCTTCGCGAGTACCCATGTTTCGTTGCCAAACTTAATGATCGGGTACTGAATCGAGATATAGACTTCATAGCCACATCTAGAGCATTTGTGCGGGTATTGCTTGGTTTGATACGGTGATAGCACTTCCCTAGAATCGTCATAACGAAAGACACCGCGTTCGCATTGCTCGCATGTCATTTCAACTACTTCGGCTTTGATTTGCTTAGATCTGGTGTGCTCACGTGATTTCATAGTCAATACCTCTTGTGATATTGCCATGATAACAAATGCTGTATATTTGTACAGTTCGATAATAAAGCCCCGTTTAAGGGGCTGTCGTTTCTTCGTCTGAGTCGTTACTAGCAAAAGCAAGTAGCCCGCTTTTATCTTCAACTGGGTTCAGTTTTCGTGATACGCGCTCATAATGGTCTTGTGATAAAGATTTCTGGTATTCATAGATACCATTTGAAAAATACACACAAGCTACATTATCGCCTGCATCTTTTGTACGTCCAACGTGTACGGTGTAATCGCTTGGTACTAAGTCAGTAGGATCAACTTCGAATTCAACGTAGCTATCGATTTCACATAGTTCTTGCTCAACTTCAAGCATGGAACTGTAAATCGTCTTGATTAGTTCGTCAGTCGCTTTGATGTCTGTTTTGAACGTATGCGTTTCTTCTACCCCATCGACTAATAGATCTAATGTCCCACCTTTGATTACAACTTGTTTGCTGTGTTCTCGTTTAGGTTTCGTTAATTTGACCGATTTCAGATAAACTCGTTGATCATTAGCACATAGACTACCGCGCATCTTTCGTGCCATTTTGAGATCATCTTTTGTTATCTCACAAATGTAATCATCGTCAGCATCTTTCGGAATATTATAGCCGTAATTAAGGACATCACCGCGCTCCCAGAGCTTGCAATTGACTTTGTAAGTATTTTCATCGATATCGAAATAGATCGCTTGATCTTGTTCGACAAACCTACCCTGTGCTTGAGTTCGTCTATGACGTGAACGTTTACCGAAGCCAAGACCAAGAATTTGCTTACAAACACTATCAAACTCATTGATTACATACTCGCCGTGCTCTAAGCCGTGTTCGTAATAAACTTTTAGAGTGAACAGAATGCTACTGTCGTTTACTCGTTGACGTGAAGGTCTCTTGTAGAATTGTAGATATCCGTCGTTGGCTATGAAGTATTCAAATTTATGCTTACAAACAACTTTCGCTAGTTCTTCTGTTATCAGCACTGTTCTTCCTCAAATTCCCTGAACAAGTATTCTTGCGTAAATATGCCGTGTTCTGTTTCGTATTTGATCACATTATTCTCAGCATCGACTTTGCCTAAGCATGGGGTGAAGACTTGCTTGTGACTCGATAAGCGAAAGTTTTTACCCATTAGAAGCTTCACTAAATCTGGAAAGTCAGGCAGTACGTAGTGTCCATCTGGCATACCTATCTCGCCGTGAAATTCTACTTCGATGTTTATTGTTGCGTAATCGTCACTCAAATACGTGTTATCAATAATGAGCGTATTGCCACGTACATCAAAGTTTTGTACGTCATGTGCGATAATAAAATCGGCTAATTTACTAGTGATCAGCATGTCTATACCTTGTACTTGTTCAAAACTAACTCGTTTACGTTGTTCTCTTCGCCTATCGCCCAATCAGGTTTCGGCTCTTTTGAGTCTTTGTAAACAATATCCCATTTTTCATCGATACCTTTTCGGCCACCAAGAAACTTAGCGTAAGCGACGCGGTACTTGTTGATCTCACCCGACAAGTACAGATCACGCCACGGCTCTTTCTTGAGCGTATTTGCGTTAATTGTTCTCAAGATATGACCTTCGTAATATAACTTCGGGTCTTGTGGCTGTTTTGGTGTTTCTGGGTTCAGTTCTGTAACTTGATTCTCTTTAGCGATTCGAATGCCGAACGCTTCAGCTATCTGATCGTTTGTAATTCGACATTTCTCAGCATCGATTTTGAACTGTTTTAATACATCGTCTTGCGCTTGCTTCAGTAACGAATCGATCTTTTCCTGTGTGTCTTGAAGAACGTCTTCTAGGTGTTCAAGTTGTTCTAATACGCTCAAATCAGACTGTTTGCTCTCTTCTTTTGCTTCCATTTGGCATCTCTTCTGTTCAAACCTGAAAAAGCAGCCCGAAGGCTGCTTGCGTGATATTGCGTGGATTACTTGTTGTTCGCTACCATTTGCGCGATTTCTTCTTCAGATGCGCCAGCGTCGCGGAACATTTGCATTCCGTCACCATTATCAGTCGCTTTGTCAGCGATCATCTGCTCAAAGATTTCTTTAGTAATACCAAGTTCGCGACATTGTTCAATCACAGCCTCGCGCTTACCTTCAAGAACAGTTTCTGCTAGTTCAATCTTCTCATTAACGAACGATTCAATTTTTGAAACAATGTAGTCGCGGTCAAGTCGCTCGAACGCTTCAGGCATCTCGTGTTCGAGGCATTTTACAATATCCGATACATCGTGATCGCTCACTCCCTCTTTATGAGTGTAAGAGAAAAGGTCGAATTCAGGGTTATAGTCAAGGTCGTACTGTTCATCGATAGCGTTCAAAATGCGACTTGTTAGTCTTGATATATCGAATTCACGTTGAATGAAGTCTGTATTGTCTTCTTCTTGTTCGTCAAGACGACTTGTTATCACGTTGCTAATATCAATTAGCTCATCGAACAAACACCCGTATACGTTACCGAACTCAGAATCTTTAACAGCATCTATTGCAGTCAGAAACACAAACCCATTGTGTATTACAGCATCAATACCGTAAGTGTCTTTGAGCGCCTTCTGAAACGCTGCTGTGATTTCTTCGTTATTATTGTTGAAGATATCGTCCGAGTAATCGATATCTGTTTTTTCTAGTTCAGATAGAGCTTCTTCGTATGCCTCGTGTGGTTGGTAATTCATTTGCTTCCCTTGTGTGTTATTAAGCCAACTATCGATAACAATCGATTGTCGTGATAATAAGAAAATTTACAGAGGAATAACAATGGTTTTGTGATAATGGTTCAGGAACATCACAAAATTAAGATAAATCTAATGCTTTGTTTTGACATTGTTTTTTATTTTATTATTTGTGATATGCTATCTTAAAACTATACAGTAATATTCGCTGTGGAGATCAAAACCTTTACCTTAGCAATTGGGGTGTATTTAGAAAAACCGGGCAACGGTACTTGTTCATGCTACATACTGCAAGTGTTATTTTTATTAATTCACTCCAAGTGAAATCATTGTAAGGTTTCTAAGAAGCAAAAGCGTAAACATAAATGCGTCATTAAATACAAAAAAGAGCCACTATCGTCAGTGGCTCTTTTTCCATTAATACTTCAAAAAAGTGACTAAGCGATGTTCGTCACCTCTAGGATCAGTTCGGCTTTTTTAGGTAAATAAATACTGAATTTACTGCCTTTTCCCCATTCAGACTCTGCTTTTAACTCACCACCCGTTTGGCTGAGAATACTTTGGGAGACCGATAGCCCTAACCCTGTGCCTTCTCGTTTCGTTGTGTAAAATGGCGAGAAGATTCGACTCAAGTTTTCTGGTTTAATACCGCAGCCCTCATCGATAACATGAATCGCGGCTCCTTTCACTTCGCCCTCTTCAATCCAGTCTTCACTGACTACTGTTAAAGTTCCTTTACCGCTCATTGCGTGAATGGCGTTCATTTGCAAATTAACTAAGATTTGTAGCAAGTGGTGACGGTTTATCTCAACGGACGTATGCGCTTGTAGGTCAGTCACAAACTCAACGTCGCGTTTCTTGGTGCCAGTTTTAACCAAGGTGATGCTTTCATCAATGATAGGATTGACATGTTGCCAAGTGATTTCATCTTGAACACCGCCTTGGCGACTGTATTGCAATAAACTGCGTGTGATATTGCGGATACGATCAATTTGCGCGTGAATCGCATCAATTTCTTCTTGTACTCGACTTGCATCGTCACCCAATTCAAAATGGATCAATTCTACGTTGCCAAGAATCACGGCGGTTGGGTTATTAATTTCGTGAGCAATCCCCGCGGTGAGTTCTCCCAGTGCTGCCAGTTTTTCATGAACAACGAGTTTGTCGCGGGTTTGGTTGAGCAATTGAATATGCAGTTCAAGATCTTGGGTTTTTTCTCTCAGGCTTGCCGTACGCTCTTGAACTTTGCATTCAAGTTGAGCTGCGGAGTTTTTCAGTTCAATTTTGCGCTCTTCTAGCGCGTCTAACATATCATCAAACTGTCTGGCTAACTGCGCAAGTTCATGATCGGCATCTAATCCTAACGGGCCAATCCGTTTTTCTTTACCTTGTTGGACCTGCTTCACCACTTTATGAATGCGTTCGATCGGTCGAAACAGATCATAAGAACCGCGATATACCATCACGCCAGAAACCAGCAATAACATAACCGTAATCAAGCTGATTTCGGCAATGTTGGTCATGTAGGCTTTAACGAATGGCCACATTAGGTAACCGGTATAAAGCATACCAATGACGTTGTCGTATTGGTCTTTGATCGGTTGATACGCCGTAATATACCAAGCGTCATACACATAAGCGCGATCAACCCACTGTTCACCCTTCGAAAGTACTTGGTTATACACTTCCGCGCTCACGCGAGTGCCTATGGCGCGCCCTAGCCTATGATCGCTGTCTAAAGGAACGTTGGTGCTCACACGCAAATCATCGAGAAATACCGTCAACGTACCCACAGGGCGAAGGCGGTCATTATCACTTAAGTAAATGAGATCGCGGATTTGATCCACCAGCACTGTGCTGTTGTTAAGGAGCAAACCACCATCCAGAAAGCCGATCAAATCGTTCGCTTGGCTGTATACCGGAATCACGGTTCGACTGACTAACCCACGCGCCTCCCTGTCACCATCAGCAAGAATAGGCACTTCTGCTCGTTTGGCGAGTTCAGGATCGAGGCGTTCGAGTTCTTCTTTATTAAGTACATCAAAAAACGATTCGCGCTTGGTGAGATCCATAAAGCGGAATTTGTTTTCCATGGAATTAACGCGTTGGAAAGAGAGAAAATCTAAAGCATATCTTTTCTTCTGCTCTGTGACCCACTTTTGCAGGTCACCTTGTGGCGTTCCTTGATTAATGCGAATACGGAAATCGTACGAATCGGCAAACGCCCGCACGTAATTGGCTTGCTTTTGCTGTAACAACGTTACGCTGTTATTTGCAACACCAAGACGCTCCGAGACATCAAGCAGCGCATTTTGCCACGTGTAATGAATAGACCAATAAATGGTAATGCCGATCAGAGCTAACAACGTGAGGAAAATCGGCGCAGAGGTTAAGAATAACAAACGATAACGCACCATGGTTTTAAAACGGTGCGTCCATTTTGACAATCCTTTGTGCTGTGGGCCGTTAGTCGGCATATTCCTCATCCTCAGAATCCCATTCTTTGTACTTACGTTCTAAGGTCTTGCGAGCTACGCCCAAGTCACGAGCAGCAGCAGACTTATTGCCTTCATGCAAGTTAACGACTTGTTTAATATGTGCTTTCTCGACTTCTTTTAACGTCCAGCTGTTTGGATAGCCTTCGCCAGTAAATTCTTTGCCTTCTCTAAAGGTTGGTAACTCAGCAGAGTGAGAAACAGTAATCGATACATTAGGCAGTGAATGCCCGCCATTCAGCTCTCGCCAATAGTGTGCAGGTGGTTTGCCAAGCAAGATACAACGCTCAATCAAGTTTTTCAGCTCACGAATGTTTCCCGGCCAATCGTACTCACTCATGGCTTCCATATCCTCGTGAGCCCATTTGGGCGCAGGCATACCGAGCTCGCGCGTCAGCATATTGCTGAAAAATGGCACCAACTCAAATAAGTCGGTTTTGCGCTCTCGCAGCGGACACACTTCAATTTTCAGAACGTTTAAACGGTAATAGAGGTCACTGCGGAAATTACCTTGATTGACCTCTTCTTGCAGGTTTCGGTTGGTTGCCGCTACGATACGGACATCAATACTGATCTCTCTTTCTGAACCGACAGGGCGAATCGTACGCTGCTCTAACACACGTAATAATGATGCCTGCATTGCAAGTGGCATCTCCCCGATTTCGTCAAGAAATAAGGTGCCACCGTTCGCAACACGGAACAAACCTTCACGCGATTTTTTTGCACCGGTAAACGCGCCCGATGTATGACCAAACAACTCACTTTCTAAAAGCTCTGGTGCAATCGCGCCGCAGTTGATTGGCACAAACGGGCCCGTTCTCCCACTCGCCTGGTGGATACCTCGTGCAACTAGTTCTTTACCCGTACCCGACTCACCTTCCACCAAAACAGAAGCGCGTGATGGTGCAAATTGGTTAATAAGTTGCTTAAGCAGACGCGTTTTTTCTGAGCCGCCGATGATCTCTGAGGTATTGTGACGTTGGTAATCGCGTGTCATGGCGTACTGCATGCGTTCGTTCAAACGGCGATCCATACAGCGACTGACCGCTTTTAACATCTGCTCAAGGTTGAATGGTTTGAGGATAAAGTCGGAAGCACCGAGCTGTAGCGCTCGAATGGCAATTTCTAAATCCGCATAACCCGTCATAAAAATCACATCGGCACGTTTGTCATCATCTTCAAACGCTTCTTCCCACTCAATTCCAGAACGCCCTGGCAGATTAATATCCAGTAAGATCAGATCATAATGTCGAGAATTACGCAGTTGTTCTGCTTCTTCGATGCTACCAGCTGTATCGACATGTGAAAAAAGCTTACCCAATGCCTTTTTCAAGATGGCTTGCATGCCTAATTCATCATCGACGACCAGTACGGAAAAGGCGCTATATTGTTGGTTTGTACTAAGATGGGATTGAGTAGACATATTTACCCCAGATGGATTTCGATGGGACAGAGTGTACCAAGTTTAAACAGAGATACCCTACAAAAAGTGCGACATTTTGTACCAACGCAAACTTTTATGCAAATAACCCCATGATTTAGTGCATAAACCAAGCACTTTAAGCTTGTAAAAGGTTGGCATCTTGTTTGCTATAAGGTGGATACGGAGCGCATTTAAGTGATCTCAGGATGTTGATGTTTGCTTATTCCAACACCCTAAGACAACTTGCGTATTACGCTAATCGCTCTCGTCCAAAAAGGCTTCTCCCTAAAACCTGGAGAGATTCCAAAGAATCATTGGAAAGGAACACATAAAAATGAAAAAAATTGCGCTAACTCTGGCTGCAACGTCTATCACGCTTGTAAGTTACTCTGCGTTTTCTGCTCAAGACGGAGAACATGTTCGCCTTGCAACCACAACCAGTACTTACCATTCAGGTTTACTTGATTACCTGCTTCCACAATTTGAAAAAGACACGGGCTACAAAGTCGATGTTATTGCTGCAGGTACTGGTAAAGCCTTAAAAATGGGCGAAAACGGTGACGTAGATTTGGTGATGACACATGCACCAAAAGCTGAAGGCGCATTTGTTGAGAAAGGCTACGGCGTTTTACCTCGCAAGCTAATGTACAACGACTTTGTGATTGTAGGCCCGAAAGCTGACCCAGCAACAATCAAAAATGACGAAGGCGTGTTAGATGTATTCAAAGAGATCGCAAACAAAAACGCAACGTTCATCTCTCGCGGCGATGATTCTGGTACACACAAAAAAGAAATGGGCTTCTGGGCTCAAACTAAAATCGAACCGAACTTTGGTGGCTACCGTAGCGTAGGTCAAGGTATGGGCCCAACTCTAAACATGGCGTCTGAAATGCAAGGCTACACCATGACGGATCGCGGCACATGGCTGGCTTACCAAAACAAATTGGATCTAGAAATTCTGTTCCAAGGCGATGAAAAACTGTTTAACCCGTACCAAGTTATTCTTGTTAACCCTGAGCGTTACCCAACGATTAACTACCAAGGTGCGAAGGCATTCAGTGATTGGTTGGTAAACCCTCGCGGACAGGAACTTATCAATGGTTTCCGCCTAAACGGTAAACAACTGTTTGTTGCGAATGCTGAGAGCAAATAACGCAATATGAATCTTGCTGATACAACACTGGAAGCGCTTCGCTTACTGGTGAATTTTGATGCAGACCTATGGGAGATCGTTGCGGTCTCCTTTAGTGTTTCTATCACGGCAATATCCCTAGTGGTATTGCCGGCTATTTTGATGTCCTTTGTACTGGCGTATACCGACTTTCGCGGTAAATGGTTTTTGTTGTCGATCGTAAATACGCTGCAAGCGGTCCCTACCGTGGTGATTGGCCTGTTGCTGTACATGTTGCTGTCGCGTGCTGGCCCTTGGGGAGACTGGCAAATGCTGTTCACTCAGAAGGCAATGATCTTCGGCCAAATGGTGATCTGCTTCCCTGTTTTGGTATCGATGATGCATGGTGCATTACAATCTAGCGACCGTCGTGCAGTGGAAACTGCCATCACGCTGGGCGTCTCCATTCCGCGCTTGGCAGCTACGATGATTTGGGAAACCCGCTTTCCTCTACTTGCGGCTATCATTGCAGGGTTTTCACGTATCGTGACCGAGGTGGGCTGCTCAATGATGGTTGGTGGGAACATTATGGGCGTGACGCGAAATATTCCCACGGCTATCGCAATGGAAAGCAGTAAAGGTGCTTTTGCGCAAGGAGTTGCATTAGGAATTGTATTACTATCTTTAGCGTTGGCTCTAAACTTCTTCTTATCAAGCATGAGAGGCAAAGGCTACCTCAGAACATAGAACATGAAGCAAACAAACGACTCACCATTAACCCCATGTCGAGGCGAATTATGACTATAAAAATCACCGCCGAACAGTTATCCATGCGCTTTAAAGAGCGTGTGCTTTTCCACATCCCTGAGTTAGCCATCGGCCCAAATGATGCCATTTATCTCAAGGGTGACAATGGTGTGGGCAAAACTACCCTACTCAAAATCCTTGCTGGCTTGCTCAAACCCTCTACTGGTGATGTTGTTGCGCCAAAAGATACGTGGCTAAAAAGACTGACGCGTCGCAATGGTCGTGTCGATGTGATTTATCTCCACCAATCCCCTTACCTTTTTGACGGCACTGTATATGAAAACGTAGTCTATGGAGTGAAATATCAACAAGACACGCAAAAAGATAAGCGAGCTCAAGTTATTCACGCGCTGCGCATGGTAGGTTTAGAAACCTTAGCGGACGAACATATTTCCGTGTTGTCCGGCGGTGAAAAACAGCGCGTTGCCATGGCAAGGGCTTGGATCTTAAAACCGTCGATTTTGTTGATGGATGAGCCAAGTGCGTCTTTAGACCAAGAATCCATTGAACGATTGGTGGTGATGGCGAAAGATCTTTTGGATCGTGGTTCCAGTATCGTGGTGACAAGCCATCAGGCCAACGCACTGACCGACTTATGTAAAAAACAGTGGTGGATTAAAGACAAGACTTTGATAGAGTCTCCTCTGTTGTATGTCATACCAAAAGAAACATCCCAAGAGAATGCATATGCTTCAACCAACACAAACTAGTTGGGTCATTTTGGCAGGTGGCCAAGCCAGCCGTATGGGTGGAAAAGATAAAGGTCTGATTGAGTTAAATCAGAAGCCACTCATCGAGCACGTTATTGAACGTTTATCTCCACAAACTCCACGCATTTTAATTAATGCCAACCGAAACCAAGATGCGTACAGCAAATTTGGTTTCGTATTTAGTGATCAATTCAAAGATTTCCCTGGGCCTATGGGCGGTATTCACGCGGGTTTGATGCATTCTGAAACCGACTGGGTCGGATTTGTACCTTGCGATAGTCCACAAATTAACACCGACCTTGTCGAGCGTTTCTGCCAGGCCGTCAAAGAAGACAGCGATATTTTGGTCGCGCATGATGGTGACCATCAGCAACCTGTTTTTACGCTCTACCACAAGCGCGTACTGCCAAAACTCACCGCGTTTTTAGAACGTGGCGACCGCAAAATCATTCTGCTCTACAAAGAGTGCAACACCAGTTACGTTGACTTTAGCGACTCACCAAACTGTTTCGTCAACTTGAACACTCCGGAAGAACTGGCGCAATTTGGACAATTAGAATCATGAAACACACGCTAAACATTCCTATTCTTGGTTTTGCAGCTTATTCAGGCACAGGCAAAACCACGCTACTTGAAGCCCTATTGCCAAAGCTGACCGAAGCAGGTTTACGCATTGGCATGCTAAAACATGCGCACCACAACTTCGATGTCGATAAGCCGGGTAAAGACAGCTACCGTTTACGCAAAGCTGGCGCATCTCAAATGCTGATTGCTTCTCGCAACCGTTTTGCGTTAATGACAGAAACGCCAGAAGCCGAAGCGGAGTTTGAATTCCTATTAACACGTTTTGATGAAGACATGCTTGATGTGGTTTTGGTCGAAGGCTGCAAAAACATCGCGTTTCCTAAAATCGAATTGCACCGTGAAGAAGTCGGCAAGCCTTGGCTTTATCCAAACGATGAAAACATCATCGCTATCGCTTCAGACGGCGGCGAGTTGGACTCTGAACTGCCACAAATGAACATCAATGATCTTGAAGCGATTGCTCAGTTCGTTATTCAGTATGTTCAAGAAGCGAAAGCACCAAAAAACAAAGAGAAAGAAGCCGCATGTTGCGACACACTTTCTCCTGCTTTCCTTTCTGTGGTTCAAGGCCAAGAGAAAATCCTTTCTTTGGTGAACACGGTTTCGGAAATAGAAGCATGCAAGATTGAAAACGCCTATGGCCGCGTTCTTGCGGAACATATCGTTTCACCAGTAAATGTGCCGCAATACACCAACTCCGCGATGGACGGTTATGCCATCCGCAGTGATGATGTTGACCGTGATAGCTACCAAGTGGTTGTTGAAGTGATGGCGGGCCATGCTTACGATCAACCTCTGGACGTTGGTCAAGCGGTGAAGATCATGACTGGCGCACCAACACCACGTAACGGCGACACAGTGGTCATGCGTGAGCAAGCCTCTCAAGAAGGTGACAAGGTCACCTTTAACGGTGCGAATATCAAAGCAGGCCAAAACGTTCGTCAAGCAGGTGAAGATCTCGCTATCGGCAGTGACGTCTTTACCGCAGGCACTCGCCTAGCCTCTCCAGAAATGGGCATGATCGCTTCGCTTGGTTTTGGTGAAGCGAATGTGTTCCGCAAAGTGAAAGTTGCCGTGTTCTCCACCGGTGACGAAGTACAAGCGCCGGGAACAGAGCAAAAAGCGAATTCTATCTACGATTCCAACCGTTTTACCATCATGGGCATGCTTGAAAAGCTCGGCTGCGAGATCTTGGACTTCGGTATTCTGGAAGACAACGAAAAGTTAATGATTGAAGCGTTGGAAAACGCATCGGCGCAAGCGGACGTGGTTATGACTTCTGGTGGCGTATCTGTTGGTGATGCGGATTACATCAAACTTGCCTTGGATAAACTTGGTCAAATAGATTTTTGGCGAATCAACATGCGTCCGGGACGTCCATTAGCGTTTGGTCAAATCAACAACAAGCCGTTCTTTGGTCTGCCGGGCAACCCTGTTGCCGTGATGGTTTCATTCATCAACTTTGTCGAGCCTGCACTGCGTAAGATGCAAGGCGAACAAGGCTGGAAGCCTCTGAAAGTGAATGCCATCGCGACTGAAAACCTTCGCTCTCGACAAGGTCGTACCGAGTTTAGCCGTGGCGTCTATGAACTGGATGCAACTGGCCGTTTAACCGTTCGTACAACAGGCAAGCAAGGATCTGGTATTTTGCGTTCAATGAGTGAGGCGAACTGTTTGATCGAAATCTCCCCAGCTATTGATACAGTTAAAGCGGGAGAAAGCGTGACAATTATCCCACTTCAAGGCAGAATCTAGCTCAAACTAGAAATTCAAAGGTCAGCGAGTCTGGCCTTTTTGTTTAATACCGAAACCTTTTCAGAGAGACAGCTATGGCTCGCACCATTCTTTACACTTACAAAGACCAAGACAAAGAACTGACGTTCTCATACCAGCAACACCGCAACATTCAAGAAGCAGTTGCAGAAGCCGAAGGTATCGATATCACTGAGTTCCTAAAGATGGAGCAACAAATCGAAGCAGTGTCTGACACTAAAGCAGTGCGCAACTACCGCGACAACTACTTCAGAAAATTAGGCTTTAGTAAAATCACCCTAGCTCAAAAAGAAAACCTCGGCGTAGGCAAAAAGAATAAATAAGCTTAGCTGCAAACAGAAAACTCACGATTCGCCGTGAGTTTTTATGCATGCTACTTTTGTTCATGATCCATACCCGAGCATACCGAAATTACTTAGGTATATGAGTTACTTGGGTATATGAGTTACTTCGATTATAAGTAAAAAGCCCCGTTTTACCTTGATGGTCTAAACGGGGCTTTAAATTTCTTACTTTGTATCGAGTAAGGTTTCAGTCGCTACTTGATGTTTAAGAACGCAGCGCCGCGTACACCACCTGAATCACCGTGTTTTGCTTTGATGATCTTAGGACACTTAGCCACAGACAATAAGTGTTTAGGGATGCGTTTTGGCATCTCTTCGTAAATCAATTCGAAGTTAGATAAGCCTCCACCAAGTACAACGGTGTGTGGGTCTGTTGCAGTAAACAGGTTTGCAAAGCAGATTGCTAGCAGCTCCATAAAGCGCTCGACGTGCTCTACTGCTTTCTCTTCACCCTCTGCGTGCGCTTTAATAATGTCGATCGCTTTCTTCTCTTCGCCGTAGTAATGCGCGTAAAGAAGCTCGAAACCACGACCCGATAGGTAACTATCTAAACAGCCTTTGTTGCCACAGCCACAGCCAAGTAATGGTGCGTTTTCGCCCAGGTGGAACCATGCGTCGATAGGAAGACGTGTGTGACCCACCTCACCCGCTACGTGGTTGCGGCCAGAGAATACTTTGCCTTCGTAGATAAAGCCGCCACCAAAACCAGTACCAAGGATCAAACCTAGTACAGATGGTTCATCTTGAAGATCTTCGTCCCAGGCTTCAGAAAGCGCGAAACAGTTTGCATCGTTTTCAATTTTTACGCTGCGACCGATTTTAGCTTCCAGATCAGCACGAAGTGGTTTGCCTTTTGCCGCAGGAACGTTAACTGTTAGTACCGTTGCATCATCGGCGTCTTCCATACCTGGTAGGCCAAGACCAATCGTACCTTCGCAGCCAAACTCTGTATCGTATTTGTTCACCAATTCCGCAATGGTATCAACCAGCAGCTCGTAGTTGTCTGTTGGTGTAGGTACACGTTCCGTCGCTACACGCTCAAGCTTCTCGTTAAATGCACCAAATTCAATTTTAGTGCCGCCGACATCAAAGCCGTAATACATGTATTTCTCTCCTAAAAAATGCTTCAAACGACTCTCAAAAATGGCTAGAGTCAAAAGTATAAACTGATGGCATTATCCATATCTGTACGCCTGCAAACCGTGACCGAATGCAGATTTATCCCCTCACCGAAGCCAGTTGAACAACATACCATCAACAAAAGCTCATTCCTTAGAGTCAGCTCTCGGTTTTCATCCACTCTTTGAAACGTTTCAAGTGTGGCTGGTTAGGGTCGTTTTTGACTCGAGTCTTGCTCAGCATGTAAGTTTCTCTGAAGGCTTCAAACCACAATTGAAGGCATTCCGCAGCTTTCGGCTCACCAGCTTGTTTTAAAACTAATGTCGCGACTTCGGCGGTTGAAAGATGCTGCTCATTCTCGGAGCGGCGCATGATGTATTCAGACAGAGATTCCGGCTCAATGGAAAGCACAGGCAAAGATTTAAGAAAATCAGAACGACGGAATATCTTTCGCGCCTCACGCCAGCTACCATCAATAAAGATCAGCAACCATTTTTTGTTCTCGACATCTTCTTTTACCAATCGCCCTGGCTCTAGATCTTCAATTAAACGAGAGGGATCATCCACATAGTCTGCAGGAAATACAATCACCGGTTGGTAACTGTCATCCTGTAGTAGCGCTAGCATCTCTTCAGACGGTTCTGTTCGGTTCCATTGATACACGTAAGTCTCTTGAATCGTATCAGCGATTAGACGACCGGTATTACTTGGCTTAAACACTTCGTTTTCAGAAACAATCAACATACATGCAATATTGGCCTTGATGTTTGGCTGAAGGTCGCACAAACAGTGTTGCTCAGAAACCTGGCAATATTGGCAACGAACCACTTTACATCCACGCGCGTTGAAAGGCTTGGTTGAGATAGATTGTCGGTACTGATATAAACGGTGGAAAGCGTGAATTCTCATGGTAAGTAATGCCAAGTAAAAAGTAGAGCGCGATTCTACTGATATTATGGTTTCGCCTCAAGATAAGCCCATCAGCAGTGTGTTGAAATAATTTCACTCTTATCTCGGTCATAGATAAAGAAATAAATAAGGGAATGACAGTGACAGAAACGACATTTCAAGAACCCTCATGGCTCAGATTAGGCTTTTTCCTTGGCGTATTATTGCTTTGTGCCATTTGGGAGAACAAATTGCCTAGAAAAACACTGACCGCTTCGCGCAGGTTTCGTTGGGTCAATAACTTGTCATTGGTTGCTTTTAACAGCCTAGTTATTGCTTTAATCATGCCTATCGCCGCCTTTCAAGCTGCGGTCATAGCTCAGGAGCAACAATGGGGGCTGCTGAATATTCTGTCCCTCCCCGCTTGGTTAAATATTTTTCTAACCGTCATTTTGCTTGATTTCGTCATTTACGCTCAGCATGTTGTCTTTCATCATGTAAAACCGCTGTGGAAGATTCACCGAATGCATCACGCCGATCTCGACATAGACGTCACCACAGGCGCACGCTTTCATCCCTTCGAAATAATCATTTCAATGGGAGTAAAAATTGCAGCCGTGTTTATCTTAGGTGTTTCACCTATCGGAATTGTGGTATTTGAAATTGTGCTTAATGCGAGCGCGATGTTTAATCACAGTAATGCAAAACTGGCTTTATCTATGGACCAAAAACTGCGAAACGTCATCGTTACACCAGACATGCATCGCGTGCACCATTCAGTGATAGTAAAAGAGACCCACTCAAACTTTGGTTTTTTCCTTTCAGTTTGGGACCGCTTTTTTGGGACATACCGAGCTCAGCCTAAGTTGGGTCATGAAGATGTTGTTATTGGTGTGCCGGAAATTAGAGACGAAGAAGAGCAAAGATTAGATAAGCTGTTAACGCAGCCCTTTCGCTACAATAAAGAGAAGAAGTAATGGTTGAAAAAATATTGTTGGATGAAGTATGTCAACAAAACGAATAGACCAAGCCTAAACCCCTGTTAAACACTACTTCATCCTCATGATGTGTAAGAACAGATTAGTTTTCTGCTAACTGACGCTTTTTGTTTAACTGAGTAATACCAACAAATAAACCAACAACACCAAGCACTGCACATGCCAAAGCATTGGTGTTCATTACTTGCTGTGCCTCTATTGAGCTGTATAGAAAAGCAAGGCTGAAGAAAGTGGTGGCAAAGCTCAAACCTGTCAGTACGCTGAAACCAGCAAAACTGGCCAAGTCTTTAAAATCGTTCATAACGAGTCCCTGTTTACAATCCTTAATCGAGTGTTGTGAAAATAATAATTAACGAAATATTTGGCGCGATTGACTATGTTTTCGCGCATTCCATAACCAGATAGATACCCCAAATGAGAACCCTAAAAACAGTGTCTTCATTTGTAGGGCGACGTTGTTATCTAATATTTCTAATGTATAGTGAGCGTGGGAACTAAAGATAACATTGGTTATAAGAATCAATAACATAACGACTATGCCAGAGCGGCGATGCTTGACCAATAGATACGCTGCTAATAAGTCCAATAGTCCCAAAGCGCTCCAATACATATTCAACCAGCGTGGCGCAAAATCGTAAGGTAAAAAGCCACCAACAATGTTGTCATAAAGATGAACCACTCCGCCAACTGTCATAAAAAGGCATAAGAGAAACAAGACGAATTTATCCATTACCGTTTCCTTATCTGAATGAATGAGCAAAGCATATAGAAGTCACTTAAACATTTGTAATCTCATCGCCATTTTTGAGATCGACAGTGCCATTATCAACACGATGAGAACAATAACGGCTACTCTACCTTCTTTATTTGCTTCTAGTAGAAGCATAGTGTTTGCTTTGTCATTGTCCCAAATCCGCCAATGCAACGACAGAATCCTCCTTTAAATCACGCCTTGGTTTAGCAACTCTCGTACCTTTTCCAGCCCGCGCTGAAACACAGTATGTGCATTCGCGGGAAGGCCGCTCTCGACATCGTGCCAGAAGAACGCGAAATCATGTCCACCATCGTCTTGCGTATGAAACAGCCATGAATTAGCGAGATCAGCACACTCACACAAAACAAAATGCCATGCTTGATTTTGAAAGCCACTGTCCCATGAGCATAAATATCGTGCGGAACGAACATGTGTGATACCAGACTCCTCAGCGAGCTCCCGCTTGGCCGCTATGATGTAACTTTCATCAAACACTTCAACAGTGCCCTTGACGAGCTGAACACCCGCCAACGGATGTTTAAAAAGTAGGATCTCTTGATTTTGATTACGTAGAACGACGGGGCAAACTTTATCGATCACAAAACCACTCCTTCTTATGGCTTTAGCTTTCTCTGGATATAAAAAAATCGCATGAAGCTGCATGATTCGTTCCTTTGAATTCTGGCGACATTCTAGTCAACGAGTCCCTCGAACAAAGCATTAACATCACGTTGTGATAGCTAAACCCTTTAGAAATGAACGAGATGAGATGTAACTCACTCTTGCAATGCAAATAGGAGCCATTGAATGGGTAGCCGTAACAAAAAAGCAGAACCGAGGTTCTGCTTTTAGTCGGTGGAAACATCTCATTTACTTGGTCTGATGAAGCTCATACTTGTGCAGCATTGCTTGCTGGTGCCCGGCAATTTCCGCCACTTGCTCAGAACTCTCAACCATAGACTCAAGCTGCAGCTTTGTGCGTTCGCCAAGATCAGAAATATGCGTGATGGATTGAGATACATCTGCCGTCGCTCGTTCTTGTTCTTCTGTAGCAACTGAGATTTGCTCAACACGTTCTTGAATGTGCTTAACCGCGAGGTTGATATCAGAGAATGTCGATTTCACTTCATTACTGGACTTTAGCGCGTGGGTCATTTCTTCTCTTGAATCATTAACTGCTTGGCGCGAACGCTCTGCGGCAGTAATAAGCTCGCTCATCATTTCTCGGATGTTCGTCGTTTGTTGAGAGGTATCACTTGCAAGTTTGCGAACTTCATCAGCGACAACCGCAAATCCACGCCCTTGCTCACCAGCACGGGCAGCCTCTATTGCCGCGTTGAGAGCAAGCAAGTTGGTGTTGTCCGCGATCCCACTGATCATATCCACCATTTCACGAATCTGTTTAACACGCTGGTCTAGCTCTAACATTGACTGTTCATTTACATCCAAAGAGCTTTCTAATGACTCCAAACGTTCGCGGTTTTGTTCCACGACTTGAACCCCTTTTTCAGTGTGTTGGGTTGCAAGGAGCGAGTCCTGTGAAGATGCATTTGTCACCATTGCTATTTCACGAATAGAGGCTTCAAGCTGCGTTATGGTCGTGATCATACTAGACAACGCTTCATTTTGTGTTGCCAACCCATCACTTGTTTGTTCGGCTGCACTGTGACTTACTTCTGCCGTCTGATAAAGCGTTTCACAATTGCGCGTCACCGTTTGAATGGAGTCATGTGTGGAATCGATTACTTGATTCAACTTTCGTGCTACTTCTTTCAGCTCATAGGGGCCGACTTCTTCTGCCTTGTCACGAAAATCATGTTCGGTAAGTGCTGAAAGACGCGTTAGTACATTCCTTAACCCTCGGTTTGTCCATGACTTGAGACTAAACCAAGTAACCAGAATAATAAAAGAAATCACACACGCCGCAAACACGAGCACAACGCTCACCGATTCAATGGTCTCGTTGACCACCCGCTCTTTTTCATCGATCAACTGACCAGCGGTTTGGGAGATTTGATCAAGTAACCGCATGGTTTCATCCGCAAGCATCGAAGCCTGTTTAAACTCTGAACGTTGCAATTCCCCTTGTTCTAGTTTGGCGAGGATCAAACGCAGCACGCCCTTTTCACTAAAGCCTTGTTTCACCATCTCATATGGTGCGGTTAAGCTTGCATATTCACTTACTTCAGGATGGAAAGATTGGAAGTCTTCATAGGCGAGTTTAATACCTGCTATGCGATTTCGCATTTCTCGGTATTCTTTTTCGGCTTTGTTTAATTCTGAGTGCATCATCATGACTAAGAACGTACTTTCCATTGAGCTTGCAGAAGCAATGAAACGGTTAGCGGCATCGCTCGACTCAGGATTATCAGCACTAAGGAACGAACTGATTCGATTCATTTCCGGGCCGATAGAGCTAAGCCCATAGCGAAACCCACCTACAGCGGCATCAATATCCATTTGAATTTGTATCACCGAAGATTGCTTCAACAAAATGGACTGCGTGATGTTATGTAAACGCGCTAGTTTGGTGTCTAACTCCTCCGAGAGTTGCTGAGCTACACCAGACGCTTCCACAACCAAAGTTGTGCTTTGAGTTGCAAGAGAGTCGATTTGCTCTTTTATGAGAGGCAACTCTTTCGGCTCAGTAATCTGCATACCATGGTTGAGTAGCTTAACCATCTCCAATACATTCCTGGTTAACTTTGCGTTTGCCATCGCGATTGGTAATGCTTTTTGCGACAAGTCTTCAAATTGTTCCCCTACCTGTTCCATTCCTTTGAAACTTGAGACAGAAAGGGCTATAACAAGAACAATGATAGTTAAAAATGTTGCACTGACAGCCTGAATCAGTGAAAGTGATGTGCGTGAGCGTTTTCGCTTTGCCATAATCAATTTTTATTCTTTCTTAAGGTTGAATCGGTTCTGCAGTGATTCCGTCACATTTGTGAGACAAAACCGTGATTTGCAGCCCATACTATGGATTGGTTATGACACTAATATTTCAGTTGTGAGTCATAGAGATGACAGGTGGTGATTTGCGTCGAGTATATTTTCCTTTGATAATCAGTGTGCTACTAAGCGCCTGCTCTTCTGGGCCTGAGCCTAGTGAGCAAGCACAGGTGACAACACCTACAAATCAGCTATTGTCGGACAACCCTGACTTGTTCGACTTTTACTCAGAGTGGCACGGCACGCCTTATCGCTTAGGCGGGACACAGAAATCTGGAATTGATTGCTCAGCATTTGTACAAAAAGCGTTTATTGAGGCTTATCAGCTCTCGTTACCAAGGACAACGAAGCAGCAATCAAAGCAAGGTGTGGAGTTAAGTTGGACGGATGCCAAGCAAGGGGATCTAGTGTTTTTTAAAACAAGACGTACAACTTATCATGTCGGAATTTACTTGGGTAACAAGCAGTTCATGCATGCATCGACGTCTAGAGGTGTGATTATTTCAAGAATCGACAACCCATACTGGGCATCTAAGTTTTGGCAAATAAGAAGAGTTACAATGTAACTCCTCTCACTCTTTAACCGGACATTGCTGTAAGTTAAAACAATATCAGTCGTAAGTCGCAACAGCATTATCGAACAGATTTTTGACCAGAGCGATGTATTCATCAAGGAACGTGATCTGTTCATTGGTCGCTTTTTTATGCCATACCCCAGCCAATATCTCACCAAGATCTTCAACAACTGCATCAGCCTCTTTCAATAATTTGAAGCGTACGCTCGAGTGAAGTTCTGGATTTTGCTCAAAAATCGCCATGATGTTTGAAGCCACCATATCGGTGACAACATCTTCGATGCTTTCGGATCCAGTGTCGCCAATTTCGGTCGTAAAAATATCTAGATTTAGAGACAAGTGCTCGATAAGAGCGAGATATCCATCGGTTTCTAAAACCACTGTTTTTCTCCGTTTATTGCAAGCCTTCGAAGCTGAAAGCAGAATAGTTTCAATAGTAAGACATGCCGAGAAAATTTCATTAACTTATTTCATATTAACAAACATTCACGAACCAACTGGATGATTTTCAAACAATTGAGCTTTGCTTCACTGAATTCGGATACAGGGTTTCTTCAAACCTTTTTATATTTCAGTCATTTTCATGCAAACAGGTTTGGTTACGACCATTTTCTTTTGCACGATACAGCGCAGCATCGGCACTCTTTAACCATTGAGTGTGAGTTTCAAAATAAGGCTTATACTCGCAAACACCAATACTTATCGTGTAATTAATCAAAAAATCTTCCACTTTCACGATCTCTTGCTCAATTCTTTTGCGCAAACGCTCTGCGAAATAGCAAGCTTGCTCCTGGTTTGTGTGAGGAAGTAGTACGGTAAACTCTTCACCACCAAAACGACCGCAGATGTCACTGCTCCTTGCTGTTTTTCTCAACAAGGCAGAGGTTCGACGAATGACTTCGTCCCCTGTCGGGTGACCATAAGTATCATTCACCTTCTTAAAGTGGTCGATATCGAATATTACTAATGAGCATGGTCCGTCGATAACTTTTAAGTGAGCAAACTCATCTTTCAATGATTGCTCCCAATAAGCGCGATTAAATAAACCTGTTAAACCATCTTTGCGACTGATTTCCGACAAATGTTGATTTGTTTCTTTCAAATGAATGCGATTTCTCGCAGTTTCAGAAACATCATTGACTTGAATCGCTATGTGGCTGACCTCTCCTGAAAGCCCAATTAACGGCGTGATCACGATATCTTGATACATAAAATCACTGCTGTTTGAAACCGGAGAAAAGTTGTTGAACTTAAAAAGGTACGGTCGGTTTTCCCAGCTAGAAAAAGAACGAGTTTCCAGATCGGCGGCAGCTTTTATCTTGGTTTCTAGCCAAGTTCTTGGCAGCTCTTCAAAATGCTCAAATAAACATTCACCAAGAATTTCTTGTGATAGAACGCCACTGTATGACTGCATAAAACTGTTCCACACACACACTTTATACTCTTGATCCAAAACAATAAGCCCTGAATCCATCGTATCGAGAATTTGTGTGACCCAATGAAAGTCTGCTATGTCCAGCGTGATATCGGACATTAGATTAGCTCCATGATTTCATAGATTATTTCTACGGATGGCTTATCAATTAAAAACAGTACCTCGCACTCGAAATCGAGCGCTTCTGCCATGTAGGTGTATTCGATAGTAAAGAGCTCACCCAACTCGCCTTGCTCTTCACAATAAGGTGTTAAGGTATCCACAATGCCTGGCTGACGAAGTGAGAATTGCTTGTCGAGTTGATCGCCCAACGATGTGAGAAATGACGAAACCAGTAGGTTAGAAATATTCAAGATGATTTCATTATGAGGCGTAAACTCAAGGAGATAACCTAATTTTTCCCCAATCTGATTGATATCCCTACCACGTAAACACACCAGTGCCTCTCCGTGAATACCACCACCGACAAACCTCTGCGCTACCGCAACGGAACTGTCACGCCCAACCACATCAACCAGTGTCATATGAAGCTCGCCGTAGGACAAAGGTCCAACATGAGGAACAGGAAGTTGGATGAACTCATGTAAATGGTCGGCCATAATCGCAGCCCCTTTACCAAGGGCAATGTTCGCAATTTCACGGAATTTGGCTAGTAAGGAAAGCTCTTCGCAACCCTGGCTTTTAGAATCAACCGAATGACTAGGTTTGAACGCATAATGCAGCCCTAATTGTTCGTATAGTGGGAGCACCTGCTCTTCTGTCAGAGGCTTAGCGATAAAAGCTTGAGCACCAAGATCGAGACAGCGCTGTTTTGCCTCTTGTTGAACATCTCCAGAAATAATGACGATTTTGGTCGCGTACTGACTAACAGGTAATGATTCGAGGACCTCAAAACCATCCATTATGGGCATCGTTAAATCGAGAAACAAAATATCGATATTTTGCTCAGCAAGAATATTAAGCGCCTCATAACCATCTTGCGCTTCAATAAGATGCAATGATGTATCTTGTACGATAGAACGCGCAATAAGCTTTCTTGCAACAGCTGAGTCATCACATATCAGTATTTTCATGCCACCAATGGAACTAACGTCAAAAAAATCATAATACCTGTTGTAAACGTTCATCTCCATATGCTAAGCCAACAAATCAGAGGCTTATAAGCGATTTGATTCACATTTATACAAATTGACTACACTAAGAGGAAGGTTTCTTTACTAAGTATGCTCAACATAACGCCAACTCCCTGCTATTTATCCTAAACTATTGGTGGTCAAATAGATTCGCGAGGTTTTGTATGTGGCAAGCAATATCGCAACAGCTTTCTGATACTTTATTGTTCGATTACCAGATCACGGAAAAAGTAAGGCTGTCTGGTGGGGATATCAGTGAAAGCTACATGATCAATGATGGTGAGCAACGTTATTTTGTGAAAATTAACGATCGCGAGTTTTTGTCTAAGTTTGAGGTAGAAGCTGAAAGCCTGCATCTTTTGCGTGAAACATCCACCCTATTTGTACCTGAGGTGGTATTGGTTGGTAAAACCAAAAATGCCTCATTCCTAATTCTTAACTACCTTCCAACGAAACCATTAGAAGATGGTCCCAACAGCTTTAAATTTGGGCAACAATTAGCTCACCTACACCAGTGGGGCGAGCAAAAAGAGTTTGGTTTTGATACCGACAACTATCTCGGTTCGACTCTACAGCCCAACAAATGGCACAAGAAATGGTGTGTATTCTTTGCTGAGCAACGCATAGGTTGGCAATTACAGCTCCTTAAAGAAAAAGGCGTCACCTTGGTTGATATCGATGACTTTATCGATGTCGTAAAACAGCGGCTAGCAAACCATGCTCCGGAACCTTCTTTGTTGCATGGCGATTTATGGAATGGAAATGCGGCACTCACTGCATTCGGTCCTATCTGTTACGATCCTGCGTGCTATTGGGGGGACAGGGAGTGTGATATTGCGATGACAGAGCTTTTTGGTGGATTTCAACCAGAATTTTATCAAGGCTACGAATCGGTTATGCCACTTTCTTCAAGCTATGAGGAACGTAAAGATATCTATAACCTTTACCATGTTCTCAACCATTGTAATTTGTTTGGCGGCCATTACTTGGAACAGGCTCAACTGGTTATTAATAAAATCATTTCTTATTAATTTGGAAGCCACTGCATATTTCAAGATGTAAAATCTCGAGGCACATCACTACAGAAAATCACCCTAAGCTCAAGGTTGAGTTTGGGGTCAAGTTTTGTACTTATTTCGACTCAATTAGCAACAACTCGACCTAATATCAAAGGAGACTTAACTTTGGATTGTGCCTATTTTCCTTGTAGGCAAAGTAAGTAAAGGGCTGTGCTTCCTTGATGAATAGTGTGTTTAAAAGCCCTGCGAGATTAGGAGTTGTTGTATGAAAAATTATACCGAAAGGTATGTAAAGTGCCCGCATTGCGGACACTCTATCGGCATTACATTGGATGCAAGTAATGGTGACCAAGAGTTTTATGATGATTGCCCAGCTTGTTGCCACGCTATCCACCTAAATATGCGAGTGGATGAGTTACAAGATAAGGTCGAACTATTTATCGATGACAATTACGAATAGCAGCTCGAGCATGTGAACATCAGAAATATAAAAACGCTTAAATGAAAAAGGAGCACTAGGCTCCTTTTTCTCATTCTAAAGCTGTTTTGCTGCAAGAACGCGCTCAACAGTATCAACAATTGCTTGAGTCTGAGGATCAAACTCAATATTAACGCGCTCCCCTACTTGTCTCACTCCGAAAAGCGTTCGCTGCAAGGTTTCTGGAATTAGATGTACTGAAAAACGACACGTTTCAACTTCACCAATAGTTAGCGAGCAACCATCTAAACCGATGTAACCTTTCGCTAATACATATTTCATTGATTCTTGCGGCAGTTGGAACCAAATCGTGCGGTTATTGGGCGTATCGATGATATCGACAATATCTGCCGTTAAACTAATATGACCAGACATGCTATGCCCGCCTATTTCGTCACCAAACTTAGCCGCGCGCTCAATGTTTACGCTATCCCCTTCCACCAGCCGACCTAAATTAGTAAGAGCCAATGTCGCTTGCATTAAATCAAAACTGATAAGGTTGCCTTCGATCTTAGTCACAGTTAGACAACATCCGTTGTGTGCAACGGATGCACCAATTTCTAACCCTTTACAAAGTTCATCGCTTAACTCGACAACGTGCGTTTGAAAGCGTTCTTTTTTATCAATTTTAACGACCTTCGCCGTACCCTGAACTATTCCTGTAAACATTTCTTTTTACCTATTGATTTAATACCAACTGTAGTCGAAGACTAAGCCCTAAACACTGCGCTACGGGCCGGAAATAAAGACCGCAGACGATAAAGCCATGGCTCAATGAACACTGGTTTGTTCTCATGCATGTTTCAACATTACCATGATTCGCTGCTGTTCTCAGTAAAAGCGTATCCTTAGCGTAGAGAGCGTCCAGTCAGTGTTATCGACTATTCACTACCTAGCTATGGAATATAAACATACAATTGTTTATCATTTGCGCGGAGTTTCTCCGAGGCATTTTTTCACCTTATCGTGACTAAAATCAACCATCAGATCCGTTCACCACATCTTTTGCCCTCGAGTACTCTCATTCTTTCAACTTATTGTTCCGCTCTGGAGTATTTTTCGTGCATCGCTATAAAGAAGAAGCATCAAGTCTTATCAAATTGGCGACCCCGGTATTGATCGCATCTGTCGCTCAAACTGGTATGGGGTTTGTTGATACCGTAATGGCTGGCGGCGTTAGCGCCACCGACATGGCTGCGGTTTCTGTCGCTTCAAGTATTTGGCTACCATCCATTTTGTTTGGGGTGGGTTTATTAATGGCATTGGTCCCTGTTGTCGCACAGTTAAATGGCTCTGGTCGTCGAGTGAAAATCCCGTTTGAAATTCAGCAAGGCGTCGTTTTGGCATTGCTGATCAGTGTGCCGATAATTGCAGTCCTGCTTCAAACCCAGTTTATTCTCGGGCTGATGGATGTTGAAGCACTGATGGCAGAAAAAACGGTGGGATACATTCATGCCGTTATATTAGCAGTACCCGCTTTTTTACTTTTCCAAACGCTTAGAAGCTTTACGGATGGTATGTCATTGACGAAGCCGGCAATGGTGATTGGCTTTATCGGTTTGCTGCTCAACATTCCTCTAAACTGGATTTTCGTGTACGGCAAGTTTGGTGCACCTGAATTAGGCGGTGTTGGCTGTGGTGTAGCAACCACGATTGTTTACTGGGTCATGTTTGCCATGCTATTGCTGTATGTGATGACATCAGAGCGATTGAAAAGCATCAATCTATTTGGAGAATGGCACCGCCCACAATGGAAAGCGCAAGTTCGTCTATTCAAACTCGGCTTTCCTGTTGCAGCAGCGCTGTTTTTTGAAGTGACACTGTTTGCTGTCGTTGCGCTGCTCGTTTCACCACTGGGTCCTATCATTGTGGCAGCGCATCAAGTCGCGATTAACTTCTCCTCGTTGGTATTTATGCTACCAATGAGTATTGGTGCAGCAGTAAGCATTCGTGTCGGCCATCGACTTGGTGAAGAAAACGTAGATGGCGCGCGCGTAGCGTCACGAGTCGGCATTATAGTTGGTCTAGCTTTGTCCGTTCTCACAGCGATTTTAACCGTCTTGTCTCGCGAGTGGATCGCCGAGCTTTATACTAGCAACCCAGAGGTAATCACTCTAGCGATGCACCTGCTCGTGTTTGCCGCTGTTTATCAATGTACGGATGCGGTTCAAGTGATCGCAGCTGGTGCATTACGCGGCTATAAAGACATGCGAGCCATCTTCAACCGTACTTTTATTGCTTATTGGATTCTTGGCTTGCCAATTGGTTACGTCCTTGGCCGTACAGACTGGATTGTTGAGCCAATGGGAGCACAAGGCTTCTGGCTTGGTTTTATCATCGGCCTATCTTCTGCGGCCTTTATGTTAGGCGTCAGAATGCGTTGGATGCATCGCCAAGAGCCAGAAGTGCAATTGAACTTTTCAGTTCAATAAAAAGTAAAAAAAGCCAGCATCCGCTGGCTTTTTTGATCGAATAATCACACGGTTGAGTATACTTATAACAAGATTACAAAGCGGTTGATTTTGCTCTCTAGACAACGGATACGAAGTTAGAAAAAAGGATATTTGTGCGGTCTATTTTATTGTTCTTAATCTTGATTCTTAATGGTTGTGATAACTGGTTCAATCCAGAGAACGCCATGTTTGATAAGTATCATCAACGTGTAGCCAATGTATTGGACGTTCCTGCTATTCCAATAACACTACAGTCTACGGTAACGATTCCTGCGAAACGCGTTTTGTTCGAGCCATTGCCAAGGCTATCTATTGGCCTGCTAGAGAGCTATCAATTACGACAGTGCGGACTCTTTAATTTACTTGCCGAGAAAAACTCACAACTTGGAAAGGTGCAGGATGCCTTTCATGATTTTGATTATCAAACTGCCCTTTTAAGAGTCATGAATCGATGTTTATCCGAATTTCCACTTAGCGATGAAGAACGCGCGACATTGGCAGAGCTTTACGCAACCAAGTGGCAACATTTAGACATTCATCTCGACAACTTACTACTCGTAAGTGACGCCATGCAAAAGCAACTAACTGCCTCTGATTGGCTATCTCAAAATACGACGAATGATATTGCACGCATTAACGATGTCTATCGTATTTTCAGCGAAATGTATGATTTACCCCACCGCGCGGTCTCACGTCTACCCGATGTGGAAGTTACGCAATATCAAGAAGAGTTAGAGAAATCTCGTTTACTCGGACGACTTTACTATTCAATGGTAAATACATCCCTTTGGTTAAAAGCGACAACTCAGCTACTTGAGCAGAACCAGAGCAATGTATTGTGCGGGCCGAACAGAGACACCACTCAGTTCCGCTACTTAAGAAATGTCTTTCAATCCATTTACGTTGAAGAAGTGCAACCTTATTTGGCTTATTTAGACAGTACCTATCAACAACTTAATGATGGTGCCACTTTGGTGGAGAACCGTATGCAACTCCATGGTCACCAGTATGGCATCATTGAGGCACATAGGACATTTAGGCAAGAAACCCTAAACCACGTTCAGTTTTGGCAGGGTCTCTTCAAACGATGTGGCGTAACCGTTGGCAACTAGTAAGTGCAGAGCGTTCTATTCCTTCAACCTTTCACGCAAGAATCGAGCAAAACGCGGTTTACCAGTATGTGTAAAACCGTTATATCTAAATGTAATGGTTGAACCAATTTTCGGAGGCTGGCGACGCACTTCATCGGTAAATCCGCTACCGATGTAAAACTCAATGCCATTTGGTAAGCGAACTAACATTGCTCCCATCATACCTAATAAGCGCCCTGTTCCTGGCTTATAACCCACAACTAACGCTTCATCATCTGCGTATCGTTTTAGTTTAAGCAAATCACTACCGCGTCCAGCCTGATAGCGGCTTGATACCTTCCGCAACATCACCCCTTCACCGTCGGATATTGAAATTTTATCCAACTGTGTAAACAGATGAGCTTCATTTTGAATGGCTCGGTGCTCGACATATTTGATATGAGGCTGGTCGACTTCAAGCACTAAATCTTTGATGTTGTAATAACGCTTCCGATAATCACCAGCGGAATATGGCATATCAAAGATCATAAAGTCGATATGTCGCCAAGCAGACTCTACAGGAGTTTTATCTAATACCGTTTGCTGAACAAGATGGAAGTTACCTCTCCCAGCCCAAAGTTCACCGTCCAACGGATAATCAGGCAAAGGTCCTGTATACCAATCTGGGGCGTAGATTCGATTACCATTTCTCGTCACGAGATGTTGCCCAGTCCAATAAGCGCGAACACCATCAAGTTTTTCGCTATACCAATATTCAGACACATCAATGCCATCCTGATAGCTTTGTGCAAGAGAAACTGGTGGTGCGAGAGAAGTATCCGCTTGAAGCTGTGAAGACGCTGCCATAACAGCCAGCGCAATTAATGTCATTTTTAATGGCATAAGAAGACCTTGTACAAAAAATCGTCTTTATTGAAACGTAAGTCCTCTCGATGACCTATTTATTACTAGTTGTTCTTCGACTCATAACAATCAACATTAGTAATAATTTGCAAAGATAATCATAAACTTTAGACAGGTTTTGCATTTAGTCGTTACACGTTATTCACTTAAGGCGGATGGTTCGTCAATCGAGTTGGAATCTAATCATGACGAGATCCCCCGCTCTAATGACTTCTTTAGGTTCAACACCTCTTATAAGCAAACCATTTCTCTGTGCATTTTTGATTCTCAATTTGAGAATCAGTCCTTTCTCAAATTGAACAATATCATCAACAGCGCTTAAACTTTTGATTTTTAAATAGTTTAAAATTGGCACGTTACCTGCTCTATATCCAATTAGAAAAACAAACGGAGACAGAGTCATGGAATTACGCAAACTAGAAATCAATCAAGACAAGTTAGCCATTGAGTTTTTTGGTGACTTAGACGCAAGCGGCTGTCGACAAGCACAACATCACATTGATGAAGTAATTCACAACAATCATCACAAAGAAGTCGAAATTAACCTACAGCACGTCCAATTTCTTGATTCTTCAGGGATTGGTGCCATTGTTTACTTATATAAGCGTCTAGTTGAACGTGAAAGAAGTATGAGTATTGAAAACGTATCAGGCCAACCTTTAGAAATCATGAGCTTGCTTCGTATCAACCATGCCATTCCCGTTAACTCAAAAGGACACTAAAAATACCGGTTTAAACGGAGGTTGGCATGGTAAATCTTTTACGACGATATGCAGTAAGTGGTCTTGTGGTCGGCATGTTTGGTTGTTCGTCGTTTGACTACCCAGAACACGGGAAAGGTGGCTTGGCGGAAAGCTATCAAGATATCTCGATCGAGAATTATCAGTTTTCCCCAGTAATGCCTGACGAGCCTTTAGGTCCAGAACATGGGTTAAGGTTTGATTGGCAATTGACCAAGTTACATCTAGACGCACTAATCCAAGAGGGCGCGCGCTGGTGTTTTCCTGCGGCAGTTGTTCAGGCCCTTGAAAAACAAAATAGAATTGCGCGCGAGTTAGAAGGTGGGCTTTTACTCGACGCTGCCAACGACCTTGTGATTCAGCGTCGACGCTTAAACCAGCTCGAACAACAACTCGACTACGTACTGAGCCAAACAACTTGCACACCGCCCGATGATATTGAAGCACTACGTAGCGACCTAAACATAGTCTCGGATATCTATGCACTACTTAATATCGACAACCAGTTTGCTGTCGATTCAGCAGAAATCAACCCGAAGTACATGGGACATTTGGCAGAAGCAGCCTACATTTTACGTGACCACCCCAACCTATCTCTTGTAGTAACGGGGCATGCGGATGCAACTGGAACACCCGATTACAACCAGAAACTTGCTCAAGCGCGTGCGGAACAAGTAAAGCGTTACCTAACCGTATTTGGTATCACTTCAGAGAGAGTCACTACCAAATCTGTCGGAGATAACCTGCCACTCTATGAAGGTGAAACATCCGCCGTGCGTTTAACTAATCGTCGGGTAAGCATCGAGGTTATTAGCCCTAATTCAGATAGCGATACCTCAATAAACCGCAACTCAACGGCAGGAGGCGCGCTATGAACACGATGAAACCATTTATCCTCTTAATGTTGTTGTGTCTGGTTGCGTGGGTACCTTCTTCCATAGCGGATGAGAGCAATACTGTTAAGGTCGGTGATTTAATACAGATTAACTTACCCGGAGAGGCGTCGTTAAACCAAGGGTTTCAGGTCGATCGTCGTGGACGAATTAATTTACCAGAAGTCGGCCCTGTATTAGTGGCCGGCTACAATGAACAACAACTCCAAGACGTGATTATCGACAGGCTAAAGACCGTGTATCGTGACGTTAACAACGCTCGAGTTTTTATTAAACAGCAACAGTTGTTAGTGTCCGTTCAAGGCTACGTGGTCAAACCCGGTGAATATACCTTACCTTCTGGGTCCAACATTCAAATGTTTGTGTACGAAGCTGGCGGCCTGCGCGCAGGGGCTCAGCTTGATAAAATGATCGTGAAACGTGGAAATAAAAACATTGAATTTGACTACAAACGCTTCCTTGATACGGGTGACAATAGCCAGCTGCCAAAACTAGAATCACTGGATGTCTTATTTGTCCCCGCTTCCCCACTCGTAGGGAATATTGAGCAAGAGTTTGATGCAGCAAAACTCGCGAATTCAGGTGACAGCGCAGATTCCGCTCGTGCAATCAAAGTCTTTGGTGAAGTCAACGCACCTGGCTCGTTCTCATACAAGCCAAATACCACGCTAGTTGATGTCGTAATGCGAGCTGGCGGCGTGACACGATATGCCAGTGTTGAGCAAATTCGCGTGATAACAAACAATAACCCAACCATGTTTAACCTGAAAAAGTACCTTGATACTGGAGACCAAAGCCTACTGCCGGAGATCCTGCCAGGTGCCACCATCTTTGTCCCAAAACAGGAAGAAGAAATCAAAGCAGGTGCAAATGTGGTTTACGTGATGGGTGAAGTCGCCCATCCTGGGGCATACGAAGGCAAGCAAGGCGCTAGCTTCATGGATATCCTCGCAAACGCTGGCGGGCCCACTCGCTACGCAGAATCTCGCCAAATTCGCGTTATAAAAGCCGATGGCAAAGTCATCAAATTCGATCTTACCGCGCATACAGAAGGACTATCTTCAGCCAGACCACCAAATGTTGGACCAGGAGACGCGATTTTCGTGCCGGAGAAAACCGATTTCAATGAGAAGTCTTGGTTAAAAGTAGCACCTAGTCGAGCGGTCGCAGTGATGGGAGAAGTTGTTCGCCCTGGACGCATCGAGTGGTCAGACGAAATGGATTTGATTGATCTGCTTGCACACGTTGGTGGCCCAACTCGACGAGCTGATACCACCAAAATTGAAGTCGCCAATAACGGTCAAATGACACAATTTGACTTAGACCAATACATTCTGGATGGCTCACCAACATCAAGCCTACCTCAAGTTTCCGCTGGTACAGTCGTAAGGGTACATGCATTGCCTGACGACCCATCCGATAATAAGTCGCAATGGGTAAGCCAAAGCTCTGACGCATCGATATACGTTTTCGGGCAAATCAATGCACCTGGGCGCTATCGTTTCACCGAAGATATGCATTTTCTGGATATTTTGTCTGCCGCCGATGGACCGACAATGGATGCAGATATTCACAACATCCGTGTCACACACCGAGGCCTAGGTTATGCCAAAGTGAGTAAATTGAATTTATCGATGTACTTTGAAACAGGCGATGAGTCAATTCTGCCCCACGTTCGTCCCGGTGATACCATTTACATTCCAGAAAAAAACAAAAACTGGTTAGATCGTTCAAAAGAGTCCACGGTACGCGTATTAGGTGAAGTAAGAGACCCAGGGCGGTACGTATTCAATGACAACATGACTGTGCTTGATCTCTTAGCGGAAGCAGGAGGACCAACTGATAATGCCTACCTTGAAAAGATCAGTGTGGTCAATATGTCTTGCTGCCAAGGCCAAGCCCGAACATTTGATTTGGTGAACTTTAGTAAAACAGCCAACATTTATGAGCTGCCAGTCATTCGCGCAGGCGACACAATTTACATTCCCCATAAAGACGAAAGCTTTGTTGAAAAAGCGAGGGCCGGACTAAGAGATATTTTACAAATCACCACAACCATCGTGTTAATAGGAGCGTTGTAATGACTATTCCTGCAACTCACGCTGAGATTGAGCAAATTTATCTTCAGAGTGAACAGAAAGGCCACAAAACGATTTGTGTTGTGGGTTGTAAATCTGAAGATGGTGTCACTTCCGTGGCTTCATCTCTTGCAGAGCGCTTGGTTTTAGCAGGCCACAATACTTTGTATGTAGACCTTAACTTATTCAAACCCGCTTATCACACTGTTCACGAATTTGATGATGACGAGAAGGTTGGCCATTTGATCACACGAGAGAATACACACCAAACTTTAGTCGGCCTCCCAGCTCCATCTCTCGCCAGTACTCAGTTAGCGTACCGAGACCCAACAACGCTGAAACAAAACATTGCACAATGGTTAACGCAGTACGAGCGCGTCGTGATAGATACATCACCACTTCTCAGTGTCAACCGAAGCAATATTGCGCCTCAAGTGATTGCTGGCGTATGTGATGCTACTTTGTTAGTAGCGCATTATGGCTCTACGACTGCAACCCAGCTCGAGCAAGCCAAAAAGCTACTCGATGCTAGCGATGCGAACTTGATTGGTTCTGTACTGAACATGAAGCACACTCCAAGCCTGAAAGATGAGTTAATCCGCCAAGTTTCCAAGCTGCGTTTCTTACCAAAAAAGTGGAAAGAAAAACTGTCTCAGCAAATTAAAAAAAGCGAACTGTTTATGTTATAGGGAGCGCTATTATGACGATAAATAACACATTGACTATCGAGCAAGAATTAGTGGATGAGCATATTCTTCAGCAAATGATCAAAGATACGTGCGCCGAAATCATCCCTACCTTGATTGATCACTATGTCGAAGAGTCACGCGATCGCATGGAGAAAATAGAGCAAGCATTAAGCACAAAAGACCTTCAAACATTAGAGTTCGAGGTTCACACACTGGGCAGTTCTGCTCTCGCTCTAGGCAATCGAACGCTTTCAAGACAAGCAAGAATGATTGAGAAGTACTGTGTCGAAGGAAAAATACCAAAAGCATTGGAGCTTTGTGAAACACTTCCTCAACTCGCCAATGAATCGTTTGATGCGTTAGAAAAGCGAAAAGCTCAAGGGTTTGAGTAGTATCAGTGTCTTACTCCCTAGCGAAGCATCGCGTTTGATAAAGCGCGATGCCGACATCATCTCAGAAATTTAGGCTCCAAATTCAGTCACCCTCGCCAAGCCACACACCTTGAAATTATTTGGGTATACTTAATCAATTAAAAAGTATGGATTTTTCGCAAATTTCCTACCTTGTGCTAATACTTAAATAACGCTTTTCTCAAATTGAGAATTTTCAGCACTAGAGAGCTATAAACCACTCATAATGCCAAATAGTAGTGCTGACAAAAATCATAAAAAATGAAACAAACTACGTTGGGATGGGACTATGAGACCAAGGGTGTTACTGGTAGAGGACTCTACTTCACTAGCCATACTTTATAAGCAGTATGTGAAAGACGAACCTTATGACATTTTTCATGTCGAGACAGGTCGCGAAGCGATTCAATTTATTGAAAGAAGCAAACCTCAGCTCATCATTCTCGATTTGAAACTGCCCGACATGTCTGGCGAAGACGTGCTGGATTGGATCAACCAGAATGACATTCCTACGTCCGTTATTATTGCTACGGCGCACGGCAGCGTCGACTTAGCCGTTAATCTAATTCAAAAAGGTGCGGAAGATTTCTTAGAAAAGCCCATAAACGCTGATCGCCTAAAAACGTCAGTTGCATTGCACCTTAAACGCGCCAAATTGGAAGATTTGGTGGAAAATATTCAATCCAAGTTTGATCGCCACAACTATCACGGATTCATCGGTTCAAGCCTCCCGATGCAGGCGGTATACAAGACCATTGATGCTGTTGCGCCAACTTCTGCCAGTGTGTTTATTGTGGGAGAAAGCGGCACAGGTAAAGAAGTTTGTGCTGAAGCCGTCCACCGCCAGAGTGACCGTAAAGACAAGCCTTTTATTGCAATTAACTGTGGGGCTATTCCACGAGATTTGATGGAAAGTGAGATTTTTGGTCACGTTAAAGGGGCCTTTACTGGAGCAACAACAGATCGAAAAGGTGCGGCGACGCTGGCACATGGTGGCACGCTTTTTCTTGATGAGCTGTGTGAAATGGAACTTGAGATGCAAAAGAAGTTGCTCCGCTTTCTACAAACGGGCACTTACACCCCTCTTGGTGGCACTCGAGAAATGAAAGTGGATGTGAGAATCATTTGTGCCACTAACCGAAATCCATTAACAGAAGTAGAAGAAGGTCGTTTTCGTGAAGACTTATACTACCGTGTGCACGTTATACCTATCGATATGCCCCCATTACGTGAACGAGGAAGTGACATCGTCACGCTTGCCAAGCACTTCTTGACCACTTACGCCAAACAGGACAAAAAGAAATTCTCAACAATCGACAGTGAAGCTCAACATATCATCAAGCATTACGAATGGCCGGGTAATGTAAGGCAACTACAAAACATCATACGTAACATTGTGGTGCTCAATAACGACGAAAAAGTCACGGTGAGCCACCTACCCGCTCAACTCACTAAAAAGTCTAAAGTTACGAAAACAACGACACCTGCGCATGTTGCTCAAGAGTCAGCAAACATTGCACCAATCACACCACCACCTGTTTATACTGAGGAACCTTCACCTTCTGCGGTCGAACCGTCGATTACCGCAGCGGAGCTGCCTGGTACACCGTCCTCTGCTGCTACCTCACCGTACTTTAACTCTGATGGAACCATTCGCCCTATGTGGCAAGTAGAGCGTGAAGCAATTCAAAACGCAATTGCGTACTGTGATGGCAACGTCCTCAACGCCGCTGTCATGCTGGAGTTAAGCCCATCTACGGTTTACCGAAAAAAACAAGCGTGGGAAGCGGATGAAATTAATCTCGAACAATCTTGATAAACCTGCCATTGGTGAAATTTGGATCTTGCTTGATAGCCGTCTATTCGGCGGCATTGAAAGTCACGTTATCGAGCTAGCTCGGGGATTAATCGCCTTTGGACACAAAGCTCGAGTTGTGCTAACCACTGAGTATTCACCAGCTGCTCAGATTGTACAGAAGGCAAAAGAAGCCGCGATCCCTGTGAGTTACTTAAACTATTTGTCTGGCGAGCCCAATAAAGCTTTAAAAATTAAACACCTAACAAGCGCCGTCGCCAATCACCAACCCTCAGTGGTTCACTCCCATGGTTATAAAGCGTCGATTTTGTCGCGCTGCGCCAAACTGCTCACCCGTACGTTTCCTCGTTTGATTTCAACTTATCATGCTGGTGAATCGTCCTCAGGGAAACTATGGCTATACGATTGGCTTGATAGAAGCTCAGGCAGCCTATCTGACCATTGCTTTGCTGTCAGTCCAAGTATTCAGCGCAAAGTTTTTTGTTCTTCAGAACTGCTGAATAACTTTGTTTCGATTCCCAACAGTCAACTCAACTATCAGGAGATCGCTTTTGTCGGCCGATTGAGTCAGGAAAAAGGCGCCGATCAATTTATTGAGGTAGCGAGGCTCTGTCCAACATTACAGTTTAGTGTGTACGGTGATGGCCCAGAAAAAGAGTCGCTTAATCAAACTGCCCCTCCAAACGTGACTTTCTTCGGCCATCAAACCGATATGGAAGGTGTTTGGGAAAATATCAGCGTACTTATCATCTCTTCTCGTTATGAGGGTCTTCCAATGGCGGCGCTGGAAGCCATGTCGAGAGGCATTGCCGTGATGAGCTTACGTGTAGGTCGTCTTCCAGATATTATCCAAACGGGTAAAAATGGTTTTATCGTCGAAGACATTCCCTCTCTTGCTAAATGTCTTCATGACTGGATATCGATTGGTGAAGCGCAACAATCACTCATTCGCCAGAATGCTCGACAAACCATCATTGATGATTTCTCAGCGCAAAGTGTGATTCCCGTATTGCTACAAAAATATCAAATTGAAACGGATCACTAATCCATATTGGTTCTCAATATGAGAATGATGAGTTCCAAACATAAATATCATATAAGATTCAATCACATAAACTAATGGCATATTTTGGCATCTCTATTGCAGCTCAGCAGTTAACGCAGATTAATGATGAGACAGAGGTGACTTATGACTACGCCAAAACGCATTCTATATGTTCATTATGGTGATAATTGGATTCGCGGCAGTGAAGTAGTGCTTCTGGATCTCATTTCTGGAATCGACCGCAATAAGTTTGAGCCATTCGTATGGTCAAACTGCCAACCACTAATCGATAAGTGCCAATCGCTCGGAATTGAAGCGGAACATTCATCCTTCAATTTGGTTGGTGGTTGGAGCGCTCCACGCTGGGATATTAGCGGGTGGAATAGCCTTATCAAACAAGGCTCAGCTTTGATCGAAAAGCACAGCATCGACTTGGTACACGTCAATAGCGGCGGCCCTTGTCAATGGATGTGTTTGGCTGCTCGCATGAATCATATACCACTTGTCACGCAACTTCATTGCCATTATACATTGCGCGATCGCTTCTCTCTCGGACTTCACCTCTCTCCAAAATTGATTTGCGTTAGCAAAGATGTTGGACGCGAAATTCTTCAGGACGGCTACCCGCAAAACCAACTTCATGTCGTACACAACGGCGTGTCACTTCAAGGCGTGGATACACCCATCGACATTAAAGATCGCCTCGGAATCCCATCACAGGCCTTTACCTTTCTGTCGGTGGGTTCGCTGATTAAGCGCAAAGGGTTTGACCGCCTTATTCGGGCAATGCGCATGCACAACTACCACCACCACAACCCTCACCTTGTTATTGTTGGTGACGGCGAAGAAAGAGAAGCATTGCAACAGCTTGCCGCAGATCTTGGTATCCAAGAACGAGTGCACTTTGTCGGAGAGCAACACAATGCTGGAGCGTGGATGTGTGGTAATGCAGACGCTTTTATTAGCGGCGCCTATGAAGAGGCCTTTGGTCTCGTGCTCGGGGAAGCGGCTTTAGCTCAACTGCCTATCGTGGCTCCTAAAACGGGAGGCATTCCTGAGTTGTTCGAGCATAATCACTCTGCATTGCTGTACCAGAACAGTGGAATGGCGAGCCTGTTAAACGCGATTCAACAAGTCATGCAAGACGCGGCATTAAGAAACAAGCTGGCGGAAAACGCTTACCTACATGCTAGCCAGCACTTAACGACGACTGCATCTATCAACGCTATTGAACGTATTTACGAAGGTGAACTTAATAACAACGCCATTACACCAATGCCAATGACTCACTGCATGAAGCCTCTTTCACGCTGGTTGAGCATCAATTGAGGAGCCCGGTCATGAAACGTGTATTGATGTTCGACGCCATCCCAATGCAAGGTGGATCCAAAATCGCGAATGCAGAGCTCCTTAAGCAGTGCGATAAGCTGAACGTGATTGGTTATCTACTCACTACAAATCCAGAGCATTGGGCGTCACTGCTTAGTGGTACACCGCATGTGCAAGTTATAAAAATAAAACCGTCACCATTTAACTCGACTCATGGCCTGACCTACTGGTTGATGAACGCTTACTACTTTCTCCAACTTCTCTACGCGTGCATGAAGCTTCCAAAGATAGATAGCTTTTTGGGCCTATCTTGCCCAAGTAATGATATGCCTTTGTACTTACTACGATTAATTAGCAAAAAGCCTGTGGTACAGATGGTTCATGGCCCTATTGGACGATCGAGATCTGCTGGCTACTGCTTAGTAAAAGCATCGGCAATTTACTACTTGGCAAACACCCGCGAATCAATGGTAGAAGCATTACAGGCCTACCTCAAAACAGAGAAGCCAGCCACCGAACGCTATTGGTGTGGTTTGAATACATCTACGTTTGTTAATGGATTATCGAAAGATCGCTGGCCAAAACAAGCGAATCCGATTTCAAGCCGCGTTTTCTGGGCAGCTAGCTTACTAAAATGGAAGAACATCGATCTTTTGCTTGATGCTTTAACACTTGATGAGTCGAAAAAGATCAAATCCACCGTGTGTTACATCAAACCTAACGTGGCAGGTGTGGAATATTCAACACCGGACTTCAACACACAAGGTGTTGAATGGCATGAGTGCCCAAACAACTTAGATGAATTGCGTTCACAGTGTGGTGTGTTTGTTTCCACCAGTATCAACGAACCTTTTGGGTTATCTATTTTGGAGGCTCTCGCTGCAGGTATGTGTGTCGTCATTCCACATGATGATAGTTATTGGGACCGCGTGTTAACTCACGGCCGAAATTGTATTAAATACACGCCTAACAATGTGGCTTCGCTACACAACGCAATTCGCCTTTTGAATGAATCGCCGTGGATGAAAGTAACGATGGGTATCGAAGCACTCAATGTTTCTCAACTATACACAGCCGAACGTTGTTATTTGCCAATCGCCCAGCACCTTGCTGCCGAAATTGCTACCAACAATGATTGCACACTCAAGACACCGCGAGACATCAAAGGATATGATCATGTCTAAAGCAATGACCAACATGACGCTATTTGCTATCGCCTTAGTGATCAATAAAAGCATCAGCCTAATCATGCTGCCTGTATTGCCCCACTTTCTCTCACCAGAGCAAATGGGCAAGCTTGAGCTTCTAACAACCTTTGGTGTTGTTACGACCTTGTTTGTCAGTTTCGCTTTGCATGAAGCGCTTTATCGATTCGTCGGCGTTGAAAAGGATCAAAATACGCGCACAAGCCTACTAAACCAGCTGTACTCACTTGCTTTACTCATCGCTGGCGTCGTCGCTCTTAGCTTGCTCACTATCATTTTAATCGCCCCCATTCCCGCGCCTTTTACGCGAGTCGAATTTGCTATTGTTATGTTTGCCATCGTTCTAGAGGGCAGTATTGCAATCGGCACTGCCTGGTTAAGAACACAAGACGACAAAGCAAGAACACTGCTTAACGTCATGGTCACTACCACCATTTTTCAGGTCATTTTTATCGTCGCGGCGCTGTCTGTTCATCCCCATGTTATTTCTGTTTTGTGGGGGGGCTTGTTGGCTGCTATTACTCAATTTGTTTGGCTGCACATCGTTAACCGTTACAATGTCACCCTTCCTAAGCTGACATTGGCAAAACAATACCTAAACTACTGCCTACCAATGATGATGGCTGGATTGGTTGCGTTCTGCCTCAATGGCGCTGAGCGCTGGTTCATTGGTGCCAACACTTCTCTTGCGACGTTAGGGATTTACGCGATAGCGGTAAAATTTGCAGTGGGCATGTGTATTTTAGTGCAGCCATTTGGCATGTGGTGGATGCCACGTCGATTTAATTACTTAGAAGGGCGCAAGAACACTGAAGCAGTGCGCATCACACACTTAGGTATGATTTACATTACAGGTTTGAGTGTAGTGGTCGGCACATTAGCAATGGTGATGATCACCTACTTACTGCCAGAAACCTATCATGAGGCGGTACTATTCAGCTTATTCTTGCTGCCTATCGCCATGTTAAAAGAATGGAGCGAACTCATTAATATTTCCATTTTGTACAAGCGTCGTACTCGCTGGCTACTGGGTATAAATGTCGTCTCTGCGTGCGTTGCGATTGCTTTGCTGTTTGGCTTATCTTCTCTGGGTATTTATGGGGTGTTCATTGCGCTTTATTACGCACAACTGTGTAAGCTGGGCCTGACTTATGTAGTAGGCCAACAATGTATGGCGTTGCCTTTCCACCTAAGTCTGATGGTTTTATTACAGATTATATCCGGTGTGGCACTGTTCCTGCTTCACTCTTCACAATCAATAGGCATCGCCATCGCAATTTGCATTTTGACATGCAGTTTGCTGGCAGGGATAGCCACTCGCTACATGAGTAAAGAGACGCTAAATGCTCTCACTCGATACATAGTGAAAAGGCGTGGACAGGTGAAGAGATACTCGTTATGAATGAAACCAAGGTGAGAACAAAACAGTCCATCGCAGCACTGACGATTACAGTCTGTATCGGCCTGCTTTGGATTGTTATGCCTCATCCCATTTTGATTGTTGCGTTGTGTTTCGCACCACTCGCGTTACTGTTTGTTCTCAATCAAACGTTTTGGCTTGTCACACTGTTCGTTATTTTTTCATTCTTTCGTATTCACGAAGCCTTTCCTGTTATCTATAACTTCAAGATCCCATTACTGTTATCACTGGGGGCACTCGCCGCACTCGCCTTTCACCTTCTTATAAGCCGCCAGATTACAGCTTTTTGGCACCCTTCATTAAAGTGGCTGTGTATATTTTGGGGTCTGGTGATCATCGGAATAATATTCGCTTCCAGTCGTGATATCGCAATAACGGTGTTCAAAAATACCTATTGGAAAATCATCATTATGACGTTGGCCATCACCTGGCTTATTACTAAACCTTCACAGCTCGCTCAGATGTCAAAAGCAATTATTTTCGCCGGATTATTGATTGGCTTAGTGGCATTACAAAACGCTGCGAATGGCATTGATTTAGTCGAAGGGACGCGCGTGTCGATAGGACGCTCCATAGGTTCAGTACTTGGCGATCCTAACGATTTGGCACTAGTGCTGATGTTTCCCCTTGCCTTTACCGTTAGTCAATTGATGGAGAAGCATTCCCCCAAGCATCTCAGGCTCTTTGCCCTTATCACCTGTTTGGTTTTGTTCTTTGCGATCATTGAGACGCAGAGCCGCGGGGGGTTACTAGGTTCACTGTCTGTATTTGCCTACTTTGCTTTTAAACACATCAAAAGCAAAACATTAGTCTTGGTATTAGGCGCTATCGCAGCGATCGTACTCTACGCATTCGCTGGTATTTCAGGACGAGAATCGGGGGGAGCCGCTGAGGATGGTATAGATGCCTCTGCGATGGGGCGACTTTATGCGTGGGAAGCGGCATTTAAAATGGCGCTGCATCATCCGTTGACTGGCGTAGGTCTAGATAACTTTTACTTTAATTACTATTTCTACAGCCCACACTGGGATGGTATCAACCACGCGGTCCATAGTACTTGGTTTGGCGTGTTAGCAGAAACGGGTTTTGTCGGGCTCGCGGTGTTCATTACTTTAATTGTGTCATTGATCCGCACCTCTTTGCATTCCATCTCATTGTTGACACCAAAATCAGATTACACCCTCTCTGTAGGAGCAAACGCCGTGTTAAGTGGGCTTATCGGTACCATCGTATCAGGCACTTTTCTGACTCAAGGTTTCACCTGGCCAATTTACATTCTAGCGGCATTAACAGTTGTCGTTAGCCGAATTGTTCAAAGTGACTGTCAAAATGAGAAATACTAGTTTCAAACATAAACAAAACCCATAACTCACTGTTTTAAAATGGCTAATTCCTTGGCACGCATTGTGATTACTCACTTAATTAGTAATCAAGTAACTAAGACTCAAGGAGAGCCACATGACGGACATCGTAGTATTTGGAGAAGATTTTGGTGGGTTACCCTCTTCCACTCAGCATATTGTCAAGCGACTAGCAGCGAACCATCGAATCCTTTGGGTGAACTCCATTGGCCTTCGTCAACCTAAGCTGGATTCTAAAGACATACAACGTGCGTTAAACAAACTCACTCGTGTATTTCATAACGTAGGCTCACACAAGCCAACATTGGACTCTGAAACAAACCCAAACATTCACATCATCAACTTGCTCACGATTCCTGCCCCTAGTTCTGCATTAGCAAGAAAAGTGGCCGCTAAGATGATGAAACACCAACTCAACAAACAATTACAAGCTCTTGGTTTTGATAAGCCCGTATTTTGGACGTCGCTCCCGACTGCTGCCGATGTTTGTGCAGAAATGAACCCACGTGGACTGATTTACTATTGTGGCGATGACTTTAGCGCTTTAGCTGGTGTTGACCACGACACGGTAACAAAGCACGAACGTACTCTTGTTAATGCGGCCAACGTTATCTTTACGGCAAGCGATACGCTCTCCACCAAGTTTCCATCACATAAAACCGTCACTTTACCTCACGGTGTCGACTTTAGTTTGTTCTCTGAGCCAGCACCTAAGGCTGAAGATTTTCCTAATAATGGTCGCAAAGTGCTGGGCTTTTATGGCAGTTTGTCTGAATGGTTAGACTACGACTTAATTGCCCAAGTCGCAGACCAAGCGCCTGACTGGGATCTCGTGTTCATCGGCCCCAACGAGTTCAGTGACAATCCACTTCCACAAAGAAGCAACATATACTACCTGGGCCCGAGAGCGCATCACACTCTGCCACGTTACTCTCAACACTGGGATGCAAGTTGGTTGCCCTTTGTTGATAACGCTCAAATCAAAGCGTGTAATCCGCTTAAACTTCTTGAGTACTTGGCAACAGGAACCTCTGTTATCAGCACACCCTTTCCCGCATTAATGCCGTACAAGCATATGCTCCACATAGTTCAAAATGTCGAAGATGTATGCGCCAGTCTCGATCACCTGATCCCACCCCCGGCAAACTCAAAGCAATACGTTCAACAGCAAAGCTGGGAAGCAAGAGCCAACCAAGTTGATAAATTAGTGAGGGCGCTATGAACGATTTAAGAGAAAACCTTAGTGTATTACTACATGGCGCTTGGCGACGTCGTTACATGATCGTTATCCCTATGCTTGTCTTGCCGGTGCTGGGTTTCATCGTAAGTAAGCTGGTTCCGACGACTTATGTTGCTCACACCAGCATGCTTATTCAAGAGACAGCGAAAATGAACCCGTTCCTTCAAGACCTTGCCGTCTCAACAATGCTTAAAGACCGATTGAGCGCACTCAGTACTCTGCTAAAAAGCCGACACGTTTTGTATTCTGTCGCAAAAGAACAATCGCTGATCAATGACGAGATGAGTGCAAAAGAGCAAGAGTTCATCATAAAAGATCTTGCGTCGCGCCTGTCTGTTCAGCCACTCGGTAAAGACTTCATTCAAATTCAATTGCAAAGTGGTAAATCAGAAGGAATGGAGTCGATGCTGCTGTCTGTCAGAGAGCATTTTGTCGAACAGCTTTTGGCTCCTGAGCGTTCTTCGATTAAAGATTCGAGCCATTTTTTGACTATCCATATCAACAAACGCAGGGAAGAACTAGACAAGGCTGAACAAGCCTTTGCAGAATATAAAAATACTTACTCAGACGCGACGCCCGAAATGCAAGCTCAAAGCCTTACTCGCCTTGCTAGCCTCAAACAAACGCTAGCCGAAAAGGAGGCGGAGCTTGCTGGTGTTTCACGAAGTCTAGGCAGTTTGGATCAACAACTATCCAAAACGAACCCGGTTATCGGTAAACTGGAAGAGCAAATCATCGACATTCGTAGTGAACTTACCCTGCTTCGCGCTAAATACACAGAGGCGCATAGTTTAGTGCAAGGTAAGTTGCGAGAATTAAACCGGTTGGAGCAGGAACGCTCGGTACTCTTGAACTCTAAACAACCAGAACTAAACAGTGCTCAACTATGGGATATCGCGAGCAATACCACAGTAAACAGTCTTGGCGAAGCACAGCCTCTACTTGTCTCCCAACTACATCAATTACAAATGATGCGCGGACGTTTTGAAGCACTTACGGAAGAAACCAACAGCTTGCGAGACATGATCCAAGAATTAGAGCGAAATGCGCACCAATTTGGGAGCACGGCAACAGAAATCAACCGCTTAGCTCGTGACGTCGCAGTGAAGAGAGAAATGTATGACGAACTCGTCGAACGCTATGAGATGGCCCAACTAACAGGCTCTTTGGGAGAGTTTGAAGAGAATAAGCGCGTAAAAATCATTGATGAACCGTTCACGCCAACGATTCCAACTAACTTACCTAGTTTTGTATTTGTCATTTTAGGATTTATTGGTGGCGCTGGTTTAGGCATTGGATTAGCGACGATACTTGAGTTAGCCGATAACTCTATCCGCTCTAAAAGAGCATTAGAAAAACACCTTGGTGTTCCTGTCATCACCACTTTACCTAACGTAGTGTACGGAAACTAACCGCCATAAGAACTCATTTACAAGCACTCGGTCTGCGAGTGCTTTTCTTTTACTACTGCCTTATACAGCCTCATAGCATGTCCACTAATATGAATCTCAAATTGAGAATAAACATAAAGTCTCACAAGCATCAATATTAACTTATTGTTTTTAAATGATTAATTTTTTGGCACGCAGTCTGCAACTCCTAAATAAACAAAGAACTCAACGAGGGTTTGAAAATGGAATTCAGACAAAAACACAATAACACTAAGCACAGCAAAAAAGTGATATTACACGTCGTGCAACACTTAGCTCCTGGTGGTTTAGAAACGCTCGTACTAGAAATGCTTCGTTTTGCGCAGCCAAACCATTTCGTTTTTGTCGTGAGCTTAGAAGGAAGCAAAGAACATGCACTACAAGGCTGGCAAAAACTATTGCCCTACCAAGGCCAACTGCACTTTCTTAATAAGAAACCTGGATTCAGCGGAAAAACCATCAGTACGCTGACTTCCATGCTCAAAGGACTTAAGCCTGACGTGGTCCACACCCATCATATCGGCCCACTTCTGTATGGTGGTATTGCTGCACGTTTAGCGCACGTACCTGTAGTGATTCATACCGAGCACGACGCATGGCACCTTAATAACAAAAAATCAGCTCGACTGCAGTCCCTACTGCTAAAAATGATTCGCCCGCAAGTAGTTGCCGATGCTAACTTTGTCGCCCATCAAATACAGACTAAGTTAAAGTATCGCAAAGTTTGTACTATCCATAACGGGATTGACTGTCAGAAGTTTAAAAGCGGTGACCAAACGGCAACAAGACACTTGTTTGAACTTCCAACCGACAAAATCGTGATTGGCGTTGCCGGGCGTCTAGAAGCAGTTAAAGGCCATAAAGTGCTTATCGAAGCATTCTCTCATCTTACGCCAAACACACACCTAGCCATTGCTGGAGATGGTTCTCAGCGAGCTCAATTGGAAGCACAAGTTAGAACGTTAAAACTTGAAGATCGAGTAACCTTTTTAGGCTTGGTCGACGATATGCCCAGCTTTTACCAAAGCCTAGACTTGTTTTGCTTACCATCACTTCAAGAGGGATTTCCTCTCTCAACCCTCGAGGCTCAAGCATGTGACATTCCTTGCGTCGCGACGGATGTTGGCGGCGTGAAAGAGACGCTCTGTCCGAACAACAGCACACTGGTTGAAGCAAATCGCGTGTTTTCGTTGGCCGAAGCGTTATCACAGCAACTGGAATCATCACACCGCTCTCCTCGAACTTTTATTCTCAAACACTTTGATATCATAGACATGGTGAGTCGCTACTCACGTTTGGCCAAGGAGGCTAGCTATGAATGATTTACTTTGGATTATAGGGTTTTGTTTATCCGCGTTTTTGATTGTCTATCATCACGTTGGGTACCCACTGCTCCTTAAGTGGCTTCCTTTAAAACAGCAAGACGAAACCAAAGCACCATTTGTAGAGCGAGCTTACAAAGCCTCCAAAACAGACAGCCAGCTACCCTCTATTACTGTCATCGTGCCCGCCTACAATGAAGAACAATGGATAGCAGAGAAGATCCGTAACCTTGCGAGCCTAGACTACCCGAGGGATAAATTAAGAGTAGTGATCGCATGTGATGGCTGCACAGATAACACAGCCGAGATTGCTCAAGCGACAATTCAAGAAGCAATCTGCTCTGATACTCTGTTCATTATTAATGATCACCAAGTCAATCGCGGTAAAGTTGCCCTACTCAACGAAGAAATGCGTCATGTTAGCTCGGACATTACCGCACTGAGTGACACGTCGGCATTGATTTCTTGCGATTCTCTATTGCTAGCTAGTCAGCATTATCAAAATGAGAACGTTGGAGTGGTTAACGCAACATATCAAATAATGAGCACTGATAACCAAGGTGAAGCGGCGTATTGGCAATACCAGTCTCGAGTAAAGCACCAAGAATCTTTGTTAGGTTCAACGATTGGTTCCCACGGTGCGTTTTACACTTTCAGAACTCACTTATTTGAACCACTGGAAGTTAGCACCATTAATGACGACTTTATTCTCCCTATGAGAATCGTTTTGCGAGGCTATAGCGCTATTTACGAGCCAAACATGCTGGCTCTTGAACTAGAACAGAGCTCAGACAACGCAGATTTCAAGCGGCGCCTAAGAATTTCAGCGGGTAACATGCAGCAGCTCATGCAATTAAAGAAATTACTGCTACCTCGTTATCGTGGCACTGCCTTTGCATTTCTATCGGGAAAGGTTCTGCGCTTAGCAACACCCTATTTGATGATTGTTTGCTTTATTTGCTCACTACTACTGGCACACAATCCGCTGTTTCAAGTAATGCTGTCCGCACAAGTTGGTATTTATAGCATCGCGCTTATCACTTACTTGATGCCAGCACTTAACACAATTAAACCTTTTAAGCTGATTAGCTACATCGTCATTGGTCATCTCGCCAACTTTATCGGCGGTATGAAGTATTTACTCGGAATGGAAAATGGACGTTGGAAACGCGTCAACCAATAAGGAAAGCATCATGAAAAACTCACGCTACGATTCAAATGTATGCCACGCGAAAAGAACGTTTGATGTACTGGTTGCAATGCTTATTTTGGTCGTCACTGCACCACTATTCCCATTTATCGCGCTAGCGATCAAAACCACATCGAAAGGCCCTGTGATTTATCGCCAATTGCGAGTAGGACGCTGCACACCAGAAAAAATGGATCTTTTTCAAATCATGAAGTTTCGCACCATGTATATTGATGCAGAGCAACGCTCTGGCGCAGTATGGGCAACTGAAAATGATCCCCGCATCACGCCAGTAGGACGCTTTTTACGCAAAACGCGTTTAGATGAACTACCTCAACTGTTTAATGTGTTGAGAGGTGAAATGTCGATGATTGGGCCGCGCCCAGAACGCCCAGCTTTCTACCAGAAATTGGAAGATGAAATCCCCTATTTTGTAGAGCGCACATATGGCGTGTTACCAGGTATCACAGGCTTAGCTCAGGTTAACCAAGGCTATGATGCATGCATTGAAGATGTAAGACGCAAAGTTGGGTTTGACCACAGTTACGCACTAAGCTTAGGTTCGTTTTACTCTTGGATTTCAATGGACCTTTCAATCATGAGCAAAACATTCGTTGTGATGATTGACGGACGAGGTCAATAACTTCCGGTTCTGGTAACGGTCATTCTTGCCACTGGCGTCGCATCTTTTCTATCGTCGCTGGTGGTACATCATGAATGCTTTGATACGCTCCGTGGCACACTTTAATTTCCACCTCGATGCGCTTCTTCATGCAGTAGTCCATGTAACGCTTCATCTCCCAATGTCGAACAAACGTATTGCTCACAATCACGACTCTCCCTTTGTTCAACCACTTTCTAGTTTGCTGAAAACACCACTCATGCGCTTGAGGTAATTGAACTGGTTCAAAGTGATAATCACCTTCATCATTTTCAAAATACATGTCAGCTTCAAAATGCTTAGCACCAAGCTCTATCGCTAGTTGTTTTGCTAAGGTTGTTTTACCTGAACCCGGAAGTCCACGAATAAGAATGAGTTTAGCCAGTGACATAATGCAGTTTAATGAGGTGGGAATAAGCCTAAACTGTAACGAAATTATTGGAAAAGAAAAGTAGAAATAAAAAATGCCGAGCACATTAGGCTCGGCATTTAAACTCAATCATGGATCGTGTTGTATTTATTTGTAAGCTGGCAGTTCTGTTCTTAACCCTTTCACCAAACTTACGCACATCAACAGCAGAACAAAAGTAAACGGTAATCCTGTTGCAACAACACCTGATTGCAATGCTTGCAGGGCTTCTTTACCACCAACCCAAAGCATTACGGCTGCAATTGCACCTTCAATACACGCCCAGAAAATGCGTTGCGGTACTGGTGCATCAATCTTACCACCGGCGGTAATACTATCGATAACCAGTGAGCCAGAGTCTGACGATGTAATAAAGAATACCAGAATCAGCACGATAGAAAGCATTGAAATCACTGAGCTATACGGAAGCGCATCGTAAACATGGAACAGAGTCAATGAAATATCAGTTAGGCCATTTGCACCTAGCTCACCAACTTTATTCACCACTTGGTCAAGCGCGATACCACCAAACACAGACATCCAAATCAAAGTAACAACTGTAGGAATAACGATGACTGCGAATAAGAATTCTCGAACCGTACGACCTTTAGACACACGCGCGATAAACATACCAACAAACGGTGACCAAGATACCCACCAAGCCCAGTAGAATACCGTCCAGCCGTGCATCCAAGTTTCATCTTCACGACCGTGAGGGTTACTCAATGGAATAATATTTTCAATGTAAGCCATTGTTGTGTCGCGTAGCGAGCTCCACGCCGTATCAAACGTGATGAAGGTAATGAAAATAAGCAGCGCAAACGCAACCACCATATTGACGTTACTCAGTAGCTTAACACCACCATCAATACCACGAATCACTGATAGCACCGCGATAAAGGTAACGAAGGTGATCACAATCATTTGTGTACCAATGCCGCCTTCTAGACCAAAGACATGATTAATACCACTGGTCGCCTGCTGAGCACCCAGACCTAGCGACGTTGCAAGACCAAATAGCGTCGACAAAACGGCAAGGATATCAATAACGTGACCTAACCAGCCCCATGCACGGTCACCAAAAATTGGATAGAACGCCGCGCGCAATGAAAGTGGTAAACCTTTGTTAAAGGCAAAAAACGCTAATGCTAGTGCAACGAGTGCGTAAATACTCCAACCATGTACACCCCAGTGGAACATAGTGGCACCCATCGCGAGGGATTTTGCTTCTTCGGTGTATGGTACTGCGTTAAGTGGCATTCCCCACCAATCAGTGAAATACGCGGTCGGCTCAGCCACACTCCAGAACAGAAGACCAATACCCATACCCGCGGCGAAAAGCATCGACAACCAAGAAACGGTTGAGTGATCCGGCGTTGCTTCTTTGCCTCCTAAGCGGATTTTACCTAGCGGAGAAAAAAGAAGAGCAACGGCGAACAATAAGAAGAAGTTTGTCGACCACATAAAGAACGCATCAAACTGTTCGATAATTCCGTTTTTTAGACCGTTTAATACGTCTCGAGCAGTGGTTGGCTCAACAAGAAGAAGTGAAATCAGACAGAAAACAACGAGCCCCGCACTAATGCCAAAAACCGGGTTATGTATATCGAATCCCCACTTTTGAACGTTATCCTGTCCAACCTGATAATCGGTTGTATCAATACTATATTTTTTAAATGCATTATCCATAAATACAAATTTAACGTGAATTTGAAACGCCCCTCAGGTGAGAAGAACTCCAATACCGCCCTCCATTAATTTGAACTCTAAAGTTTTAAAGCGGGACGAATTTTAGCAGCAATCACATATTTTTGCAAAAAGTCGTGATTTATTGCATTTTAAGCTCAATTCAAGACAGATGAAGGGGAAATAATATCAACACAAAAATTATGAGGTCTAACGATTGATTTTGTCGTAGGTTGTAGACTAGAAAAGACACAAGAAATACTTAAGTTCATAGCCAGTCACTGCGCAAATAGAGAAGACCTGCGCTGATTTGGTTTCACAATTAACGACGAAACCAAATCAGCAAACCTTTCATCCAGCGAGCGTTATAAGAAATGGAAGGTGATGTTCCCTGTTACGCTGCTAACGGTATCGCTATCGCCTTCAATATCCACGCCAAACGCTTGATAACTCGCGCCCACAGACACATTGTCAAGCAAGAAGTATTCGGCACCAACACTATACATGTAAGAGACGCCATCATCTTTGTCTAAGTTTCTCAGTCCGCCGTCATAATCAACGTTGAATGCATTGATGCCGCCTTTTGCGTAAACGTGTAACGGGCCGAAGTCGATACTAGGTTTCGCCGCTAAATAGAATGAATCAAAATCAGCACTACCCCTGCTGCCACTCAAAGATAAATCCACTTTGCCGTGATTAAAGTAGCCTGCTTCAATGCCAATGAACGGCAAAATACCAGTACCGACATGAATACCGTAGGTTGTATCATTTTCGCTGTCGATATCGGACTGACCAATTTGGCCACCAGCGTAAATCCAAGAGTCAGCCATTGCTGACGTTGAGCACAACGTTAGAGCGAATAACGAGAGTGTTTTTTTCATACTATCCCTTCCTGATCGATTCCTAAGCGAAACATTACGCAAATATGCGCATTTAATCGCCACTATATATTGGAAAGCATAGGCATTTTAAGACTCTAAAAGTGAATAATTTATGTTCAACTTTTGTTTTGTGACTTCCAGACAAAAAAACACCGACATAAAGCCGGTGTGTTTCATATGGTGTTAGAAAGCTTGACGCTTATAGGAAATGTAGTGTTGCGTTAACAGAGAACGTGCTGATATCGTCTTTACCAGCAGTGTAGTTCATGTAGCTAGCACCAACAGACATCGGGCCAAAAATGAAGTACTCAGCACCCACACCGTACATTAGGTCCAAATCGTCATCGTCTTTGCCGCCTTTCACTTTTTTGTCCCACTGATGGAAACCACCTTTTGCGTACACGTGTAGCGGACCGAAGTCGATACTTGGCTTAAGTGCTGCGTAGTAAGAAGTTAGCTTAGTGTCTTGACCATTTACGTTGAACTCACCGTGTTGTGTTACACCAGCTTCAACACCAATGATAGGTAGAATGCCTGTACCAACGTGAACAGAGTATGATGTGTCCGTCTCACCTTTGTAGTCAGACTGACCTACTGTTGCACCACCGTAAATCCAAGAATCCGCCATTGCCGCAGAAGATGCGCCAAGTAGCGCCACTGCTAATAGAGTTTTTTTCATCATCTACCTTTACTCTTTATTATTCCCACGTCTGCATAACTCAGTCGTTGGTACTACAAATAAAGGGAGGCGAACTATTGCCTCCCAGAACTAAAAATAATGCTTATTGAGTTACTAGCAATTAGTGTACCAGCAACTTCTTAAGCGATAATTACAAATCTGACACTATTTTACTGGTTGATTAGCAAGCATCAATCGCGTTTTTGACTCGTTTATCAGAAACAGGATAAGGAGTGCCTAATTGTTGAGCAAAGTAACTCACGCGAAGCTCTTCAATCATCCAACGCACTTCTTTTACATTTTCAGGAATGGCCACACCTTTCGGGATCTTGTTCAGCAACTCTTTATAGTCTTGAGTCACAGATTCAATCTTCAGCATATGTAAACGATCTTTGTTTGGATCGATTGGCAACTTCTCCATACGACGCTCTATCGCGCGCATGTAGCGAAGAATATCCGGCAAGCGTTTCCAGCCACATTCCGTTGCAAAGCCTTTGAAGATCAAGCCTTCAATTTGTGCTTTGATATCGGACAGAGCAAACGCCATTGTGAAGTCGATCTTGCCTTTTACCTTCTTATTGATGCTAAACGCCGTGGTCAGAATAGTCTCAACCTGTTGAGCAATCTCTACAACGGTGTCACCCAATTCAGCACGAACGTGTTCTTTCAACGCTTCGAACTTCTCTGGCTCCCAAACTAAACCACCCTGCTCTTCAATAAGCTTATCGACACCACAGGCAATGCAGTCATCTATCAGATCAAGCACTTTGCCGTATGGATTAAAGTACAGACCCAGCTTCGATTTGTTCGGTAAGTTGGCGTGCAAATATTTAATTGGCGACGGTACGTTCAATAAAATTAGGCGACGCTGACCAGCACGCATTGCCGTTATCTGCTCGTACTCCGTTTCGTAGAGTTTGATTTCAACGCTGTCTTTGGTATCAACAAGCGCCGGATACGCTTTTACATCGTAGCCGCCACGTTTTTGTTGATACACTTTCGGCAATTCTCCAAAACTCCACGTATGCAGACCTTGCTGTTCGATATCGTCATCCGCAACTTTGGAAAGCGTTTCTTGAACTTTGTCTTTCAAACTTTCTTTCAGTTCATGAAGGTCTTTGTTTTCCTTCAGTTTACGATTTCGGTGATCAACCGCACGAAACGTGACTTTCAAGTGCTCAGGTACTTGTTCCAAGTTCCAGTCTTCACGCAGCACTTCTACGCCCGTCATGCGTCGCAACTCTTTCTCCAATGAATCTAACAGCGGCGCTTCCATTGGCGTAACGCGCGCTAAGAATGCATCGGCATAGTTCGGCGCAGGCACAAAGTTCTTACGAATTGTCTTTGGCAACGATTTAATCAAGCTAACCACAAGCTCATGGCGTAAACCTGGGATCTGCCAGTCAAAGCCCGCTGGTTCAACTTGGTTTAAAATCGGCAACGGCAAATGCACTGTGACACCGTCACTATCATCGCCTGGTTCAAATTGGTAACTCAATTTGAGCTTCAAACCATTTTGATGCCAGAAGTTCGGGTAATCCAAATCGGTCACATGGCTAGCATCACCCTTGAACAGCATCTCTTTTTCAAAGTTCAGCAGTTCCGGATTTTCTTTAGATGCCTTTTTCCACCACGTATCGAAATGCTTACCAGACACCACTTCGGTGCCAACGCGTTGGTCATAGAAATCAAACAGCTCATCATCATCCACTAAGATGTCTCGACGACGAGATTTATGCTCAAGCTCTTCCACTTCTTGCAGAAGCTTACGGTTTTGCTTAAAGAACGCGTGTTTGGTTTCCCATTCACCCTCAACCAATGCACTACGAATGAAGATTTCGCGACTTACGATCGAATCGATACTGCCGTAGTTGACCAAGCGTTTCGGTACGATTGGTACGCCGTAAAGCATCACTTTTTCGTGCGCCATCACCGCAGCACGTTTCTTCGACCAATGCGGTTCGCTGTAACTGCGCTTAATAAGGTGTTTAGCTAACGGCTCAATCCATTCTGGCTGAATCTTGGCAATAATGCGGCCCCAAAGTTTCGAGGTTTCCACCAGCTCGGCTGACATAATCCATTTAGGTTGTTTCTTGAATAATCCCGATGCTGGGAAGATATGAAAGCGAGCGTTACGCGCGCCTTGATATTCATTCTTTTCTTGGTCTTTCATGCCGATGTGCGACAGCAAACCAACCAAAATGGCACTGTGTACGCCATGGTAAGAAGCGGGCTCATCGTTAAGCTTGAACTCCATCTCACGCATCGACTGATGAATTTGGAAGTACACGTCTTGCCACTCGCGAACGCGCAAGTAGTTCAAATAGTCTTGCTTACACTGTTTGCGGAACTGATTGCTAGACAAGGCTTTTTGCTGCTTTTGGATGTATTCCCACAAATTCACAAATGTCAGGAAGTCCGACTCTTCATGGAAGAAGCGACGATGTTTATCGTCTGAAGATTGTTGTTTATCTGAAGGACGTTCGCGTGGATCTTGAATCGACAAGGCCGCTGCAATGATCATCACTTCTTTAAGCGCACCATATTTTGGCGCTTCCAATACCATACGCGCCAAGCGCGGATCGATTGGCAAACGCGCTAATTGGCGACCAATGGAAGTCAGGCGCTTTTTCGGGTCTTTTACCTCAGAGTTAATCGCACCAAGCTCTTCCAGCAAACGCACGCCGTCTTGGATGTTACGTTTATCCGGTGCTTCCACAAACGGAAACGCTTGAATATCACCCAAACCAAGTGCCGTCATTTGCAAGATAACCGACGCTAGGTTGGTACGCAGGATTTCAGGATCAGTAAACTCTGGGCGTGACTCAAAATCTTCCTCTGAGTACAGACGAATACAAATACCCTCTTCCACACGACCACAACGACCTTTTCGCTGGTTCGCACTCGCCTGAGAAACTGGCTCGATTGGAAGACGCTGAACCTTGGTACGGTAACTGTATCGGCTAATACGCGCTGTACCCGGGTCAATAACGTACTTAATACCCGGAACAGTTAGCGAGGTTTCTGCCACGTTGGTTGCCAGTACAATTCGGCGACCAGTGTGAGGTTGGAAAATCTTATTCTGCTCACCTGCCGACAAACGCGCGTAAAGCGGCACAATTTCCGTGCTCTTCAGATTACGTTTGGACAATGCATCTGCGGTATCACGGATTTCACGTTCACCGTTCATGAAAATCAGGATGTCACCTAAACCTTCATCGCACAGTTCATCTACCGCTTCGAAGATGCCTTCAAGCTGGTCACGATCATTGTCGTCATCACCGCTTAGTGGGCGGTAACGTGTTTCTACTGGGTAAGTACGACCCGATACTTCAATGATTGGTGCATTGTTGAAGTGTTTTGAGAAGCGTTCTGGGTCGATGGTTGCCGACGTGATGATCACTTTCAAATCAGGACGACGTGGCAGCAACTCTTTCAAGTAACCCAAGATGAAATCGATGTTGAGGCTGCGCTCGTGCGCTTCATCGATAATGATGGTGTCGTATTGATTCAAGAAACGGTCATGCTGAATTTCAGCTAGCAAGATACCGTCCGTCATCAATTTGATTTGGGTATTTTCAGAGATCTGATCGTTGAATCGAACCTTGTAACCAACAAACTCACCAAGCTTGGTTTCCATCTCTTCGGCAATACGGTTAGCAACCGAACGCGCTGCAAGACGACGAGGCTGAGTATGACCAATCAGACCAAATTTACCGCGACCAAGCTCAGCACAGATTTTGGGTAGCTGAGTGGTTTTACCTGAACCGGTTTCACCCGCGACGATAACCACTTGGTTTTCTTCGATCGCTTTCGCAATATCGTCGCGTTTTTGGCTGACTGGAAGAATTTCAGGGTATTCAATCGTTGGTTTGTAGCTACTACGTTGCTCCACAACCATCATGGATTTGGCGATGTCTAATGCGATTTCGTCGAACACAGCATTACGCGCTGCGTCCTTCTTAATTTTGCTTGCACCAGAAATACGTTTACTCAAGCGGAAACGGTCGCGCATCATGCACTGATTCAGCGCTTTACGCAGAGATGCAGCACTATTCACTTGAGCCTGAGGTGTTTGAGCTTGTTTCGCTGTCGCTTTTTGCGCACCATTTGACGGTGTCGCTTGCTCTTCAGCTAGATTCTTTTTTGGGGGCTGTGACGAAGTCAAAGCGTTTCCTATTCTTTTCATTACAAAAACTGCGCGGATTGTATCACACAAGATCTGTAACAAGATAACCGAAAGCTCATTCAATTTTTTCGAACATGTTCAGCGAATCGCTAGGCTTTTGAACTCACTCACGTTGCTTATAATGGCTCCCATAGTCGAAAGCACTTATTTAAGGAATAACCATTATGTCTCGTGTACTAGCTCTAAAATCAAGCATCCTTGGCGATTACTCTCAATCAAACAAATTGGTTGAAGACTTCATCAAAAATGTAGACCAAGACAAGCTTACTGTTCGTGACTTGGCTGCAAACCCGCTACCTGTTTTGGACTTCGCCGTTGCGACTGCACTGCGCGCTACGGAAGATCTTTCACAAGAACAGCAAGCGGTAGTCGACTTGTCTGACACCCTTATTGAAGAAGTAAAGGCCGCAGACACTTTGGTTATTGCCGCTCCAATGTACAACTTCACCATCCCGACTCAGCTTAAAAACTGGATTGATTTGATTGCTCGTGCAGGCGTGACATTCAAATACACAGAAAACGGCGTTCAAGGTTTGATTGAAGGTAAAAAGGCGATTGTAGTAACGACTCGTGGTGGTATTCATAAAGATTCACCAACTGACAACGTTACGCCATACCTACGCACTGTACTGGGTTTTGTAGGAATCACTGATGTAGAATTTGTTTACGCAGAAGCGCTAAACATGGGTGAAGATGCAGCTGCAAAAGGCATTTCAGAAGCGCAAAGCCAACTTGCAACAATGGCGTAAGTTAGAATAAACCAGAATACAAAAGGGATTGGTTCGCGCTAATCCCTTTTTGGATCCTGATGCCTTGATCGTATTTATAGGGTCTCTTACATCGTCAAAGACGATTCACTTTCTCCAAGTTGCGTATTGCATCGAGGTAGACTTTTTCTAAAGACCGCTCAGCTTCGCTTATCATATTCTCGATCATCGCATTAAACGCGACATCGCTACGGATTTCTATATTGTCTCCCGCCTTAACGTCAAGAGAGTTGACGTACAACACCAACCATTCATCTCCCTCCAAATGCCCTTCTCCGTGAATGGCAAAAAAGCGTTTAGCAAATTCATAGTTAGTACAATTTATCGTTTCAATTTGAATATTGAATGAGGAGTCGATACTCATGGTGCTCATGCCATCCGATTCATCAGATGCATCACAAACAGCCTTAACTCTGGCACGATATACGAAATTTCTCGTTGAAAGCAGCATAGTATTATTCATCTTTACTCATAATGGGCGATAAATAAGTCAGTTGCAAATCCGACCTATATGCATCTCGCGATGCGCTAAAACTCGAACTGGAAATAAATAGTATTGTAGTTGCTCCCACCTTTAATTCGCCCAAACTGGGAAGCGCTTTCAAAAATCGCCGAGCGGTGATGCAATGAATAGCCCACCCACATATTGTTCCAGCTCTTTTGGTTGAAGAGATCGCCTACATTGACATCAAACGAGAAATCTAGGTAGTTGAGCAACTTGCTTGGTGTATAACCCTTGTCTTCCATTTCTGTGCCTTCAATATAGGTAATGCTATCAATGTATGACATACCTTCCGCTACACCAAATCGCCAAGTCGTAGGCCAATTAACCGTATAATAAGCCTTAATCGCCATGACGTATTCTGTGCTCGCAGACTGAACACTGGACGACCAGTGATGAACCAACCCTGGCGTTAAATAAATATCAAGAGGAAAACCAAACAGCTCATCCGTTAATGGATGCCCATAAAACAATGAAGTAAGTTGATTGTCGTATGGGTCTCTTTCTCTCTCAAAGCTAAATATTTCACCGATGTTCGAAGGCGTCGCCCAACCATGCGCAATACGTAGATATGCTTTATTGCTCAGTGTTGGTTTCGGAGCTTGGCTTTTATCGTTGAAAAAGCCAAAACCAACAAACACTTCTCCCTGATACCGATCTTCTACAAGCTGACTGTTGTAGGCGTTATCATCTAAGCGAGTAACACTCGTCTCACCCAATAAATACAAATTTGAAGTTACATGGTAACGCGCTTTAATACCAAGATTGGTGTCAAGCCCAGCTCCAATTCTCTCGCCAGTAATATCCTTAAAGGAATAATATTCACTATTGAAATCAGCGTCTTTGTATCGAATCGTAATCGATGGCTCTAATTCCCAATCACCAAATACATAATTGGCAGCAAGGCGGTAATTAGAGTGAAACTGGAGTTCGTCGTCCGTCATCAACTCTACTTCTGCGCGCCAAGTGTCGTTAATGCTATAACGCACTTGCCCACCGAAATCGACTCTGTCCCCTTCATTAGCATTTTGTAGCGACATGGGAATATCGACAAATCTCAATCGCATGAGTGCGCTCGCGCGCCAGTCGGAATCACTCTCGTTATACAAAAAAGCGCCACCTTCAATGCCATTGATATACACATGTTCGTTTTCAAAGAACATCATTGGTACAAATGTACTCACCGTAGAGTCATTATCGGCGGTGTAAAACGGAATCGATGCTGTGCGATACATCGCAGCAATCCCCCACGTTTGTTCGTCTGCACCATGCGCAGAAGAAACTGCCGCAGCTAAAGGTAAAGCGAGTGTTGTTAGAATTAATCTCTTCATGAGTTCGAAAAATGTTGGTTGAGAAGCAGGCAAACATCAATGATTTGCCATTAAAAGCTTATGTTCTGCTGATGATAGCCGTTACAATGGCAAATGTTGTCATCCTCGTGACAGTTTGAGTCCCATGATCATATTAATATTGCATGACTAGGTGAGCTTGTTTGCGAATATTTTACCATTACAACAAGCGCTTAAACTCTAGCTTAGTTCTAAATCAAACATAATGAAGTAAAAAGTGAAAGCATCAGAACTCATCTCTACCTTGAATCATTTACCCGCAGACACAGACCCAGACATTGTGATGGGAGAAGCATGGCTGCCAGAGAGGTTGATAGGGACTCAACTCGATGGTGACATGTTGTTTTTGCACTTTGATAATGCACCAGAAGATGGTCAAGGTGACGAAGAAGGGCGTGGCTTCGTCGAACACGAAATCGACTTAATTAGAACTCGGCTTCAGCAAATTTTGGATGAAGACAGTGATAACGCGTCAAAAGCCGATGCGATGCTTGGTTTGTTCCTTATGGGACATGAACTTAGTAGCTCGCAAGTTATCGAAATATTAGAAGAAGAAGCTGACACATAAGGAGCCGTTTTGCCAGCATTGATGAACACGACTGAAATTTCTTCACTTCCTCTTGTCGTTGCAGGTCCGATCCTACGTAAAGTGACCGCAACTGAAATCAATATTTGGCTAGTCACCACCCAACGCTTGGAGGGTATGGTGCAAATTACGGATGAAAATGCCTCCATCCTTTATCAAGCCCCTTTAAGTGAACAAAAAGAACAGCTTCAAATCGGCCTCAATGCGTGGTGTTGCTTACTTAAATTAGAAGGCGAGTTTCCAACCCATCAAGCGTTACGCTATCAAATAAAAACGCAATATGGATTAGTGACGGAACTGCTCCCTCACCTGACTTATGAGCGAGATAATACGCCAAACTTGGGTATTGAGTTCCTCGTTAGTGAAAAAGCGGATTATCTCCTACATGGCTCTTGCCGTAATCCCCATCACTTCAGTGATGATACATTGGTCGCTGCGGATCATAAAATCGCGTCTCAATCCATTGAAGAAAGACCGGATATGCTCATCATGAGTGGTGATCAAATCTATGCAGACCATGTTGCAGGCCCCACTCTCGATGCCATTGAGCAAGTCATAGCTTTATTGGGTTTGCCAGGCGAAGAATTCGATCAAGCTCCGATAAAAAATACCAATGAGCTCTACCAACACCCTGCTTGCTATTATGGTCGAGATAAATTGTTGCCTCATTATGTGAGTGATGACAGTTTACTAAGTAAGTTTTTTCCACACCGAGGGACACCAATATTCAGCGCCAAAGAGTGTGAGAATCACCTAATAAGCTTTGCTGAGTGCTTTGCAATGTACTTATTGGTTTGGTCTCCGACCTTGTGGAAGCTTGTTCGAACGGATCGTTTATTAGAAAACGAATTTACTGTCGGCGGAGAAGTTCTTGAACCCAAATGGCAGCAGCAATGGCGCGAAGAAAAAAAACAAATTGATAAATTCGTCGCAGGTCTGGACAAGGTTCAACGCTTACTCGCTCACATTCCAACCTATATGATTTTTGATGATCACGATGTCACCGACGATTGGAATCTCACCATAGGCTGGGAACAAGCCGCATACAGCAACACGTTTGCAAAACGCATTATCGGTAATAGCTTGATTGCTTACTGGGTTTGCCAAGGTTGGGGAAATGCGCCAGAAAAATTCAATGATGAATTTATGAGCCTCGCTCAACGCTTTATCGATGAGCGAACCTCGCAAACCCAAGATGCATTTATTCAATATTTGTATCGCTTTGAGAATTGGCACTACACCATTCCTACGACACCAAAAGTTGTCGTGCTAGATACACGAACCAGACGCTGGCGTTCTGAGTCTAAAATGAACAAACCTTCTGGCTTAATGGACTGGGAAGCGATGATTGAGTTCCACCAAGAACTCGTGCACCAAGACAAAGTTGTTATTGTTTCTGCCGCGCCAATGTTTGGTGTGAAATTTATCGAAGCACTACAACGTGTGGTGACCATGCTTGGTAAACCATTGATGGTTGATGCTGAAAACTGGATGGCTCACCCCGGAAGTGCGAATACTCTTATTAGTATTTTCACACACACAAAGACACCAACTAACTTTGTTATTCTCTCTGGCGACGTACACTACTCTTTTGCATACGATATTAAGCTCCGCTATCGAAAAAACAGTCCGAATATCTATCAAATCACCTGTAGTGGAATTAAAAATCAGTTCCCTACACAACTGCTCAATATTTGTGATGGCCTAGATAGACTGCTATACAGCCCTCGCTCACCTTTAAACTGGTTCACAAAACGTAAACGACTCAAGATTTACAAACGCGCACCAAGTACGCACAACTTTTATCGCTTGGTTAACCATAGTGCCATTGGTGAGCTACGCCTTGATGATGAAGGCAAACCAAGTCAAATTAGTATTCTGACGAGTGATGGTGACGAAGTTCATTTTCCACCGACACGTGCTGAAAGCTGAGTATCAATCCCAAAATGACTTGCCCTTTGTAAGAGGCAAGTCACCTTGAACTAACTCAGGAGTTTAGTTTTTTTGGGGAGAAAGTGGCCGTTCTTAAATGTCAACGGCGTGCTAAATTTGGTATCGCACCTTGAGATCTTCCGTATTTATTACCATGTTAACCAAATAAACAATAGCTCGGTGTTCATTATGTTTAATTCTCTCACATCATTATTTAAACAACTCATTGATGGCTCTGATTTAAGCCAAACCAACACACTTTCCCCTAACATGGCTATCGCGTGTTTGCTTTGTGAAGTTTCTGGCGCAGACCATAGTGTCGATGATAGAGAACAAGAAACAAAGCGCTCTTTATTGATGAAACTGCTTTCGTTAAATGAAGAAGAATCAAATACTTTGTTAGAGCAAGCGCAACAGAAAATAAAAGATTCCGCTTCGCTGTACGACTTTACCTCTCAACTAAGAGAACTGACTCAAGAAACTCGTTACAACTTAATCAAAAGCATGTGGGAAGTCGCTTACGCAGACGGCGAAATTGACCCGCTAGAAGACGCGGTGATCCGTAAAACAGCAGAGCTACTCTATGTTGATCACAGCGAGTTCATTCGAGCGAAGTTACAGTCTCAGTAAAGTGACGAGATGAGTATATAAGTCGCTGGCTAACTCTAAGCTACCCCTAGAATGACAACAGATATCGCTTCTGTAGCCATAAAAAAACGCGCACTCTGCGCGTTTTTCAATAAGCCAACGACATTGTTATTAAAATACTGGTCAAGGTATGTGTTTAGCTCTTTCCACACTAAACAGACTGCATGACAAAACAACAATGGTTGGATGATTATTTAATTACAAGCTAGCTAGGTTCGAATAACTAAAACATGGTCAAAGCAAGCTTAGCTAAGTTGTATGCATCTACATAGCCAGAGTGTTGACGCCCTTCCCAGTCTATTCCTTTTGCTTCTTGAGCGGCTCGATGGCCTATACGTCTATCTTTAAGACGATTTTGAATACGGTAGAGTGTCGCTAAGTTGATGAACTCTGTGAACGGTGCTTCAATACCTTTTTGCTTACACTCTTCTAGAAGAATGAGGTCATCTCGCCCCCAAGATGCAAAGATTTTGTTGCGACCACCGAAGTTCTTAACCATGGATTTAAGCACTTCTTCTAGTGGGCGTCCTTGTTTTTCAATCTTACGTGGTGTGATGCCCGTTAACTCAGCGCAAAACAGAGACACTTCATCGTGTTCTGGTTTCACGTAGTATTGAGCACGCTTGACTATCTCACCTTTAGACAAATCTATTTCAGCTAACCCCACTTCGATAATTTCACCCGTGCTGCCGACGCCATTTTCATTCCAGCAACACATTTCTAAATCGAAGCATACAATACGGTTATGGTTCATAGTTTGCCTTGGTTCCTAACATAAAAATTTAAAGCGTGCGATTCTATCGTAACAAGGCGTAAAACTCGAATTTGTGCGCCCATTTAATCGCCGATCGACACATTATTACGGCCGTTTTTTTTACTCAAATAGAGTTGACTGTCCATTTTGTGATACAAGCTCTCAGGATCTTCTTCTTTATGGATAACCGCACCGATACTCAACGTACAGATGATTGACGCATCACCATAATCAAAAGCCGTACTTGCCACAACACTCCGTAACTTTTCTAGGTAAGCTTCTAGCACTGCTCTATCAATGACTTTAGAAATAATACAAAACTCGTCACCACCAGCGCGGTAAAACTTATCTCCCGGTTTTAAATTAGCACTGACCAGCTTAGTGACATGTTGCAACGCTTCATCTCCACCTAAATGGCCGTGTTTGTCATTAATCACTTTGAAGTGGTCGATATCAAAACCAACCAAGGCGAAGTTAACACCTTTGTTTATCTGATTAAGCAAGTGATCGTTGAATGCTCGGCGATTCAGTAGTTGAGTTAGAGGGTCTCGCTCTGCCATTCTTTTTAATTCAACGGTTTTGAGCTCCAACATGACCGCTAAGCGCTCTTTTTCTCGAGACTGTAAATTCACAATCCAACTGATCAAAAAGGCGATTACCAATCCGGCTAGCGTCGTGCCCGCTAAAATAGAACGCTCCCAAGCTGAGACTGCGTCAGAAAGTTTAAAGTCAATACGCCATTCACGGTTAGGCAGTTGAATGGTTCGGCTTATAACGGTTCCTCGAATGTTATCCCAGCTAGCACTTTGAAAGAGAACAGGGTCATCTGCTGCGTCGAATCCCAAATCTTCTACGCGCACCGACATATCGAGCTCCGTCGCGGTTTTCGTAATCAAATCCTCAAAGTAAACCGTACTTCGGATAACACCGGTCACTACTCCTAATAAATATTTGTTCTCGAAGTCGAACACTGGATGGAACACCAGCAACCCAGTCTTAGGTATGGACTTGTCATAACCATCTTGCAGTAAGCGAACTTTATCCGAGACATTCGCTCGCCCATTTTCGGAAATATCATCCAAGATTAAATCGAAGCGTTTGCGCGAAAAATAGAAACCCAATAGAGAAAGGTTTTCCGGTGTTCTTGGGTAGATATCCGACGCGATAAAAATTGGCTCATTGTGTTCAAAAATGTACCCGTAGGTTTTGGGACCATCTTTAGGAACGGTAAACGGTTGGAAGTTTGGAAATTTTTGACGGGTCTTTAAAATATGTTCATCAAGATCTTCGAATTCGACCTTTTGCATCCATTGAAGTCCAATGAGACTTCGCGAGCTGTTAATCACTTGTTCCGCATACATCGGAAACGATGGCCAATAGCTTCGCTCAATCGAATGGAAAAAGTTTGCGCCCGCACCAATGAACTTTAGATCATTCTCGACGTTTGCTTTAAGTGATTCTGCTTGTCGGTCGGCTAAAGTATCAAACGTCGTCTGTGTATACCGTTGCTGCATTGTATAAGCAGCACCAACTACACCAACAGTGACACATAAAGTCGCCAAAAAAGCTAAAATAGAGTCTGAATGTCGTTTTATAAAGCTCTTATGAGCGGTGCTTTGTGTCATATCGTAATTTTTGATACTTCCGTAAGTTAAACTTCGGGATCTATTGAAATACTGCGTTAGCAATGCACAAACATCAAGCAACAACCTATATTGGGGAGTCTGATCGTCGATTTTTCACTCTGTTCGTACGGTATAGTCACGAATTATTACAGCCTTAAGCCTTGAATATGCTACCATCCGTCATCATTTTAATGTCTAAACTTGGTGCAAGATCGCAAAGACGATCGTTTTAGTGAACAAATATGAGCCAATACTGAGCACCAATAAATCAATAGAAAGAGAAAAAACGTCATGAACATTGATTTGAACCTAATTCCTCAAACGTTCGATATGCTTCACGCAGGCCTAACCGCATCGAGCGTTTTGCTTCTTCTAGTTGCAGTGTCGCGCAAATCAAAAGTGGTCGAGAAAGTGGTAGAAAAACCAGTCGAGAAAATCGTCGAGGTTGAGAAACCAGTTGAGAAGATCGTTGAAGTAGAAAAAGTAGTGGAAGTAGAGAAAGTCGTAGAGCGTGTTGTAGAAGTTGAATCAAAACTTGCAACCGCATCAACGGACTCTGCAATGCAGCTGCTTTCTATCATGCAACAAGAAGCTCGTCTGATTGACTTCCTAAAAGAAGACCTAACGTCATTCTCTGATGAAGAAGTAGGCGCAGCTGCTCGCGTAATCCACACTGGCGGTCAGAAAGTACTGAACGACTACGTGACGCTAGCGCACGTTCGTAACGAAGACGAAGAAACTCGCATTACGGTTGAAGAAGGCTTCAACCCACAACAAATCCGCCTAACTGGCAACGTAACAGGCAGCGCGCCATTCAACGGCACGCTAGTTCACAAAGGCTGGAAAGCAACATCAATGACGTTGCCTAAACTTGCTGAGAACTACGATGCATCTGTGATCGCTCCAGCTGAGGTTGAGCTGTAATGGAACACATGAACCAAGAAAACCATTCTCAAGAAGCGTCTGTTGAAACTCAACAGACGCCTAAATTCAGTGTTGGTATCGACTTAGGTACAACACACTGTGTTATGTCTTTTGTTGATACACACAACGAAGACGCTCGCGTTGAAGTGATGCCAATCCCGCAGTTGACTGCGCCGGGTACGGTAGAGACTCGTAGCCAGTTAGGCTCTTTCCTTTACCAACCACACGAGCACGAAATGAACCCGCAATCACGCGTTCTTCCGTGGTCGAGCGAGCCAAAAGCGCTGGTTGGTGCAATTGCACGTAACCTAGGTTCAAAAACACCAATTCGCCTTGTGGCAAGTGCGAAATCTTGGCTTTGCCACGCAGGTGTGAACCGTCGTGATGCCTTCCTACCAGCAGGTAGCCCAGAAGAAGTGGAAAAAGTATCCCCTCTTCGTGCGACAGAGCTTTACCTAGAGCACCTAAAAGACGCTTGGAATCACACCAATCCAAATCACAACCTTGCCGATCAAGACGTGACTATTACGGTTCCTGCTTCCTTTGATCCTGCTGCTCGCGATCTAACTGCAGAAGCAGCACGCAACGTTGGTTTTGTGCACCTAACGCTTCTAGAAGAGCCACAAGCTGCGCTTTACAACTGGATCGATAACAGTAACGACAAATGGCGCGACGAAGTTGAAGTTGGCGACATCGTGCTTGTAGTCGATATCGGTGGTGGTACAACCGACCTTTCTTTGGTTGAAGTAACTGAAGACGACGGCAACCTAACTCTGAACCGTATTGCGGTAGGTGAACACATCCTACTTGGCGGTGACAACATGGACCTTGCACTTGCGTACCGCTTGAAGATGAAGCTAGCGCAAGAAGGCAAAGAGCTACAGCCATGGCAAGTTCAGGCAATGACGCACGCATGTCGTGACGCTAAAGAAGCGCTATTGAACGACAGCGAGCTTCAGTCAGTGCCAATCGTGGTACCAAGCCGTGGTTCTAAACTGCTTGGCGCAACGCTAAAAACAGAACTGACTCAAGAAGAAGTACAACAAACACTGGTTGACGGCTTCTTCCCTCAAGTTGCGATTACGGACCACCCTGTTCAACGTAGCCGTGGTGCACTAACGCAAATGGGTCTGCCTTACGCACAAGATGCGGGCATTACTCGTCACATTGCAGCGTTCTTGTCTAAGCAAGCTAATGCCCTTTCCGCTTCAGGATATGGCGGCGAAGCAGCTCAAGATTTCAACCCATTCGCTAACATGCCTGGTATGCCAGGTGCGGATGCAGCCCAATCAGTTGACTTCATCAAGCCAACCGCAATCCTATTCAACGGTGGTGTTCTGAAATCGAAACTTCTAGCAACTCGTCTAGAAGACACGATCAACGAATGGTTAATTGAAGCAGATGCAGAAATGGCGAAGCGCCTAACAGGTGTGGATCTAGACCTTGCGGTTGCTAGCGGTGCGGCTTACTACGGCTCTGTACGTCGTGGTCAAGGCGTTCGTATCCGTGGTGGTATTGCTTCGGCGTACTACGTGGGTATCGAAAGTGCGATGCCTGCGATTCCTGGCATGGCGCCTCCAATGGAAGCACTTTGCGTTGCACCATTTGGTATGGAAGAAGGTTCCAGCGTTGACGTACCAAGCCAAGAGTTTGGTTTGATCATCGGTCAGCCGGTTAACTTCCAATTCTTCGGCTCAACGGTTCGTCGTGATGACCTAGCAGGTACTCACCTAGACTACTGGGCACCAGAAGAGCTCGAAGAGCTACCAGAAATTCAAGTAACGCTCCCTGTATCTGAAGGTCGTCGTGAAGGCGAAGTGGTTCCGGTAACCCTAGCCTCTCGCGTCACTGAGCTTGGTACGCTTTACTTAGAAGCCATTGCTGCTGATAACGGTCAAAAATGGCATGTTGAGTTCGATGTGCGCGAAGACGCGAAAAGCAACTCAAACGAAGAAGAATAAATAGAAATCAAACGGCATCCAATCGGGTGCCGTTTTTAAATACACGAAGGTTTGTATGGCATCTCCTCGTTTTCTTGTTGGTATTGACCTTGGCACCACAAACACTGTGGTGGCGTACTGTGAAATCACCGACAACCTTGAACAATCCGAAGTATCCCTATTCGACATCGACCAATTGATTGGTCCGGGTGAAGTGGTTCGTAAACCATTGCTGCCCTCTTTCCGCTATCACCCTGCAGTTGGTCAAATCTCCCCTTCTGACCTAACACTTCCTTGGGAAAACGAACCGGTATCTGGCGACATTAGTAATGTGATCGTGGGTGAATGGGCTCGTGAATTAGGCGCTAAGGTGGAAGGACGTCAGGTATCCAGTGCTAAAAGCTGGCTATCGCACCAAGCAGTGGATCGTAGTTCAGACATTCTTCCTTGGGCTGGTGCGCAAGACGTGGATAAAGTCTCGCCAGTTATTGCCAGCGCAAGTTACCTCAATCATATTCGTCAAGCATGGAACTACCGTCATCCAAGTAACAAACTCGAAGACCAAGACGTAGTTGTCACCGTTCCGGCATCATTTGATGAAACCGCACGTAAACTGACACTTGAAGCCGCCGAGCTTGCTGGCTTGAAAAAAATCGTCTTGCTTGAAGAGCCACAGGCGGTGTGTTACGACTGGTACGCACGCCACCAGCAAACCGCGGCTGACGAATTAAAAGATCTGCCACTAATCCTTGTTTGCGATGTGGGTGGTGGTACAACAGACTTAAGTCTTATCGAAGCTAAGTTCACTCATGACGACTTAGCACTTGATCGTATTGGCGTTGGTGAGCACTTAATGCTAGGTGGCGATAACCTCGACTTAGCGTTAGCGCACCTTGCTGAAAGTCGCTTCAGTCAAACCAAAAAACTCACTGCTGCAAGCCTAACCAAGCTTATTCAGCAAACTCGTAAAGCCAAAGAAAACCTGCTCTCAACGAGTGCACCTGAAGAAGTAAAGATCACCATGCTAGGCAGTGGTTCTAAGCTGCTTGGGGGCACAAAGAGTATTGCTCTAAGCAAACAAGAAGTGCACCAAATCGCATTGGATGGTTTCTTCCCGCTTTCTGATTTCAGTGAAGTGCCAGACAAACGCCGCAGCGCGGTTGTCGAGTTTGGTCTTCCATACGTTGCTGACCCAGCGGTGAGCAAGCACGTTGCCGAGTTCTTAACTCAGCATCAGCAAGTATCTCGCGCCGCTCTTGGCATTGAAGACGACAAACACAACGCGATCCCAGTTGGCTTATTGCTGAACGGTGGCGTGTTCAACAGTGCTCTGGTGACTGAACGTGTCACTACCCTACTTTCTGACTGGCGCGGCGCACCAGTTACGGTATTAGATAACCCACATCCAGATTGGTCGGTCGCACTAGGTGCGGTTGCGTTTGGTAAAGCGCGTCGTGGCGCACAACTGAAAATTGGTGGTGGTGCTGCACGCTCTTACTTCTTGCATCTACAAGAAAAAAACAAAATGGGTAAAGCCCTCTGTTTACTTGCAAAAGGCACAGAAGAAGGTCACGAGATCCGCTTAAGTGGTCGTCGTTTCTCGCTTACCCTAGGTGAGCCCGTTCGCTTTAACTTGCTGACCTCTACCCACGACACCTTAACCAATAACACTGCCATTCAAAACGGTGTGATGGTGGACGTTGATCCTGACTTATTTGCTCCTCTTCCGCCTTATATCACCACTCTTGAAGGTGAAGGCGCCGAACTGCAAGCCAACCAAAAAGAGCGCGTGGAAGTACAACTGGCGTGTCAGTTGACCGAAGTCGGCACGCTTAAGATGGAATGTGTCAGCGCAGAAGATGACAGCAAACGTTGGGAGCTGGAATTCGAAGTTCGTAACAAGCAAACTGACGACAGTGAACAAGTTAAGCTTCACCCTAAACTGAACGAATGTAAGGAGCTGATCGCTCGCCTTTACAGCGGTAATAAGAAAAGCGCAGAAAGCAAAGAGATCAAAACCTTAGCCAAAGATCTTGAGAAGAAACTGGGCAAACGTGACGAGTGGGATTTCACTACCCTACGTCAACTTTTTGATACCTTTGCGCAAGGTCGTAAGCGTCGCCGTCGTTCTGAACAACACGAGAAAAACTGGCTTCGTTTGGCGGGCTTTGCGTTGCGTCCGGGCTTTGGCGATCCAACCGATTCATGGCGCATTGAGCAAGTTTGGGGTCTCTACCAACAAAACATTCAGTTTAAGAACCATCAAGGTTGGACTGACTGGTGGGTGTTCTGGCGTCGTATCGCAGGTGGCTTGAGCCAAGAGCAACAAGAGACCATCTTGGCGGACATCGCGAAATACCTACATCCTGGTGCGATGAAAAACCCACAATCCGCCAAAGCGGCACAAGATATGGGTTACGAGTCGATGGTACGTTTGTCAGCTTCTCTGGAGCATCTAGAAGTCGAAGACAAAGTTCTATTGGCTACGTGGTTCTTGAGCAAAGCCATCAACCATAACCAGTTCGAACAAGCACACTGGTGGGCAATGGGTCGCTTGGCATCACGTACGCCTTTATATGGCAGTCAGCATAACGTCATTCCTCGTGAACAAGCGGAACAGTGGTTGCCTAAGCTGTTAGAGCAGAACTGGCAGAAAGAGCCAATGATCGCTTTCGCAGCCGTAATGATTTGTCGTAAGACGGGCGACCGCCTATTCGATATCTCTGACGACTACCGTGAACAGGTACTGGCTAAGTTGAAGCAAAGCAAGGTACCTGAATCTTGGGTATCATTGGTTGAAGAAGTCAAAGAGCTATCTGAGAGCGAATCGAAGCGTATCTTCGGTGATGCACTGCCAAGCGGTCTGACGCTGGTAAATAACTAGGCTCTCACGCTTATAAACGCAACAAAGCCCTTCTCGTGAAGGGCTTTGTTTTATCTGATTCTGCTTGCTGACGAAAGTCGACTCGTTAATTCATTTCCGTATTGATCACCACATCACGTGTTTCATTATCCATATCACTGATGCCGACCACTGAGATTTCACGGTCAGATAAATTCTCAATCATGCTATCTTCTAACCCACCGTCCGTCATCCACGCATAGAATTTTTCCGCAATACGATCCGAACCTTCCCCGACAAACGTTAATGTGACCTTCTTCATTTGTGACACTCCATCAATTTACGATTCAGCCACTTAAGCGTAGTATGTTTCGCAAATATCGACATAAACTAGGACTAACTTCTTTTATGAGTATCGAAAAATTTGACGCGATTTATCAGCGCGCTGCTGAGCGTAAAGGTGGTGAAGATCAACTTGAAGCACTTTTGTCTCATCCACTAAGCAAAGAAGAATTGACAGCGATTCCCGACGACCGTTGGCTGGCCGCTTTTTCGATGAAAGTATTCCAAAGTGGGATTTCGTGGAGCGTAGTTCGCAACAAGTGGCCGAACTTCGAAGAAGTGTTCTTCGGATTTAAGATTGAGCCGCTGTTGATGCTGTCAGATGAGCAATGGGAAACCAAAGCAACCGACAAACGCATCATTCGCCACCTCACTAAAGTCATGTCGATTCCTGCCAACGCACGTATGATCCACGAAGCAAAAATCGAATATGGCTCGTTTGGCAAAATGGTTGCCGATTGGCCGCAAGAGAAAATCACCGACCTGTGGGCGTATTTGAAGAAACGCGGTAATCGCCTAGGGGGCAATACCGGTCCTTACACACTTCGCCAAATGGGCGTTGATACCTTCATCTTGTCTAGCGACGTTGAAGCTTACCTGCGTAATTGCAAGATCATTGAAGGTGGCAAAGATACGAAAAAATCGCTCGATGCAACCAACAAAGCGTTTGTTCAATGGCAGCAAGATAGTGGCAGAAGCCTGTCTGAAATCAGCCAAATCATTGCGTTCAGCACCGGCGATAATCGCATTTAACAGAGACTGAACCCAAAACAAAACGGCGCACCAAATATTGGATTTAGTGCGCCGTTTTTATGTTCATTGGTTCAAGTACAGACTTACTTTGAAGCCAGTGATTCCCACTCAGTCAGTAGCTGCATAATACGGTGAGAGTCTTCCCATGTTGCACAAGGGTTCTCTAACGATGTACGCCCTGCTTCAACCGCTTGGCGAATATTGCGCACTTGATAGAAGAAAGCGTCTCCAGCTGCCGATACAGACACCTCGCGCTTCGACGTCTCGTAAATTTCCACACTAAACTGGTTTTCTTGCGTTGGTAGCCATGGGTTTGAATCTAACGTAATACAGCCTTTGCTACCCAGAATGGTGAATTGGTGTTTCAATCCGTGATCTTCGGCAGTGTGTACGATCGCCGTTTGTTGCTCACCAAATTGCATCATTAAGCTCGATTCACAGATATTACCGTCATGGCCTCTTCGGCCAATCGCCGTCATAAAGCGGTTTCCAAAGGCTTGTTCACCCAACATGGTTTTCACCACCAAATGCACTAATGACATTGGGTAGCAACCTAAGTTATACAAAGCACCTTTACTGTCTGGATTCACAAACTGCGCAATCGACGCAATATAAGAAGTATGAATCGAGCGAAGTTCACCAATCTCTCCTGATTTAAGCACAGAAACCAACTCGCTGATCAACGGGTGATGCAAGTACATCAAACCTTCAGCAAAGAATACCTTGTGCGTTTCGACTGCTTTTAGTGCCAACTCGGTTTTTTCCATATCTACCGACAGTGACTTTTCACACAGGATCGCTTTCCCCTGCTCTGCCGCTTTGACGATAAAGTCATGATGAAGGTGATTTGGCAGTGCGATGTAAATAATGTCGACTTGCTCATCAGCAATCAACGCATCGTAATCGGTGAACGTATTCTCGATGCCATATTGCTCAGCGAATGTCTTTAAGTTCTGCTCCGAACGCCCAGCAACCGCGTACAGTTCACTCTTGTCATCGCCTTGGATTGCTTCAGCCATGACACCTGAGATAAAGCTTGTGCCTAAAATGCCCCATTTCATGTTCGCCTCTCCTATTGAGCTTGGGTTTCGAATGCTTGGACTAACTCTGCCACTTCAGCAGCAATAAACGCTTGTGTATGCGGCATAGCAAAATGCGCTTCAATCGCGGTGCGGTTTTCATATCGCTCCCAAAGAATCACACGTTGTGGTTCTGTAGAATCGTAGGTCGCATTCGCTTGCAAGCACCCCGCTTCGCTTTGCATATCAAGGCAAAATTGTTCAATGGCTTCAACCACTTGTTGTCTTGGCTTATCGGCATTCATTTTCAGTTCGGCGGTAACAAAAATCGTCTCGCTCATGATGGCTCTCTTTCTCCATTCTTAATCATACGTCCACTGTAATTAACCTCATTTGATTGATAAACTCTGCTTTAGTTATTTCTTTATCAACTCTGGGTGTGTAATGGATAAATTAACAGGCATGAAGGTTTTCGCTTACGTGGTCGAACACGGCAGCTTTCGTAATGCAGCACACCACTTTGATATTTCACCGACCATGGTTGGCAAGCACGTGAGCTTTCTTGAGCAAAGCTTAGGTACACAGCTAATTCATCGCACCACGCGCAAACAGTCCCTGACCGAAGCTGGCAGACTCTACTACCAAGAGTGCCACCGCATTATTGAAGACATCACCAACGCAGAGAACCTGATCCAGACGCTGATCAACCGTCCAACCGGAACTGTAAAAGTTAACTGCCCTGTCACGTATGGCAAAAAGGTCATTGCTCCTATCGTGGCTAACTTCTTAGCTGAATTTCCCGATTTGAACGTTGAGCTAATGTTGGACAACAATTTGATTGACCCATATCGAAGCGAAGCTGACGTGATTATTCGAATCGGTGAGTTGGTCGATTCGTCGTTAGTCGCGAGAAAATTGGGTGAATACCACATGACTTACTGCGCCTCACCCTCTTACCTTGAGCAACATGCCCCTATCCAATCACTTGATGACTTAGCACACCATCATTGTTTGGGGTTTCAGTATCACCAAGGAGAAAGCCAACAAGTGGTGAACATGCCATCTAATACCTTTGGAAACAGCAACACCCGATTAACGTCTAACAATGGCGATGTACTTAAGTTCGCCGCGTTAAAAAGCTCTGGTGTTCTTATGCAACCAAAGATCTTAGTTGAGCAGGAAATCCAATCTGGTGCCTTGGTAGAAATTCTGCAGCAACATGCTCCCAAGCCAAAACCGATCCACCTGCTTTACCGTTCAAAACAGCTTTCCCTTAAAAACCGTACCTTGGTCGATTTTATTCTTTCTCATGTGAATCCATAACGTCACCCCATAAAGCGGCGACAATTTAACCATTTAATTAACTTTTATTGTCGATATGACAAATATTATTGCTTGTTAATTGTCTTTATTTTTCATGTTGTTAGTCAGAGACACCCATTAACTAGGCATAATTTATTGATTCACACCAATTGCATTGCTCTGACAAAGTGACTAGGATTGCCGCCTTTCCTGAGTGAACTATCAAAAAAATATCGAGAAATTTAATCTAATTTCTCTTCCTGTTCGTGTGCAATCACAACATTTACACTCATTTCAAATTGCATAAGCACATTCCTTTGCTTATGAAAACGACATTGATTTCTCAACGCTTCTAGTCACATATGTGGCTTTTTGGCTTGAGGGAGATTTTTATTCAAGGTAGGTCACAAGGACGCTACCCCTTGACTGCATTTACTGGAGGATAAGATGCCTAAAGGTCTAATGCTGACTGACTTAGCCATCGCTGGCTTACTATTGATTTTGGCAAAAGTCATTCGCGTTCACGCGCCATTACTACAGCGTATGTACATTCCATCGGCGGTTCTCGCAGGATTATTCGGTCTAATTTTTGGACCAGCCCTGTTAGACGTACTGCCTTGGACCGATACGTTTACCGCTAACGCAAGCCTATTAACTGCGGCACTTTTTTCTGCGTTAGGTCTGGCAACGGATGTTCCATCACCTAAAACCGTCGCACAGCGTGCTGGCTCATTGTGGGCGTTTAACCAAATCGCTTCTGTTTCTCAGTGGTTGTTTGCGGCAATGTTTGGTCTAGTTCTCACAACCTTCTTCTGGCCAGAGATTAATCCCGGCTTTGGTGTGACAATGTCTGCGGGCTTTATGGGCGGACACGGTTCAGCCTCTGTTGTTGGTGAAATCTTCACGGGGCTTGGCTGGGAAGATGGCTTCACACTTGGCTTAACGTTCGCAACCGTGGGTATTTTCATTTCAATTTCTGTCGGCATGCTCATGCTGCAATTCGCATTGAAGATGGGTTGGATTCGTAGCTTTACGACCTTCGACAGCATGGACGAACACGAACGCAAGGGCCTTGTTAAGCCTGTTGATCAAGAACCGGTAATGAAAGACACCATGTCTTCCCTGTCGGTTGATTCTTTTGCGATTCACGCGGCGTTGGTTGTAGTGGTAACAGCTTTCTCGTATGTAGCGGCTAACTACTTATCTTCTTTCCACGATAAGGTACAAATCCCTACGTTCGTAACTGGCTTCCTTGGCGGCATGCTCGTGCGAATCGTCGCAAAACAAACGAAAGCTTCACGCTATCTTTGTGACGGTGCATTCAAACACGCTGCGGGCATCAGTACCGATTATTTGATTATCTTTGGTATCTCAGCCATCAAGATTACCGTCTTAGCCCAGTATTTAATGCCGATGGTAGTGCTTGCAATCGGCGGTATCGCCTTCACACTATGGCTAATCTTCTGGGTTGCCCCACGTATCATGGGAGAAGATTGGTTCGAGAAAGGCATTTTCTCTTGGGGTTGGTTAACCGGTACGGTTGCCATGGGTATTGCGTTGCTTCGTATTGTTGATCCAAAAATGCGTAGCAAGGTGCTTGATGATTACGCCATCGCTTATGTCCCTGGCTCAATCACTGACATCTTCATCATCTCTTTGATGCCAATCGCGATGTATAACGGCATGCACTGGCAAGCGCTTGGTGTAGGATTAGGTTACATCGCAATTGTCTTATTTATTTGGCGATTCATTTTTAAACGTAACCGCAGTGCTCTGACACACGAATCTTAGTCGCTTTACTCGGGAGGATTTTATCCTCTCGAGTTCATTCCTTGGTTTTTATCAAAATCACTCCTCATCTCGAAGATAAGCAACCTGTTTTATATTTGAGATTTGCAATCCCGATCTCTTACTATCATTCTTTTTTAATACTTGACCTGAAAGTTTCTATATCAGAATAGCCGCCTATTCGTTTCTAAAACATGGAGAAAGGCTGTGCGTCGCTCTCAAGGATTTACTCTTATTGAACTCATTGTGTGCATCATCATTCTTGGTATTGTAAGCGTCGTTGCATTTCCTAAATTTCTTGGCTTACAAAAAGATGCCAGAGTTGCGGTTCTATATGGAGCCAGAGAAGCACTCATGACCGCCAATAACTTTGTCTACACCAAAGCAGTGATTCAATCTCAAGAGACAGTAGATGGCGGCATACAATATAACATTGATCTAGATAATGACGGCCATAACGACCTAATTGGTTACTTTGGATTTATCAAAAATGTTATTCCAGCAAAAGAGCTAGCAGGCTTTGATCCGCAACTCACTATCAACACTTGGTATGGGGTAGACAGCCCAGACGAACCCTACTTCCTTATTGGTTTTGCAAACAAGCCTGTTGGTCCAGAACATATGTGTTATGTCGAAGTTTACTACCCAGAAACTCCTGGTGGCCAAGTGAAATACAAAATACAAACTGACGATTGCTAATTCCCATAGAGAGTGGCAGTAACACTTTTACTTTTGGTGTCTTCATCGTTATTGCAAGGTCATGGCTCCAAAACCACCATTAACAACTATTTCACATAATGTCGTCGCACAGTTAGCTCATAGAGATAAAACCAGTAATTTGCGCCGACACATGGTTATAATTGAAACAATCTATCGTTTTTAAACCCGCTTATAACTTGTGCTTGTAAACTCATCATTTCGCTCAATAATAGTTCTATAACAAATTCAATAATTTAAAGCGGGAGGCGTAATGAGAATATTCTGGCAGCTACGTTGGTATTTCCAACAAAAGTGGAGGCACTATGTCGGATCCATTCTGCTTTTCGCTGTGATATCAGCACTACAGCTTGTTCCGCCCAAAGCAGTTGGCATCATAGTTGATGGCGTCGTAGACAACACTTTAGATACAAATACGCTGATTCTATGGCTCTCAGGGTTAACTGTACTGATCTTTACTATTTATGGGTGTCGCATCTTATGGCGAATTTGGCTTTTCGGCGCAAGCTGGGAGCTCGGGACCATTCTACGTAACCGTCTATATAGGCATTTATCGACACAGCCACCTCGTTTTTTTGAACGTTACAAGACGGGGGATCTGATGGCTCGTGGCACTAATGATGTGCGTAATATCGTTATGACTGCCGGCGAAGGGGTTTTAACCGCCGCAGACTCTTTGATCACTGGTATTGCGGTTTTAATCATTATGGTAACGCAAGTAAGCTGGAAGCTCACCGTAATGGCGCTTCTTCCAATGCCATTTCTTGGCATCATCATCTTCTTTATTGTGCGTATCCTACATCAACGCTTTCGTGTCGCTCAGGAAGCCTTTTCTACCATGTCAGACATGACACAAGAGTCACTTAATGGCGTGCGAATGCTGCGTGCTTTCGGATTAGAAAACCAAGAGCAGCAACGTTTTGAAGAGGTTGTGGATGATACTGGCGAAAAGAACATCGCTGTCGCAAGAGTCGATGCTAGATTTGACCCGGCAATTCAGTTAACCATCGGTCTTTCTTTCCTTCTTAGTGTCGCTGCTGGTGCTTACCTTGTTGATAAAGGTGAGATCACGCTTGGTGATCTGACCGCATTTACGATGTATTTAGGGTTGATGATATGGCCGATGCTGGCATTCGCATTCCTATTTAACATTTTAGAAAGAGGCTCTGCTGCATGGAACCGATTACAAGAGATCTTTGATGAAAAGCCAGAAATTATCAGTGGCAATAAGCCAATAGAAAATAAACCACTTCCGTTAAAAATTGATATCGACGATTTCCATTGGTCTAGTGATTTACCGCCCGCTTTGACGGAAGTAAACATCGAACTGGAACCCGGAAAAATGTTGGGAGTTGCAGGGCCGGTAGGAAGCGGAAAATCGACCCTGTTAACACTACTTTTGCGTCAACATGATTTAGAAAACGGCTCAATTAAATTCGGGGATGTCGAGATCAAGGATGCCCTACTACCGCAGTGGCGCAACCGTTTTGCTGTCGTTAACCAAAGTCCGTTTCTATTCTCCAAATCTATCTTCGAAAATATTGCCTTAGGCAACCCTAATGCAGAGAAAGAAGAAGTCTATAGAGCAGCAAAGTTAGCCTGTATACATGACGATATTGAAAAGTTTCCTGAAGGCTACCAAACAGAAGTTGGTGAAAAAGGCATTACACTCTCCGGCGGGCAAAAACAACGTATTGCGATAGCACGCGCTATGCTGCTGAATGCCCAAGTGTTGGTTTTGGACGATGCACTTTCCGCTGTTGATGGACGGACCGAACATCAAATCCTTAAGAATTTGGAAACACACTACCGTGATCAAGCCCTAATCGTTATTGCGCACCGCCTCACCGCTTTGGAAGCAGCAGACGAGATCATTGTATTGAATCACGGACACATTACTGAACGTGGGCAACATAGCGCTTTATTAGCGCATCAAGGCTGGTACGCCGAGATGTTCGAGTATCAGAAACTAGAGCAGGCGATGGAGGAATAATGAATGAACCAGACCAGCACGTTTAAACGGTTAATGTCTTACCCATTATCTCAACCAAAGCCAATGATTAAAGGACTCGCCTTGCTGTTTATTGCTGCGTTAGCCAGCGCCGGCGGCCCTTGGTTGATTCAATATTTCATTGATGAGCACATCGCTAAAGGTGACTATTCACAAAATGTTCTGATTTCGCTAGCAGTAGGTTATATCGCTCTTCAGATCGTATCGGCAACATTCCAGTATTTTCAGTCATTGCAATTTAGCATTGTCGCGGCTAACACGATCAAAGCGATTCGTAAGCAAGTATTTTCTGGCGTGATTAAGCAGCCGTTATCTGCGTTTGATTACACTCCTGCTGGAAAATTGGTGTCGCGAATCACCAACGATACGGAATCTTTACAGCAATTTTATGAGCTTTTGATCGCGACCGTGGTGAAAAACGTGGTCATGATTGTCGTAATGCTTGGAGTTATGTTTTTCATGAGTTGGAAGCTCACACTCGTTGTGCTTGTATTGCTGCCGATCGTCATCGGCTTTATGTACTTGTTTAAGCAGCTAAGTACAGAAAGCTACCGAAAGATGCGTGACCTATTGACCGATATAAATGCGAATCTGAGTGAATCCATTCAAGGGATGAGTGTCATCCAATTAATGCAACAAGAAGAGCGTTTTAATAAACAGTTCAACGAGCTAACCGCAGAGCATCTGGTGGCATCTAAACGAGTGATTCGGCTAAACGGCTATCTGCTAAGACCATTAATGGACTTGCTCGCTGGTCTTGCGTTGCTTTGCTTGGTTGCGATCTTTGGTTTTAATGGTATTGAGTTGATTGGTGTGGGGGTACTGTATGCATTTATCAGTTATCTTGCGCGAGTTACTGAACCACTAATTGAGATGACTCAGCAACTTGCTCTACTTCAGCAGGCGTTAGTATCAAGCGAACGTGTTTTTGAATTGATTGATGCGAAAGAACAAACTTACGGGGACGATCATCAACCATTAAGGTCAGGTGCTATCGAACTTAAAGACCTCACATTTAGCTACGATGGTAAACAGGACGTATTAAAAGACATTTCGTTGAAGGCCAACCACCAAGACTTTATCGCGCTTGTCGGGCATACAGGAAGCGGTAAAAGCACATTAGCGTCACTGTTAATGGGCTTTTATCCAACGCAATGTGGTGAACTGCTCATAGATGGTCGTCCACTTAAAACATTAGGGAAAGACGTACTTCGCAAAGATGTGGCAATGGTCCAACAAGATCCACATATTCTCCCTGCTTCAGTCAGAGAAAACATCTCTCTCAGTCGGGCGGTTGATGACAATCAAATATGGGATGCGTTAGACAAGATAGGTTTGGCAGAACAAATTCATCGTTACCCTAACGGACTAGACACGCAGTTAGGTCAAGGCGAAACTAATTTATCTGCGGGTCAGAAACAGCTTTTGGCGTTAGCACGTGTGCTTGTGGTAAAACCTAAGATATTGATATTAGATGAAGCAACCGCAAATATTGACTCAGGAACAGAGGCTTTAATCCAAAAGAGCTTGGCGGTACTCAGACAAGACATGACGCTCGTTGTTATTGCTCATCGGCTGTCAACTATCCTAGATGCAGACCAAATCATTGTTCTTCATCATGGGGAGTTAGTCGAGAAAGGTACACACAAAGCACTCTTAACGCAAAATGGTCGTTATGCTCAAATGTATCAGTTACAGCAAGCAAACCGACACCTACAACAGATTGAAGAAGACACCAAGCAACTCGAAGAAGCGGTGTGATTTTATGCCCGTGCCTTCTTTTATTTAGTCGGCATGGGCATAATTGGTGTAACTTCAAAATTTAGCCTTGTAAGCTTCCAATTTCTTCATAATGTGAACTAATTTTCTATTTCTTACCTATTATTGACATAACCCCTCGCTATATCACGCAAGGTCGTTGTAAAATCGTACGGTACTTAAGTCTACTGCCTGTGGCATTGGGCTGAATTCCGCTTTCTAATTATGCACATTAATCTCATGACACAAGTCCATGGACAAAGATAAGTTTACTAACATCTATCGCTTGCCTGGTTCGATTCAAATTCGTATCGGTAAATGGCAAAAGACGTTCCGCGGCACCTCTGATTTAGTTTTACATCAGGCGCTAATGGAGCGTAATAAGCAATTTAAGAAGCCAGACTTTTTACCTAAAGGCTGGTGTGTCACTCCTATTGATGAAAACGACATTACCATTACGCATCACGGTAAATATATCCAAACCGTTATGCGCACAATGCTGGACAGAAAGGTCTCATACAAGCGACTGTTCCTATCTCGAATGAGTCTCGAAGATGGTGAAAAAGTGCTCCACAATTACAAGCTGGAGTGGGTAAGAAAACATAACCAGATCGCCAAAAAGTACAATCAAATTAAAAAGAAACAATATATGAACTTTGCAAGAGAAGAAGAGGAAACCCTCTACCCTTCGATTCCAAAGGGTGAGTTTGACAAAACATTATGGAACAAACTTGTCGTATCATCGTTTGGTCCGCAGAAAAAGTACAAAAACCCGCACTTTGTCCGTAAAGCCGATTTCTAAATAAACACCCCTAAAGTTAGGGGTGTTTATTTATACGTTAACTCACCAGTCGTAAGTTAAACTTGCAATAACATTTTGTCGGTCGCCATACCAACAAAAGCCATCACATGTCGCTATGTACTTTTTATCCGCGATGTTTTTAGCTGCGACTTGTAACTTGTAATCGCCGATTCGATAACTGACCGTCGCATCCATTAAGAAATAACTTGGTACTTTTAGTCTCTCTTCATTGTCTCCGTATGACTCACCTGTATAGCGCGCGCCTAAGCCAACAGCAAAGCCATCAAGAGGTCCATCAAAGAAACGATAATGTGCCCAAGCTGATGATACGGTATTCGCCACTTGGGAAGGTGTTTTGCCAACCCATTCCTTATTGATGTCTTCTTTTATCTCTGCATCAACGTACGCAATGTTCCCGATCAATGTTAAGGATGGTGTCACATTAGCTACAGCTTCAAACTCAACGCCGTTATTTTCTATTTTTCCTATTTGCGTTAATTCACTCAAGTAGATACGAGCCAAGTTTTCTTTTGTTGCCCGATACGTTGCAATATTGAAATAACCATCAAATGAATCCGGTTGGTATTTCATACCGATTTCAAATTGATCACCGCTTTCAGGCTTCGCTGGCTTACCATTGCTGTCTTCTTGAATAATTGGATCAAAGTACTGAGAGTAACTAAAGTATGGCGTGAAGCCAGAATCAGAAATATAAGCCGTTCCCACGCTAAACGTCCACTCTCCATTATCGACTTTCGTGCGAGCACCCGTGGTAACATTATGTACTTCATTACTTGTATCGTCGTAACGTGCCCCCAATAACATCGCCCATTTATCGTTGATCAGCATATGATCTTGAAAGTAGACGCCGAGCTGCTGATTATCGATTTTCGTTCTTTGCTTATCGGTTTCGCTCAATGGTTGTAGCGTATTCGGATCGAGTAACATTATGTTATCCGAATAAGTAGGATTAAATACATTAAACCTAGGATCGGGCAAAGCTCCCATTGGTGTGTTTAATAATGCATTACCATTAGCAACGATAGGGTCATTGGCAAAATCTTTACCATCGATACTGATCATTTGAAAATCTATGCCCAACATCAAGTTATGCTCAACACTTCCCCAATTTACTTGGTGCATCAAACGATTATCGATATTAAAAGCATCAGATGACCCATCTTCTGTTGAAGCACCCCGAAGTATGGTTTTGCGTTCATTTGATGGGTCCAAAGCCGGCCCCAACGCAGGCACGTCAGCCGAGTAAACGTACGAATACATTTGTCTTAGCTTAACATCCATTTCGCTGTAACGAGCTGCTTGAACAAATGAAGTGGTATCATTAAATGCATGAGAAAACTCATAGCCTAAAGACACCTGCTCACGCTCAAACGTCTCCCAGTTAGGATTGCCTATCGCTAAACTATCACTGATCTTTCCATTTTTGTTTGGCGTTAACGTTCCTTCAACTGGCAAAAATTGCAGATAAGGATCTGAGTCGTCTTTTTGATAGCTCGTTAGAAAGGTAATTTCAGACGTCTCATTAAATTTGTACGTCATCGATGGAGAGAGAAGAATGCGCTCTGCTTCTACCCCACTAATTCTCGTCCCATTTTTTCTCGCTAACCCTTGAAAGCGGAAAGCTAACTGCTCACTCACCTCAGAGTTTACGTCAAGAGAAAGTTGTTTACGGTCTTCAGAACCGTACTCCAAAGATACAAGTCCTGACCCCCCATCAAATTGAGGTCGCTTACTGACAACATTGATAACCCCACCTGGAGGGTTTTGCCCATAAAGAACAGACGCTGCACCACGTAAAACTTCAACCCTCTCTAACGCAAACGGATCTATTTGCCAACTATAGAAGCCAGAAGAATATAAACGGGTACCATCTTGATACAACCCGCTGTTCGCTTGTTTAAAACCACGAATAATAAACCAATCTTGCTTGTTATCTTCGCCGAAATAATTAGTTTGAATGCTTGGTGTGTACTGTAGTGCGTCAGAAATGCTAATAGAGGCACGATCATCCATTTGCTCTCGCGTAACAACAGACACCGCTCTTGGAGTCTCATTGATAGCAATATCAGTTTTCGTCGCTGCCCGACTCTTCGCTCCGAGATAACTAAAATCTGGACCAACTGCACTGTCTTGCTGCTGTCCAATCACAACTATATTTTCATCTTCCTGAGCCAAGACATTTGGCGTTGATACAGCTAATACAACCGCCATCGACGTTGGTGTCAGCATAAACTGCCGAGTCATATTCTCTCCTTTTTGTCGGCAGCCAAACCAACCCTTCATGACTTCAGCGACCGCTGAAAGAAAAGCGAGTTACGGCATCGCCAGTTGTTTCCGTAAAAGACAAACCAGAGGTTTTGCATAAAGCACTCGCATAGGTTACGAATGCCACTACGAGTGCTTATTTGTATAAGTACTTTCTTGGTTGAGGCTTAGCTCATCTCTATAAGCGGCGTAAACCCCACATTAAATACAAACCGCCAATGAGAGACGCCATAAGCCCTGTTGGTATTTCTTGCGGGTAAAGGACCTGTCGTCCCAACCAATCAGCCAACAACATCACCCCTGCCCCCAGTATCGCGGCGCATAACATGTGTTGTGACGCTTTGTTAAAACCAAATAAGCGAGCTAAATGCGGAGCCAACAACCCAACAAAGCTAATCGGACCAACAACCAATGTCGCACTGACCGTGAGACAAGCAACTAAAAGAAGCAGTGTTGCGCGTGAACGATCAACTCGAATTCCAAGCGCTTTAGAGGAAGCGGCACCGACAGGAAGAATATCTAGCCATCTTACGCAGAGAAAACTCAACCCTATAAAGACAAGCGCAGATAAAGACAACGGGAGTAACGTTTCAACCGAGACATAGTAGGTAGACCCTGACAACCAAGCCAATGCTTGATAACTTCTTGGGTCACCAGTGGCTAGAATAAAGCTCTGTATTGCATTCATCAGTGCGGTAATCGCAATACCAGTCAACAAAATACGCTCCGGCTGAAAGCCTGACTTACGGTTTAGCAGCACAATGACTGATACCGTCGCTAATGCGCCTACGAGCCCGCCTAGAGAAAGAGTGAAAATTGACGAACCAAACCCAGTAAACATCGCGATGATCAATCCCATCGCTGTCCCTGAACTGATACCGATCACTTCAGGACTTGCCATTGGGTTTCCACTTAGGCGTTGAATCATGGTTCCAGCAATCGCCAACATTGCCCCCGCAATTGCTGCTGCAAATAACCTAGGTGCGCGCCATTCCAAAAAAATCCAATTTTGGCTAGCAAATAAGTTTGTCCACCCTTCATTTTGCACAGCAACCGTGGCAAAAAGAACAACAGAAATTAACGTGCCGATCAACGCCAATGAGATCGCTTTAGGGTTTAGCTTGTAAACATGTTGACGGTGTCGAGTTAACACTGTTTGAGTATGGCCCTGCGTCTTTTGTGATAAACGAGGTAACAGCCATAACAGTAGCGGAGCGCCCAGTGCAGCGGTTGCTGCTCCCGTTGGTATAAAACTCGCCATTAGCCCTGGCAGTTGCTGAATAACCAAATCGGTTAAAGTCAATAACATGGCACCAATCAGCATTGATACCCAAAGCTTATGCTGGATTTTATTGATACCTATCAATCGAGTAATCGCTGGCGCCGCTAACCCGATGAAACCGATGATTCCTACGGCAGAAACCACCCAAGAAGTGATTAACACCGCAAGCCCAAGACAGACAAAACGCAACTTAGCTAGCGAGACACCTAAACTCTTGGCACCTTGCTCGGAGAGTTCCAACAGACTTAACGGCTTTGCAATCACAAATGCAACGACCGTAGCAAGTGCGATTCGAGGGGCAAGATACGAGAAATCTCCCCATCCACTCTGAACAAGCGAACCGGCTCCCCATATCATTAACCCATTCAGCTTTTCGGTATTCATCATCAGAATAACCGTACTTAATGATGCAAAGTACAGGTTTATCACTAACCCAGAAACGACGACAACCGTTGGAGATAACGCTCGTCGCCATGACAACAGCATCACCAGCCCCATCGATATCACACCGCCGATGAGAGCAACCAAATTAGGCGCGATATCCAACATCCAAGGTGCGAATAGCGTAGCTAACATCAAAGCAAAACTTGAACCGCTCGCCACACCAAGTGTCGTGGGTGAAGCGAGAGGGTTACGCAGCACTTGCTGCATCAATACCCCAGCAACCGCTAATCCAGCACCAGATATAATCGTGGTGAAGACTCGAGGCCACCAGCTAAAGTGAAGTAAAACAGAATCGATAGATTGAAAGTTAGGCTCCCATAAACTGATTAGAGCCAACGAAAATGAGCTTACTTGGTACAATTGGAAAGCACCAATAGAAAAGGTAAATGCCGAAAGTAACACCACAAAGCTTAAAGGCATCGTTTTCATTGTGTTAACTCCTCGACCTTACTCGCCGTAACTAACTCTGCGAAACGGAGAGCTGAAGGCATAGAACCAAAACTCCAAACGGGTGCGACTTGCATGACCTTTTCACCAGATTGTTGAACAACATATTGCCAAAATGGGTCTTGAGAGAGCTGCTCCGCTCCACCGTAAGGTAATGGCTCTACGATAACAATTTGAGCTTTTATGCCAGCTAACTTGTCGATGCCAACTAGGCTAAAGCCCCAGCTATTCGTCTTTTCATTCCATGCATTACTCAGCCCAATCTTTTCGATAGCCTGGGAGTAAAGACTATTTTGACCAAAAACACGTACGTGCTTTGTATCCATAAACTGAATCATTAGAAGTGGCGGCTGGCCTTTATTTATACGCTGTTTTAATAAAGACAAACGTTTTTCATATTGTTGGATAAGCGCCTCTGCTTCCGCCTCTCTTCCCAGCTCTTCACCAAACCTCCGAGTGAAACTGGTAAGTACCGACCAATCCGTAATCCCGCTTTCATATAAGTCAATGGTGGTAACCGGGGCGATATCAACTAAGCGATGCTTCATTGAGGAGAAGTACGGGGCAATAAAAATACGCTCAGGTCTGAGCTCGTAAATGCGCTCTATATTGGGTTGAGTTCTTAACCCTACATCCTTCGTTTGAGGTGGTAACGGTGGCGATTTTACCCAAGCATCGTAATCTTGCCCTTGAGCAACGCCTACAGGTACGCCCCCTAAAGCCAACATCGTTTCAGTTTGTGTCCAATCAACCGACATCACCCGAGGTGATGCGTCAGCTAGTGCTTGAAAAGAACTGACCAAAAGCGCACTAAGTGAGAGAGCGAAAGAGAAATGTTTAAGTCGAGTGTTTGTACTGCTCATTATTCCAACCTTTAGCTTGGCATCGCCACCGGATAACCCGCAGGGTGGTCAGAGATCATCATCTCTATCCCATATATGTCCCTCAACTTAGGTTCAGTAAACACCTGTTCAACATTGCCTTGTGCAATCAAATCACCTTGATGTAATGCAACGATGTAGTCGCAAAATCGTGCAGCCAAGTTGATGTCGTGTAATACGATAATAACGCCCAAGCCCAGTTCTTGACTGAGTTTAGAGATAAGCTTCAACATATCGACTTGATGGCTGATATCTAGCGCAGACAAAGGCTCATCAAGAAGCAAATACTCGGTTTTTTGGGCTAACAGCATAGCTAGCCACACACGTTGACGCTCTCCTCCAGATAACGTGTCCACTAAGCGATCTGCGTATTTTAGTGTGCCTGTCATCGCCATTGCTTCTTCAACAATGTCGTGATCTTTCTTACTCAAACGTCCAAGTAAACCATGCCATGGATAACGACCAAAACCGACTAAATCTCGACCTAAAATACTGTCGGTCACCGGAAGATGCTGAGGCAAGTAGGCAATGTGTTGGGCGAATTTTTTCGCTGAGAGATCGTTAATGCTCGTTCCATGCAGAACCACGTCACCAGCGGTGTATGGCTGTTGCTGTGCCAGCAACTTTAACAATGTGGATTTTCCTGAACCATTGTGTCCAACAAGAGCGTATGTTTTTCCGGGTTCAAATGTCACATCAAACGCTTTTAGCAATGACTTGCCTTCAATCTCAAACTGGAGTGCTTTAGCTTCCAACATCCCTACTTCACCTAATAGCCATTTACGAATAACAGTTATTCAGAGCTCTCATTCGTTGATCACGTTTGCCGTTCTTATTCAACAGAACGATTAATAAGGGAGGTTTTATATAACAACAAAGATACAAATGCAAACCGTTGTCATTATCATTACATCAACAAGATCATTGAGAGAATTGCTAAGTGTTAGTGATAATTTGCTCTGCTGAACTTCATTAGTAAATTATAGGCAGGTCAACGAGAGCAGCGGTCTCCCACTGCTCTCGCATAAATTTGAACGAATACTGCAGCGTATGAAGAAATGAAAAATGCCGCAGTGAATACATTAATGACGAGCGTCAGCGCCAAACTCTACTTCTTTATAGATATCGGCCAGCGACTTTTTACCTTGTTTGTCTTTGGCTGAACGCTTTTTCTTAGTTTGATAATGGTATTCTTGCTCCTGAAGTGCTTGTTCGTGCTCTTTTGCTGACTCAACAAACTCAGGATTTGCAAGTGCTTGTTGGCGTAAGCGGTTTACTCTTTCAAGGGTTTCCCACAACATACTTCACCTCCAAACTCATTACTGTATATAAAAACAGTATTGTTTAAATATTCCTCCTCGTCAACATTTCAACTTTGTTACTGCTCTTCACATTAACCCCAAGCCTGTATAGTGCTCGGGATATTTGTGGATGATTTGCTTTATATAACCTTGATGCTCTCGCAGAGCATCAACACATTCTCGAGATAACCATCCCTGATATACCCATTTTTCAAGTTCTAACAATGCGTATGGGATGGACCACGCTTGTCTGTACGGATGGTGCGTCGTCATAAAATCAAAGGCATTCGCGACAGCCGTAATTTGCGCGGCGATTGGTATATCATCATTGGTTAAACCATAAGGATAACCAGTGCCATTTAAGTTTTCGTACTGATAAGTAACCATCTGCAAAAACAAAGTCACACTCGGGTGAACCGGATTTCCGATACGGGCAACTATGTCATCCGCTGAATCGATACAACGCTCAATATGTTGAATCAATATCGCCTCTTGTTCTTGAGAGTAATTTGTTCGGCGGCTAGCAATTTCAACTGGCAGCTGACTATCACCGAGCGCATGGAACTGAGCAAAAATACCAATATCTTCGACCATTTCGTCATTCAGGTGATAACGATCCGCTAACTGCGTTGCGATAATTTGACTGTAGTACTTCATGCGTTTGGTATGCGCGTAATACTCAGGTGAATAGCCTGGCATCATACATTGCATTCGGTTCGCTAGCGTTTCTATCGCATTGACTACTTGAGTCTCTGATGCAACCGCAAATCGAATCATTTCGAAATAAGGTTTAAGACCATTCAGCGCTTCTAAACTAAACGCATCACGTTGAGTGGAGTTCAAAAATACAAAACCAGTAAAAGCTTTGTTGTCATAACAAGGAATAGCAGCCGACGACTGATATCCGTGTTTGAGTAAAATTTGAACCCGAGGACAGTGATTAATATCATGAAGGTCTTCGACGATACGAGGAACCGCGTTTTTAGAGGCAATATTGAGGTGGTGGAGTTTACGGAATGCTGATTCGTGATGGGCTAAACACCAAGTGTCAAACTCACTTTCTGCAAATGATTTGAGCACATCTTGGTCTGGGTGATATTTTGCAAATGACACCCTATCAATACATGGCAAGTGCGCCTGCATCCTGCCTTTTAGCGTTTGCAGTTGCTCGTTAAGCGGTTTTGCAAACGGGTAAAAACTCCGGTGCGCCATGCTTCACCTCCACACCAAAGCAGAGAAACAAGAAAAGCTCATTGTGTTGCAAATTCAATGGTATTTTGAGCGGTTTTCTCCACTTAAATTATCGATATACCACAACTTAAGTGTACGAAATAAAAGCACATTTCTACCAATTTTTTCACCGGATATCTTACGGTAATTTGATCCAGATTAAAAAAGCCAACGAGCAAAACTCGTTGGCCTAACAATACTGATTGATTACGATGGATTCAGTAACTAGAGGTTATTCAAAGAACGTTCTAAACAACTAGCCTAGAGCAGGAAGCACACCTAGCGTAATTAACACCTGAGCTAATACGATGCCAGTGCCAGCAATGCCCGTTATCACTAGCGCACCTTGACCACCAGCGACGCGGTACTCCCCAGTAAAATCATCCGATTTACGAACCTTGATCACCATAACCAAAGGCAAAAAGATGGCTAAAATCGCTAAGGCAATCGCTGCATAGCCCAAAGCCATAATAAAGCCTTGAGGATAGAAAAGTGCGAAGCCTAGCGGTGGAGTAAACGTCACTAGTGCCGCAATCAAACGATTAGGCTTATCGTTACTTCCTTTGATGGTATCACCCAAAAATTCGAATAGACCCAAACTCACGCCAAGGAACGATGTCAACAATGCCAAGTCAGCAAACACACCAACAATGCTGCCCAAATTTGATTGGTGTACTGTCTGGGATAGTTGACCAATCAGTGCGCTCAACCCTCCGTTCTCAACAAGCGTACTTTGGCTAACCACACCCAACGTCACGATTTGCCAAAAGATATAAATAACGAGTGGAATCGTCGAACCAATAATAACGGCTTTGCGTAAAGAAGAAGTGTCACCGTCTAAGTAATTCACAATTGCAGGTATACTTCCGTGGAAACCAAACGAAGTAAAGATCACCGGAATCGCCGCTACAACAAGGCCTTGTTCGATTGGCATACCTAACAAGTAAGATTCCGTAACGTTTGGAGCAAGAAAAGAAAGCACCGCAACCATCGCAATGAGCTTCATCGCGAACAGAACTCGGTTTACTTTATCGACCGTACCGGTACCCACTGTCACAACTAAAGTCACAATCAAGGTAAAGATTATCGTTGATGTAGGCCCTGAAATATCGAGGTCAAACCATTGTGCAAGGCGGTCTCCGAACTGAGCACCACCGCCAGCGATATACGCTGCACATAATGAGTAGAAAAGAAACAACATCGCAAAACTTGCCACCCACTTGCCTTTTTGACCTAGGATCTGTTTCGCCAAAGTATGAAGTGTAGCACTACTCTCCGCATGTTGATGAAGCTCAAGCATAAGCAAGGCAGTGAAAGCCATCAGAGCCCATAAGCCTAGCATGATGATAATAGAAGTTGAAAAACCAATGCCGGCAGAGGCAAGTGGAAGCGCTAGCATACCAGCGCCTATTGTAGTGCCCGCAATAATTAGCGTACTACCGAATACTTTAGAACGACTCATTGTATATTAATCTTTACACTTTATTAGAAATTATCAGTATTAGATCGGGCAACGGCGGACCGAAACCAACACCATATTTGTATTGCCGTCGATATTGTAGGATCTTTAGCAGAAGATCAAGCAAAGTGTAAGGATAAAAAACCACACGTGTAAACTATAATTTACACCTTACTGATATTTAACAATAACTGTGTGCATTCTTCCCTGTTCATGAACTTGGGAACAGGGTAATTCCAGTGCGCCTCTTTCAGAATTAAATCAACAAGCGCATCAGCATCTTCACGTTGAATGAGCGCACTGGTTTGCTCAATATCAATAGTTGAAAACAAGGACTCCAGATTCGCCAAAAAATGCTGAGCACTTGCGTTACCTAACTGCCCCTCGGCCGTCAACTCATCGAGCTTTCTTAGTTGAGGCTCAATCTCTGATAATGAAAAGCGCAGCACAGGCAACAAGGCTAATCCGTTTGCCATACCATGAGGTATTCCATATCTCGCACCGAATGTGTGAGCAAAGGCATGAACATAACCCAAACTCGCTTTGGTAAATGCTAAACCCGCGTAATAGGATGCCATAGCCATTTTATGACGAGCTTCGACATCATCCCCTTGCATCACAGCCCTAGGAAGATATTTAAAAATGAGTTTAATAGCGGCAACCGAATAAGCCATCGTTTCTTGAGTAGCGTTTTTCGATACATAGGCCTCAATAGCGTGGGTTAATGCATCAACGCCAGTATCAGCCGTGATCTTAGGAGGTAAACCAATCATTAAATTCGCATCTAAAGCTGCCATTAGTGGCACCAACTTTGGATCCATTAAAGGGGTTTTAATGTGTGAGGAGGGATCTGACACGACCGCAGCGATAGTAACTTCACTTCCGGTTCCAGCCGTTGTTGGAATAGCAAAAAGCGGTGCTGGCATTCGCCATACCTTCAATAGTCCAGCTAATTTTTTTATTGGCCGTTTATTGGTAACTTTCGCAGCAATAACTTTTGCACAATCCATTGCAGAGCCGCCACCCAAAGCTAATATGCCCTCACAATGAAAACGATGATAAGCCTCTAGACCGCTCTCAACCTGATCATAGGTAGGATCGGGCTTAACTTGCGAGAAAACATCTAACTGTAAATCGAGTTGTGCTGCTGCCTCAAGCACCTTATCTACAATACCGACTTGGACTAACCCTTCGTCGGTTACTAACAAAACGCGTTTAAATCCCAGCTCGGCCATCGATTCTAATAGCTCATTCATCGAACCAGGGCCGGAAAACAAGGTTGGTCTCGGCATAGGAAGGATAAGGGCTGCTATTTTTAACCCTGCGGTGTAACTCCGATATAAACGATGCTTCAACATACGAAATCCTTTTCATTTAGAGCTATCATTCTAGCTACTTTTACTACCTATGCTTACTTTGCAATCACACATTTTCAATAAACTTATCTCACTAAAAGGGCTAGCATCGCTGGGAAACCGTACCATTTTATTATCTTTCCTCAACGACATGAGCTACAGAGAAAATGTTTTCAACGACGCTCTATTGTCATGTAGTTAACAAGCTGCTTTCCCTATTACTCTGTTAGTTACAGAGCAAGCCTCGAAGAAGTCCTCTTATTTTTTGCCTTCAAAAGCAACAATATGAATTCTGTTAATCACACATCAATACCGTGTGTCTCTGGTTAAGCCCGAACACGATTTACAAAAATAAAAATAAGAATGCGTTACATCATGATTTATTGTCGTTTTCAAATAAGTCAACAAGAGCAACAATAATCTTTCAAAACTTATACTTAGTTCAAATATCTGACTCTTAACCATGAGCTTCAGGTGATATTATTATGCAACTAGGATTATTATCCCGCCCATAATCAAAACTATGTCTAAACGCCCACCTTTTTGGGGTCTATTCGCTGTCGTACCCAATTTTTCCTATCACCTTCTGATTTGGGTTTAGCGTGGGCTAATTAGCAATGTCGGTATAAACCATGAATCATTCTTGCCATTCCCATACGGACATGGGCTTTGAAGTCGATCTGAAACAAGCACTTATCTGGGTTGCTCGAGCACTCGACTATGTCGGTGTTGATGATACGCACCATAGCCATCGTGTCGCTTACATCGCTTACCAATGTGCTCGGGTCATGAACTGGGAACCAGAAAAAGCGGAGTTTTGCTACTTCGCAGGGATGATCCACGATTGTGGGGTCTCCGAAACACAAGAACATAAAATGTTACTTGAGGAGTTGGTGCCACAAGATGTAAAAACACATTGCTTAAGAGGATACCGAAGCCTCAAGCAGTGTCGTTTGTTACGTCAGTTTGCTACACCTGTTCTTTACCACCATACACATTGGAGTGAACTAAAATATCTTGATTTACCGCCTTTTGAAAAAGAGGTCGCTGCCCTACTCTATTTAGCCGATCGTCTCGATTTTATGCGTTCCAAATACGTCATGAACTGCCACTGTGACATTGTCACACTTCATGAAGAACTAATTGCAGAATGCATCATGGCAAACGCTGGAACTTTGTTTAATCCAGACATGGCTAAGGCAATGGTTAAGCTCGTTATGACCGACGCATTTTGGTTCGCGATGGAGTCTGAAAATATAGAAACCATCGGATTAAACTTTAAAAGCATTGATTGGCTTCAAAAACAGCTCACCATCCAAGATATGAATAGTTTGGGAATGTTTATCGCTCGAATTGTTGACGCAAAAAGCCCATTTACTTATCAACATTCGCAAAAAGTGGCGGAGTTATCTCGGTATCTAGCCATCAAGCTTGGGTTCTGTGAGCACGACCAAGAGATGTTATTTATTGCTGGGTTGGTGCATGATATCGGAAAGTTAAAAACACCAGATGAGATTCTTCATAAAGAAGGCTCTCTTAATAAACAAGAGTATACGCGTATTAAACGCCATACAATTGATACTCAGCTCGCATTACACAAAGTGTTTCCCAACGCTAAAATAGCGGAGTGGGCCTCTAATCATCACGAGCGTTTGGACGGTTCTGGCTATCCTTATCATAAAACAGGAGACGAACTCGATGTACCTTCGCGTATTGTCGCGGTTGCCGATGTTTTTCAAGCTCTGTCTCAGGACCGTCCCTACCGAGGACGAATGGCGCAAGCACAAATCGCCGCGATTATGGGCGAGCAAGTCGCTAAACAAGAACTTTGTTCTGACGTCTATGCAGTGCTAGAGCGAAACATGACCGAGTGTTACGAGCTATCAACTAATGTTTAATCGACAAAGGGCGTATCTACGCCCTTTGCTGATTTTGTGCAGGTTGCAAACCAATCATTTTGCAATATCAAGTACATTGTCTCGCACACCATTGATTCTGAACCAACCTGCAATACTGAAACGCTCAGCATTGGTCGGTAAAACCTCATGCGGGAATTGCTCAGATAAGAATAAAAGTAAGCGTCCCGATTGAGGAGGGATGGTTGCTATCTTATTATCATTTAGATCGTAAACCACCAATTCACCTGCATCCTTTTCCGTCCAAGATTCGTTCATGTAAAAAACGGTTGTCAATCGACGGTTTTCATTGCCCTTAAAACAATCTAGATGCTTTTGGTAGAAATCCCCTTCCTCGTACTTGGCAAAGTGAGCTTCATACTCAAAAAGCCCCAGAAACAAGTGACGGTTCACTTCTTGGCGTATTTCTTCCATCTTATCTAAGTAAGAAGTAACCGCGTGCCCCATATTGGGCGATAACCATTGAATTTTGTCACTTCGAATTGACTCAATACGAGTCACATCGTCATTACGACCAATACGCGCTTTTTTCCAGTTACTTGGAATGCAGTCTCGTAATTGAGCCACTTCTTGTTCAGAAAGAAAATCATCCCAGATGTAGTAGCCATGGGTTGCTAACGCATCGATCATTTTATCCATTATTGTCGTTCACTCATATTAGTTGGGCGGTCTATATAAAAAATCTTCAACCTCACAACAAATGCGATTTTTTGTCGAAACGACAACAAAATAAAAAGAGAGCAAAAATAGGTGATGACGAATATAAAAATGCCGCTCATATGAGCGGCAATATCTTTTATTATTGACGAGCTTCTAATCTCGTTGGATGAACTCGCAACGGACTAAGACGTTTAATAGTCGGGCGTTGTTTGTTTTTTAACTGGATATGACAAAGTTCCAGAATTAAGCCGAATGCCATCGCAAAGTACACATAACCTTTGTTGATATGAATTTCGAAGCCTTCTGCCATCAATAAACCACCTAACAAAACGAGGAATAACAAAGCAAGTGTCTTAAAACCAGGGTAACACGACACCAGGTTATTTATTTTTTCGGCTGTCATGACCATCACGATAGCTGACGAAACAATCGCTGCGACCATAAGTGGGACATCACTTGTCAAACCAACGGCGGTTATCACCGAGTCCATCGAGAATACAGCATCCACGGCAACAATCTGCAACAGAACTACCGCTAAACCAGTACGGGCGTGAGTTGAGTGAGCAGACTCGTTGTGATTTAACCAACTCCACAACTCTTTCAGGCTTTTAGCCAAGAGGAATGCACCACCCGCAATCATGATGATGTCTCTTCCGGTAAACGATTGTTTCGCCAAAGAAAATAGTGGTTGAGTCAGTTGCATGATCCAAGAGATTGAAAACACTAAACCAATACGAGCAATAACAGCAAGACCAATACCAAGGTTTCTTGCCAGCTTACGTTGGTGCAGCGGCAGTCTTTCACATAAGACAGAGATAAAAACGACGTTATCAACGCCTAAGACAACTTCAAGCGCAAACAAAGTGGCGAAAATAGCCCAAGCTTCTGGTTGCATAAAAAGTTCTAGCATGAGCATGTCTCCAATAATAAGAAGACATATGGTGAAGGGTTTTGTCGACTAAAGGGGTCGTCCATTAATTATTTATACCTTTGTTACTGAGGGATCATGAGTAAATCACCAAACAATCAACAAAACAATATCTATTTTAATTAACAAGGAACAAGTTTAATTCGTGTACAAATCAATCAACTCCTCCAAATTGATTAAAATTACATAGAAGCTTTAGAATTGAATAAATGAAAGCATTAAAGTCCAACAAAACTAAGATAAATTTCTAGACTTATAAGCACCATCAATCCTTATGCAACCCATCAAATGCATTGAGCTCAAAGAGAAACAGGCGTATTTCCGAGATAAACAATAGTAAAAATTTGTTTCATGCTGATATACTGCCAAAAATCATAAGAAACCATGCTATTTATGGACTACATTGCTCTTTCGCGTATAAGCCTTAAACATCTAACTGTTTTACATATGTTGTTAACCACTCACAGCGTCACACTTGCGGCAGAACGCTTGTGTGTAACACCATCGAGCGTCAGTAAAACGCTCGGACAGTTGCGCGAAACGCTAAAGGATGACCTTTTTTACCGTGATGGCACTCGCTTAGTGCCGACAGCATTTGCGCTGCATATAGGCCCATCAATCCATGGCATACTCTCCAGTATGAATGGGTTATTACATCAAGGCTCTTTTAATCCGGCTTACTATCAAGGTAGTTTTTCATTAGCAATGCGTGAAAGTTCGTTTGAGCTCTTTGCGCCAGTTCTACAGCACTTGTCCCAACAACTGAGCAATCACGCGCACTTGAATGTCCATGCGAAAGAGGAAATGAGTTTCGATGCATTAGCAAGAGGTCAAGTGGATTTTTTGTTGCTTCCTCACGATCTCAGCCAACCACCCACACAAAATAAAGACTTGGTATGGAAAACCATTTTGAAAGACGAAATGGTTTGCTTAATGAGAGCATCGAACCCACTCGCTGAGCAACCCTTATCTGTTGAAAGTTACCTTTGTGCAAGACACATCGGTATTCATGATAAAGATCTGTCACAACCTTATTTTGAGCAAAATCTCACCCAAAGGCATTCAAAGCGAAACTTGGCCATGCGTGTAGCCGACTTTGGTTCAGCTGCGGTGATGTGTCAGCACTCGGATTACTTGTTCACATGCTCCAAGCTTTGGGCAAGAGCGGCAATGCAAGCAAAAGGTTTGGTTGAGCAAGCTCTTCCATTCGATTACGGGCAAGTAGCCTACAGCCTCGTTTGGAACAAAGCGAGCTTAAACGATCCCGCTTTAAAATGGTTACAGCAACAATTACTCGACGCTTGCGCCATGTTAGATTTAGATGCCTGTGATGCGTAAGCATAGATAAACAACGGTACTACGTGAGTACTGTCGGCACGGTGATAGGGTTACTCACGTAGCATCGAAGCTCTGATTTTAAGCGTTCGATATCATGATGAGAGCACATATCCCAAGTTAACGCCTCCCCCATTACTCCGTGATGCTGAAAGGCATTTAAACGGATAAGCACCGATTCAGGAAGAGTACTCAAGTAACGTCCAATTGCTACGATTTCTATATCTAAATCACTTTTTTGGGGAATATGCAGTAAGCGGACCTCGTACAATTTTTCGTGTTCAGCTAGGTAATGAAGGGTTTTAAATACACGATGATTATCACGCCCAGTTAGCCACTGATGCGTCTCCGTCTGCCACGCTTTCAAGTCGATCATTGCGCCATCCAGAAAAGGGAGAATACGCTGCCAACCAGCAACCGCTAAAGAACCGTTACTGTCGATGAAACAAGAAAGGTGCCGTAATTCAGGATCTTGTTTTATCCCTTTAAACAGCTCAATAATGAAAGGAAGTTGTAAGGTAGATTCCCCACCGGATACAGTAACACCACTGATGAAAAAGCGATGTTTGCGTATCAAATCGAGCATTGTTACTACAGAGTAGTCAGTAATTTTTGGATTAGATTGGTTCTGACATATCTCTATACAATGATCGCAGTGGGTGCACTCCTCTTTAAGCCAAACAACGTTGTTGTTTTCGTCGAACTTCAATGCGCCTGCTGAACATTCACTCACACACTCACCACAATGATTACAATGGTTTATCGTGTGAGGATTGTGGCAGTTCAAACACTGATAGTTACAACCCTGTAGAAAGATGACTAGACGATTTCCTGGCCCATCAACACAAGAGAAAGGAAGGATATGAGTGACTTTTGCCAAAAGGCTTCCACTTCGTCTAGACATCTTGTTCTTTCCTAAACCGAACTTATGCCTGCGTGTAAGTCGGTGTTACTTCATGACTCACCACACGTGGTGAGCGTTCTAAAATTTTGGTATTTTTTGCTGCTTCCGCACCTAGAAACGTCGTGTTGGTTCTCGAACCTTCTTTATCATATTTCGCGACATCTGAAAGTTTGATCATGTAGCCTGTCACGCGAATTAAGTCATTTGAAGTGACATTCGCGGTAAACTCACGATAACCAGCATTTAGTGCCCCTTTACATAAATTGAACATCGCTTCTGGGTTAGATTTCACCGTTTCATCAATCGTCAAAATATCGCTGATACCCGCACGATAATACTGATGATGCTTCGCCGTTGCTTGTACATAAGTGACAGGGTCTGGCTCTGCACCATAAGGCAGACGTACACCTGGCGTAACATCATGATCTAAGCTAATGCCGCCTTGTGCATGTAAGAGCGCTTTGCCATCTAAACCATATTTCACCGGGGTTGAGTCCACCAGTTTAGCCAGTGTTGCTGAAACATCATGAGCAAAAGTATTTGCTCGATCATTTTTTCCGTATCGCCCTATTTGCCCTTCTTTTTCAAATAGAAGGTTTACCGCTTCGGCCATGCCGTAAACGCCATACATTGGCGCGAAATAGGACTCTTTTATCAACCCTTCTTGCGTCAAAAAGCCTTGAAAGAAGTTCGATTTTTCATGCAAGTGCGTGCTTCTTGCGTTTATGAGCTCGACCATTAATCGATGGTAAGAAGGCAACGCACTGTTTAAGAAGTCGTTACAGTCTGATGCTCGTTTTGCAACTTCTTTTAAATTCATTCGCACCAATGTGTTCGAGCCACCTGCTAATGGAAGCGAGTTGTAGCAACTTACAATACCAAAGCGTGAGCCGTTGTAGGCTTTCGTGTGCATTGGGTAATTGGCGATATGCGGTTTACTGCATTCACAAATGTTCTGTGTCGCTTGACGAAGTAAATCATCAGGTGTAACTGTCTCGTCGTACATAAAGGTGAGATTCGGTGCGATCTGCTTGAGCTCCGCATCTACTTTTAAAACAGTGCGACAAATAATGTTGTCTGTCGGTCCGACATTCACATGCATAAACGCATCTGGCAATGTGCGATCCAGCATGATCCAAAAATGTTTTAACTTTTTGTAAATCTGGCTCTCTGTTAGGTCGCCTATGTAAGGCAACAAGACATCATCTAACTGGCCTAAGTAAACCGGAATGTTCGTTACCGAAGGAACATGATGGTAAATGATGGTCAGCATGTTCAACGCATCATCGAAATCATCAGCCGGAGACAACTCTAAATAGTCTGAGCCTTGCGATAGAAATTTAGCGTAATCAGGCAACACATAGCGAGGTTTAAACGGTGCATGACCTTCAAACATATCGCAGATGATGCCTTCATCCATTGCTTGTCTCAGTGATGGAGATACGGTCATGTAAGGAATGCACGCTTCAGCCTCTAAAGCTAAACAACTCGACTTCTGTTTTGGAGAAAGACGGACGTCGGTCGCGATATCTAGAAAACGTTGTTGTAGTTTAGAAAGGCTTGTCATCTAAGATATTCCTACAAAGTAACCACAAGCCCACAAGACAAAATACGAGCTCTACCCCTAAAGAGTAACGTGATTTTACTCCTGCTTGGCTGTTGCCACTAATGAAAATAAACAAAACGTCTATTTCCATTCTGGAAATAAGACAAAGCTAAATTAGCGCATTCCAACTTACTATATGGGAAAACCTAACTGCGTACCGAAATCTGTCTTACTTATCGGTTTGCCGTCGACAACATCACGCCTGCACCAATAAATACTCCACCAGTCAAACGATTGAACAACTTCGCCCTTCCAGCGACAAACAACCAATCGGAGGCTTTTACCCCTAACAATGCATAAAATGTTAGCCAGCTAAGCTCAAAAACCACAAATGTAGACGCGAAAATCGCGTATTGAGCCAGTAGCGGTGCGGAAGGTTCAATGAATTGAGGAAACAAAGCGGTGAAAAAGACTATCGCTTTGGGGTTACTAGCGCCAACAATGAAACCACTAGTGAACGCGCTGAACGCTGTCGCGGAACTTTGAGTCGTTGCCGTTTTATTAAAATCTCTCTGAGATGAGCGCAACGCTTGAATACCTAACCAGATTAAATAAGCGGCACCACACCATTTGATAATATTAAAAACTAACTCAGATGAAGCAATGACAACTCCCAGCCCGGTAAATGAGAGCGTAAGGATGCTCGTAATCGCAGACAAACTGCCAAGTGCAGTCATGAAAGCAATACGAAACCCACTACTCACTCCTTTACTTAAACACAACAGTGAGCTTGGTCCTGGTGAAGCTGTGAGCACGAGAATGGCAAGAGTGTAAAAAATCCATGTATCTATTTGCATTGGCATCCCTTCCAGCAAAATGAGGTTTATAGCCCATTGTGTATAGAACTATTTTATCGCCCGGTTTCTATCCATGAAGCCGAGGTCTTAATAACCATCTTGCATCTAAATGACTTAGAAAAAATTAATAGATAGTTATGCAAATAAAATACGATCTACATGCAAGGATGTAAAGCCTGTTGTATAAGCTTATCTATTTCTCTTAATCATAAAAAGGCTTAGGATCGATCTCTAACGATGAAGGCGCGATCGCTCTTTCAATTTTGTACGCACTCGTTTTTAAATCCACCATCGTGACATCAATGTATCGTTTATACTTGCGGGAGTAGAAACATTTCACTTCTGGCTTTAATGCTTGAGATTCATTTGAAGACCAAACAATACCAACACGCCCATCGTTCAACTCGACAATGGAGCCTACGGGGTACATCCCAATGCAATTAATGAATTTGTAAACTAAGTCTGCGTCTAAATGAAATGGCGTTAGACTCAACAAGATTTTAAACGCTTCCGCAGAACTCATGCCTTTTTTGTAACAGCGATCAGCCGTTAGCGCATCGTAGATATCTACAATACAGCTCATACGGCCGTGAATTGGAATCTCATCCCCCTTCAAGCCTCTAGGATAACCATTGCCATCTAACTTCTCGTGGTGCATCAAACAAACATCACGGCTTACTGCACTAAGCCCTTTTACGTGAAGGATAATCTCACCTGCGAACACTTGATGTAGCTTCATATGTTCAAATTCTTCAGGCGTTAGCTTCGCTGGCTTGTGCAAGATCTTATCATCGACTTTAATTTTACCTACATCATGAATAATGCCACCTACAGCAAGCTGTTTTAGCGTTGGTTTATCCAAGCCCAAGTACTTACCGAATGACACTAAAAGACAAGCGACATTGACGGAGTGTTCCAATAAATAAGAGTCTTTTTTTCGGAGTGCAGAGACACACTGCAACGCATCTGAGTCAATAAAAACACTTTCAATGACATCGTCAGCCCAAGCTTCTACTTCATCAACTTCTATGATTTTTCCTTCAAAAGTTTGATTCAATAGTTTTTGCGCCAAATCTTTTGCTTCGGCGATCAGCCTTTTGGCTCGCTTGTGTTGGATGTCTCTCGAACGATAAGCTCGTTGATCCCTCTTAAAATCGGAGTGTTTCTGCTCTCGCGTCTCTTTAGTGGCATCAGTTGATTCATCTACAGGCTTGAAGACACACTGCTGCGAAGATAATGTTTGATCTACCCAAACATACTTTACGCCACTTGTAGCAAGCTTCTTAATGCCTTCAGGGCTAGATATCCGCCCTGCATTGGCTAAATTGACGCGCTTGTTGTGCTCTATCGCGGTAACAAACATACCAACGCCGATATCAGCGAGCGCAATTTTGATTGAATTTTTCGGATCGTACTGCATATAAAGAAGGCTTACTCGATATTAACGTCCGCATTATAAGAGATTTGATTACTTGGCGTGATAATAAATTTGAATTGATTACAATTAATGAGCATCCTGTCAATTAATAATCGGTCGCGCTCATTAAGTCCTTTTTGTTATTATGGTTTTATCCAAGATAACATATATACAAATGACGTTAGAAAACAGCACATTGATACCGACACAACTGAAAATAACTTTAGGATAATTATTCATAAATATTTATAGATTGCGGACGGCATCAATAACTGTATTTTATAAATGATTTTTACTGTTGACTATTTTTTATAAATGTCGATGATTAGCCGCCTAATCTTAGTATGTTATTAACCTAGTAGCGCATAAAATGATAGCCAAACAATTTGAACTGACACTTTTGTGATTGTAATGTACGCCAGCAGATCAACTCTATGTTATCAACCCCAACACTCATCTCTGATGCTAAAAGGCTCGAGGAGGAAATATCTTGACCACCATATTTGACCAACAAGTCTCAGATAGTGACCGAGAGTTCCTAAAAATCGTCGAAGAACGATTCATTCATATCTTCGATGTATTTAACGAAGGCCTCTTTTACATGGATGAGTTTGGCACCATGGTATTTTATAACAAGGGCTTTTATGAGCAGCTTGGTATCAACGCTGGTCGAATCAGCTTAGAGCAATGGTTAGACCTTGTTCACCCTCTCGATCGAGAAAGACTCTCCACTCGGGTCGATGCTCACATCATTACCAACAACACGAGAGTCACAACGACCTACCGCGTGCGTAAACCCAATGGACAGTACGTCTGGATTGAAGGCGTAGCCATGACCAAAGAAACAGAACATGGTCATTATATGGTTGGTAGCCACCGTGATATTTCTGAACGCAAGCTGATGGAAAGCTACATTCATCAAGTCGCATTTCATGACAATGCGTCAGGTATGGCTAATCGCGCCCATCTCTTGCTGGATATTGAAGATAGTGTGCGAGCCACCGATTCTTGTGCATCTATCTGTTACATTCAGATAGAAGAGATTAAATCTTACTTAAATCAATATGGCAGCGAGTTGGTCGATGGGTTAGTGGAAAAATTGCTACAAACTCTCAGTCACCTACCTTCTCCAAATAGTTCTGTATATCGCGTACATGATGATGACTTTGCGATTTTGATTCACGATGAATGCTCGGTAGAAACGCTGCAAAGTTATGCCGAAAGTTTAAAGGAAACCTACCACGAGGCAGTGATTGAAGAGGGCCAATACTTAGGAAGTAACATTAGTATTGGTTTGTATCCTTGCATAGATCCAAGTCACTCAGCAGAGGAAATATTACGTAAAGCAGCACGAACTTGTCAGTACGCAAGCGAACAGAATAAAGACCGTGTTGCGGTTTACAGTGAGAAAACTCAGCATGCCGTAGACCGTTATTTCTTTATTGAGCAAGGTCTAAAAAGTGCACTTGAAAAACAGACATTAAGCGTTAAGTTTCAGCCAATTATTGACGCCAAAAGCTCAAAAGTAGTGAGCTTCGAATCTCTGGTTCGCTGGCGTAGCAAAGAGTTTGGCGAAATTTATCCAGACGAATTCATCCCCGTCGCAGAGAACAAAGGTTTGATTGTCGAGCTCGGATATCAAGTCTTTGCCAAAGCGTGTGAATTTATCAAAAACTACCGTGAGCGTTACCAAAACCAAGTTCGCGTCAACGTGAATGTTTCTGTACTTCAGTTAATGAACAGTGAATTCCCTGCGCGAATTAAAGCCATGGCGGATGAGGTTGGTGTCGATCCTGAGTCTATTGTTTTGGAACTAACAGAAACGTTTATTTTGGATAATAATCAGACAGCCATTGCCCCTCTGAATACCCTCAGGGAACTAGGATTTGCACTCTCTCTGGATGACTTTGGATCGGGTTACAGTTCATTAAATAGCTTCTTCGACCTCCCGATGACACAAATCAAAATTGATAGGTCGATGGCGTGGAAAACACTAACCAACCGCTCTTCACAAGAATATCTGAAGTTTCTTATCACTATGTGCCAGGAAAATAATATTGAAGTAGTGATTGAGGGAATTGAAGACGCCAAAATGTGTGAATTTTTTACCGAAATGGGCGTCGATTATCTGCAAGGTTATTGGTTCTCTAAGCCACTTTCTGTTGCCAGTGCAAGCCGCTATTCGTTGAGTTAAGCATACTAGAGCAATATTCCGCACGGCCACGTTAAACATGCTGAACTATTCACTATAGATTTCAGACACTAACTGGCCGTGACGAAAACAAAGCTTAATGCCCCCTATTAACGTAGGCGTTCAAACACCACACTCTGATCTAAATGTTCGTGATACTGAGTGTAATCTAAGCCCACATCAAAGATATATTGGGTCACCAGGTTTCTAACGCACTCTATTAATTGGCTTGCTTGCCATGGTTTTTCAAAGTAGCGGTCAATGCCTGCGGAGTTGATCGCATTAATCGTATCGGTGTGCGTCGCTTGCCCGGTAAGAAGCACTTTTCTCGTAAAGCCAAAACGACCGTCTTTTGATACATCGGTCAGCAGCTCTACTCCCGTTTTACCTGGCATCACATGATCGGAAATAATCAATGCGATCATCTCGCCTTCTGCATCAAATTCATCCATCAGTTCTAGAGCCTCACCTGCTGATTCGCAGTCTTCGATATTCAACCATTGATTTAACGGCTCTAAATCTTGTAGAACCGCGCTTAGTACCTCTCGTTGGTCATCAACGCAAATTACATTAAGCTTCTCCATGTTCACCCTCTACTGGTAACTTGATTCTAAAAATCGTTTTTTCACTGTCGCTCTTTACCACAATAGAGCCGTTATATCCGGCGATAATGCGCTTCACAATCGACAGACCTAACCCTAAACCAAACGACAATCCCCCCTTTTTAGTGGTGAAGTTTGGCCGGAAAATTTTTCTACGTGTCGCTTCATCAATTTCTGGTCCGTTGTTAGCAATCGTGACCAAAATTTTACCCTTACTCTCCCGAGTATGTATTTCGATACCGGGTTTCTCCGTTTCACCAAGTGCATCGCACGCATTCTTTAATATATTTACCCAAACTTGGACGAGTTCGGTTTGAGAACCAATAAAAGCAGGTAAATCCGCAGGGCTAAAACGAACACTCACTCGTCTTAAGTCACTTTGCAATAGAGCCAAGGCGCGATTGATTGAATCATTGATGTTAATCGCTTCATCCAAGTCGATATCCGTGCGCCCCAATTGTTTTACGGATCGCACAATGCCAACGGTATGTTTAGAGGCGATGCGTAAGTCATGCAGATCTCGCCCCATTTGCCAGAAACGTATCGCTTCTTCTGGTCTTTTTAGCCAATGTTCTGAAAGGAAGTTGTTTGGAACGGCACGTGCAAGATCACGAGCAACCTCCTTGGTTAAACCGTAGTATTTTTCGAAGTGGCGCCCCCGCTTTCTCGCTTCGCTAGAAGAGACTTTCTGCCCTTGCATTAAACCAAAATCAAAAAATTGACTCGCTTCCGGATGAACTTCTTCAAGCAGTTCCATGATAACTGTCTCTAGCCGTTCTGATTTACTGCTTACAACGCCTATCGCATTGTTCAACTCATGACCAATACCCGCTGCAAGCTGCCCCAACGTTGTCATTTGCTCTGCGGTATGAAGCTTTTGTAGTGCTTTTTCTTTAGCCAATGCCTCTTGCATTGCGCGCCGTTGACGACGAGATAATTCGTTAACCATCACAGGCATAAATTGTGTCGTCAATGGTCCGTATGTCGCCTCTTCCACGGCGGGCGTATCGCGCTGTATCCAAGCCAATTCAACATCGGTTTGAGCAATCACTGTCGAAGAGGCAGTCCACGTACCAGAAAAGAAACTGTGTACGCCAATAAACGCACCTTGAGACGCAGAAAATACCTGAATCGGTTTCTTGTCATCTTCCGCGTAATACCCCGCCAGTTCTCCCGACAGCACATAGTACAAGCGATCGTTGTAGCCAGCTTGCTCAATAAGCACCGACCCGGATAAAACCGTTAATCGGCGTTCAAGGTGATTAAAGTAGCGTTGTACTAACGCGTCTAACTTCGTTTCGTACATGGGTTATCCAATATGCCCAACAGTATGTAAAATCCACACCATCACAAAACTGAGTAATACGCCAATCACGCCTAGCACGGCACCGATACGAGCCATTTGGCCACTCTCGACATGCCCTGTTGCATGAGCTAACGCGTTTGGTGGCGTACTGATTGGTAACGACATACCGAGTGAAGCAGCAAATGTCACGACTAAGATCAGAGTAACTTCACCGCCGAGAGGCGTTAGCGAAGCCATAGAAGTACCCAGCGCAGCCATAATCGGCATCAGCAAGTTTGCGGTGGCTGTATGCGACATAAAGTTTGCCATTAACAAGCACAAGAAAGCCGCACCAAACAAGACAACATATGGCGAGAACTGATCAAACGGAATGCTGTGTACCACCAGCTTCGCAAGCCCGGTTTTATCTAGAGCAAGGCCCAGAGCAATACCGCCTGACACCAACCAAAGCACATCCCAAGAGATTTTCTTCAAGTCTTCTTTGTTGATGATGCCCGTCAATGAGAACACTGCGACCGGAATTAATGCTACTGTGTAAGAATTCATTCCATGTGCAGAACCCATCAACCAAAGAATAATCGTGCCGGCAAAGGTGACGTAAACCATTATTGCTTTGGGTGTTTTCAAAAACTTGCTTTTAATGTTCAGATCGATGGTGGTTTGTTCGGCTTTATATAAAAAGCCAATCAGAAACCAAGCTAACGCCATCATCACAATAACGAATGGCACACCAAATACCATCCATTCACCAAACGTAATTAAGTTGTCACCAACCAAATATTTTAGGGCGATGGCATTCGGTGGCGTGCCGATTGGAGTACCAATGCCACCAATGTTGGCTGCAACAGGAATACACAAGGCGAATGCAATTCGACCTGGGTCTTTAGGCCCGAAAACCGCTATCACAGGGGTTAAAATGGACAACATCATCGCTGTTGTTGCGGTGTTTGACATAAACATGGAAAAAACAGCGGTGATCAGCATCAACCCCAGCATAACGAACTTTGGTTTTTGTCCAAATGGTTTGAGTAACACTCGGGCTAAGTTGACATCTAACCTGTACTTTGTCGCCGCCATAGCCAAAAAGAAACCGCCGAGGAAGAGCATGATAATCGGACTAGCGAAGGTCGCCATTATCTCGTTGTATTGTAATAGCTCACCAAAATGTGGCTGCCCTTCTTGCAAACGAAAGAGCACAATACCTTTATTTGATACAAGCAATAGCTCTAGGACAATGATCACAACCGAAGTGGCGTAGATTGGAATTGGCTCGAATACCCAGCAAAGTGCGGCAAGCAAGAAGATTGCAATCACTCTTTGCTGGACGATAGTAATGCCATCAAATGGGAACGCAGAGAGAGGCATTAACCAAACAAGCAATGGTATCAATGTTGGAACAACGTATTTGAGATAAGGGCGCATAGTACTACTTCTCTTCCTGAGATGGTTAGCCAGACACATTTGGCGTTTGGAACGCTATTACCCGCCGCAAAACCAAAACTTTCAGACTGTTTTTAAGCCTTCAGAGACGAAATGCGGTAATGGCGTTCCAGAGAAGATTATGTACACTGTTTTCAAACAAAACGTTGGTGCGAGATCAATGAACTCGTTTTCACATTGGAAAACATTTTATATCTGTGTTCAAGCTCACTAAATGCTCACTATTTAAGTTAAATATACTTTTCCATCATAAAGTTAGTTAAGGTTTCTCCCCTAACCTCAACATGTTGTCGAGACTTAACTGTGAAACCCATTTTCTCGTAAAAAGGTCGGGCGGTAATACTCACTTCAGAATACAGTCGTTTTATCCCCTGTACTTTCGCCTGTGAAAAAAGAAAAGACATCAAATCACGACCAACACCTTGTCCTTGGTATTCATGATGGCAAAAGAAATGATCAATCAAGCCGCCACCTTGCAAATCACAATAGCCAACGACCTGCCCTTCTATCTCCGCGACGTATGGTTGAATATCGTCCATTTTTCGTTGCCACACATCGAGGTCAAAATCTGATGGTGCCCAAGCGGAAACTTGTGATTCCGTATAATCGCGACGATTAATGATTCGCACAGTATGGTAAAAGAGTGCCCACAGTGTTGGGGCATCCTCGGTGCGATAGCAGCGTATTGAGAGCATCAATTTCCTCATTCCTATTCAATAAATACTAAGCATTAACGCAAAGTGATACTAGTGAACTCATCATTTTCAATGCCAATCACTAAAGGCTTCCCAATCTGATCACTGTTCATCAATACGGTAGTATTCAGCTCACGGCTTGATCTGCGTATATTGCTTTTTCTTATGATATGAATATTCACAATATAATCGGAATACTCCTTTGTGATTCCGCCGGAAAATTCTACGTGCTCACTTTCATTGTCTCGGACAACATGAAATTTTCGATTGGCTTGAATATCAGTACTGATGGAGGAATCACCATAGTTCAGCACAACGGACGTTGGTTCGCTATCTTGATTGGCAAAACAGCCAAATGCGAACACGCTTAATGCGAGTATACTTTTTGATTTAAACATTAATTATTCTATTTCTAGTTATTTTTCTGCTATTTGCATGACCAAACAGCACTTGTTCTGTGAGCGCCTATTGTGCCATAGCTGAACGCTGACTCTAAACGCGCAAAAAGATGAGCGATGAAAATTCCGCCCAAAACAAGCAAATGTGAGGCAATGTGAGGGTCCCAAACTCACTCAATCAGTCAAAACCCACTGTAAACCTCTGTTTTTAATGCTTTTAATTTATGTAGCCGTGTAAGGAATACATACAACCTCTTACTTTTTCATACGCAACTAGACGAATCGTTCGAGAAATACGGCATCGTCTATGCCACATGTTACAAATCGGCTTACCTTATTATTACGTATGAACTGGAATTATGGCACTAACTTCCCTCTCTCTTTTAATAAGGAGAGGATTTCAACAATCAGGCTTGCCACGTTTTTATAGCTAAAATCAGTAGAGCGTTACCAACATCGGTTGGTCTAGGAGCAATAAATGAAAGACCTTCTCAACTTTACTCACCTTGTAAAAATTGGGTTCATGTCAATCGCGGTTATGCTGGGTGGATGCACTCAAGGAGATTGGCATACCGCTAGCAGAGAACCTGCGGGTATCGCACCCGATCCTTCCAATGTTAAGCATGCTGTGATTGAGTTTTACGCCGCAGACGCGTTTGGTTGGCGAGGCTGGTTTGCCGTTCATACATGGTTTGCAATAAAGCCTGAAAATGCGAACGAATATACAGTGTATGAAGTAGTCGGCTGGAGAGTGAATCGCGGACAACCCGCTCTATATCAGTACCAAACTGGGACGCCAGATCGATATTGGTATGGTGCAAAACCAGAAAAGATCCTCTCCATACAAGGTGAAAAGGCCCGCCAGCTTATCCCTAAAATACAAAGTGTTATTAGCCAATACCCTTGGGCTGAAGAATATACGCTGTTTCCAGGGCCAAATAGCAATACATTCCCGGCTTGGGTGGGTAAACAAATTCCAGAATTAGAGCTTAACTTGCCGTTTCGCGCAATTGGTAGCGGTTACGCCAGCGATTAACAGCAAAGATTAGTCACTGGCTCGTTTTATGTTCAGCATAAAGCGCAATATCTATTGTGCGTCGTCACCCAACTCCGTTCTATTTCTTCCATTATGTTTCGCTTTATACAGTGCATTATCGGCGTCTTTCATTACCGCTTCAATTGGTGTGTCATTGCCTTTCCAGTGAGAAACGCCCAACGAAACCGTGACCTTACCAACCACCTGGAAGTCATGTTGTTCCACGTTGTGTCTAATACGCTCTGCAACATCCATAGCGTGGTTTACGTCTGTTTTTTCCAAAAACATCATAAACTCTTCACCGCCAGAACGACACAGGTGATCATTAGAGCGAGCTTGGTCTTTCATTAACTGCGCAAACTCTCTAAGTAAATTGTCACCCACGTCATGGCCATAGTTATCGTTTACGCTCTTAAAGTGGTCAATATCTAGCGCCAAAACAGAGAACGCGGTATTTTCCTGCTTAAACAAACCAAGCACTTTATCTAATCCACGTCGATTCAATAATCCAGTCATCGAATCTGTTAATGTATCCAGTTGCAGCTTATCAATGGTTTTTGACACGATACCAAATGCTTTAAGAAAACTAAGCTTCAAATGTGAGACCTCAAAATACCAAGACTTAACCAGTTTGAGGTCATCGATAGATGATGAATGTTCTTCGACACCTCGCACAGCACCAGCTAACTGCCAAAGTGGTCTAGAAATAAGAAGGGACAAGAACCAAATTAGTAACAAAGTTAATAAACCAATTGGAATCGACTTAAGGAAAACATTCCACATCTGTTCATCTAGCACAGATAACGTCATCGATTTCGGGCGCTGAGCAACAATTCCCCATCCTGATGACTTTACTGGTGCATAACCAGCAAGCATTTCGACGCCGCGAGAGTTAACAATTTCTTTGTTACCGCTCTGCCCCATCGTCACCGCTTTGATTGCCTCATTATCGTCGATTACTTCACCAACTCTCGACTGATCTGGGTGATAAATCAGAGTGTTACTCTCATCGACAACGTAAAGGAAAGAACCATCTTTGTATGCGTGCTGGCTGAGTAACTCTGCAAGAATATTTTCTTTTTCTAGATAAATAGTGCCGCCGATATAACCTAAATATTCATTAGATTGAGAAAATATAGGGTATGAGATGGTTAACAAGTAATTTCCAGCTGGCGATATAAATGGTTCAGTAACAACCGGTGCTTGAGCGTTTAAAGACTGGCGTTTTCTTTCACCCACTAACCTTACACCTTTCACCTGAAGTGTTTCAGGGGATACAGAAATAATAACCCCTTTTGCATTAACGACAACCACAGAGTTAAATGATTTGGTTTGCGTTCTTAATCTCTCAGCCTCTTTATCAAGAAGCTGAGCGTCATGCATCTTGTCTTTTAGCACGTTCGCACTGTATTTTAGCTGCGACATTGAGCTTTCTATGAAAGAGTCTGTCATTTCAGACATTTTTTGGGCGTAAACACGGTTTGATTCTAACGTGTTATTGATGATGAGATCCCTTTGAACACGATAAATCGAGTAGAATGCGTTGATCAAAGTGACAAGCACACTGAACACACATAGGGTGACAATAAGATTTCTAAGATTGAGTTTTTCTTTTCTTCTAAAAGACATTGCCAATGGCCAACTTTGAAGGCTTTCTATATGAATGAGCGTATAGGTTATATGAAATTGATTTGATTTTCAGGTAGTAAGTTGGGATCAATGTTAATATTTGCTCACATTAAAGAACACTTTATGAGCTAAAAAGAGAATTCAGTAGCACGATAAAGAACCGTGCTACTTTCATATTTGGCGTTTAAGAGGGTTTTGTCTCTGTCATCGTTTTTAATATATCCACAACTAGCTGATGATCATCTAACTGCGGTAAACCCGATACCGTCACAACCCCAACCAAACCAGACCCAGAAAGCCGAATTGGGAACGCGCCACCATGAGCACAGTACTCACGAGCATCGAGATGAGGCTGATTTTCGAAATCACGTTGCTTTTGCTTGTTGTACAGAGAAAGATAATAAGAGCTGTGGCCATACCTTAATACTGAGTTTCGCTTCCTACGGACCCAATCTACATGATCAGCACAGGTTCCTGCCATCGCGTATTGAAATAGCGTTTGTCCAAAGCCGTAAACCTCAATAGCAACAGCCGCGCCGCGAGCTTCAGCCTCTTCTTTTAGAGCAAGGCCGATAGACCACGCAATATGGTGATTAAATTCCGCCAACTGAAGTTCATGCTCTTGCCGGGCCACGAGTTCAAGCGTCAAACTCATGGTTTCACCTGAATCGTTTTACCCGTTTTACTGCTTTCCAATGCCATCTCAATCAAAGCGATATTCTGTACTGCTTGAGCGGCAGGAACCGGGTTATCAGTACCCAAACGAATGGCATCTGCCACACCAACAAAGTAAGCTTGGTACGCGCCTCTCTCCGTTTTGATAGTTTGCGCACCGTCTTCGTCGTAACGGACGCCGTATAACGCCTCATCTTCTTCCGACCAAGCATCGTTTTCCGGCAAACGGCCTTCTTTTAAGTAGCCCTCTTGAGGATCTAATCCGAACTTTTCATATTTAGCTTCCGTACCCAATACTTTGTAACGGAGGTTCGGCTCTGGGCTATACAAGTTTGAATGTAAATGCACAATATGGTCTGGGTAATGAAGCACCAAGTTGTAGTAATCAATCGTCGTCGCGCCCGGACGCATCATTCGACATTGTGCGTCTATCGCATCTGGCAAGCCAAACAACACCAATGCTTGATCGAGAAGATGAGGAGCAAGGTCGAATAAAATACCACCACCATCTTGAGCTAGCTCTCGCCATCGTTGACGAACTTCAGGGCGGTAACGGTCAAAGTGTGACTCAAACAGCTTTATATCACCTAACTTACCTTGTTCGATAAGAGATTTAACCGTGAGAAAATCTCCATCCCAACGTCTATTGTGAAAAACGCTCAGCACTAGACCTTTCTCTTCCGCCAAGGCGATAAGTTCATTACCGTCTTCTATACGAGTAACAAACGGTTTCTCGACGATGACGTGTTTCCCATTGTTCAACGCACGCTTTGCAAGTTCGTAATGTACGTCATTTGGCGCAGTAATGATTACGAGCTCTGCATCACTATCATCGAGTAAAGTATTCGCATCAGAAAACCACTTGGCATCTGGCCAATCATTTTGAACCGCCTCCTGTTGACGAGAGCTTATCGCGCTCAGCGTTAAATTTGGTAGCGCTTTAATGAAGGGTAAATGAAACGTTTTTGCTGAATATCCGTAACCAATCACAGCGGTTTTTACGGGATCGTAAGCCATTCTAAGATTCCTTATTTCGGTGACACAACAATACATTCAATATCATTGTGATCGAGGAGTTGTTGAAAATCTGATTGAGGGGGATGATCGGTAATAATGATGTCGATCTTTGACAAATCACATACGTGGTGGAAATTGTCGCTACCAATTTTTCGGGATTCACAAACGACGATGACCTGCTGAGCTTGAGCAATCATCGCTTGTTTCATTGTAGCTTCTAACAAACTATTTGTTGTCAGCCCTCGGGATGTCAATGCACACACGCCAATGAACGCTTTGTTCACGTGATACTGCTGCATTTGCTGCTCTGCTTGCGCCCCTAAAACTGCTCTGGCATAAGGGTCAAAGTGTCCGCCTAAGAAATGAACGTCCATTGTGTCGTTTGTTTCAGCAGCGGTCAGTACATCAATGCTGTTAGTAACGACGTTGAGCTTGTTTTCTCCACAACGCGCTTTTCCTGCATAGAGTGGGAGCAGAGACAAAATGGTGCTGGTATCAATAACAAGATGGTCGCGCTCATCCAACAACGCTGTGGCAGCTTGAGCTAGTCGATGTTTAACGTCACTCACGGGTCGACTCGCGTATGCCTCGGTATGGGAAGAGATCGGCGCAAGCATGACACCACCTCGTATTCTTTGTAACCCAGGTTGCTGACTCAACTTAACTAAGTCTCGGCGAGCTGAATCTCGCGAGATACCAAAGTACTCACAAACTTCAGACAACGTTACTTTGTTTTGCTGCTCCAGCTTCGCTCTGAGCGCTACGAGTCTTTCTTCTTGTGTCATAACTTAAATTCACTTAAGTAGTTTTAAGTAAACTTGCCACAATGATAGAAAAATTACCAACAAAACCACTTACAACCAACTCAATTGACCAAAGGTTAACCAAAGATAAATGAGCAGCAAGGCAAACTTCCTAGAGCGGTACGTTCACTCAAGCCCACATAGTTAGGCGTATGAAGTTTATTTATACCCGTTTAAAACAACTGGCTCATCTAGCCCTAACTTCACCCTATTTATTTTAATAAGCGCTTTTGGTAGTGGAATAAACCCAGCATTTCGTACCTGTTGTGTATTGTTGTCGGTTGTAAGGAGTTCAAATAGCTTTGATTTTTTGATCTTCTGATTAGTGTCGAATTGTTTATTTATATAAACGTAATAGACCACGGAAAATGGATAGCGAAGAGAATAGATGCAATCTGTGCTCAAAGAGCATGAGTCATCGTTATGATGAACAGAGAGAGCCTTGTAGCTCGACCACTGTTCTGAGTATTTAAAATCGGAGTATCGCATATAAGCTTTGGCTGACAAGTCGTCGCTTAAAGCCCGTTTCAATCGGTCTTCATCAAGCATTTGAATCGATAATTGACAACCATTAGAGCTCACATCTGGGTTACTTAAACGCATCTCCCCGAAAGCATACGTATTTGCATCACAGCGTTTCAATTCACTAACGGAAACACTATCTACCGTACTCTTTTGACTATTGATTACGACAATAGCGTTTGCCATTAAAAACAAACGTGTAGGCCTGTGGCCTCTTTCTCGTTGAAATCGGGAGATGTTTTCATCTGACCATTTCTTAGATGTGATCGCAATAGAGGTTCCGTCATTTAGCATGTCGTTAAAACCAACAGACTGAGATGCAAGCGCTACATTTACACTTGGCTCATCTATCAATGTTTCTATCGTTTCTAGTATCTCTGGCTCGACAAAAATCGATGTTCGAGCCTCAGAGTCAGAAAATGCCAGCGGTGAAATCAAACATGAAGTTAGAGCAAGGAAAGGCAAGACTTTAATTTTCATAATTCAGCTCCAACTTCGAATTAGGTGTCAACTCGCTGTCCGAACTAAATATAGTCCACGCTTGTTCAGTACTTTCAGCTTTCGTGTTTACAACAGCAATTGTGCGCCTTTCCCGTTTTTTTAGTTGTACCGTCAATGCCGTATTCTGATAAAACTCTTGCTCTTCAATTCGATTATCTTGAATGCCGTTTCTCACTAGCAATTCTCGTATAGCTGCCGTCCTTTTCTTTGCCAACGCTTTGTTGTATTCGAGTGACGCTTCAGGGCTTGTGTCTCCTATCAGTATGACTTGCGCATTTGGGTTACTCTGAAGCAGTGCTTTCAACTCGCTTAGCGGCATATCATGAGATGGCGTTACCTGATGCTCATCCATCGCAAAGAAAAAGCTGATCAGGTGTGTCTGCGAGTCGTTGACCCAATTCGCACAGCCTTCACTGTCAACAACCACACCTTTTGGCGTATCTGCGCAGTTATCTCGTTGGTTTATCACGCCATCACTATCATTATCTTTAAGGTCGTTGTACTGGTATGTGGTCAACGTCGTATTCGGTGATTCAGCACAGCCTGCTAACATGAAAACTAGAAGACTCGTCACTGCGAATTTATCCATTATTGTTCTCCTTCCAGTTCTCTGGATACTCAACTCGCAACGCATAAGTCAGAATCCCCATCGAGTTGAATAAACGGTAAGTGGCAACCAAATGATCGTACTTTGTTCGGGTGTAGTTCCGTCTCGCAACAAACGTTTCAACTTTGGCATCTAATACATCTAACAAACTGCGTCGCCCTACATTGAACTGCTGGATGTACCCTAATTCAGTTACTTTCGCCGCATCAACGTTGACTTTTAAAAACTCCATTTGCTGTTGAAGCAATGTATGTGCGTCCCATGCCAGCCTTACACCTTCATTCGCATCTAGTTCTGCATTTGCTCGAATAGCCCTCGCCTCCTCTACTCGCCAGGCAGATGACTCCACTCGGGAGTCTGTAGAAAAGCCGTTAAAAAGATCGTAGTTGACCGTCAGCATAACCTTTGCATCTTCGTTAATGCCTTCAATATTATCCACGTTGTCTGTTTTGTTGGCTGACAGCTCAAGCTTGAGCTCTGGGTAGTAATCCCCCTTTTCTCTTTTTACTTCATGTCGAGCCGCCTCTAAATCTTTCATCGCCGACTGTATGGATGGGTGCAGCCTAACCGCTTGTTTGAGTGCTTCGTCAAGCTTATTCGGAAGCAATTCCTGCGGGTAAACAGGCTCAACTAAGTTTTGCGGCGCTCGACCAACTAAACGTACAAATCTTGTTCTAGCATCGGAAAGATTGTTTTGGGCGGCAATCAATGAGGACTGTGTTGTCGCGACACGCGAAGAAACCTGTGCTAAATCGGAGTTGCTGGTTAAACCTTTTTCTTTTTTATCTAGAATGAAACGGTAGATCTCTTGGTGTTCACTTAGGTTTCTTTCTGTCAGTTTCATCAACTCTCGGGCATGTAAAACGTCCACATACGCTCTGACAGTATCTAATGCGACATTTTCCGCAGATGCCAATAAGCCTAAGCGTTCAGCTTCAGCCTCGTAAGATAGGCGATCAACATCAGCACTTGTTTTAAATCCATCAAATAACAGTTGGGAGATTCTTACGCCCATCTCCGTTCTTTCTAATGTTCTATCTTCACTGTCGATGTAGTTTCCGTTGTTATATCGAGTACCTTCGTACCCTGCTGCTGCATACAAATTAACCTGAGGAAGAAATGAACCATTTATGGCATTTCGGTCTCGTACCATCGACTCATAGCGAGAATAGCGAGCAAGCAAACTGGGGGAGCTATCGAGAGATAACGTAACTGACTCTTCTAAAGTCAAAGCGTTTGGCGACGATGATACTGCAAACAAGACCAATAACGTTGATTTAAGCCGCATCTTATATCCTTATGTCTATCTTTCTCTGAGCGAATTCTCTTTCGCACGTAATATAGGTTTTAACCAATAATTCAGTACTGTTTTTTCTCCTGTAAGAATGTCTACCACAACCTGCATTCCCGGGATGATCGTAAACTTATCATCAACCTTGAAAGTAACGTTGGCACGGTAGTAGGCATTGCCCTCTTCATTTTGAAGTGCATCGGCGCTTACGTAGGTCACTTCTCCTTCTAGGCCTCCGTAAATGACAAAGTCATAGGCAGACAACTTTACCGTTGCCGGCAGGCCAGGCCTTATGAAGGCGATATTCTGAGGAGAAATTCTCGCTTCAACGATTAACGTGCTATTACGAGGGACTATTTCTAAAATAGGCTCACCCGGCTTAACCACACCTCCGATGGTTCTGACAAAAACATCTTTGATGGTTCCATCGACCGGAGAAAGTAACTGCGTTCGATTCAACTGATCCGCAATCGCCTGACGACTTTCATTGAGCTGCGCTAGTTGCGTCACAACTTCATTGAGCTGCCCTTGTGCCTCTGCCCTAAAAGCAAGCGCAGTACCACGATAATCTGCGATGGATTCAGAATACACAGCCCTTTGCTTTTGGACAGCAGCTTGTGAACTCGCGATGTCTCCTTTGAGCTTTATAACGTCTCTATTCAGTTTTAATAATTCCACTTCAGCTACCGCGCCACTAGAAACCACCTCTCTCAGCATATCTCGCTCTTTCGAGACAATAACCAGACTGCTTTTTAGTGTTTGAATGGTATTCAAGGTATCTAGATAAGCTTGCGATTGTTGCTCAATTCGCAATTTAGCCTCCTCCAGCTCAGACTCCAGTTGGCTCAACCGCTCAAGATAGTTTGCTTTGGCATTCAGATAGGCAGAGTGGCCGGTCATCGAAATATCAAATGTCTGAGGCTCGATACTCACTTGTTGTTTCCAATCCAGTTGGAGGCTATTCACTTTTACCGTTTCTAATTCAATTTGAAGCCTCTGCTTTCTGGCGAGCAAAGATTCAACTTGTTCAGAGGTCTCCGAATAGGTCGACTTAAACCTTGTATCATCCAGAATAGCGATGGTTTGCCCCTTAGTGACGCTTTCACCAGGCATGACAAGTAACTCCTTTAGAATGCCTCCCTCTAAGCTCTGAATCGTCTGAACAGACAAAGTAGGAACAACCTTTCCTTCGCCGACAACCACTTCGTCTAACCTCGCCCACGAGGCCCAAATAATCACACTTAGCACTAACGCGGCAGACAACCAAATCAACGTTCTCGAACGGTTTGCTAAATGAGCATTACTCCAACGAACTGTGCTCATCATTGACCTCCTTCGCGTACAATTGATACTGCGCGTACTCTGTTCGTTTTCGCGTTAGACTGTTGTTTAGCAAAAATTTCTTGGGGCGATCCTTCCCTCAAAATTGTGCCTTTATCAAGCACAACAATTCGATCACAAAGCGATAATAAGGAATGTTTATGAGAGCTAATAATCATCGTCGTCGAGTGCGGCAACGATTTGAGAGCATTAAACAATGCATTCTCAGCAGGCTGGTCTAAGGAACTGGTTGGCTCGTCTAAAATTAATGCTGCTGGGTTTCGATAAAAAGCTCTTGAAATCGCTACAGCTTGCCTTTGCCCCCCCGACAAATAACGCCCTCCTTCTCCGACTTGCGTTTCTAGACCATGAGGAAGGCGACTCATGTACTGGTTCAAACCCGATAATTCTATCGCACGGCGTAAACGTTCTTGATCAATAACATGATGTCCTAATACTATGTTTTCCATAATGCTGCCGTATATAAGATGCGAATCTTGGCCAACCCAACCCGTTTTCTCTCTTATCAATTCGGCGGGCCAAAGCTGACTGTCAATGTCATCAAAATAAACGCTACCCTGTAAGGTACTGAGTTGATTGGTAATAATAGAAAGGAGTGTAGACTTTCCGGCTCCTGCACTACCAATAACGCCAACGCGTTCGCCTTGCTTGATAGTAAGATTAATATCTCTCAAACATGGCATATCAACATCTGGGTATTGGAAGCTCACGTTTTCTAAACGTATATTCCCTGTAAATTCGGCAGACGTAATGACCTGACTGCGTTGCACCTCCTGAGGTAAAGACATGATAGAATTTAAGCCTTCAACCGCTGTTTTTGTCTGTTGATAGCGAAGTAACAGCATAGCTAACTGGTTAATCGCCCCTGCAGCACGACCGCTAAGCATGACAATAGCAATGAGCCCCCCCATGCTGAGCAATCCCTCAGAAATTCTGTACACGCCTGTTACAAGTAACATTACGGTAATTATCTGCTGGCTAGATTGAATGGAGTAAGCAACGATATTCGAATAGTTTCGCGATTGATTTTGCCAATCAGAAAGCATGGATACCGTTTGCTCCCAACGCTTTTGTGCTTCTCCCGTAGCGTTATTTTGCTTAATCTCTTTTAAAGAGGACAATGAATCAAACAAGTGAGCTTGTCGCTTCATGGATAGTGCAGCACTTTCCGTATGTGATTGTTCTATTTTTGTTTTTACCGCAAAGCCAAGGATCAGCAGGGTAAACATGACGGCAATAGGTATGAACATCATTGCCCCACCTAGCCAACCTATTAAGACTAAAAATAACAACGTAAATGGGAGATCAACTAAGGTCACAAGAGATGCAGAAGTAAAAAAATCGCGAACACTATCAAAATCTTGTAGTTGTCGAGCGAATGCACCGACTGATGCAGGACGGTGTTCAAGTTTCATCCCCATAACTTTAGAAAAAAGTATCGAAGAAAGCTTGTTATCGATGTACTTACCCGCGGTATCAGTGACAACTCCCCTTGCTTTACGCAATAGCCAATCAAAAATAATGATGACGGAGACACCAGCGACCAAAACCCATAATGTACTGAAAGCTTGATTAGGCACTACACGATCGTAAACGTTCATAGTGAAAAGCGGAATAACTAGCGCTAGCGTATTGATAAGGAAAGAGGCAATCAAAAGATCTCGATACCACGGAGACATTTCTTTCACTACGGCGAAAAGCCAATGTTCATTATAATCCGCTTGAATAGAACTTATCCGTTTGTCCAGCTCTGGACGCATAGAAACTTGCCATGCTTGAGGCTGGAATTGATTATGCAGTTCCTCGCTCGTGACGTATTGCGTTTCACCTTGATCTTCACTAAATAACGTGACTTGATAATCGCTGTTATGTCGCTCAGATATAATAGCGGGTTGTAACGTCTTCCTATTGATTACCACCAATGGAAAGCTCAACATTGCGGTGGATTTTAAATCGATTAATGTGAGTTCAAGATCGGCTCGCTCAGCGGCTCTGATGAATAAGTCACTATCCAATCTACCCTCAACAAGAGGTAATCCAGAAAGCACCTTTTTTGTATGGTGTCTAACCTCAAAATAACGCATCAACCAAGTTAACGATTGCCCCCAAGGATCGTTAGTTAGCTCACTTGATGAGGATGAGTGATGCTTCATGACATACCACCTACTAGCAAGTTGTTGTCATCAATCATCTTCTGTAAGACATTTTCTTCGGCTACGCCAGTCGAGTCACCTTTGTAAAGCTGATCGAGAGTGACGCCCTGCATAAGAATCTGTTGTTTTGTCCCCGTCTCTTCTGGTTTTATGTGAAGCGTTACGCCATCATCATTCTCTGTTAAATCGAGCTTATTATCGACTTCTGTTATCGAGGTAGCGGTGATTATCGAGGCGATGTCAATTGTGTCATTATCATCACCAATAACGGATATTTGGAAATCGTTGATCACATCGTACGAGGGCTTTAACTCGTTACCGAGCCCTGAACTGTCAAACTGGAATACATCGCTGCCACTTCCTCCAATAAGCAAATCATTAGCATCTGTCGCAAGTAATGTTTGGCCCCCCTCTTCCACTAAGGCAACATTGACTACCTGAGCAGAACCTTCTGCGACAGTGGCGCCCAGTGTTGCAATCGGTTTTATCGACAACGTAAAATCACTTGCACCGCTAAACCCGCCAACGATGGAAAGATCAGCGACATCCTCTTGATCAACAGCATAAATGCCGTTCAATCTTTCACCATGACTCAACTCTAGATCTGTTGGTAATCCGCGAATCTCCACACTTCCAAACTCTTCGGGTGCAGGGTTGACTAAATTCATGCTCAACCCTAAAGGAATACTCCCAGACGCTTCAGACACAATAGACTGATAATCGGCCGTTAGTGTTGGCTCATCAGCTTCAGGGGTAACAACAATGGTTAGATCGGTGGTTTGCACATCTCCAAAATCGGTTTCGAGTGTCCCTGACACTATCGCTTGATCAAACGTTCTAACATTGAGAGCAACACCCATCGTTCCAAATGCATCCTTCGGAACGAACTCCAAACCTGACACTTCATTTGCTCGCACTAATACCGTCGCCACGGCATTGCCCGCGTCATCGAAGGTAAAGGATGAGAATTGAGTTCCAATACGAATCCTACCTAAGCCTTCCAATGCAGAGGGTTCAGAGCTTGCTTTGATCAACATCGACACTTCTATATATTCGTTGCTATTTGTTTCAAAACCGCTCGCTAAAAAGTCAATCGAAATGGAATCACCTTCATCTCCAGTGAACGTGTTAGAGGTTGTATTCAACGATACATCATCGCCAATCGGTTTTACGCCGACGTTGAACTGAGAAGTGGTATAGTTATAGTCGTTTGATCCAGACTCTTGGGTAATAGCTTGCAGTGTTAGTGAAATATCCCCACTAAAATCTAGTGGCGGTAGAAAGTAAACCTTATCAAGTTGTGCTTGAGTTAGCTGCCACTCCTTGCTCTCACCATCCGTTGAACCGTTATCAGGGAGTAATTCGAACGTCCCATTATTGTCCCAAACCAACACGGCTCCGTCTGGCACTCCTGTCATGACCAAAGACATCGACTCAGAACCATCTTGATCGATTAATGATGCAGATAAGTTTCCTAAATAAATATAATTATCTTCATCACCAACTACGTCTTCTGTTTCCAGAACCGCTTTATCAACCACTGGGGCAACGGTAACGGTAACTTCTGTTGATTTAGTTTGAGTATCTTTCGCACTGTCAGTACTTAAACAACTTCCCGTGACTTCATCAGTAATGTTTGCGTCAACGGAAATAACAAGCTCTCCACTGTAGTTTTCAGGTGGGATTAGCTGAATTTCGTTTAGACGCGTAACATCTGTCACTACCCATGTTCCATCACCGTTGTCAATGAGTAGGCTCGGGTCCACGGCAGTAAACCGCGCATTCTCGTCAGACACCGATAAAGAAACCCAATTGACACTTTCAAGACCAGTCGCTGCGTCACCTTCTCCAGTAATGGACTGCATTGGCCCTTCACTATCGCCCAATACAAGAGCAAGATTCAGGTTGGTTATAGTATCTTCTTGAACCGTAACTTGGCTTGGTGCTATCGCGATATCATCGACAGCAGGAGAGATTTGTACCGTAATGGTCTGAGAGGTTGTTTTCGAGTCACCATCGCATGGGGCCGTTTCTGTCACTTCTAAATTGAAAGTAATGCATCCAGCAAAGTCCTCATCCACGCCAGTAAGCGTCAAGGAAGACAATCCAGCGCTAGAAATTGAATAACCCAACAGATTGCCCGCATTATCATAAGCAGGTATCACCCCTTCGCCAGTAAGCTCGACTCCTTCAGGTAAAGAATCTGCGGCGACAAAGAAGGAAACTAAGTTATCATCACTACTCGCCACATCAGGGTTTAAAAACGCCCCAATTGAGACATCTTCACCTTCTTTACCTACAATATCCCCACTTTGAACGCTTCCTGGTTCACCAGGATCAGCACACTGGTCTCCATCTCCTTCATGGCCAGTAATTTGAATTTGGAACTGACCTGTGATGTATTGAGCATCCGTTTCATCTCGAACATACGCTAACACATTCACATCAAGTATCTCTGTGTTAGATGGGCTATAAATCGATGCGCTAGCAAGCAAATCTTGAGCGGTTTCCAACACGCTATCACTTGTGATTCCTTCCATTGGAATCAGCCAGTTCCCATCGGCATCTTGAGAAGCACCATTCGGATGAGTAACAATGAGGTCTTGACCCTGCGGTATCTGTAAAACGATGTAATCGAGATACTCTGAACCATCAATATCCGCTTCTGTAAATGTAATGCCTCCACTCACGTCGACAGCAGACCCATCGGTACTTGTGAATACTTCAGTCGCACCTTCTAAACGTGTTTTGTCAATATCTTCATTACCAATATCCACTTTGCCAGAAACCACGACGCTCAAAGAGCCATTGATTGCCTTTACATCAGTCTCCATCGTCGGAGACGTGTCTGTCACTTCGTACTGAACTTCCAGGCTAAATGTCCCACTTAGGTCTTCATTAGCTTTTACAGTGATTCGTCCACTGTTTAACAACTCAGATAATGTTGCCGAGCTACCATCAAGTAGTTCATTGAGTTCTAACGGTAAGTTACTTTCCTCTACTGCATTACCATCAAAGTAAAGCGTTAAGCCATCTGGAATGGATACAATGGTGTATCCTGTCAAGGACTCACTAGAATCTATATCTTGATTAACGACAGGCTCAAGATTTAGTGTGATGAAATTGTCCTCAATACCATTGCTTTGTAATTCTTGACCGTCAGTTTGATCAACAATAGGTGAGATTTCCATTTCCACTTTAAGAGGGGTTTCAGCAGAATCACCATCCGGCTCTGTTGAAACGACGATAACATCCATGCTCAGTGTTCCACTAAAATCTTGCTCTGTTTTGAGGTAAGTGTTTTCAAGAACAGCGTTTGAGACCTGATAAACTGGCCCCGTTATTGGGTCCACGTAAGCAATTGGAAGAACAATAGGGTCACCATTTACATCTGTCAGTTGTGTTCCCAAAGGGATGTTCTGAAGCAAGATATTAATTTCTTCTGATAGATCGTCATCTGATGTCTGGATGATAAAATCCAGTTGTATCAGGTTATCTTCGTCTAACGTAGAGAGATTACTAATTACTTTAGTCGCTTGATCATATTGCCAATTCCCCTGTCCACCATCTAGGACAATTGGTTCATCGACCACACCTTTTAGCTTAATGTCAATGGTTGCAGATTGGCTCTCGGCGGTTTCATTAAGAGGTGCTAAGCCATCAATAGTCGACTCTGTTGAAATGGCGGTTACTTGAAGGGATAGAGATTCAGTAAATGAGCTGATATCCGATTTTGGTTGAAGTAACGCCTCTGAATTGGCTAGAGCATTGGAGGTCACTAGGTAGGTATTAATACCGATAAGCGTGATCCCAGCTCCGACAGGCAGTGTCCAACCATCTTGAACTTCTATGCGATAAGACAGAGACTCCGAGCCATCTGTGTCAGTGAGCCGCCCTAGGATGTACTCTTTTAAGTCAATCGCTTGGTCTTCAAGCCCCTGAATGTTTTTAACGGTCAGCGTTGGCACATCGGCATCTGGAGATATATCGATAACAACTTGCTCAGTGATCTCCGCTGTTTTATCTTGCTCATCGGCAAACACACTACCCGACTCAGTCGTTACTGCCGTTACATCAAAAGTAAATCTTCCGGCCAAGTTTTCGTTAGATGTGATTTCAATTTGATCTAACTCGGATTGGCTATACGCTTTCCCTTCCTCAATAGCACTTCCGTTAAGTGTTAATACAAGTCCATCTGGAATATTCGAAATTTGGTAGTGGAGCGTTTCAGAACCGTCTTGGTCAAACTTTTCAGCAACAATATTGAGTGAAAGTGATTCAGCGGAATCTTCAACACTTTGATAAGAAAAGTCCGAATCATTAGACCACTCTGGCAAATCTGCAACCGGTAAAACGTTAACATTTAACGTGTTATTGCCTTGTAATACAAAACCATCTGGTTCGACATCAGATACGATTAATGCAGACACTGCTAACGAAACTTTGATAGTGTTGCCCGACAGGTTTAGTGCTGGTTGATAAGTAAGATCACCATTTGGAACAGTGAATATACCCACCCCCATTAGCTCTGTACCAGAAAGACTAATAAATCCGTCATTATCATCATCTTCAAGGCGCGCTCCGTCTAAAAACAGAGCCCCTCCTTGTAGAGATTCAACAGAGATCCTTATCGCTTCAACACGCTCATTATTCTCCGTATCCCCAGGAGAAACTCTAATCGGTAACGCGACTGGCGTAGGGTCTCCACTATTATTCGCGCCATTATCTTCTAACGTATCTACATTAACGGTTCGAATAAAGCCCCTAGCATCATCAAGAATTAATTGAGCTTCACTGCTTGCTTGGTCACCGTCTGCATCCGTCACAGTTATCGTTAGATCATCAAGCAAACCACCTACAGGCGTATTAACAATAAGCTCGGTAGTTAGCGTAAATGTCCCATCTTGAGCAATAGTCAGCGTTCCATATTTTAAGTTACCATCACTACTATTGATTAAATCGATGGTCCAAGCATCATTGCTAAATACCGAACTCGCCGTATCGTATGTTTCACCTACATAGGTCAAACTTGAAATCAACGTGCCATCTGAACTGATTAAGTCGGCATTATTGCTAAACCAGTTTCCCGAAAACTCATCCCCCTCGGTAAGTTCAATTTCTATTGGTGAGCTTGTGTCTTCAGGGATATCATCTACTACACTAACGGTATATGTCTCAGCTTCAGACTGGTCGCCATCCTTATCAACGGCATAAATTGAAAAACTGAGTTCTAATGTGTTCTCGTCCGCTGGAACACCGTCAGGTTCATCGTGTTCAAGTGCACGGTATAGATCAAACTCGACAGTCCCATCGGTATTAAATCTAATTCTAAAGACGTCTTGCTCGCTTTCATCTCTTGCATATAACCAACCATTCGAGTCCGGTGAATCAAGCGAAACCAAGCTACCACTACTTGTTTTATAGCCGAGCACATTGAACATATCGATATTCACGCTCACACTGGCGATAGAGTCTGAACCTTGTAATAGCGTAATGGATGGTGACGAGCCCTCGATGCCAGAATCAAGCGAATCATCATTCAACCCACTTTCATTGACTGTGATTCCCTCTGTAATTACTAGTTCCGGAAACAAGCCATCATAGACCAGTATGTTGGACTCCGTAGAGATCTCGCTTCCATCAGAATCTCTCGCCACGATGGGCATAGAGATCGACAATTGCGTCCCATCACCTAAAACATGGTCAAGCGAGTGATAAAGCTCTACAGTTACATTAACGGTAGACGTATCATTTGATGGCAAAGAGAAGTCACTAGGTAACGTGACCCTAAATACAACGTCTCCAGTGTCTGAAATTGCGTCAAAGCTTCCATCATTGTTATCGTACCAAGTGACAGCCTCTCCGTTATAAGTAACAGCATCACCAAGCGTAGTTTTGACAGTATCTCCATCATTTATGTCAACACCCAGATACACAATCGGATCGAATGATGACGTAACTATCACATCCGTATTCGCTATGGCTGAAACACCATCAGGAGCAATGTTTGTATCGACAGGTGTTTCGGTCAACTCGACATTGCCACTATTGATTAGCGCTTGTCCATTGTCGTTATCTATCACATTAATGTCTAAAACGACCGACGTGTTATCTTGGTCTGAGTCCATTGCAGTAACAACGAGAGGTACGTTTGGATCAGTATTTTCTTGTTGGTCGAGAGCCTGAAAAAGCTCAAAGGAGTAGGTAATGTCGCCATTTGCATCAATAGGTAATGAAGCATTGAGGATAGCTTGAAAGATGGGAATCTGAGTTTGCCCATCTTCGTCAAGAATATAACCATCAAGTGTTTTGCCATCCGCAGAGACTTGATAAAGCACAACTTGTTCACCACTCGTCAACAAGGGTTGTTCAGAGACGATGAACGACAAAGATTCGAGGTAATCGCTGCCAACCTCAACTTGAAAATTCCCTGAGCTCAACACACCTCCATTTGCGAGATCAGATTCTTTTACTTCTACCCCATTCAAATTATTTAAAGTTGGGTCTGCGCCATCCTTTAGAACATAGTCAATTTCATTCTCTACAAGCGGTGTGGCATCTAAATCTACGCCACCAATGGTCAACGGGAAAGTGACCGTATCACTGCTATTGAATTGATCGATAGGGTGCTCAAGAGTAAGCGAAATTGAAGCTAATACATCGTTACCCGATTCAACGCCACTCAATGTTAACGTAAATACAGTGACACCATTGGCAAATGCTGTAATTTGCTTTCCACTAGAGCTTAACGTGTAGCTAAGCTCATTATCAGAGACTGAGCTTGTAAGCCCTAATGCTTCTAACTTAGTAATAGATGACCCACCGAAATACAAACTACTCGGATCCGGATTGTCAGATCCCGCGACAATATTAACAGTTCCTTCAAAGTTCAATATCGGGCCATCCAAAGGGACTTCTGTTACGTCTATAGTCGCATTGCCTACGTAACCTGCTTGTCCATCACTAATATCAATCGTCGCGTTAGCCAAGCCATAGTCTTGGGAGTCATCTGCAGCTAAATAGCTGAAAGAAACACTTTGCTCGACCGAATGATCTAGGTTTCGACCTGCATCAAACTGCCAAGAGCCATCAGAAAATACGGTTAATTCGCCTTTTTCTAAACTAAAACTTACGGATCCCCCCTCTAGAATTGACTTCTGCTCCCCGCCAGCCTCTACAAATTTCACATAAAGTGTTCCATCAAGATCAATATCATTTTCAAGTAGATTGCCCGTAATTGTTTGATCTTCTACGACTGAGTATGTGTCATCTCTAATCACCGGATCAGAGTCATAAATAGTAATCGTTAACGGTGCCACAACCGTCTCTTGTGTACCGTCAGCATCACTTTGAATGCTTTCAACCAATACGTTAGTCACCAGCTCATCTTGACCTACACCATGATCAATCGCTTCATAAAAAGTAATTTGAACCGTACCATCATCATTGACCTCTGCAGAGAAAACTAATCGGTCGTCAGTCGATGTTCCTTGTAAGCTCAACCCATCTTCTGCAACAACAACATTTATAGATTGACCGACCGATGTAAGCGCGCTCAAACTTGGCTGCTCTGCATGCAGTGCTGGCACACCATTTTCTATGTTGATGGCTGCCGAGCTGCTTTGCTCACCAAAAAATCCAACGATGTTTTCAGAAAATACCGTTGAACCGGGTAGCACTATTGTCGGCATGGTATCGACCACGTGGTTGCCGGCGGCATCCAACACTTCTGCTTCAATGGTCCACGTGTTGTTTAGATTGAGAGTGTTTACGTCAATT
>NZ_JALNTL010000008.1:0-218027 GCF_023161825.1 Vibrio sp. 2CM40D
CTACAATCAAAAATTGCAACGCAGTTATCGAGTATTTTAACAAGCTAGAATGACCAGTTATTTACTACGATTGGTATAACCTATACTCAATCTCACTAAAGCAACCAACCCCATGTGAAACTCCACAAACAAAAGGCTGAGGAGCAGATCTTTACCCTACAAACAATGTACTAGCTATTTTGATTTTGTTAGTTCGTATGGCCTTAATATGAATGTTCAATATAAATAGGAAAACACTTTAGGACTTACTAGAAAAAGTGGGCTCGCAAAATTAGAGCAAAAGTTATCAAGCGGACTCAATTAGTGATGTTTGTATAAAAACACGTACAAGAAATATAAATGATAGATACAAAAAATCCCGCAGGGGATGCGGGATTTTTACTAGTGACTAAATTGGTTTAAAGGTGACTAGCCTTGAATGCCAACGATTAACCATGGCGCATTAGGCGCAGTCAAGTCACGCTCTAGGTGCCAGATATCTTCGATTTCTTCTTCAACACCTTCTACTGTGTCACGGTAACGACCGCTAAACTGCAGACTAAGCTGTGCTTTATTTGCATCGTAATCAGCACGGACGATCTCCGCATCAACGTACATTACGTCAGTATGCTGCTCACCGTCGAGCTTCGCGCGCTCTGCTTTTAGGTCTTCAAACAAGCTTGGAGAAACATATTCTTCAATAGTTTCTAACTGGTTGTGATTCCACGCACCTTGCAGGATTCGATAGTGTTCACGAGAACCATTAATGAACGCTGCTTGGTCAAAACCCGGTGGGTAGTTATGTGGTACGTCTGTTTGAGCGCCAAAACCACCAAAGCCACCATTATTTGTGTTTGGTTGTTGCTCAAAGTTTTGCATGTTTGGTTGCTCAAACTTAGATGCGTTGCCACCAAATGCAGGCTGTTGACGATGCTGGTTCATACTGCCCTGCTTCGCACCTAGCATACCACGCATTAGTTTAAAGATGACAAAGGCAATCAAACCAATAATTAGGATATCCATAAACTGGATACCTTCAAAAGCACCGCCAAAGAATGCAGCAAGTAGACCACCAGCAAGAAGTCCGCCTAGCAGACCACCCATAAGGCCTTTCTTACTTGAAGACTTTGTCGTCTGATCTTTGCCGACCGTATTGGTGTTTTGTTGCTGTTGTTTCGGTGCTGGTGCAGTTTTGTAGCTCTTACCGAAAGACTTACTGCCACCAAACTTCTTCGCTTCCGCGATAGGCGTTACAGCAACAGTAAACATCAATAAAGCAACAATAGAAAATAAACGTTTCATCGTTATCCTTAAAGTTAGCTATCTAAGATAGTGCCCCATTTTCAAGACGAAACAATCGTTGTTTCAAACAGTAGCACGCCAAAGATGATTTTTAAGTCATCATACTCTGTATACCGATTGATGAAAATAGCTTATAGAAGCTGACATGTATCAGAATATTGCCAAAAATGCAGACTGCTCACACTGCTTACAATTCAGCTGAAGGCGCTTGATCAATGTAAAAAAAGTATGGAATAAGTTCACTAATACTCCAGATTGTTTTACTTGAATTAGAATCAGTGACACAGCTCAGAATCCTACACCTTGAGGGCACTTGGACACATTGCCTTGTTGACGGTTAATAGGTAGCTGACTATCATATTGAACGATGTTCAATAAAGTAGTTTGAGAGTATGGCGCGCAGAAACGATCACACCCGAGAAGAGTTAGTGAATTTGACGTTAACAACGGTCAAAAACTTTTTAGATGAGAATTCTTACCACGAACTCAGTCTTCGTAAAATCGCTAACATGATTGGTTACGTGCCAAGCACATTGGTAAATGTTTTTGGTAATTATAATTTGTTGTTGCTTCATGTTGTCGCTCAAACTTTAGATGAGTTATCTCAAGAAGCACGCAAAGCGACTAATGACAGCAAAGACTCCCATCAAGCGCTTTTTGAACTCGCTTATTGCTACCACGATTTTGCTCAAAAACACCCATACCGTTGGCAGTTAGTGTTCGAACACAACATGAATGGAGCAGAACTTCCGGAATGGCATGCCAAACGTATCGATGGTATGACGGGAATGCTAGAGTCACTATTGGCTCAAATCGCACCACATCGTACTGAATCCGAAGTGATTCAAGCGAGTCGAGTCCTTTGGTCTGGCGTACATGGCATTACTTTACTCAGTGTTGATGATAAGTTTTTCTCTAGTGAGCCGATTGATGGCAAAGAATTGATCAGTAATCTTCTTTCTAACTACCTCACGAACTGGTAACAAAGGATTATCCATGTCATCCGACAGACAGCCGTCCTTACTTACGCAGAGAAAGTTCCTGCCCTATTTCATTACTCAGTTTTTTGGCGCTTTCAACGACAATATTTTTAAAAACGTTTTGCTGTTGTTTGTCGCATTCGCTGGCTCCAGTGCACTACCTATTTCGAGCAATTTGTTCATCAACCTTGCGGCAGGCTTGTTCATTCTACCGTTCTTTCTGTTCTCTGCTTCCGCTGGCGTATTAGCCGACAAATATGAAAAGTCATGGTTTATTCGTAAGGTTAAACTATTTGAAATAGCCATCATGCTCTTGGGTGCCATCGGATTCATAACCGAAAGTTATGGTGTGCTTTTATTGCTACTGTTTTTAATGGGCACACAGTCAGCATTTTTTGGCCCAGTTAAATATGCCCTTTTGCCTCAAAAGTTAAATGCTAAAGAGTTAGTGCCCGGCAACGCTCTTGTTGAAGCTGGTACCTTTATCGCCATCCTTATTGGCACCTTAGGCGCTGGGATTATAGCCTCTGCAGACAACGCAAAATACCTTGCCGCATTTTGTGTCGTGATCTTCGCATTGTTAGGCTACTTGTCGAGCCGCTCAATCCCCTTTGCTGCAGCCAGCGCGCCCAATCTCTCTTTTCGTTGGCAACCATACAAGCAAACCAAACACACGCTCTCTATCGCCAAATCCGATCGAGTTGTTTTTCAATGCATAATGGCAATAAGCTGGTTTTGGTTTTTAGGCGCCGCATATCTAACACAATTCCCGAATTTCACTAAGATTTACCTAAATGGCACCGAGAGTGCGGTGTCTTTCTTGCTCGCTCTATTTTCCATTGGTATCGCGCTAGGGTCGCTACTTTGCAATTGGATCTCAAACCATCGTATCGAAGTCGGTATTGTGCCAATTGGTGCCTTTGGCATTACGGTATTTGGGTACCTAATGGCCACTTCCATTCCCAATGATCTACCTGTTTTCCATAACTTTGTAGACTTCTTTAGATATGAGCCTTTTTGGCCATTATTTTTCTACCTATTGATGATTGGCGCTTCGGGCGGTTTGTTTATCGTGCCTCTTTACGCATTAATGCAGCATCGAGCAAAGGAAACCGAACGTGCTCAAGTCATCGCAGGGCTCAATATCTTTAACTCTCTGTTTATGGTCGGCAGCGCTGTCTTAGGTATTGTGTGCTTAAGTGTAATCAAGATGACAATTCCTCAGCTGTTTGCATTGTTAGCCATTTTAAATTTCTTAGTCGCAGCTTACATCTTTTTGCAAATTCCTATTTTTGTAGTTCGCTTTGTCATGTGGATGCTTACGCACACCATCTATCGAGTTAAGCATAAGAATCTACACAACCTACCCGAGCATGGTGGGGCATTAATTGTATGTAATCATGTAAGCTACATGGATGCATTGCTACTTAGTGCAGTATGCCCAAGGTTGATTCGTTTTGTGATGGAGGAAGATTACGCCAACCTACCTCCATTAAGGCGCTTTTTACGTCGAACTGGGGTAATTCCAATTTCAGCGAGTAACAGAAGCTCTATCAGACGTGCATTTAACGATGTGGAAGCCGCGCTAAGCGAAGGTCATATCGTCTGTATTTTCCCTGAAGGAAGATTAACTTCAGATGGTGAAATGAATGAATTCATGCGCGGTATTGATATCATTCTACGTCGTAGCCCAGTACCCGTCATACCTGTTGCACTTAAAGGCTTATGGGGAAGCTATTTCAGCCGCGCAAAAGGTCGCGCATGCTGTGGCTTACCGACTCGATTTTGGTCAAAGCTAGAAATAGAGGCAGGACAACCGGTGCCACCAAATGAAGCAACGGCAAAAACAATGTTCGATAAAGTGCATCAACTCAGAGGCGACTGGCGATAAATACACTTGAACACATGTTTAGGATAACTGAACATGTGTTCAAATCATTAAGACAAACTGACCACACCCAGTGCGATATACTCTCCCTTTCATTCACAACAGCGAATAAAAACCTTGAATAGAAACTACCTCCTGTTTGGATTGGCGTTACTTTTTTGTTTAACCCCCCTTGCCTCCTCTCCCATTGCTCTAGTTATCGGTGTTCTACTCGCAAGTTTTGGTTTTGTGCCTTCCGAGCTGCCCATCGCTTCTTTTACTAAAAAGCTGCTGTCTTATTCGATTATTGGCTTAGGCTTTGGCATCAACTTCGAGCAAGCGCTTGCAGTCACATCGGATGGTATCGGCCTGATCATCGCCACTATTACAGGCACACTGCTCATGGGCACTCTCATTGCCAGGGTAATTAAATTGGAGCGAGTAACCGCTTACTTAATCTCATCAGGTACTGCAATTTGTGGTGGTAGCGCAATTGCTGCTGTGGCACCGGCGATTAAAGCGAAAGACGAGCAGATTGGATTAGCACTGGCAACGGTATTTGTCCTGAACTCCATTGCACTCTTTGTGTTTCCTGTGATTGGACATGCTTTAGGGCTAGATCAACACACGTTTGGCACATGGGCTGCGATTGCCATTCATGACACATCTTCTGTTGTCGGGGCTGCCTCGGCCTATGGGGAAGAAGCGCTAACTACGGCAACAACATTGAAACTCGCGCGCGCTTTATGGATCATTCCTGTTGCTTTGATCAGTGCCGTCATCTTTTCAAGAGGCCAAAAAGAGAATGGAAAGAAAAAACTAGCTATCCCTTATTTCATTTTTTGGTACTGTGCAGCTATCGCGTTTAGCGACTTCTTTCCTCAATTTGAAATGGTCTATCACGGCATTTTCATTGGAGCAAAGCAAGCATTGGTTGTATGTCTGTTCTTGATAGGTTGCAGCATTTCAATTTCAAAACTAAAGTCTGCTGGAGCTAAGCCACTGTTGTTTGGTGTGACTCTGTGGGTGCTAATTTCGACCACTTCTCTAAGTTGGTTACTGTTTTAGATATTGGTGGTCTGCTTATCGCGTTGAGGGGACGGCATTTCCCGTTTACTATTTTTGTATATAACGACCAACGCAATAGCGATCAAAAATGCCGTTAGCTCTGCAAGAGAGCGGGCTAGCCCTTCACTACTTATCGCGATACCAATTTGTAGTGCTACTGCCGCAATTAAAACTAGCTTTGCCATCCTGAACCTTATGCATTTTATCTCCACGAAGAAGCATAATTATGATTCAGAGTTATAAGGATACGAAATTCTCTTTATGACTAATACATAGCAAAATTGACTAATGCTGAAGTGATGACAGCAGCCACTCTTTCACGGCCTTACGTGAAATTTTGATCCCACCTTCTAGTAGAGTTAGTGGCATTACATGGTATTCCACTGGCCATTTAAACTTCTCTAACTTTGATTGCAAGTGCTGGTCATACTCCGACTTGCTGCGCAATCCATTGGTCTGAATCACAGCTACTGGTCTATGACCAAACTCCGCGTCTTCGACTGGAACCACTATACTCTGCACTACACCATCAATTTGGTTCAAAGCGGCTTCAATCTCTTCACAATGGATATTCTCACCACCAGAGATAAACTGATTGTCGGCACGGCCGATTATCTTTAATTCATCACCTTGCCACTCGCCAAGATCTTTGCTGTCAAACCAGCCTTTCTCATCCAGAAATGGGGTAACATGTCCTTGATGGAAATACCCTGCCGCTAATGTCTTACCGCCAACAAAAATGCGTTGGTCAACTAATTTTATCTTACGGTGCTTCAATACATGTCCAGCATTACTGGTGCTGTCAATTCTCTTTGCGGTAACGGTAGAGGCCGCCTCCGTCATCCCATAACCTAACCACGTCTCAATGCCTTGCCCTGATGCTCGTAGTGCCAACTCATGATCAACGTGACTGCCGCCCAGTAGCACATATGTCAATGACAAATGTGCATCATCATCCAATAACCGTTTGAGCTGAGTCGCAACCAAAGAAGCGTGTGATACGCCCTGAACATCATCAACAAGTTTCCCTGAACCGACTTTTAGTGTTGCTCCGACATATAGCCAACGATAGACAATCGCTAATCCAGAGACGTGATACAGCGGAAGCGATAACAGCCAAGCATCTTGCTGAGTGAAAATGAACTCCTGCAACAAGCCCTCTGCAGACGCAAGATGCTGTCGATGTGTATGAACCACAGCTTTAGGCTCCCCTGTAGAGCCAGAAGTAAATACTACTGAAGCGAGCCGGTCATGATGATAGCTATCTTCAGTCAACGAATCACTCTCTTGCTGTGATACTACAGGCGATGAAAGCAATGTTGCCTTGAGTTTTTGTATATCATGTTCAGAAAAGGTCGAAGCGCACTCCTGAGAAAACCAGATAAACCGAGTTTGATCAGGCCTGTAAAGTGTAGCAAGCTTACCCTGCAACTTATCTAGTGGTTGTTCCATGGTCAGCGCAGCGAGCGCACCTAACTGTTTGGAGGCAAGATAAAACAACAGTGTTTCTACTTGGTTCTTGCCAACCAAAGTCAGCACATCCCCCCGAGTTACACCCAAGTCATTCAAATAGTGAGTGTATTGGTCAATACGCTTCGAGAGTTGTTGCCAGTTTAATACTTCTGTTGATGTCTTGAGTGCAATAGAAAAAGGGCTCGTTTGAGCCCAATATTTCCATGGTGCCTTCGCAATATTGTCTACGCAGAATGCCACACAATCTCCTGGTCTTTTAGAGGAAGAACGGGAAGTTCACACTTAGGCCAGCCCTGCTCTAGCTGAGCTTTGAGTAAGCCAATCGTATCCAAACCTGGAACTTCATCAGGCAGCTGCCATTGGGCAAAGCGCGCTAATTGAGTTAAACCGAGACTGGATTCAATGCTCGAGCTAATCACTGCTTTCATCCCCAGTGACTTCGCTTTCTCTATCAGTGTAATACAAAAATCCACTGAACCAATGAGTGTGGGTTTGATGATGATCGTTTTCACACCAGTTAGATCTTCAAGACGGAAATCTTCACGACGAACCGCATCTTGCAATGTTTCATCCCAAGCGATAGCAATACCAGTATTAATCGCAAAAGAGAGACTATCGCCAGGAGAGCGGCACGGCTCTTCTAGAAACGTGATTCGTTGACGCAGAGACGGAGCAATGTACTTAGCGAACTGCTGCGCTTTTTCTGGTGTCCAAGCGCGATTGGCATCGAGTCGAAGCGTTAATTGAGGGATTGATTCAAGAAAAAGGTTCACAAGCATGCCATCGCGAATTGGCTCATAAAGTCCAACTTTCACCTTAGCGACTTTCTCACCTTCCATTTCGTTCAGCTTTGGAATGAGCTCATCTGGGTCGCCAGTGCATAGTGGCGCTGTTTGGTATTTACCTTGTTGTGGTAAGCCACCAGCTAATTCAAGCTGTGCCATCGATAAACCAAACGCAACCGACGGGTACATCTTGGCATAATCCACATCCAACTCTGCTACCCAACGCTCCGCCTGTTCTTGTAGCTGAACACCCGCATCTTCGGTGCTCTCTAAGCTAAAACCAGGAAGAGGAGCGACTTCTCCAAGCCCTGTTTTACCATCTTCGGAAAGCGCAACAACATAACCAACACGTTCGGTTAGCTTGTTGTCACGTAGGATGACACCACTATCCATGGGCAAGCTATAACGATAAATTTTCGCTTCACGCATAATTCAAGTCCTATGTAATGCCGTATATTTGAGCGTTCTGACGAGCAATCCCACCAGCCTCCCAGAGGGCGAGGCGCTCAGGAAAAAAGGAACAGAGGAGCTAACACGCTCCTCATTTAGACGGATTATGGGTTGCGAGGGAATTTATCGAAGTCTGGGCGACGCTTCTCGTTAAAGGCATTACGACCTTCTTGGCCTTCATCAGTCATGTAGAACATCATCGTTGCGTTACCCGCTAGCTCTTGCAGACCCGCTTGACCATCACAATCTGCGTTTAATGCAGCTTTCAGGCAGCGCAATGCCATTGGGCTGTGCTGTAGTACTTCACGACACCAACGAACGGTTTCTTTCTCTAGATCCGCTAGTGGTACAACTGTGTTTACTAGGCCCATGTCTACCGCTTCTTGAGCATTGTAGAAACGACATAGGAACCAAATTTCGCGAGCTTTCTTTTGGCCTACGATACGAGCCATATAAGATGCGCCCCAACCGCCGTCAAATGAACCCACTTTAGGGCCTGTTTGACCAAATTGAGCGTTGTCAGCTGCAATTGTTAGATCACACATCATATGCAGTACATGACCACCGCCAACAGCCCAACCAGATACCGATGCGATCACTGGTTTTGGACAAGTACGAATATCGCGTTGGAAGTCCAATACGTTGAGGTGATGTGTGCCTTGGTCGTCTTTATAGCCGCCGTAGTCGCCACGGATCTTCTGGTCGCCGCCAGAACAGAATGCGTCTTCACCTAGACCTGTCAGAATGATCACGCCAACACCAGAGTCGTAACGCGCATCTGCCAACGCATCAATCATCTCTTTTACCGTTTGAGGACGAAACGCGTTACGCACTTGAGGACGCGCAATGGTGATTTTCGCGATACCATCTTCAGACTTATGGTAATGAATGTCCTCGTATTTCTCGCCGCAATCTTTCCATTGAACCGGAGCGTAAAGTTCTTCTTCAGAAATGCCTACTGTTTTAGCCATGGTGATTCCCATTGTTCTCGTTACTCTCACCAAAGTGAGACTGAATTATTTGCTTGGTATGTATCGCAAACTGTTTGGGCTGCTCTTGATGGACGTTATGACCAGCGCCTTCAACTTGTCGATACGCCAACCCGCTACGTTGTGCCAGTTGGCTAAATTTTTGGTCTTTCTCACCACACAAGTAATACACTGGTATGTTCTGCTTTTGCAGTGAGGGCAACAAATATGCCTGTTTGGCTAACGATGTCGCCATCAACATATTCGCCACCGCTGAGCCAAGATTATCACTTCGCTTCGCAATGAATGTTTGTCTTTGCTCATGGTTTAGTGAAGAAAACACCGCTTGTTGGTACCAATCGTTCAAAACACGTTCAAGTGGTTCAGTTTTGAAACGCATTGCCCAGCGAGCATCATTCTCTAATCTCACCTGTTTCTCTGACTCAGTTTGAAGCCCGAAGTTTCCCCCTTCAATAATCGCGCCTGCAATATTGAGCTCTGGAAAGCATTGATGGGCAATACCATGCATCGCAATGCGGCCGCCCATAGAGTATCCAATCAAAATAAGTGGTTGTTGTGAGGGAAATAATAAAGATAGTGTGGAACCAAGAAGTTTGCAGCAATCATTTAAATCGCAGCAAAAAATAGATTGGCTGCGTCCGTGACCAGGAAGGTCAACCGTAACACGCTCATATTCGGGTAATGCATTTAAACACGCGAGCCAATCGGCACCGCTACCGAGTAAGCCATGCAAAAACACCAAAGTGGGCAACGTTCTACTTTGGTGTTTTTCTAATACAGGGAAACGTTCAAAGTAAAGCATTCAGACTCTTATTAAATGCCTTGAGTGTCTCAGCTGCTTGGTTAGATGGGGTTTGAACCTCGACCAGCAACGTTCCTTGGCCGTGACATAAATGCTCTTTTACAGATGATTGGAATTGCTCCAGTGTAGAAACATGCAAATACGCCAAACCAAACTGCTTTGCCGCGTGTTCAAACTGATAACCATGAGGCATTTGATAATATGTCGTCCTGCGCTCTGGTGGTACTGGCAACATATCAAAAATCGCACCGCCGTCATTATTGGTAACAACAAGTACCGCCGGCAGTTTATTGTGAGAAAATAGCGCCAGAGAATTGAGATCATAAAGTGCTGCTGTGTCACCGATATACATCAGTAACGGATTACCTCTTGCCCGTTGCACGCCTGATGCTGCAGCAAACAAACCGTCAATCCCTGACGCGCCTCGATTAGTGAAAACCTCTACACCATCCAATTTTCCGTACATATCGACAAGCCGAACAAACAAGCTATTACCCAAGAAAACATCTACGTTCTTTGTGCGCTCGTTGATGTCTGCTGCCAACGCAATTTCGTCAATGGCAGACGCTGAATCAGATAGGAAGGCTTCTTCGATACGTTGATGAACTCGCTTAACGTCATTCGCTAACCTATCAGCCCACCCAGCAAATATTGACTTCTCAAAACTAATGCGAGAAACCCACGTTTTAGGAGGCTCAACCCAGTGCATTTGCGCCAGATGATTTTGGTTATTCCGGTCCATACAAGGTGAGACATACCAATACTGAACGTCTTTACTTTGTTGATTTTTCGATACTTGTTTATCAATCCATTGGTTCAAACGTTTGGAGATGATTCGGCTACCAAATTGGATAATAAGTTCACAAGATTCAAGCTCGTTTGCAAACTCGGGAAGTTGAAGCCATACATCGTAATACGCCCAATCCGAACTGAGGCCACTTTGCGGGTCTGCAAGTACTGGCCATCCCATCTTTTGTGCAAATGCCTGCGCCGAACGCGCTTGTTCAAGCGGTAAGCTGCCAATCACAACCAAGCCTTTTTTGTCCGAAAAAGGCGGGATGTTCGCCTGTGACAAATGGCTAAAACGCTGAGTATAAGTGCCGCTTCCTTTTCGCCATCCGGCGACCGAATCTAAGTAGGTTTGATAATCCGCTTTTGCGCCGTTGGAATACAAAGGCTCTGGAAATGCACAATTAATATGAACAGCACTACCCTGCAATTGCTGAGTAAACATCACTTCGTCAACAGAGGTCAGCAACCAGTTAAGCGACGTTGCTAAATTTGGGCTTGGTAAATTCAAACTGGCCGAAACATGATGTGAAAAAATACCCAATTGATTTATCGCTTGGTTTGCACCACAGCCGACAAGTTCTACTGGACGATCTGCTGTCAGCAGCACCAGTTTTTCACCAGTAAGTTTGGCTTCGGCAACCGACGGTAATAGGTTCGCCACTGCCGTACCAGAGGTAACGATAATTGCCACTGGCTCCTGAGTAGCTTTCGCTAAACCAAGAGCCATAAAGCCCAGTCCACGCTCATCAAAATGAGTATGAATGGAAAAGTCGGACTGTTCTGCCGCTTCTAAAGTTAAAGGAGTAGAACGAGATCCGGGAGCGATACAAACATGCTTAACGCCAAATCGCTGAAGCTCAATCAATATGGTTTCTGACCAAACTCGATTGAGCACCGCTTGGTCATGACTCATGATGCGACTCCCAATGGCGGATGATCAGAAATCAGCGTAAGTAACGTCGACATTTTCTTATCAAGTTCTGCCCACTCATGTTCTGCCACAGAACCAGGCACAATCCCTGCGCCCGCAAACAGTTGTACTTGATCACCGAGCACAAGCGCGCTTCTGATTGCGACACAAAACTCTGCTCGTTCATGGCTTATATAACCCATTGACCCCGCGTACCAGCCGCGTGCAAAGGGCTCATTATCAAGAATAAACTGCATGGACTCTTGTCGGGGTAAGCCAGCAACCGCCGCTGTTGGCTGAAGCGCCGATAACAACTGAACACCATTTATCCCCGCTCTTAGACTAGCGTGAATATTTCGCTTAAGGTGCTGCACTTTTCGTAGTCTGACCAAACTCGGTTCAGCTTCCACTTCAACCATTTCAGAATGCGGTAATAGACGATCAATGATGTCGTCCACCACATACTGGTTTTCGTTGAGGTTCTTTTGGTCTTGGGATAACCAATTCGCCAACTCCATATCTTGAGTGGCATTGTCTCCCCGACCAATCGTACCTGCTAACGCTTCGGTATGTAGCTCATGCCCTACGCGAGAATACAAACGTTCTGGCGTAGACCCCATAAAACTGTGCTTACTGTCTAAGCTCAGCATGAAATGGAAGCTATGATGGTTATTTAAGTAACTTGCTTTAAGTAGCTGTGCAGCACTTAATGTGTTATCAAGCTGCACGGTAGAGCGACGCGCTAAAACCACTTTCTTAAAATCATCATTCTCTATACCAGTCAGAACCTTATGAACTAACTCATTCCATTGAGGCTGACTTGGCGTGTGAACAATAGAGCGGATGTGAGACGAAATTGGAGCTAAGGCCGCGACCTCACAAACCAGTTTATTCAACCCAGCTAGAGTTCGCGCTTTGTCTTCTGAAATATTAACTGCGAGAGACCACTGTTGGTCAAAACGAATTAACTCAATTTGAGGCAAAAAGAAAAAAGAAGGCATACAGCGACGATTCTTCTCATGCTGTCCATCAAAAGAGCGCCCGCCCCAGACTCTTTGCCCTTCACCTAGAATGGTATAAGCAGGACCTGGCTCAACAAAAGCGTGCAATTGCCCTAGTGCAACGACCTCTTCACGTGTATCGCGGGACTGCCAATAAAACTTAGGGAAAAGTGGTTGTGCATCAAGCCAATCAATAAATGAGAAATTAGGTTTCTCGCTAAGGGGCTCGACCAGACGTGTTTGATTGCCTTCCGATTGCTGAACTCGCTCGATAATTCTCTTTACGGCTTGATGGAACTGTGACAAATCAACCTCGTTGTATGTGAGGATAAATGGTAACTGACGGCTACTCTAAGTTTAGACCCAAAGCAAATCAAGGTCGTATGCGATCTTTTGCGAAATCCTGTGATAGCAAGCGAGCAAAACTTAACCAGCAGACAGATTATTTACAGATATATATTCTAATAAAAAACAAATTATTGTATTTTAATAAAGAAATTAACGAATTTTTAGGAATTAAACAATGCAAAATATCGGGATGTCGTCAAAACTCGACAATGTCTGCTACGACATTAGGGGTCCTGTACTCAAACATGCTAAGCGCATGGAGGAAGAAGGGCATAAAATCCTAAAGCTAAACATTGGTAACCCTGCCCCATTTGGTTTTGACGCCCCTGATGAGATTTTAGTCGACGTGATTCGTAATCTGCCGACTTCTCAAGGCTATTGTGATTCCAAAGGTATTTACTCTGCTCGTAAAGCTGTGGTCCAACACTATCAGCGTAAAGGTATACGCTCGCTAGATGTCGAAGATGTGTATGTAGGTAACGGCGTGTCTGAGTTGATCGTAATGGCCATGCAAGCGCTATTAAACAATGGCGACGAAATGCTGATCCCAGCACCAGACTATCCGTTATGGACAGCTTCAGTTGCACTATCTGGTGGTAAGCCGGTTCATTATCTATGTGATGAAGAGGCTGACTGGTACCCAGACCTTGAAGACATCAAAAAGAAAATCACACCAAAGACACGTGGCATTGTTCTGATCAACCCGAACAACCCGACAGGTGCGGTATACAGCCGTGACTTCCTACTTGAAGTGATTGAGATAGCACGCAAGCACAAACTGATCATTTTCGCAGATGAGATCTACGACAAAGTGTTGTACGACGGTGCAACACATACCTCAGTCGCCACACTCACTGAAGACGTGCTAGTCATGACATTCAATGGCCTTTCAAAAGCCTACCGTGTTTGTGGTTTCCGTGGTGGCTGGATGTTCCTAACGGGGCCTAAACATCTGGCTCAAGGGTACGTGAATGGCTTGGAGCTGCTTTCATCAATGCGTTTATGTGCAAACGTACCAATGCAACATGCCATTCAAACCGCGTTAGGTGGATACCAGAGTATCAATGAACTGATTTTACCTGGCGGACGCTTATTAGAGCAGCGCAACCGAGCGTATGAATTGATCAATCAGATTCCTGGTGTTTCTTGTGTCAAACCTAAGGGTGCGATGTACCTCTTCCCGAAAATCGACACTAAAATGTACAACATCAAGAACGATCAGCAGATGGTTTTAGATTTCTTAAAACAAGAGAAGGTCTTACTGGTGCAAGGTTCCGGTTTTAACTGGCCAAAACCAGACCACTTCCGCATCGTGACACTACCGCACGTTGAAGATCTAGAAATCGCCATTGGACGTTTTGAAAGATTCCTATCAACCTACAGCCAGTAATGAATCACTGGTAGTAATTAGTGCTGATCTCTCATATGCTTAGAGGAACTCCTAGTGAGTTCCTTTTTTACACCAGAAACGGAGAAAGCCATGAAAGAAAGCCATTTTTTCGCCCACCTGGCTCGAATGAAGCTGATCCAACGCTGGCCTTTAATGCGGTCCGTCTCACCAGAAAACGTTTCAGAGCATAGCTTACAAGTTGCTTTTGTCGCTCATGCCCTTGCCCTCATTAAAAACAAAAAGTTCGGCGGCAACCTTAATCCAGAACGCATCGCTATTCTTGCCATGTACCATGACTCCAGCGAAGTATTAACGGGTGATCTTCCAACTCCAGTGAAGTATTACAATCCTGAAATTGCCAAAGAATATAAGAAGATAGAATCGGCAGCGGAACAAAAATTACTCTCCATGTTACCGGAAGAGTTCCAAGATGATTTTGCCCCCTATCTTCTTTCTCACTCTGCACACGAAGAGGACGCAAAAATCGTTAAGCAAGCCGATTCCATCTGTGCCTATTTAAAATGTCTTGAAGAACTAAGCGCCGGTAACCATGAGTTCGCTCTGGCAAAAAAACGCTTAGACGTCACTTTGCAAGAACGCAAAACGCCTGAAATGGATTACTTTCTCAATACCTTTGCCCCAAGTTTCGAATTATCGTTAGATGAAATCAGTTAGCTTACGGAGATAATCGTGTCGTTTGAATTACACCCGCAATGGCAAGAGCGCCATGATGATGAGCATAAAATCCGTCGAGACGACCATCGGAGCCCGTACCAACGAGACCGAGCACGCATTCTTCACTCGGCTGCATTTCGACGCCTACAAGCAAAAACCCAAGTACACGGCAATAGCTTGGAAGACTTTCACCGCAGTCGGTTAACACACTCCTTAGAAGCGTCGCAACTCGGGACCGGTATCGTCGCCCAGTTAAAGAAAAAACAACCAGAGTTCCGTGAACTATTACCATCAGACAGCTTAATTGATTCATTATGTTTGGCTCACGACATCGGGCATCCTCCATACGGTCATGGGGGAGAAGTCGCTCTAAACTACGTAATGCGCGAACATGGCGGCTTCGAGGGGAACGCCCAAACCTTTCGTATCGTCACTAAGTTAGAGCCTTATACCGAGCATTTCGGAATGAATTTATCACGCCGCACGCTGTTTGGTTTGATTAAGTACCCTGCCCTCATTAGTCAAACACGCTCCGTCAAGTTGCCTCAACCAGCCGAGCATCAACGTAAACTAAAAGCAAAAGATTGGAGCCCAGCTAAAGGCATTTATGATTGTGATAAAGACTTATTTGATTGGGTAATTGCACCGCTTTCTGACAACGACAAGGCATTGCTTAGTCTGATGCGTTCAACGCCAGAATCGGAGTTTGAGCACAGTAAAACGCGTTTTAAATCAATCGACTGCTCAATCATGGAGCTAGCAGATGATATCGCCTACGGTGTTCATGATTTAGAAGATGCAATCGTACTTGGTATGGTGACACGTCAGCAATGGCAAGAAGGCGCAGCAAGTCAATTAGCGGACTGTGGCGACCCGTGGTTTGAAGCTCATATCGATTCCATCGGACAGATGCTATTTAGCGGTAAGCACCATGAGCGGAAAGATGCTATCGGTGGTATGGTTAACGCGCTACTGACCAGCATTTCAATCAAAACGGTGGATGAGCCGTTTAATAACCCTTTACTGTCTTGGAATGCGTGTTTAGAACCACAGATGGCACGTGCACTTGACGTACTCAAGCACTTTGTCAGCACCTTCGTTATCCAAGTCCCGCAGGTCCAGATCGTTGAGTATAAGGGTCAGCAAATTATTATGGATATTTTTGAAGCGTTAACAGCAGACCCAGAGCGATTACTACCCGTTCATACAAGAGATCTGTGGTGTCAGGCGAAGAGCGAGAGCAATAAAATGAGGGTCATCGCCGATTATATTTCTGCAATGACCGATGGTCACGCGCAAAAGCTACACCGCCAACTTTTCTCTTCCATCGTTCTTTAGTAACACTCAACCTTTCAAGTAATTCTTTTCAAAAACGCCCGGAGGCATCTGGGCGATTTGGAATTCGATCATCTTTTCAAACGCACGCATCAGCGGTGTAAAGTCTCGCTCGGGTTCAAGCAAGCGAAGCGAATGATAACCAGCCTCGACTGTCGATAAGCTATTCTCAGAGGGCGCCTTACGAATGGTGTAGTGCCCTTGTAGTTGCTTAGGCAACTGCACGGTTGGGAGTGGATGTAAGTTGCTTGAGAGTTGCCACATTTTGTACGCTTTTTTCCACGTACCATCGAGCAAAATCAAACGTATTTTCTTAGATACACTATGACTCGCTTGAGTGATTTCAGAAATGCATCGTGACTCTTCTGATGGGTAAAGAACAAAATGTTGATATGACTCATCCGCTAATAAGTGATTTAAGGCATCATCACAAGAAAAGTCCTCTCCTATCAAACAAATACAGTTATCTAAACTCAAATTGAGAATCCGTGCCGTACCAAGCGGACGATGTTCTTCACTCGTGTGCTGAAGAATGATAAGTTCTACCTCGCTTGCCAGCGGTACAATCCATTGGCAAATACACGCTTTTTGCGATTTTCCACAACGAGAACAATAACGAGACATAGAGTGAACCTTTATACCTTGCTGAGTATTATCAGCGTGATCTGTTTGATACTTCAATTTGAACCAATGGCAAGCCTAACCGAGTGGCACAGCTACAATATACGCCATGGTGAATGGTGGCGAATCGTAACAGGAAATCTCACACATACCAACTTTGCGCACTTAGGAATGAACCTCGCCGGATTGTGGATCATTACTTTTATTTTTCGCCCAAGCACTCGTAACTTCCTTATCGTTTTTTCAATCTTATGTGCATGTGTTGGTGCGCTGAATTTGTTTACCAACATGTCGGTATACGTGGGTTTATCCGGCGTATTACACGGATTGTTTGGATTTTGGGCGCTCAGAGAAGTCTTTGAAAGCAGAAGAAGCAGTGTGTTGTTAGTTGGAGGACTAATCGCCAAAGTAGCATGGGAGCAGGTCTATGGCCCATCCAGCAGTACTGCTGAGCTTATCGGTGCAAACGTTGCTATTGATGCTCATATGTTTGGCGCACTCGGTGGGTTAGTAATGGCTTTACTGGAAAAAGGCCTTCGCCGTCGTTTATTCGGATAAAAAATCCCGAACCACGAAAGAGGGGCTGGTTCGGGAAAGCAGTAATAGGGAAACAGATATTGTTCTGAATTCAGACTCAATATCTGCAATACATCAAGCTACAGTAAAATGCGGTCTTCGTTTTTCTTAACTGTCGCTTCACCTATGCCTTTTACGCTCTTCAAATCTGCTGCCGTTTTAAAAGGGCCATGTTCCTCGCGGTAGTCCACTATACTCTGCGCTTTCTTCTCACCTATACCTTTCAACATGGTCGCAATTTCTTCAGCAGTGGCCGTGTTGATATTTACAGTAATTTCAATTCCTTCATATTTGTCAGTGGCTGAATCCGCAGCCATGCTAAAAGGTGCAAAAACAAATAAGCACAATGTCAAAATCCATTTCATATTGAACATACAATCTCCAAAATAGTAGGCTAAAAACAGTCGTCGAGAGCGAGTCACTATCAAGTTTGCAATGGAAAGCAATATGGTTATGCATTTAACAAACTGAGATGACCCGAAATTCACAACGGCCGCTATCACTTAAACGCGCACTAATTTAAGTAATGCCTATTGATGATTGAAGTTCATAAAGACAAAAATAAAACGGACCGCTTATGCGGTCCGTTTTATTCAACATACAAATTACACTAATTGTGCTTAGTTGCTCACAACAAAGTACTCAATGTCAGTATTTGCACGCAGTACGGCTAGTACAGATGATAAATCTTGCTGAGAAGATGCACGCTGCATTTGCATCGCAACTTGATCTTCTAACTCACTATCTAGCTCTGCGTTTACAGCATCAAGCTCGATGATAATGATGTTACCTTCAAGATCTTTAGACTGACCGTATACTGGTTTACCATCGACTGGTTTTGCCATCGCGAATACCGTTGTTGCTAACGGAGAACGACGATCTACTGTCTCTTGTTCACCAAAGGCAAGATTGTTTTCAGCAAGCACGTTCGTCTTACCTTCTTTCAATGCCGCAACGACTTGTGTTCCAAGTTCCATCGCTTCTTGCTCACCTTTAACACGAGATAGCTCTGCAACAACCTGATCTTTCACTTCTTCTAGTGGAAGAACTGTCTCGTCACGTGCATCTTCAACACGAACAACGATAATATGCTCAGGCGCAACTTCGATAGCTTCAGAGTTTAGGCCATCTTCTTTAACTTCAGGACTTAGGATAGCTTGCATTACCGCAGGGCTACGAAGCACTTCAGGTGCATCAACCTGAGAAATAAAGTCCGTTGTCTTCACTTCTTGGTTAACCGCTTGAGAAGCATCATACAATGAGTCTGGGTATTCAAACGCTACGCGCTCAAGCTCATTTTGCAACTCGTAGAATTGATCGATCGCTTGTTGGTCGACCATCTCTTGTTTGATTTCAGCAGCGACTTCTTCAAATGGCTTCGCCACAGAATCTTTTAGCTCTTCAAGCTTGATAATGTGATAGCCAAAGTCCGACTTTACTAGACCCGACGTATCGCCAGGATTCTTCAGTGCGAATGCCGCTTCTTCAAAAGCAGGGTCCATCACATCACGCTCAATCCAACCTAGGTCACCACCGTTTTCAGCGCTGCCAAAATCGTCAGATTTCTCTTGAGCAAGCGTCGCAAAATCTGCACCCGCGTTTAGCTCATCTAGGATAGCTTGCGCTTTTGCTTCATCGTCCCCTTCTACAAGAATGTGAGCGACACGTCGTTGCTCTTCTGAAGAGTATTTGTTTAAGTGCTCGTCGTAGTACTTTTTCACCTCAGCATCAGAAACATTAACTTGTTCCTTTAGCGCTTCAGCTGACAGTTCGATGTAAGAGACTTTAACCTGCTCTGGGCGTGTAAAGTTGTCTGGGTTTGCTTTGTAGTACTCTTGAATTTCTTCGTCGGTCAATTCAATATTTTTCGCAAACTCCGCTAAGTCGATCTGAATCGTGCGAATATCACGAGTTTGAGTGAACAGCTTGCCTTCTGCTTGTACTTCACCCGGCAGAATAAATTCACTGTTTTGTAGCGCATTCAGCAGTTGCTCACGAACCAATTCACGACGCATGTACTCAGCAAAAGAGTCTGGCGAAAAGCCTGCACGACGCAAAGAAGCTTGATAGATCTCTTGATCAAACTGACCATTAGATTGGAACTGAGGCATGTCTAGAATCATGCTACGCACTTGAGTGTCGCTGATTCGCAGACCCAAAGCTTCAGCTTGTTGGTCAAGCAACACGTCATTGATCATTCGATCTAAAACGGATTTGCGGAAAGATTCAACATATGCAGGGTCAGCCAGCATTTGAGAGAAGTAGTCACCCAACTGAGCTTGCATACGGTTACGCTCATTTTGGTATGCCATCTCGAACTCACCACGAGGAATCTCAGTGTTACCGACTTTCGCTGCAGAGTTGTTGCTACCACCAACGATGTAGCTACCTACACCTGCAAATACGAAAGACAGGATGATAAGTCCAAGGATAATTTTGACCGCGATGCTATTCACGCCTTCGCGTAGTCGATCCATCATAATTTAACTGCTCTCCACAATTGAAGCCTACTGCTTCTATCTAATAGAAATAATGGCGCAATAATATCAGAAAAAGAAATGCGCATCAGTATGATGCGCATAATTTAAGAAAGTTCGGCTCGAAGTTTGTAAATTTTTGTTCGAAACTTATTGTTTGAGCAAAAGTTAAGCAAATGGCCGGTTACAGAAATAACGCCGTGATTAGTTACAAGCGTCTTTCAGTGCTTTACCAGCTTTGAAAGCTGGTACTTTTGCTTCTGCGATTTGGATTTCTTCACCAGTTTTTGGGTTACGACCAGTACGTGCAGCACGAGTACGAACGCTGAATGTACCAAAGCCAACTAGAGCGACTTGATCACCAGATTGAAGAGTTCCGCTTACTGCTTCGATGAATGCATCTAGAGCACGACCCGCTGACGCTTTAGAAATATCTGCATTTTCTGCGATTTGTTCTACTAACTGAGTTTTATTCACTGTAATTTCCCCTTTGTGTCATCTGTGATTATTTTTGTGATGACTTTCGTTCCATTGTTAAGAAAATATGCTCCACCCCTTATTCATCAAGGGCTGGCAGCTATCGAAACTAACTTAGCGCCCAAAAAAAACGCTGACAAGCCTTTTTGGGCTTATCAGCGTAAACTTTTACTTATTTTTGCTGCACATCACTATTTTTGAGACTCAAACTCAACGCCCGTCGGGTCTCGCTCTAGTGCGACTTTCAGTACTTCATCAATCCACTGTACAGGGATAACTTCCAGATCCGCGATAACATTATCAGGAATCTCTTCCAAATCACGCTCGTTATCTTTTGGAATTAGCACTGTCTTAATGCCACCACGGTGTGCCGCAAGTAACTTCTCTTTTAGGCCGCCGATAGGTAGAACCTCACCACGCAGTGTGATTTCACCCGTCATCGCTACTTCTGCTTTCACAGGGTTGCCTGTTAGAGAAGAAACCAATGCTGTACACATTGCTGTACCCGCACTTGGGCCATCTTTTGGTGTCGCGCCTTCCGGGACGTGTACGTGAATATCTTTCTTCTCGTAGAAGTCAGTATTGATACCTAGCTTTTCTGCACGAGAGCGAACCACTGTCATTGCTGCTTGGATAGACTCTTGCATCACATCACCAAGAGAACCCGTTTGTGTCAGCTTACCTTTACCTGGCATTGATTGAGTTTCAATCGTTAATAGATCGCCACCCACTTCGGTCCAAGCTAGGCCAGTTACTTGACCAATTCGGTTACTTTCATCCACTTTACCGTAATCGAAACGTTGAACACCTAAGTACTCTTTTAGGTTGTCCATCGTTACCGTTACTGACTTGATGTCCTTATCCAGCAAGATGTTCTTCACCGCTTTACGGCAGATCTTAGAAATCTCACGCTCTAAGTTACGGACACCCGCTTCACGCGTGTAGTAACGAATGATGCCAATAATCGCAGAATCTTCAATGACTATCTCATCCGCTTTCAAGCCATTACGCTTCACTTGTTTATCAACAAGGTGACGTTTTGCAATGTTCAGCTTCTCGTCTTCGGTGTAACCAGATAAACGAATAACTTCCATACGGTCTAACAATGGACCCGGGATGTTCATCGAGTTCGATGTCGCAACAAACATAACGTCAGAGAGATCGTAATCCACTTCTAGGTAGTGATCGTTGAACGAGTTATTCTGTTCAGGATCAAGTACTTCTAGTAGAGCCGATGCCGGATCACCACGCATATCGGAAGACATTTTGTCGATTTCGTCCAATAAGAACAGCGGGTTCTTCACACCAACCTTCGACATCTTCTGGATCAATTTGCCTGGTAATGAGCCGATATAAGTACGACGATGACCACGAATTTCCGCTTCATCACGCACACCACCCAACGCCATACGAACATACTTACGGCCTGTAGCTGAAGCAATTGAACGACCAAGAGACGTTTTACCTACACCAGGAGGACCAACAAGACAAAGGATAGGACCTTTTAGCTTGTTGATACGGTTTTGAACCGCTAGGTATTCAAGGATACGTTCTTTGACGCGTTCTAGACCGTAGTGATCTTCATTAAGAACCTCTTCTGCTTTCGCTAAGTTTTTCTTAACTTTTGAGCGCTTAGCCCAAGGAACGCTGACCATCCAATCGATGTAGCTACGAACCACTGTTGCTTCAGCAGACATTGGAGACATCATCTTAAGCTTTTGCAGCTCTTGCTCTGTCTTTTCACGTGCTTCTTGAGGCATTTTTGATTCGTCAATCTTCTTCTGTAGCGTTTCGAACTCGTCTGGTGCGTCTTCCATCTCACCAAGTTCTTTCTGAATCGCTTTCATTTGCTCATTCAGATAGTACTCACGCTGAGATTTTTCCATTTGCTTTTTAACGCGACCACGAATTCGTTTTTCAACTTGCAGCAAGTCGATCTCTGATTCCATCTGGCCCATCAGGAATTCCAGACGCTCAGTGACATCAACAATTTCAAGCACTTGCTGCTTATCCACCAACTTTAACGGCATATGAGCCGCAATGGTATCCGCTAAGCGTGCAGCTTCGTCGATACCATTAAGTGACGTTAGCACTTCTGGTGGAATCTTCTTGTTTAGCTTAATGAACCCTTCAAACTGATTAATCGCGCTGCGCACAATCACTTCTTGCTCACGCTCATCCAATTCTGGCGTAGCAACAAATTCAGCTTCCGCTAGGAAGAAGTCACTCTCTTTAAAGTGATTGATTTTTGCTCGCTGCTGGCCTTCGACCAATACTTTTACTGTGCCATCCGGAAGCTTCAAGAGCTGGAGAATGGTGGCTACCGTACCTACGTCAAATAGGTCGTCAACCGTAGGCTCGTCAGTATCCGCTTGCTTTTGTGCCACAAGAAGAACTTGTTTGTTGGTTTCCATCGCCGTTTCTAGACAGCTAATCGATTTCTCACGACCAACAAACAATGGAATAACCATGTGTGGGTAGACCACTACGTCACGTAGAGGTAGTACCGGGATCTCGATACGCTCGGAACGTTCCAAGTTCATATAATTCTCTCTTCCGCTTTCACGTTTAACGTATTACTTAAGGCAGTATATGGGGGCTAATTGTTTGGATTCAATAAGAGAAATAAAAAAAGGAGGTAATTACTTACCTCCTTTTTCATTATGGCTGAATTTACTCTGCTCCAGCTGCCTGATTGTCTGCGTTACTGTAAATAAGCAGTGGCTCTGACTCGCCATTAATGACGGACTCATCAATCACGACTTTACTAACGTCTGTTGCAGATGGTAATTCGTACATAGTTTCAAGTAGCACGCCTTCAAGAATCGAGCGTAAGCCACGAGCACCTGTTTTACGCTCCATTGCTTTTTTCGCGATAGCGCGCAGCGCATCTTCACGGAATTCAAGTTCGGCGTTTTCTAGCTCAAACAATGCTGCATATTGCTTGGTCAGTGCGTTCTTCGGTTCACATAGGATCTGAATCAACGCTTCTTCATCAAGCTCAGTCAGTGTTGTTGTTACAGGTAGACGACCAATGAATTCTGGAATGAGGCCGTACTTCACTAAGTCTTCAGGTTCAACTTGAGTAAATAGCTCACCAACTGTCTTCGATTCATTCTTCGAACGAACTTCAGCACCAAAGCCAATACCTGTACCTGTTGCAACACGCTGCTCAATCACTTTGTCTAAGCCAGCAAAAGCACCACCACAGATGAACAGAATCTTAGATGTGTCCACTTGTAGGAATTCTTGCTGAGGATGCTTACGACCACCTTGAGGTGGAACCGATGCAACCGTACCTTCGATAAGTTTTAGTAGCGCCTGCTGAACACCTTCACCAGATACGTCACGCGTAATAGATGGGTTTTCAGCTTTGCGTGAAATCTTATCAATTTCATCAATGTAAACGATGCCGCGTTCCGCTTTAGCTACATCGTAATCACATTTTTGCAGAAGCTTTTGGATGATGTTTTCAACGTCTTCACCTACGTAACCGGCTTCGGTTAGTGTCGTCGCGTCTGCCATTGTAAATGGCACATCCAAGAATCGAGCTAATGTCTCCGCAAGTAGTGTTTTACCACTACCTGTAGGACCAATTAGAAGGATGTTACTCTTACCAAGCTCCACACCTTCGCTCGTTGTATCACCATTGCGTAAACGCTTGTAGTGGTTATATACCGCAACTGCGAGCACTTTTTTCGCGTAATCTTGCCCGATCACATAGTCATCAAGGTGTTCACGGATCTGTTTTGGCGTTGGTAACGCTTCAGATTCTTTCTTAGGGAGAACATCCTTGATTTCTTCGCGAATAATATCGTTACATAAGTCGACACACTCGTCGCAAATGTACACTGACGGACCTGCGATTAGCTTGCGAACTTCGTGCTGACTTTTGCCGCAGAAAGAACAGTACAGCAATTTACCGCTGCCACTTTCTTTGCTTTTATCTGTCATTCGCTAACCTCTTAGCCTTTACTCTTCATGAATGAGTGTATATCAATTTTTGCCAAAATGCGCTGGCTAATTACTCGCCACGGTGGCTTAACACTGCATCCACGATACCGTATTCCACAGCCTGCTCTGATGACATGAAGTTATCACGATCAGTATCGCGCTCAATGACTTCAAGAGGTTGGCCTGTATGTTCTGCTAACAACTTGTTTAGCTTCTGTTTAATCGTCAGGATTTCCTGAGCATGGATTTGGATATCAGAAGCTTGACCCTGGAAACCACCCAATGGTTGGTGGATCATTACACGAGAGTTAGGCAGTACGTAACGCTTACCTGGCGCACCACCTGCAAGCAGGAAGGCACCCATTGAACATGCTTGACCCATACACACAGTGCTGACATTTGGCTTAATGAACTGCATGGTATCGTAAATAGACATACCAGCTGTTACGCTGCCGCCTGGCGAGTTGATGTATAGGAAAATATCTTTATCTGGATTTTCAGATTCTAGGAAAAGTAGCTGAGCCACGACAAGGTTTGCCATGTGGTCTTCCACTTGACCCGTTAAAAAAATCACGCGCTCTTTCAGCAGACGTGAGTAGATGTCGTAAGAGCGTTCGCCTCGGGAAGTTTGTTCAACCACCATTGGTACTAGCGCGTCCATAATTGGCGACATTGCATTTTTTTCTTGGTAGCTCATATTCTTATGTCCCTAAAATAAATGGCCCGGATGATGACTATCATACGGACCATTGTTAGCAGAATAGTTAACGTTAAGTCAACCTTCTACGCAAGATATTGCTTATTAAGCAGCAGGTTGTTGTTGGTTAAGTAGCTCGTTGAAGCCTACTTCTTTCTCAGAAACCTGTGCTTTAGCGATGATCGCGTCGATTGCTTGCTCTTCTAGAGCTACGTTGCGCATGTTGTTCATCATTTCTTCGTTTTGCTCGTAGTAAGCAATAACTTCTGATGGATCTTCGTATGCAGTAGCCATTTCTTCGATTAGAGCTTTAACTTTCTCATCGTCCGCTTTTAGCTCTTCAGATTTGATTACTTCACCTAGTAGAAGACCAACAACTACGCGACGTTTAGCTTGTTCTTCGAACAGTTCACGTGGAAGCTGAGCAGCAGCTTCTGGGTTACCACCGAAGCGTTGTGCAGCTTGTTGACGTAGAACTTGGATTTCTTGCTCGATAAGCGCTGATGGTACGTTGATGTCGTTTTGCTCAACTAGACCGTCAATCGCTTGCTCTTTGATGCGGTTCTTAACAGCTTGCTTAAGTTCGCGTTCCATGTTCTTACGAACTTCAGCTTTAAGTGCTTCAACACCACCTTCAACAACACCGAACTTAGCAACGAACTCGTCGTTTAGTTCTGGAAGTTCACGAGCTTCAACTTTGTTCACTTTGATTGCGAACTTAGCTGCTTTACCTTTTAGGTTTTCAGCGTGGTAATCTTCTGGGAAAGTCACGTCGATGTCGAATTCCATACCAGCAGTTTTACCTGCGATACCGTCTTCGAAACCAGGGATCATGCGACCAGCACCCATTTCTAGAGGGAAGTTCTCAGCTTTACCGCCTTCGAACTCTTCACCGTCGATAGAACCAACGAAGTCGATGCTTACGCGTTTGCCATCTTCAGCTGCTTCTTCAACTTCAACCCAAGTTGCTTGTTGCTTACGTAGAGTATCGATCATCTCTTCTACGTCTGCATCTTTAACTTCTGTTAGTGGTTTTTCAACAGTGATGCTCTCTAGGCCTTTAAGCTCAACTTCTGGGTAAACTTCAAAAGTTGCAGTGAAAACTAGGTCTGAACCTTCTTTGTTCTCTACAGGAGCGAAAGTTGGAGCGCCAGCTGGGTTGATTTTCTCTTTAACGATAGCTTCGATGAAGTGGCGTTGCATTACTTCACCAAGAACGTCTTGACGTACTGCTTTTCCGTACATCTTAGCAACCATTTTTAGAGGCACTTTACCCTTACGGAAACCATCGAAACGACGGTTTTTAGCGATGTTGCGTAGTTCAGCTGTTACAGCGTCTTCGATGTTTGCAGCTGGAACAGTAATGTTTAGACGGCGCTCTAGGCCCTCTAGCGTTTCAACAGTAACTTGCATTATATATAAACCTCTAAAGTGGCTCGGTTTTCCGAGCGTATGAGCGAAACTCAGAGGAGCTTACGCTTCATCCTTGTGTAGTGTTCTGTCCGAACACCTAATTTAAAATCGAGTATCGATACTGGTTGTCAGTACCGGACTAATCAGTGATATCTTCGATAAAATAACCAAAGGTATCTCCTATTAGCCTCAGGACAGAATTTTTAGACGCGACATTCTAGCGATCTGTCGCAACCCTGTCGAGCCAATAGCCACTATGTGGACATTGTCTGCGCTAAATTCTCGAATGCTGACCCATTTTTTCTTCAAAAATGCGATTCAGACACCGTCTAAGCATCGCCAGCATATCTAGAATGGGGACAATAGCGACTTTTTCAAGAGAATCGACCGGTTTTTTTATCGAAAAGCCTAAAAAGAGATCTTGCTCTTGTTTTACTCCACAGAGTTGAAAACTAAATCCCTAATCCTTCCTACAAACTATTAACATTTTCTTACGTGACCAAAGGAAGTTGTAAGGAGTGTAAGGATGTCGCAAAAAAAACGGATTCTGCTGACATTTTTTGCTTTCTATTTCCTGTCCGCAATTATCGGTGGCCATTGGGTTTGGCAGACCAGTTATCAATCTCTACTTGATAAACACCAATCACAGCTGGAGCAGTTTTCTGGCCATATAAAAAATAAACTCGATAAGTACGCCCATATCCCAAATCTTCTCGCTAAAGATGATCCTCTTTATCAAGCGCTTCTGCACCCCAACAACAGTGCGCAACTGGAAATCACTAATCGGTATTTAGAATCCGTTAATGGCGTGATTGAAGCAGCGGATACGTACTTAATCGATCAATGGGGTACAACGATCGCGGCCAGCAACTGGCGTAAAGAGCGCTCCTTTATCGGTCGAAATTTTGCATTTCGACCTTATTTCAAACAAGCCATTGTAGGTAAACGAAGCCAATACTACGCACTGGGCTCAACATCTGGTAAACGTGGCTACTACTATTCTTATCCCATCGTATACGCTGGCGGTGTACTTGGTGTCGTCGTGGTGAAGATGGACCTAAGTAAGATAGAGGACAACTGGCAGCAACCTAACAGTGTTTTTGTCGCCAGCGACCCATACGGAATTGTTTTCATGAGTAGCCGAAGTGAATGGCTACTCAAAAGCTTACAACCACTGACAAAAAAAGAGAAAAAGCAAGTTTGGGCAAGCCAACAATATCTTGATGCGCCAATTGAAACGCTTGGATTAGTAGGTAGTTTGGACGAGGTGCATTCTGAGCTTAAACAGGGTTACCCATACAATAAAGGAACCTTGGTGGTCTCTTCGCTGCCCCTTCCCGGACTCAAACTGACAATTCGTGTGCTGTCTCCTAAACAGTCGATCGTTTGGTTCACCATGGGTTACATCTTTGTACTCACTCTAGCATTCATGGTTTTGTTTTTAATTGGTCAGCTTATCTATCACCGTCAACAGCGTCACTTGCAAATTGAACGAATTCAACAAGAAGCCAATCAAAAGTTGGAATATCAAGTCATGGCACGGACTGCCGAGTTGCAAGCTGAGATCGCACAGCGTATCGATACCGAGCAAACTTTACGCGTTACTCAAGATGAATTGGTGCAAGCAGCGAAACTCGCGGTGTTAGGACAAATGTCAGCCAGTATCAGCCATGAACTGAATAATCCACTTGCGGCAATTCGTAGCTTTGCGGAGAACGGCAAGCTGTTTCTAAAAAAAGAAAAATATGAGCGAGTGGAAGATAATCTCACTCGCATTTCTGCTCTCACTGACCGTATGGCAAATATCAGTCAGCAACTTCGCTCTTTCGCCAAAAAAACCAGTGGTGACGAGTTGGCTCAATCTCGATTGTTCCCTGTGATTGCCTCTGTAAAAGAACTGATGAAGCCCGCATTTAAATCAGGGCGCGTCACGTTAGAAACAAATTTGCCAAAGCATGATGTTGAAGTGCAGATCAATATTATTCAACTGGAGCAAGTGTTGGTCAATTTACTGACTAATGCGATAGAAGCACTCAAAGAACAACAAGACAAACAGGTAGAATTATCTGTAGAACACGATGAGCACACTGATTTGGTTTGGATTCATGTTGATGATAATGGCCCAGGGCTTGGCTCTTTCTCACTTTCTGATTTATGTGAACCGTTTCTAACTACTAAACTGAACGGTTTAGGTTTGGGTCTCTCTATCTCGCAACAAATCTTAGCCAGTATGAATGGAAAATTATGTGCCCATAATCGAGAACAAGGCGGCGCTCGATTCTCATTGTGTTTACCTATCACTTCTTACAACACTGAACCATCAAAAGGATAAGATCATGTGTCAGGTGTTTTTTATTGATGATGAGGCCGATCTCAGACTCGCTATAGAACAGACCTTTGAACTGGCGGATATCGACGCCAAGTTTTTTGTGGATGCAGAATCGGCTTTAATAGCGATGCAGCAAGGAGAAGAAGCTGGCGTCGTGGTCACTGATATCTGTTTGCCGGGCATTTCTGGTATGGATATGCTGACAACTTTGACTCAACGCGATGCAAACTTACCCGTCATCATGATCACGGGACACGGTGATATTTCCATGGCTGTGCAAGCCCTTCATCAAGGCGCTTACGACTTTATTGAGAAACCTTTTGCGCCAGAACATTTGGTTGAAACGGTTAAGCGGGCGATTGAGAAGCGCAAACTAACCAATGAAAATGAAAAACTGCGCCTGTCACTTAAAGCCAGTAAAACCCTTGGTCCACGAGTTATTGGTGAAACCTCTAGCATCCAAATATTACGAGAGACCATCACCCAAATCGCCGATACCGACGCCGATATTTTATTGTTTGGTGAGACCGGTACAGGGAAAGAGTTAATCGCTCGCTCTTTACATGAGCAAAGCTCTCGCCGGAACCAAAACTTTGTCGCCGTAAATTGTGGAGCGGTTCCAGAGAACTTAATTGAGAGTGAACTCTACGGCCATGAAAAAGGCGCATTCACTGGCGCCGAAAGCCGTCGTATCGGTAAATTTGAGTTTGCACAAGGCGGCACACTTTTCTTGGATGAGATCGAGTCGATGCCTATCCAAGCCCAAATTCGTTTATTGAGGGTATTACAAGAGCGCGTGATTGAGCGTGTCGGTTCCAATGAATTATTGCCTTTAGATATTCGAGTGATTGCCGCAACAAAGGTCGATTTAAAACACGCAGCTGAAGAAGGTACTTTCCGTCAGGACCTCTATTATCGGCTCAATGTCGTGACCTTGGATCTCCCGCCACTACGCGAACGAAAAGAAGACATTCCCGCCCTCTTTCACCACTTTCTGTTGGTAGCAGCTTCACGTTATGGCAAAAGCTCACCTAGTTTGTCACCCCAAGATCTAGCGCAACTGATGAGCCATGACTGGCCTGGTAATGTTCGAGAACTCAGAAATGCTGCAGAACGTTTTGTACTATTGGGTAAGTTAATTCAGTTGGGAGAGTCGAACCCAGTTGCTAAGTCTTCCTCAAGCCTTGCAGAGCAAGTGGCGGAGTTTGAGAGAGCAGCCATTGAAGGCGCTTTATTAGAAAACAACGGTAGTATTAAACAGACAATGTGCCAATTAAATGTGCCAAGAAAAACCCTTTACGACAAGATGCAGCGTTACCAAATAAATAAAGACCTTTACAAATAAAACACGTTCAGATAATTGGCATTATATTCAACTTGAATCATAATTTTTAACAACAGGTTTATCATGGTTGTTACAGATATGAACGAAAAAGTGAGAATACCGATTGTTACAGATACCGTGCTCGTAGACGGTTGCTATCAAGAAGAGAGAAGACTCGGTGAAGAGCGTCGTAAAAATAAAAAGAGGTGGCGACACTATGAACGTCGAATTAATTCAGACCCGCGCAAAACTTGTTACAAATCAATAGATGAAGAGGTGTGAATTCTCACACCTCTTTCTACTTTCTGGCTTCCATTACTTGGTAATGATCTCCGGCCCCATCAAGGTAGTAGGCAACCAAGTCGATACCCATGGTACATATGTGACGATAATTAGGAATAAGAACATCACTCCAACCCAAGGTAATGCTGCCTTCACTACGTTCATCATCGACATTTTGGCAACACCAGCGGTCACAAATAAGTTAAGACCCACGGGCGGCGTTATCATTCCTATCTCCATATTCACCACCATCATTATGCCCAAATGAATTGGGTCTATGCCTAATGCAATCGCAATTGGGAACACGAGCGGCGCAACAATGATCAACAAGCCTGATGGCTCCATGAACTGACCACCAATCAACAACAAGACGTTCACCACAATCAAGAAAGTGATGGGTCCGAGACCAGCCGAGAGCATCGACTCGGTGATCATTTGCGGGATGCGTTCTTCCGTTAAAACATGCTTCAAAATTAAGGCATTAGCAATGATGAACAGCAGCATGATGGTGAGTTTGCCCGCTTCATACAGGGTGTGTTTCGTGTCTTTATGAACAAAGGTTTGGAAGATTTTAACGAGCGCAGGTTTAGTGTTTTTCTTGTCTGCAAATGGCCCCATGTCTTTGTATACAAAGTTAGCAATAAAGAATGAGTACACAGCAGCAACCGCAGCGGCTTCTGTCGGCGTAAAGATACCGCCATAGATACCACCAAGAATGATGACGACCAACAACAAGCCCCAGCTTGCATCCTTGGCGGCATCAAAGGTTTCTTTCCAACCGACAAAAGGCTGTTTTGGAAGGTTCTTGATTCTCGCGGCAATGTAAATCGCGATCATCAACATGACACCCGCCAGCAAACCGGGAATCACACCACCAAGGAACATACGTCCAACTGACACATCTGTTGCGGCTGCATACACCACCATCACAATCGAAGGTGGGATCAAAATCCCTAGCGTACCTGCGTTACAAATTACCCCAGAGGCAAACTCTTTTGAGTAACCGTTTTTGATCATACCTGCGATAACAATACTACCTATGGCAACAACCGTTGCAGGTGAGGAACCTGACAACGCGGCAAACATCATACACGCGACAACCGAAGCCATCGCCAAACCGCCGCGGAACCAGCCTACAATGGCAATGGCGAAACGAATGATCCGCTTTGCTACGCCACCCGTCGACATAAAGCTTGAAGCCAATATAAAGAATGGAATAGCCAATAGCGTGTAGTGGCCCGCGAATGCATTAAACAGCGTTTGAGCAACTGACGCTAAAGAGGCATCCGAATGCATTAAAAGAAAAAGAACACTGGAAAGGCCCAGCGAAATAGCAATTGGCACGCCAACCAGCATAAAGCCAATTACCATCAAAAATAGAAATAAGATATCCATGGCTTATTGCTCCTTGTTTTTAGCGTCTTGCGAGGCCTTTGGAGCCATTACGTCTTCAGCGTCACTCATCTCAGCTTTAAGAGATTCGAGCTCTTCCTCCGCTTCATGTCCTGCAATCAAGCGATCGAGCTTACCAGTAGCGATTTGCCACGTGACTTGAACAAATCTAAACGTTAGTAGCGCCATTCCAAGTGGCAAAGCGAAGTAAGGAATAAAACGTGGCAGCTTTTCATAACGCTCTCCCTCATTTAACCAGTCGGCCATGAACTGGAGTATTTCAGGCATCGGAATATCGTCCGTTTCATACCACGCTCGGTCAGTAGCGAACGGATACCAGTAGTTCCAAGCGCCAATTAACAGCAAAATAGAGAAGGCTAAGCAACACATTGCAGCAAAAAGCGCCAGGGCTTTTCGTTTACCTTCCGGAACGATGTTAATAATGACATCGACACCAATGTGAAAGTGTTTTTTCACACCATAAGATGCGCCAACCAACACCATCCATGCGAACATGAAAACGGTGAGCTCAAGCGCCCAAAGAATATTGTCGTTAAAGACATAACGAAAGATGACATTGGCAAAGGTCAGCAAGGTCATGGCACCCAAGAAGAAAGCAATCAAAGTCTCTTCAATGGCATCGGTGATTCGTCCAGCCTTGGCAAAAAAAGTCTGTTCCATAATTACATCACGTCGTCTGTAGGGGGAAAGAGCCCCCTCAGTTTGAGAGGGCTAAATGTGCTAGGGGTTATTATTTTTGGTTAGACGCCAAAGCGGCTTCGATTAGGTCAGAACCAATGTCTTTTTCGAACTTCTTCCATACTGGTTGAAGTGCAGTGACCCATTCTTGGCGCTGTTCTGGCGTTAGAGTACGAACCACACCACCGGCTTCGATGATATTGTTCTTATTCGCAAGGTTTACTTTGGTTGACTCAGCATTACGCTGCGCAGTTACCTCTTGAATAATGGTGTTTAACTGCTCGCGCTGATCATCTGGTAAGTTTTTCCAGAAGTCGTTTGACGTCACAACTAAGTAATCCAGAATTCCGTGGTTCGTTTCCGTAATGCCATCTTGAACTTCGAAGAATTTTTTGCCGTAAATGTTTGACCAAGTATTTTCTTGACCATCAATAACCTTAGTTTGCAAGCCGCCGTAAACTTCTTTGAACGACATTTTTTGTGGGTTAGCACCTAGCTGCTCAAACTGAGCAACGAGTACATCAGACGCTTGAACACGGAACTTAAGTCCTTCAGCATCAGTTGGAGAAATGAGCGGCTTGTTGGCTGACATTTGCTTCATGCCGTTATGCCAAAACGCAATGCCTTGTAGGCCACGACGTTTCATTGAGTTTTTCAGCTTTTCACCCGCTTCCGAGTTTTGGAAACGGTCAACCGCGTCGACATCATCGAACAAGAAAGGGAGATCGAAAAGGCGGTACTTCTTGGTGAATTTCTCAAACTTAGAAAGAGAAGGAGCAGCGAGTTGAACATCACCATTCAGTAGCGCTTCCAACACTTTGTCATCATCATAAAGTGTTGAGTTAGGAAACACCTGCATACAGACTTTACCGTTCATCTCTTCGTTGACGCGCTTTTCAAGTAACGAAGCCGCGATGCCTTTAGGGTGTTTGTCCGCATTCGTTACATGGCTAAACTTGATGACCGTTTCACCCGGGTCACAATTTGCGGCAGCATTAAAACTGGTAACAGCAAGTGCAGAGACAGATAGTAGAGTTAGAGGCTTAAACATTATTATTCTCCTTGTTGAATCACATCCCATCCCGTCCATGAGTAACTAGGTGCTAGGCGATGGGTACGGATGTTCAACAAAGAGCAATTAATGGACCATGTTAAAATTTATATGTATTTCAATAAACTAACATAGCCCATTAACATGAATCCGAAGTGTAACGAGTGAATTCCACCCAAGAAAAAGATACAAATGGGTGGAAAATGACCCATTTATGAAGAACAGCTTATCTCCATTTTCTTCCCCCATTCCGGTGGCAATTTCGCGTAATCATCAAACTCGGGTTGATCATCAAATGGGCGTTTTAACAGTTCGGCCAATCGGTGTAATTCGCTAAAGTCCCCTTCTTCCGCTTTATCAATCGCCAACTGAGCCAAGTAGTTACGCAAGATGTATTTGGGATTGGCTTGACGCATCTGTTTGCAACGCTGTTCGGTTGAAATCAGGCCCCCTAGTTCATCAACCTCTAGCTCACACCGAGCTAAGTACAGATCAAGCCAAGCTCGCGCAGCTTCTCGGTCGAGAAATAAATCGATTACGGCTTGGGAAGGCGCATTATCAAGGTTTGAAAGTGTTCTGAAGAAGCGAGTGTAGTCCGTTTTGTTCTGGTGAAGAAGCTCAAACATAGCTTCAAACAAACGCCCGTCTTCCGCTATCTTGGTTTTTAAGCCCAACTTCTCACGCATGAGGCGGCTGAACTGCTGGCTTAAATGAACTTCAAATTGACTCAACGACGATTCTAAATCTTCTCGTTCAACGAGTGGCGATAGCGCATGCGCCAGTGCTGACAGGTTCCAAAGCGCAATTCTAGGCTGTTGATCAAATGCGTAACGACCCTGGTAGTCTGAATGATTACAAATGTATCCCGGCTCATAATCATCAAGAAAGCCAAACGGACCATAATCAAAAGTTTGCCCAAGAATTGACATGTTATCGGTATTCATCACACCATGCGCAAAACCAAAAGCTTGCCAATATGCGATCATCTCGGCTGTTTTAGTCACGATGGCGTCAAACATCGCGGCATATGGTTTCTCCGCCGATGCACAATCAGCAAAGTGCCACTCAATCACCTTATCCGCCAACAGCTTCTGCTCTGCTAACTGGTTGGTGTAAAAGAAATGCTCAAAGTGACCGAATCGAACATGGGTTTCAGCCATTCGAAGTAACAAAGCGCCCGATTCCGTTTTTTCTCGATAAACAGGTGTATCACTGACCATCATACCGAGAGCACGTGTCGTGGGAACCCCAAGGCCCGCCATGGCTTCACTGCACAAGTACTCACGGATAGTTGAGCGTAATACCGCTCGCCCATCTCCCATTCGCGAGTAAGGCGTTAGCCCTGCACCTTTGAGGTGAAGATCAAACCAAGTACCATCCTGATGCTCAATTTCTGCCAACAGTAATCCACGTCCATCGCCCAAATCTGGGTTGTAAACGCCAAACTGATGGCCTGCATATTTCATCGCAAGAGGACGAAATTGTTCGAATTCACTTAGCCCAGAAAAAACCGCCAATAACTCATCGTTTTGCTCTGCTGGTAAACCAAACTGCTGTGCAAACTCACCATTCCAAGCGACCCAGCGAGTGTTGTCCAAGGGTTGTGGCTCGACCAACGTATAGAACGCTGACGGTAATTGACTAAAGCGATGGGTGAAATTGACCCGTTGCCAAATGGACATGTAGGGTTCCTTAATAAAAAGAAGTACTGTTGTGAGTATACGTGTGAATGTCCCTGTCATTCAGCCATGAAATGGGCATGGGTATTTTGCGTGAATAACGCGAAGGCGGCAGGAAGGTATCAACCTGCCGCAGACCGTCTCCTAAACGGAGGTAGCATGTAAAAACGATCAAAGGGTTAAGCGGAAAATTCTTCACCCGTTTTTGGTGGCTGTGATGTCGTATCAAAACGAGCGCGTTCGATATCCACTACCGTTTTATAGCTCAACGATAACAATGCCAGCTGGTACGCGCCAAAAATACCATAGGCCACACCGACGAGGCTCAACATAAAGAGATTCGTAAAGTGGCTAAAGATCAGCTGACTGAGCAAGCCCGCACCCAATGGAATTAGTCCCATCAAAATGAATACTTGTTTGTTGTATGGTCTGCTCTGGTTCCACGAACGACGCAAACTGCGCGGCTGATGATCCATTGCAGTCGCTGGCAACACAAATGACCATCGCGCCATTACCCAATAGCCAGGAATGCTTGCAATCGTTGTGATAATAGCCATAGCAACAAAGTCAGCTTCACCACTTTCTGCAATGTAGATAAACGACAACACAAAGATCGGGATACCAATAACGAGCATCATCATCAGTCCAAACAGTATCCACCAGCCTATGAAACGGAATTCTCGAGCTGACAAACGAAATACATCCAACGCAGAGTGCATGTAATCACCGACTAAATAAATTCGATGCATACGCACAGCCGCCATAGCGGCAACAAGTGGGTACAAAATAATTGTGACGAAATAAAACCCTGCGACATTGCCTTCTTGAACGTTCGCTTGATCTTGCCCCGTCATTTCAGGATACATAAAAGCAAAAATTGAGTGCACGATAATCAACGGAATACAAGCAATAACAATTGCGAGTAGATTCCTTCTGACCATCACTGCCGCTTCTCGGCATATTTCCGAAACAGAAAAGCCCTCGGTAGACATATAACATCCTTAGTTCATAAAAATCGGCCCCTAGGGTAACCGCAGAGTAGAAAAATCGCTTTAAAAATAATGAGAAACACATCTCATAAGACAATGAGAACGAAACCAAAATAGATCAGATAAAAAATAAGCCACTCAATGTGAGTGGCTTATACCGCAATTCAATACCGTTTTAGACCCGACGTCGCCAGCCTAATGTTGCAAGCAACATCAAAGCCCAATAAGAAACACTGCCGCTACCTTCAGAGTTCTTGAATGTCGTTGTCTTCAAAGAAGCAACAACCGTCACGATAACTTCCCCCGTAGCAGTGGCACCATGACCATCTGAAACCGTATATTGCAGCTTGATGCCGTCAGTAGGGCTATCCGGTGCTTGAAAACGGATTTTACCATTCTCTACACTCGCACTTCCCACACCCGTTACGTTCTGTACGCTTTCTACAACCAGTTTATCGCCGTTCACATCCGAATCATTGCTCGCTGCATCAATCAGAATACTTTCACCAACGGCAACGGTCGCCGTATCTGGAAGCGTAAGTGGCGCTGCGTTTTTCATGGTTAAATCGACGGTAGCACTGGACGTTTCATTACTAGGATCAGTCACGGTTAAACGGAATGTCAGAACCTCACCCGCTTTTGCACCTTGAGGCACCGTAAAGCTTGTGCTAACACTGGTTGCATTGCCAAGAGAAACTGAAGTGCCAGCCAACTGCTCCCATTTATAACTCAACACATCACCATCAGCATCCGTACTATTTAACGCAGACAACGTGACTCGCTGCCCAACCGTCATGTCTTTATTATCAACATCAATCACGGCCACTGGCGCTTCGTTGCTGCCAAGCACTTCCACCTGCACATTCACGATTGAAGATGAGTACGCACCATCAACCGACAACAAACGATATTGGAAAGTGTCCAGACCAACGAAGTTAGCTTCAGGTTGGTACTGGTTGCCAGAGATGGTGCCGTGCTCAGGCTTCTGCACAATGTCCACATTGAACTGATACCCTACCGCCATGAAATCATTGTCCATCAGGTTCAGTTTGATTGGCGTATTTTTATTGGTTTGTAACGAATCAGATTTCGCTTCAACCAAGTTGCTCGCATCCACATTTAATAATGCTGCAAACGGAATATAAGAGAACCCGGCTTTTTCTAGACCAAACGTGCCAATCTCACTGTAATCACCAGTCCACATTACAGGTAGGGAGGCTTTTTCAGTTTTTAGCAAGCGGCCGAAGTCAAAGTTTGCATCAAATTGACCGCCTTCCAATTCAACGACCAATAAGTGCTGACCCGCACTCAATTGGCTTGATTGGGGGAATAAAATTCGAGATGACTTTTGGAAGTTACCTTGTTGTAAAAGCTCAGCGTTGTTTTGATTCAATATTAATCGATAGCCAATGTTTCCAGAAAATGGGAATCGCCAAACTCGATAAGTCATGTCACTTTGAGCGCTATCTCTTTGCGCGTAAAGTTGAAGGCCATCAAGCTCTGTATCACTATTCAAGTCCAGTGACACCGCCAGAGTGTTACTCCCACTCGCGTACACATAACCTTGATGAAGAGAGTTCAGCCATGCTGATTTATTTGGTTCGTTTGTATGCTCAAGAGAAAAGCTACCACCGTTGGTGTTGCTGGCAATGTTGGAAATACGAACCCCAGTATCAAACCCTGTGATCGTTCTCAGACCCGGGGTCGATGTATCTGAAATGACATTGCCACCATTAGGGTATAAATCGTCAGCGTCACTCCTACCATCATTTTCTAACTCATTCAGACCATCAGCCTGCATGATTTGAACCTGCATCGCGCCAACATCATTAAAGCGGTTCTGGACATTAACCGACGTCGCTAGAATACCTTCAGCCGCCAATGCTCGGTCGTAACCGCTAAAGGTGCGATTTTCCAAGTAAATACGTGGACCAAACTCTTTCAAGTACGGGTCGAGATACACCAGCTTGACATCGTCGTTGTTCACAGAAATAGGCGCTGGACTTTCATGAGTTACCGTTGGTACAACAAAACCAGCAGCGTGTTTGCTCCATGCACTCATGTTCACCGGAGTGTCGCCAGCGTATGAATCTCCCGGTTTCTGCGCCCATGAACCGCCACCCATCACGCCCCAAGAGCCGATCGAGGCATCACTGTTCCTTGCGTACAAATCCGGTAAGCCAAGCATTAAGTGGCCAAGCTCGTGTACGATCACGCCCAAGGTCGCTTGATGATCAACTTGATAGTCAGCGAACACACAATAGTCTGTGATCTTTTTACCATCTAGTGTGACATCATCGTGAGAGAATTTGTGCGGCCAAATAGTAGGACGGTTGAGAACCCCTGTTGAACGATCGCCCCCCGCAAAAATAAACATGACAGAGAGTTCTGACGGTTCTACGGTACCATTTTGATTGCTGTCGTAGGCCGAAAGATTAAAGTATGGATCCAGTTTTTGATAAGCCTCGGTGAAAACCGCATTCAACTTGGCGGTGCATGTCTTATCAGTCGAACTAGAGTGACAGTTAGGGTGGCTTTGTGCCACAGTCACATCTATCACACCGTCATTGGCGGTGCCGTAACTCTCAAGTGCAGGAACAACTTTGAATTTACCTTGAGAGTTTTTATCAAAGTAATCCACAACGCTTTGACCATTGGTATTAAATACGCGTTGCTCAAAATCATGCACCATTGCTTGGTCATCAAACGAAACTTGCACAACCAATAGGGGCTGCTGCTTCACCGTTGAACTGCTCATCGCCTGGTAACCTTGCGCCGAACGCAGTAGGTTTTTTCGTGCCATCGGTTCAATGGTTTTTAGAGAAGATAATTGCGGTTTAACTTGTAAATCCGAGCGAAACCTCGCCGACTCAGGTGGCTCACTCGACTGCGTTTTCACCACACCTGTCGAGATCAATATTGGCGTGTCTGACTCGCGCTGAATCTGCGCGAAAAACCAAACGCCGTCTTCCTGAAGTAAGGCATTGCCCTGCTTATCTTCAAACCAGTGGAAATCTGCCGTTCCACGTAGAATTGCCTCACTGGAGCTACCATCGCTCAACGCAATAGTATGCCAAACCGGTGATGGCGGAGTAGTTGCCATGCTCTTCCCTGCAAGAAGCGCAGTTAACATAGCCATGGCGAGTGTGTTGAATTTCAAAGTACGACTCCATCTTTTCGATTCGTTAATTAATACCAAGCACAACAAACACAAAGTAACCCTATGGGCATAGAGTAAAGCTGAGTGACTATTGACGAAGGCTGGTATCAATTCGCTCAGATAACACGACGTAGTTTGGTGTCACACTACAAAAGCGTCGGATTCCAAAACGCTGTTATGAGCGTAGCTTCTGAGAATATAAATTGAGTGAATGAATAGTATCGAAACGAAAGGAAGAAGAAATGAACTTCTACGAATTTGTAGGTAAAATTGGGCAACATTCCACATATTCTATAAATGTACGAGCACTGCTATTAATCAATGCTCGTAATGGTCGCGCAGCCATTGTTTAACGCTATATTAACCTGTAAGAACGGCGTCTTCTGGGTATTTGACCAAGGTAGGTTCAGGACGTGCCAACATGTAGGCAAGCGTGAGCGGCCCAATACGACCAATGATCATCACCACGATCATAATGTATTTACCTGGTTCAGAAAGTTCCGCAGTCAAACCGGCGGTGAGCCCCACTGTGGCAAATGCGGAAATGGTTTCAAACATAACTTTATCAAAGCTGGCCTTCTCGGTAAGCATCAATAAAAACATTGCGCTTGTCAGGATGGCTCCGCTCACAACGATAATTGCCAATGACTTAGTCACAGTTTGCCAATTTATGGTTCGCTTAAACATAACCACATGTTTCTTTTGGCGTAAAAAGGTCCACGTAGCCATAAACGCAACAGCAAATGTGGAAACTTTAATACCGCCCCCCGTTGAGGTGGAACCCGCTCCAATTAACATCAGAACAATCATGACCAGTAAGGCCGGCTGGGTAAACAACGCCAAGTCAACACTATTAAACCCTGCCGTTCGCGCACTCGCAGATTGAAAGAATGCCGCCAACCATTGCCCTGTTGCAGGTAAAGACGCCATTGTGTTTGGGTTGCTTCGCTCAAGTAACCAAAACATCATCGTTCCGACTAAGAGCAATATCGGTGTCGCAATCAGCATGATTTTGGTGTGAAGATGCAAAAAGTGGAAACCTTTGCGCCAGTTTAGCCAGATGTCACCCACAACAGTAAAACCAAGCCCGCCAAAAATGAATAGCCCCGCCAGTGTAAAGATAACCAACGGATCATTCACAAAGCTCATCATACTGTCAGAAAACAGCGCGAACCCAGCGTTGTTAAATGCAGAAATTGCATGAAACAAGGCGTAAAACATACCAGTCTGCCAGCCCATTTCAGGGACCCAGCGGATAGAGAGAAAAATAAACCCGACCGTTTCTGCAACAAGCGCGAAAACAACAATCCGCTTTACTAGTCGGTTTAGATTGACTTGCCGATCTTGCCCTAATGCTTCTTTCGCCAGCGCTTGTTGACGCAAACTCAAACGCACGCCGAACATATAGAGTAAGACCGCCGACAAAGTCATCTGCCCCAACCCACCGATTTGCATTAAAAACATCAGCAAGATTTTACCCGCAAGCGTAAAGTGTTGCCCAGTATCGACAACACCAAGCCCTGTCACACTAATAGCGGACGTTGCGGTAAACAAAGCATCCGTTATCGACAGGCCCGTAACAGAAAATACTGGCAAGGTTAGCAATACCGCAGAAGGCAGTAAAACACCGAGAAAACTGAGCAATATAATTCGCGGTTCATTGCCTTTCGCTTTCTCTTGTTTACCATCTGGTGCGTAAAAAACACCTTTCTGATGAAAATACGTCATAGCGATTTTAATTTATTTGCGAGCGCATCTTGAGGGCCGACCACAATAATTAGGTCACCAATTTCTAGTGCGGTATTAAGGTCAGGTGCCTTGGTAATTTCTGGGCCCCGTTTAAACCCTAGCACTTGCACGCCATCGACTTTGCACAGAGCCAAATCACTTAGTGTCTTACCCATCCAACGAGAGCCAATCACAAACTCCGTCATAGCTAAGCCACTGCCTAATGGGTGGAACTCAAGAACCCGTTTATCGAGCATTTTACGCGCGACACGTATCCCCATGTCACGCTCAGGCATGATAATGTGGTCTGCGCCAATTTTTTGCAGAACACGAGCTTGGAAGCGGTCGTTGGCTTTAACCCATACTGACTTTACTCCCGCCTCTTTAGCAATCAATGTCGCAAGAATACTGGCATTGACATCCGCTCCGATGGCAATCATCACCATGTCGTAATCATCAAGTTTGAGCTCAGCAACCGTCTCTTCGTGAGTACAGTTAGCCACAACCGCCTGACTAACAAAACTGGCGGCTTCTTTAACTCTGTCTTCGTTGATGTCAACGGCTAAAACTTGAGCGCCTGAATCTTGTAACTCTTTACACACTGCCAAACCAAATCGGCCAAGACCAATAACGGCGAATTGCTTATCACCTGTTTTCATTTGTGCCCCATCTTATGCATTCATTAGCAAGCAAAAAAGTTTGCGCCCATTCCTTACCTTGTGCAAACCTGCGGACAGATAATTGACAAAAGCTTAACGCACCTTGATTCACTTTACGTGTTAAGCGTATGATACTGATTAACTTTTTTCCTCATTACCGAATAGAAACCGTCGCGATGGCTACATAATTGGATGCCTTAAAACGCAAAAAGCCGCAAGAATGCGGCTTTTAGATCATGGGATAAACTGGCTATTTTGATTCGCGCTTATCGTGCGGTTTACGTTTATTCTTAGGCACGTAATTTAAAATTGAAATTGGTACTGGCTTTCTTGGCGCAAAACCTTCAATTTCCACTCGCTCTAGCAAGTGCCCTAAACGACTTTCAATCATGCAGAGGTTCTTAAAGTCGTCTTTTGAAACCAGTGATATCGCCTCACCTTTCGCGCCGGCACGACCTGTACGACCAATACGATGTACATACTCATCCGCTGGGTAAGGTAAATCGTAGTTGATGACAACTGGCAGATTATCAATATCAATACCGCGCGCAGCAACGCCGGTTGCGACTAAGTACTGGATTTCACCCGCTTTAAACTTTTCTATTAATTCCTGGCGAACACGCTGATTACGGCCACTGTGGAATGCTTCTGCCACAATGCCACGTTTCTCAAGTTGGCTTACCAGTTTGGCTGCGCCGTGTTTAGTTTCAATAAATACCAGTACTTGCGACCAGTCATTTTCTTTAAGCAAGTGACTTAACAGCGACGACTTCATGTCTTTATCGACGGTCGTGATCCACTGTTTAATATTTGATTTTGAGGCACTGTGCTTTGCAATCGTGATCTCTTCAGGAGCAATAATCGCATTTTTCGCCAAGTCACGAACAGGGTTAGATAACGTCGCTGAGAACAGCAAACTTTGCACATGTTCTGGCATACAGTCGACGATTTTGTCGATCGCATCGATGAATCCCATATCCAACATTTTGTCGGCTTCATCAAGCACTAGCATTTCCACTTCATCAAAGTGAATCGCGCGTTGACCGTACAGATCAATCAAGCGCCCAGGCGTGCTTACCACAATATCGACACCCTCGATCAAGGCTTGTTTTTGTGGTGCATAATCCACACCACCAAACATCGCCATTGAGCGTAATGGTAAGTTTTTACCATAAGCTTCAATACTTTGATGAACCTGAAGCGCAAGTTCGCGTGTTGGCGTTAGGATAATCGCACGAGCGCGTTTTTTACGTTGCGTTTCGCCTCGACTAAGCTTTTCTAAGATTGGCAGAACAAAACTGGCCGTTTTACCTGTGCCCGTTTGCGCTGCTGCAATTAAATTGCGGCCACGCAATACGATTGGAATGGCTTTTTGTTGGATAGAAGTGGGTTTTTCATAACCTAGCGCTTTTACTGCATCAGCAATCGATGCGCTTAAACCAAGCTTAGAAAATGGCATAGAAAGGTCTCAACAGAGGAAATGGGCGCGTAGTGTATCAGAATCCCCGTGAAGTAACAGAAGGATTCATGCGCGAAAAACTAGGAACATGACACAATCTTAGCCCATGAAATTGGGCTGCAAACCTTTTTCTAATTTTTTCCTCACTTTGTAGGAAACATCATTAAGCGTGATTTTCCCCGTTTTGTGGCGGTCGATACCTGCATTCTGTCGATAGGCAATTGAGCCTTGTCTGAACAAAACGAAAGACGGCGGTTTACCAATCGCAGCAGGGTAGAGAATGGCCATGTAAGCATCTTCTAAGCTATTAATTTTATTTCGATAGGGCCAATAGTACGCTTTCACATAGTCAAGTTGTTCAAGCGCGCTCATTCTCGCAAGAGTCTTTGTGTTCACTCCTAATGACTCTGCGGTAGAGGGCATAAATTGAATTAACCCTGTAGCCCCGCTTCCGGAACCATTTTTGATGCTTGGACTGAAAGTTTCAGCAGTTTCAAATGCCATGCACGCCATAAGATGATTAGGATTGATCTTTAGCTCTTTACTAATACGGATGACTTTAGATTTGAACTCTGGAGAAACTTTACCTCCCCACGCTACCGCGTTCTCGGGATCTGCAATCGAAGAGACCGTTGATGCGTCATGTTCTTCGACAATTTTAGAAAGTAGAGGAAGCGTTTGGCGTAGTCGTTGGCTCGAACTCACCAAGCGAATTGATTTGGTAAGAAACTTGTCTTTTTTTTGGTGTAGTTTTTGGAACTTTACTAACTTATACAGTTGCTTATAAACCGTTTTCACAACGAAGCCGGATGTAGGGAACACTCCCAGAATGTAATCCATTTCCTACAAATTTAATATAAATATCAGCAACAGGAATTCTAGATGTGATCAATGTCACCATAAAAATTCTCAAATTCGATACACACCGATGTAAGTGGTCAATGTGTCTCCAACACGCTAGAAGTAAAAGTAAAGAGGCATTAAAAAGGTCTTACTAATTTTTTGGTAAGACCTAGGTTTACTGATTCTCGGATAAGCGAATGTATATTCTTACAGTTCAGCTTCCCGAACCAGTTCTGCAAGCGTCGACAAACGCTGCTCACTTTGTTTTACGTAAGGATTATTCGTATCCCAAGCATATCCAGCCAAAATCGCACTAATCATCTGTTTAATACGTGGGTTCGGGTTTTGATAGAAAATCACATCTTGCAACGTGCCGTTGTACCAGCCTTCCACATAAGTGCGGAATGTGTTCACTCCCACCATTAAGCGTTGCGAGTACTCTTCTTGCCAATCAACCTTTTCACCATTCAGCTGACGAACCACGCAGTCCGCTGCAAACTCTGCCGATTTCATGGCGATAGTGACACCCGATGAAAATACAGGATCAAGAAACTCACCAGCATTACCAAGCAACGCGTAGTGCTCTGTCGCTAAACGTTTGACGTTAGCAGAATAGCCACCCAACTCGCCTGCTGGATTCGGGTAATTCGCATTTCGCAATAAAGCAGCCAAACCCGGCTCTTCATTGGCTAACTGCTGCAACGCTGCAATCTTATCTTCTGGGTATTGTTCGAAAAATTCTGGCTCACCCACCACACCAAACGAACAAGTACCATTAGAGAATGGGATTAGCCAGTACCATACGTCGTGATTTTCAGGATGAACTGAAATTAAAATTTTGTTGCGATCGTATTCCGGCTCTTGGGGAGAGATATGATCTTCGATATGGGTAAAGATCGCTTTTCTAGGCGGAAGACAAGAAGGTTCTTCTAGCTCCAACAAGCGTGGCAAAACACGCCCAAAGCCACTTGCATCCAACACAAAATCTGCTTCGATTTGATAAGCCTTCTTATTTGAGTCGAGCACTTCTAATCGAGACTTTTTCCCTTCAAACACTAGATTGAGCAGTTCATGCTGATAGCGAATCTCTACGCCTTGCTCTTCAGCGCTATCTGCCAATACTTTATCAAAGCTGGCACGTTGAACCTGAAACGTCGTGCCCGGTCCTGGCGTGTATTTGTTTGTAAAGTCGAACTGGGTGTATACGCCATTACGACGAAATGCAGCACCATCTTTATACTGGAAGCCAAACTGCTTTACTGCATTGGTCATTCCTGCTTGTTCAACAACTTCCATACATGCAGGGAGTAGGCTTTCTCCTATGGAAAAACGTGGAAAAGTCGCTTTTTCTAAGACAACAACATCTATGCCACGCGATTTTAATAACGCAGAAACGGTTGAACCTGATGGCCCCGCTCCTACGACAACAACTTGCTTGAGCTCTGTTTTCATTCTGAATTTAGTTTGCTTGTAGTTTTAATAAGGTATGACCAAGGCCAATATTGTCGGTTCTTTCAACGACAGATAAACCTGCCGCTTCGACAATTTCTAAGAAATCATCACTGCGATAAAAGCGACTATTACCGTTAGCTAAACAGGTAAAATAAAGAGAAGTGGCATTAAGACTATAGGAAGCTCCCGCGTATTTTTGAGCATCCCAAAACAGCTCCAATACGTAAATAGTATCTCCCTTCGTTAACTGGGCTTTAACTTTTTTAAGGATATTGAGGATCTCAATTGGGGAAAAGCAATCCAAGAACTGGCTCATCCACCATACGTCAGCGTGTCCAGGCAATGTTTGTGCTTTATCCAGCATGTTTGCAGGGTATGGACGTACACGCTCGACGAACTGGTTTTCTGAAACATTCTTCATCGCTACTTCTAATTGCTGTGGTAAATCAACAATCGTCACTTGAACGTCAGGGTCATGTTTACAACACTGAATCGCCCATTTTCCCGTATTTCCGCCAATATCCACAAGATGCTTTGGCTTGCTTGCAAATACTTCTTTAAGCAGAAGTGGGAACGAGCGATCCGAATAGAAATGATCGAACTTAAACCAGCTCTGTTTGGCTTGTTCTGGTAACGTCGATAGACCTTGATAAATGGTCTCCCAATTGCCCAACTCTTTCAAACCAGACGGTTTACCTTCTTGAATTGCTTCCGTCAAATGCATCATCGCGGCGTAACAAACATCTGCCGTAAAATCCATGTTTGCATTCGTCATACCATCATGAAGAAGGTAAAAACCAAGGTTTGCAAGCGAATAGTTAGGTCGTTCCCATAAAACAATATGCGCACTAATCGCCATATCCAACAGTACTTTAACACCATATTCTGATACTCCCGTTTTCTCGGCAATATCTGTGGCACTCATGCCTTGAGCGCCAGCGCTGTCTAAAGCGGCTAAAATACCTAAATCTCGAAGCGTTTTGGCGGTCTGGAACACGATTGGTGCAAAAGATAACTTCTGAGCTTCTGTCTTCGCTTCAAAAGCATTAAAAGGGTCATTATTTTGATTTAACACGGAAAAACCTAACTGCAATTAATAGTTTTATTGTTGAGAGTGATTGCCCAACAATGCAATAGCTCGCTGAATATCAACATTCAAGTTGTTTACCCAACGATTGTAATTGCGGTGGATTTTGCCATCACTTGCTTTGAGATTTACTGAGTTGAGATAAATAATTGAGTAATATTTATTATTGTATGGGATTTTTACTTCTGCAGAGTGGTTACGAACGTGGATTTTTGCAATAAGAACACCAGGGCTTACTTCTTCGATCGTCCAGCCTCGGTTAGTTGCTGATTGCACTATGGCCATTTTTACTTGTTTATTTTGAAGATCATAAGCAACTGGAGTATCCTCCACATTCATTACAGGTTGTACTCGTCCACAACCAACAAGAAGCAAAGTTAATAATAACGAGACATACAGCTTAAAACGCGACATGATAATTTCCTTTTTATTGTGAATTTGGGTCAACCCCAATTTGTATCGAGCTGTAAAATAAACAATTTAACCCAATATGCCAAACTCGAAGATCAACATTTCGTTCAATATTGATGCGTGGACAGCGAATTCATTCGGTTTATCCGAATCCAATGAATGGAAACAATGGGCAACAGAGATAAAATGGCCAGAAGATGGCAAAATCAATGTTGCAAATATTCCTGCGATGATGCGCAGAAGAATGAGCCCACTCAGTAAACTGGCGGTACAAACTGCAATCGAAATGCTTAATCAACATCAAGTTGATTACCTTGTATTTTCAAGCCGTCATGGTGAACTGCATCGCAGCGTCGCACTAGTTGAAGATATAATTAATGGAGAAGAGGCGTCTCCGATGGCTTTTTCTCAATCGGTGCACAATACCGCCGCAGGGCTTGCCACTATCGCAACTAAACAACCCATTCCCCTAACTTCTATCGCTGCGGCAGAAAACACATTCCAAAGCGCAATATTAGAAGCATGGCTGTTTTTGTCCGACAATCCTGACAAAAAAGTACTGCTTGTTGATTTTGATGAGCCTATGCCTGACTCTTATTTAGAATATGAAAACCAACAATACCAAGGGTTTGGACTTGGCTTAATACTTTCTCATGGAGACAAGTTCGCGATACAAAGCTCCATAAACGCAGAACGTTCCGGTCATCCTCTTCCTCAAGGTTTAGTATTTTTGCAACAATACTTGTTAGATAAAAGCCAGTGGACTATTTTCGCTCCGCAACAAGCTTGGGAATGGCACAAAAAATGACTCGCTTAAATCAGTATTGGCGTGTGCTAGCAACAGGATTTTGTTTTTCAGTATTTGGGTTAGGTGGTTTAGTACTGAGTTTCATTGTTATTCCGACCATTCGTATTTTTGTTTCAGACCAAACGGAACGCGAATATAAAGTTCAGGGTGCGATTCGATATTCATTCAACACATTTTGTAAATTGATGAAGCTAAGTGGCGCAATCGATTATCAAATTATTGGTGCCGATATTCTTCAACAAGATCGTAATTGTTTAATTGTTGCCAACCACCCTAGTTTAATCGATTACGTTCTCATTGCTTCACAATTAAATCGCTGCGACTGTTTAGTAAAATCGGCAATATGGTCGAATCCTTTTATGAAGCACATCGTAAAAGCAGCCGGATATATTCCCAATGAAGCACCGGATGATTTATTAGCACTTTGTGATGAACGATTTAACAAAGGCAACGTGTTGCTTATATTTCCTGAAGGAACAAGAACAACACCAGGTGTAGAGCCGAAATTACAACGCGGTGCAGCACAAATTGCGGTAAGAACAGAACGAGATTTAAGAGTTGTCCATATTACGGTAACGCCAAGTTTCCTCACAAAAGAGAAAAAATGGTATCAAGTACCGGCAACAAAGCCCTTTTTCAGGGTTGAAGTTAAGGATAAAGTTGAGATTACCCCCTTTATAAAGCAAACTACGTCGCCGACAATAGCGGCGCGACGCTTACAACAGCACCTAGCTGAAAACATTTTTCCAGAAAACTTTTATTAATAAGCAGGTCCCAGTGGAACAGTTACACAACGACATTAAGCAACTTATTATTGATGCTTTAAACCTTGAAGATTTAACCGTAGATGATATTGAAACGGATGCACCACTTTTTGGTGATGGACTTGGCTTAGATTCTATCGACGCGCTTGAGCTTGGACTCGCAATAAAAAAACAATACAACATCGTTATTGATGCCGACGACTCAAATACGCGCGAACACTTTGCGTCTGTAGCAAATCTAGCGAAATACGTTTCTTCTCAAACTAATGAATAAGTTGTAGGTATATTCATGACTGATGTAAATAAAGATCAAGTATTTGAACAAGTTAAAGATGCGCTTGTTGAGCTGTTCGAAATTGACGCAGCCGACATTCAATCAGATGCGCACTTATACCAAGATCTCGATCTTGATAGCATTGACGCCGTTGATTTGGTCGTACACCTACAGAATGTCACTGGCAAAAAAATCAAGCCAGCAGAGTTTAGTGCAGTAAGAACCGTTGACGATGTGGTTAACGCTGTCACTGAGTTATTGAAGGAAAGTTAATGCGCCAATTGCTGACTGGTCTGTCTGCAATTGTACTGTTTGCCTACCCCTTCGCCGTCTATTTCGGTATAGATAAATTTGGCTTGAACTTAGTTGGGGGCTTGTTAATTGCTGCGTTACTTTTGCGTGTTTTCGTCGCAAATAAGACCCCACTAAAAGAGTTTAAATTCTTGGCGCTCGCTACGGGCGCTGTTGGCATTGTTCTAATTACACTTGGCATGGTGTTTAAACAACACGGGTGGCTTCAGTTTTACCCTGTCGTTGTCAATTTATGTATGCTGTGTGTATTTGGACTGAGCTTAAAACAGCCGCAATCGATCATAGAGAGGCTTGCTCGCTTGCAAGAACCCGACCTTCCGGCTAGTGGCGTGGCTTACACTCGCAAAGTGACGGTGGTTTGGTGCGCCTTTTTTACGCTCAACGCTGCCGTTGCACTCTATACCTGTTTCCTACCAGTAAAAATATGGACGCTTTATAACGGCCTCATCAGCTACTTACTTGCTGGTGGCTTGTTCGCTGGAGAATGGATCGTGCGTCAATTTGTTCGAAAGGAACACTAATCGTATGAATACAACGTATTCGAGCTTTACCTCCCTTGCGACCTTGTTCATCGCAGAGAGGTCTGAGCAATCCCCAGTCTCTTACGATCGCGACACGGTTATCACGTGGGGTGATTTCCAGCAGCACGTCGCAACACTTGCTCAGCAGTTAGAAACCCAACCAACGCAAAACATTGCGTTGTGTTTTGGCAACAGCTACCTGTTTGCCGTTGGCTTTTTTGCTTGTTGTTATACAGGAAAATCCATTGTATTACCTGGTAATTACCAACTAGAAGCACTCAAAGAGCTCAGTGAGCACTACGATTTGTTGCTGCATGATGCTGATGTCTCGGTTCCAGAATTGGTGAGCTCGCTTTTGATCGAAGCTCAATCATTGCTAGAAACCACCGTGATTAACGAGCCAGAGGCCAAACAACCTTATTTTTGGCGTGAATTAAACCTGGCGGAAATACCGGTAACGCTATTCACTTCGGGTTCAAGCGGCACACCAAAAGCCATTGCAAAAACGCTGAAACAGCTCGATATCGAAGTTTCTATTCTAGGTAACCTATGGGGCGACACAGTTGCCAACACACGCGTTGAAAGCACCGTTTCTCATCAACACATTTACGGCTTGCTGTTCCGCGTATTGTGGCCTTTGTGCTCTGCACGTCCATTTTCAGCACACAACCTTGAGTTCCCAGAGCAAATTGTCCATCACGCCGATGCTGACACCACGCTAGTAAGCAGCCCTGCGTTACTAAAACGACTCAGTGAAGAGCATAATCCGGTTGTGATTCGGTGCGTATTTTCTTCTGGTGGTCCCTTGCCAAACCAAGCCGCGCAGCACAGCCAGTTGTTGTTTGGGTCACTTCCTATTGAGGTTTTTGGCAGCACAGAAACCGGCGGCATTGCTTACCGTCAGCAGCACGAAGCCAGTACTCCCTGGACGTTATTCCCTGGTGTTGAAGCCGAGCTTAACCATGAAAATTGTTTAAAGCTCCGCTCGCCACACATTGATGAAAACACTTGGTACCAAACTGCGGATGAATGCTATTTCCATGATAGTATTTCTTTTGAATTGCGTGGACGCACTGACCGAATCGTCAAAGTCGAAGAAAAGCGTATTTCCCTTGTCGAAGTGGAAAAACGTTTAGAGCAATTGCCGTGGATTCAAGAAAGCGTGGTGATCCCAATGGAAGAATCTGGTCGCCTCACGTTAGTCTCGATCATCGTACTTAACGATCAAGGCAGCGATGTGCTTAATGAACTTGGTAAAGGCAAATTTTGGCTTGAGCTTCGCAAGGCACTGCGCAATTGGCTAGAACCGATCGCTATCCCGAGAAAATTCCGAGTGGTCGACGAAATTCCATTGAACAGCCAAGGCAAACGCCAAGTTGCTGAAATTGAAAAACTATTCCAATAAAGCTAGTAACATGGATAAAAGAAAACCAACTTTTCAGAATATTGAAGTGAGTGACCATACCGCGGAGCTGTCGCTGCGAGTGGATGCTGACATCTTAGATTTCCAAGGTCATTTCAATCACTTCCCTCTTTTACCCGGCGTCACTCAAATTGATTGGGCGCTGTTCTACGCCGTTCAATATTTGAATACTCCCAAGGTATTTAAAGGAATGGAAGTCATCAAATTTCAAGAGCCGATTCTGCCAAACGCCGACGTTTGCCTCTCACTCTCTTGGGACAATGAGCGTGAGAAATTGACCTTTAAGTACACATCGAAAAACGGTGAAACCTTGGTGACTCACTCGTCAGGAAAAATGAAACTGGGTGAGTCACGTGAGTGATTATCGCCCCTGCTTTTTAATTCCTTGCTACAACCACGGCAGCACAATTGCAGACGTGGTTGCGTCGTTATCCTCTTTCGCTTTGCCAGTGCTGGTCGTGGACGACGGCAGCAATGAAGACACCAAACAAGCGCTTTCTGCTTTGAGTGAACAAGGGCTGATAAAACTGATTAGTTTGAGCGAAAACCAAGGCAAAGGTGGCGCGGTGATGGCAGGCCTACATCAAGCTCACCAACTTGGTTTTACGCACACCATTCAAATCGACGCAGATGGTCAGCACGACCTAGAAGCATTGCCGAAATTGCTCAGCGCCAGCGAAACAAAACCAGATAACCTGATTTCGGGCCAACCGATATACGACGAGAGCGTACCTAAAGCCCGTCTGTATGGTCGCTACGCTACGCACATTTGGGTGTGGATAGAAACCTTGTCACTGTCTATCAAAGACAGCATGTGTGGTTTTCGCGCCTACCCAGTGGCGAAAACGGTCGCCGTGTTGAACAAGTACAACATCGGCAAACGCATGGATTTTGATATCGAAATTCTGGTGCGAATGTACTGGGAAGGCGTCGATATTGATTTTGTTCCAACGCGCGTGATCTACCCTGAAGGTGGCATTTCCCACTTCGACGCATTGTGGGATAACGTCAAGATAAGCTGGATGCACACTCGCCTATTTTTTGGCATGTTGCCGCGCATTCCTTCGCTACTCGCCAGAAAGCACAGTCACACAGACGACAGCAATGCCCACTGGTCGAAACGAAAAGAACAAGGCACGATTTTAGGCATCAAAACCTTGCTCGCGGTTTACCGCTTGTTCGGTAGAAAAGCGTTCGACCTGATTTTAAAGCTAGTCATGCGCTACTACCACTTCACGGGTAAATCTGCCCGTGAAGCGTCTGAGGTTTACCTGAACAACTTACAGCACTACGCAGCGCAGCAGAACATCGCACTGCCAAAGCAGTTGGACAGCTATCATCATCTGCTTTCCTTTGGGCGTACCATGCTCGACAAACTGGCAGCATGGCAAGGTGACTTTAACGTCGACAACCTAACCATTCACGGCCAGCATCATTTCGAAGAGATGGCGCAGAAAAAACAAGGCGTGCTCATTTTAGGCTCGCATCTTGGCAATATCGAACTCTGCCGCGCGCTTGGTCGTCGACACTCTCATGTCAAAATCAACGCCTTGGTATTTACCCAACACGCTGAACAATTTAATGCGGTAATGAAGGCGGTAAACCCAAACTCGGAACTGAATTTGATTCAAGTCAGCTCAATGGGACCAGACACCGCGATTCTGCTTCAACAAAAAATCGAGCAAGGCGAATGGGTGGTGATCGTTGGCGATCGCACTTCTACCAGCAAAGAAAATCGTGTCGTTTGGGCAGATTTTCTTGGTAAACCAGCGCCATTTCCGCAAGGCCCATTCATGCTGGCCTCGGTATTAAAAGCGCCGGTTTATCTACTCTTCGGCCTACGCGACGATGAAGCAAACACTCCGCATTTTAATGTGTACTTTGAACACTTTAGTGACCAAATCACGCTACCGCGCAAGGAGCGTCAGCAGGCACTAGAACACGTTGTTCAACAGTACGCACACAGATTAGAACACCACACACTGCAAGCGCCGTTACAGTGGTACAACTTTTTTAACTTCTGGACTTTAAGTAATCAGCCACATGACAAACAACAATAATCACAACATCACTTTTGGTGCCCAATCTTTAACCATCGAAGATGTCGTTGCCATTGCTCAAGGTGCAAAGGCAAACATGAACACCTCGCCAGAATTTACCGCGAAAATTGATCGTGGCGTGGCGTTTCTGGAACGGTTACTGAAAGAAGAAGGCGTTATTTACGGCGTGACCACGGGTTACGGCGATTCATGTACTGTGGCGATTCCACCCGCTCTTGTGGATGAACTTCCGTTGCACCTTACACGCTTCCATGGTTGTGGCTTAGGTCAAATCCTTTCTCATGAGCAAGCTCGCGCGGTGTTGGCAACACGTTTATGTTCATTGTCGCAAGGCGTATCTGGCGTGTCTCACGATCTGTTAAACCAAATCGTTACGCTTATCAATCACGACATTGCGCCGCGTATTCCACAAGAAGGCTCGGTGGGCGCAAGCGGCGATTTAACGCCTCTTTCTTACCTAGCGGCGACCTTGATTGGCGAGCGTGAAGTGCTTTACAAAAGCGATGTGCGACCAACACAAGAAGTGTTCGCAGAGCTGGGCATTGAGCCAATTTGCCTAAAACCAAAAGAAGGTTTGGCGTTAATGAACGGTACATCCGTGATGACGGCCCTCGCCTGTCTTGCCTACAAACGTGCAGAATACCTAGCGCAGCTTTGCACCAAGATTACCGCAATGGTCTCTGTAGGTATGCAAGGTAACGATTTCCACTTTGATGAAGCGTTGTTTGCGGTAAAACCTCACCCTGGTCAACAGCAAGTTGCAGCTTGGCTGCGTGATGATCTCAATGCTGAGCGTCCGCCACGCAATAGCGACCGACTGCAAGATCGTTACTCGCTGCGTTGTGCGCCACACGTAATTGGCATGGTGCAAGACTCACTGCCTTGGCTACGTCAATTGATTGAGAATGAACTAAATAGTGCCAACGACAATCCAATTATCGATGGCGACAACGAGCGCGTTCTCCACGGCGGTCACTTCTACGGTGGTCATATCGCAATGGCGATGGATACGTTGAAAGTGAACATTGCCAACTTAGCTGATTTGCTGGATCGTCAGATGGCGCAATTGATGGATTACAAGTTCAATAACGGCCTGCCGTTTAACTTAACCGGTGCAGAAGGCGAGCGTAAACCGATCAACCACGGCTTTAAAGCGGTTCAGATTGGTATCTCAGCTTGGACGGCAGAAGCGTTGAAAAACACCATGCCAGCAAGCGTTTTTTCTCGCTCAACCGAATGTCACAACCAAGACAAAGTGAGCATGGGCACCATCGCAGCTCGTGATTGCTTACGCGTACTTGAGTTAACAGAGCAAGTTGCTGCGGCTTCACTCCTAGCAAGCGTTCAAGCGGTTGAGATTCGTCGCCGTCATAACGAATTGGACGAACACCACATGAGTCAGAGTTTGCGAGTAATTCGTGACGCCGTACTGAGCGAGTTTGAATTTGTGATTGAAGATCGCCCATTGGAACAAGATTTGCGTCATTTCATTGAACGCATTCAGCAACGTCATTGGCCACTCTACGCGGAGGTATAATGCAAGAGCAGGTTCTCTACCCATTAGAAGCGGAGGTGACAATGGTCACCTCATTCCAAGATGCTGACCCGATGGGCGTGATTTATCACGGCAACTTCTTTCGGTATTTTGAAGAAGCGCGTCGTGTGCTGATGGAGAAGATTCAATACAGCTATCGCGATATGCAAGACTCTGGGTACATGTGGCCGATCATCGATACGCGCGTTAAATACGTGAAGGCGATTCCGTTTAATCACACCATTCGTATTACCGCGCAACTCACTGAGTGGGAAAACCGCTTGCGTGTGGATTACGTGATTTACGACGCCGAAACGAATCAACGTATGTGCAAAGCGCATACAACGCAAGTCGCCGTATCCATTGAAAAGCAAGAGATGTGCTTTGTTTCTCCAGCAGTCTTTTTAGATAAAGTAGAGCAATGGCACAACCATGGGAGCCTGAACTAATGCAAAAGTGGTTACTCTCTTTTTTGTTGATATTTTCTGTTCCAGCACTGGCCACACCGACAGCAAACGTAACGGATTTGGCATCGCTTCAACAGCAGTTGTCTCAGCATGAAATCGTACGCGGAGATTTTACGCAGCAGCGTCATCTGGAAATGTTTAGTCAACCTTTAACCTCTAAAGGTCAGTTCACACTGAGCAAAACACATGGCTTGTTGTGGCAACAAACTGAACCTTTCGCAGTCAATTTGGTATTGACGGAAAACAAACTTCGTCAGACTTTTGCCGACCAAGCTCCGAAAACGATTTCTGCTGAAGAAAACCCAATGGCGTTCTACTTTAGCCATGTGTTTTTATCCGTGTTCCACGGGGATACTTCTGCACTGCAAGAACAATTCACACTCGATTTTTCAGTTGAGAACAATCAATGGCAGCTCGTTTTAGTGCCAAAACAGTCGCCATTAAATGCGGTGTTTCAATCCATCACTCTTTCCGGTAAAACGCACATTGATCGCCTAACCCTACAAGAGCTGCGTGGCGATAAGACCGAAATCACGTTTACGAACCAGACCTCTCTACCTCAGGAACTCACGGATGCCGAAGACGCTCAATTCCGTTTCTAAACTCAGTCTTGGCACTCATACCTTTGCTCTGGTTTGGCTCAATCTCGTTGTTTTAGCGGGCGCGTTGCTACTCAAACAATGGGTTTGGAGCGCAGAATCTCCGATTGAGACCAACATTTTAAAACTGTTGCCGAAGAACCAACAAAACCCAGTGGCTGAGCAAGCCTTTGAGTCGGTCTCGGCAAGTATGAGCGACAAAGTCATTTTCGTGATCACAGCGCCGGACAAAAATGCCCTTTTTGCAGCGGCCACTGAATTTGATAAGGGGTTACGACAAAGTAATCATTTTCGCGATGTGGTGGGAAAAATCTCACCTCAAGAGCAGCAAGCTTGGGCGAGTTACTACTTTAAGCACCGTTTCCAATTGCTGACGCCTGAACAACGAGAGCGTTTAAGCAAAAATCCAGAACAGCAAGTGCAGCATGTGATTCAGTCTCTGTACAACCCGTTTTCTGGAGTGACTGGGCAAGAGTTACAAAATGATCCTTTCTTGCTATTTCGTGATTATTTAAGCCAAGTTACCCAGCAATCGTCCTCTTTCCGATTGGATAACGGCTATCTGTCCGTCGAAAAAGACGGTGCTCAATACTTGCTTATTACTGCTGAGCTAAAAGACTCGCCTTATAGCCTAACTGGGCAGCTTGCCGTCCCTGACATTCAAGCGCTAGAGCAAAGCGTCGCGCAGAAATATGGCGCTAAAGTGGCACATACTGGCGTTCTATTTTACGCCGACTTTGGTACGCAAAGTGCCAAATCGGAGATCAGTACCATCGGTGTGTTCTCTCTGCTCGGTATCATTGCATTGCTCGTGTTGGTCTTTCGTAGTGTGATGCCACTGTCTCTGGCACTGCTTTCCATCACCATTGGTTTGCTCGTTGCTTTGTCCGTTACGACGTGGATTTTTGGAAAAGTCCATCTGTTCAGTTTAGTGTTTGGCGCAAGTTTAATCGGCGTGTCTATCGACTACGCATTCCACTACCTAACCGAACGTCTTGCGGCGGGAAATGAATGGGATAGCGAGCAAGGATTAAAGCATATTTTCATAGCTATCACACTTGGCTTAATCACCAGTTTGATCGGCTATTTGGGCATGTTAGTGGCACCGTTTCCAGGTTTGCAGCAGCTTGCGCTGTTTTCATCCCTTGGTCTGATTGCTGCTTACATCACCGTGGTGGCTTGGTATCCGATACTGGCTCGTAACCCATCGCGATCCATTTCGAACTTACCAGGACAATCACTGTTGGCGAAATGGTTAACGCTTTGGAATCAACCTCGAATTAAAGTCGGATTACCGATGTTATGTGTGGTTGCGAGTGGCTTTTTCTTGCTGCAATTGAACTACGATGACGACATTCGTCTGCTGCAAACGATGCCGAAAGATCTCAAGCAGCAAGAAACCTTGATTACGACGCTCAGTGGCATGCAATCTTCGCAGCAAATGTTGGTCGTTACCGCCGACGATGACGAAAGCCTAATGAAAAAGCTGGAGTCTTTGACACCAACTTTAGAAGCGTGGAAAGCGGAAAGCACCATCGAAAGCTACCAGAGCCTGAGCCGCTACTTGAGCTCAGTGGAACGTCAGCAACAAGACTATCAATTGATTCGCGATCTTTACGCGACACAATCCAGCCCACTTACTTCCGGGTTGGGCTTAAGTAAAAAGCCCAAAATGGACGCCGACTTTATCCCTGTTACGGTTGAACAGTACTTGCAAAACCCGGTATCAGCGCCTGTACGTTTTCTTCATTTGGGTAAAATTAAAGAAAAATCGGCAACGGTTGTGGTGTTAAACCAATTGCAAGACTCCGCTGTTGTTAAGGCATTTGCCAAATCACAGTCTGATGTTGTTTACCTAAACAAAGCTGAAGAAATATCCGCCCTATTTGGTGAATACCGAATCAAAATCATGGAGCTATTGGCAGCCGCCAGTGCTGTGATCTTTCTGGTATTAATCAAGCGGTACGGTCTGCAACACAGTTGGCGAGTTTTACTGCCATCATTGATTGCTTGCGCCTGCGGTCTTGCAACTGCTGTCGCGATGGGAACAACATTAAACCTGTTCAACTTGCTTGGCTTGGTGCTCATTCTTGGTATCGGGATCGATTACACTCTGTTCTTTGCCGAGAAAGCCCGCAGTGTGAGCACACTATTAGCGATCACCCTTTCGGCAATGACCACTGTGTTGTCATTTGGGTTGCTGTCACTCAGCCAAACTCACGCGATTCACAGTTTCGGCATTACGGTGTTAAGTGGTATTTTTGTCGCTTGGCTGCTCTCTCCGATTGCAATTAAAACAGAGGAAACGACGTCATGATTTTCAATCACGCCTTTCGCTGCGCGACGTTATTCGCACTGAGCCTGTTTTTAAGTGCATGCAGCTTGGTCCCTCACCAATCGACGCCTCAGGTCGACATTGCCGAGCACACCCAAGTTAGCTTACCCACTCCCGCAAGCTTGGGCTATCAGTTGTCTGCCAGTCAGTTAATTACGGCTTCTTGGGCAATAGATGGTAAAACCACATCTGAGCAACTTCCGGTACAACTGCAAGTGACCAACAACGAAGTGGTGCTGGCAGGCTTCTCATCCTGGGGGACAAGAGTACTCTCACTGTCTTACGATGGAGAACAAATTCAAACCGAAGTGCTCAATGGTTTACAAGGTTCGCTACCGCAGCCAGAACAGGTATTATTTAACCTGATGATCACGCTCTGGCCGAGTTCCGCTTGGGAAGGATCGTTAAATGAGGTAAGGTGGCGAATTATTGATAAAAATAATTCTCGCGCCATCTTTGATAGCGACGGTGAAAAGATCATTGAGATTCAATACAGCTCTTCTAACAAGTTAGAGGGTAAGATTGATTTTCATCACCTCAAACATCAGTTTTCAATTTCTATTCAAACACTGCAACATCAGATTAACTAAGAACAATTTAGAATAACAATATGCCTATTCGCTCTTCTCAACCTTTGTATATTCAGGCCTGTGGCTTTCACTCTGCCATGGGACAAGATGACGCGCTCATCCACCAGTGTTTATCGGGAGCGAAGCCATCCAACATGGTGGTTGACCAAGATATTTTAAATTCAGGCCGCCAAACAGTAATCGGTCGAATTGCACAGACGTTACCGCAATTACCGACCGCACTCAGCCAGTTTGATACGAGAAACAACCGCCTCGCACTTTCGGCTTTGCTGCAAATCGAAGGCGACGTGCGTGACGCCATGGCTAAATATGGTCGTGACCGTATCGCAGTCGTGATCGGCACCAGCACATCTGGCATTTCAGATGGCGAAATCGCATTTGGTGAAAAGCTGGCAAAGGGTAATTTTCCTGCCGACTACCATTACACCAAACAAGAGCTTGGCAACTGCAGCGATTTTATTGCCGCCTACTTTGATTTGAGCGGCCCACATTACTCAGTTTCAACCGCCTGTTCTTCTAGTGGCCGTGTCTTTTTAACCGCACAACGCCTGATTCGCTCTGGCATTGTTGATGCGGTTATTGTGGGTGGTGTGGATACCATTTGTCGCCTCACACTAAACGGCTTTAACGGTTTAGAAGCTCTATCCGATACCCTTTGTAAGCCGTTTGACCAACATCGCAACGGCATCAATATCGGTGAAGCCGCAGCATTAATGTTGCTAAGCAAAACACCTGCGCCCGTTGCTCTTCTCGGAGCTGGCGACAGCTCAGACGCACACCATATTTCCGCACCACATCCAGAAGGGTTAGGCGCAGAAGAAGCGATGAGAAAAGCGTTGGCCAATGCAGGACTTACAGTGCAAGACATTGGTTACATCAACGCGCATGGCACAGCAACGCCGTTAAACGATGCGATGGAAAGCAAAGCCATTCATCGCTGCTTTGGAGACTCCGTTCCCGTAAGCTCGACAAAGCCACTTACCGGACACACATTAGGCGCAGCAAGTGCAACGGAAGCCGCGATCGCTTGGCATATTCTCAAGTACAACCTTGATTTGCCAATACAACACTGCGAAACCAAAGCAGACGATATCCATATATCGTTAGTTGAGACGCCAACCAAACTGGGTAACAAAGCGATTCTCAGCAACTCTTTTGCTTTTGGTGGCAATAATATTAGTCTTATTTTTGGTTACGCTCATGACTAAACTTCCTCCCATCGAACAACTTTTGCCACACGACAAACCAATGATCTTGGTTGATCGTGCTTTGGATGTTCAACAAGATACGATTCACTGCCAGGTTGATATCGCAGAACACAACCCGTTCTTCGACTCGACCTCTCAAACCGTGCCAGCTTACGTTGGCATTGAGTTTATGGCGCAATCTGTCGCGGCGTGGTCTGGTTACCACGCATTAATGAAAGAACAAGCGCCACCGATTGGCTTTTTGCTTGGTAGCCGTCGATACACGTCTGAATGCGATACGTTTTCTCGCGGACAGGTGCTCGATGTGTATGCTGAAAAAGTTATGGAAGATAACGGTATGGCGGTTTTTTCAGCCCGTATTGAGCTACAAGGAACTGTTGTAGCGACTTGCCAATTGAACGTTTACGTTCCATCAGAAGAAAAATTACAAGAAATGAAAATCAGGAGTCAACAATGACCCGACAAGTCCTCGTTACAGGTGCCAGCAAAGGCATCGGTAAAGCCATTGCCGTTCAATTAGCCAAAGATGGTTTCCAAGTCATTGTCCATTACATGGGCGATCAACAAGGCGCGCAAGACACCCTAAACACCATCGAACAGCATGGTGGTAGCGGTCGTCTTATCCAATTCGACATCAGTGACCGTGCAGATTGTCGTGAGAAGCTAGAAGCCGATATCGCCGAACACGGCGCTTACTATGGCGTCGTAAACAACGCTGGCATCACAAAAGATACCGCTTTCCCTGCGATGACCGAAGAAGAATGGGATGGTGTGATTCATACCAACTTAGATAGCTTCTACAACGTTCTTCACCCTTGTGTTATGCCAATGGTGCAAAAGCGCAAAGGCGGCCGAATTGTTACGCTTGCATCAGTCTCTGGCCTAATGGGGAATCGTGGTCAAACTAACTACAGCGCAGCGAAAGCGGGCGTAATTGGTGCAACAAAATCACTCGCGCTTGAACTGGCAAAACGCAAAATCACCGTCAACTGCGTTGCTCCAGGGCTTATCGACACAGGCATGGTAGACGAACACGTGAAAGAACACGCGATGCCGCAAATTCCTCTGCGCCGCATGGGAGAGCCAGAAGAAGTTGCTGGTTTAGTCAGTTACCTTATGTCTGACATCGCAGGCTATGTAACTCGCCAAGTCATTTCGGTAAACGGAGGCCTAGTATGAGCCGTCGAGTTGTTGTAACCGGAATGTCGGGCGTGACTGCGTTTGGTAACGATTGGCAATCTGTCGAACCAAAACTGCGTGACTGCCAGAACGCGACGCAATACATGCCTTCTTACGAACAGTATGAAGGTTTGAATACCAAGCTCGCGGCACCCATTTTAGATTTTGAACTGCCAAAGCACTACAAGCGCAAACAAGTACGCGGCATGGGGCGTGTTTCCAAATTAGCGACCGTCGCAACAGAAAACGCACTGAGCCAAGCAGGTTTGATTGGTAACGGCGTACTCACCAATGGTCAAACGGGTATCGCATACGGCTCATCAACAGGCAGTACTGACGCAATCGGCGCATTTGGTGTCATGCTGAATGAGAAAACCACTAAAGCGATCACCGCAACGACTTACGTGCAGATGATGCCGCATACTACGGCAGTGAACGTTGGTCTATTTTTCGGTTTGAAAGGCCGAGTGATCCCAACCAGCAGTGCATGTACTTCTGGCAGCCAAGCAATCGGCTATGCCTACGAAGCGATCAAACACGGCTACCAAACGGTGATGGTTGCTGGTGGCGCTGAAGAATTGTGCCCAACGGAATCTGCTGTCTTCGATACCCTTTTTGCCACCAGTCTGAAGAATGAAGACCCGAAAAGCACACCAAGACCTTATGACTCCGATCGCGATGGTTTGGTGATTGGTGAAGGTGCGGGAACGCTGGTTCTGGAAGAGTACGAACACGCCGTCGCTCGTGGCGCGAAAATCTATGCAGAAATCATCGGTTTTGCCAGCAACTGCGATGCCGCACACGTCACTCAACCACAGATGGAAACCATGCAAATCTGTATGGAAATGGCTTTGCAAAACGCGGGCATTCCTGCTGAGAAGATCGACTATGTATCTGCTCACGGCACTGCCACCGACCGCGGCGATATTGCGGAAAGCAACGCAACAGCGAATGCTCTGGGCAAAGTGCCAATCAGTTCACTCAAGAGCTACTTTGGCCACACACTAGGCGCCTGTGGCGCGATTGAAGCGTGGCTAGGTTTAGAAATGATGCACACAGGTTGGTTTAACCCAACGCTCAACCTAGAAAACCTCGACGAGCAATGTGGCGATTTAGACTACATCGCCGGACAAGGTCGAGAGCTGGACGTGAAATATTTGATGAGTAACAACTTCGCCTTTGGCGGCATCAACACCTCCATCATCTTTAAAAAGATGTAATGCCCTTAATAAATGCAAAAGCGCTGGTTAACCAGCGCTTTTTTGTTGGTGGCTATCAGGTTCATATATCACGCTGTAACGGCAAACAAGACATTACCATTCCGCGATACAAAGGCGACTTTTAACACCACGAATTTGTAATCCCATCGCTTCAAAGACATGCTCAAAATCTTGACAAGATGCAGGCACATTAGGTAGCGACAATGAAGCCTCGGTAAAAAACGTCCGACTCAAATTATCCGTCTCTCCCCAAGCTAACTGCCACCAATCCAAAATTCGCGGCTTGGATGCGTTTAATCGATAGCTAGCAGGAATACGATCACGCTTGTTTAGGTTTTCAACCTTAGATGTTGGTAGTAAGTTCCACTTATCATTGTTGGGCCAATAAGCAAATGGCAAACAGTGATCAACGTGATACTCATTTCGTAATTTGCTTCCACTCCATACACTGACAATGTCGCAATGGCTGAGCTTCAACTGTTCAATTCTCTTTCGCACGACTCGCGTATCATGGTCTTTATCAATCCAGACCAAACAATCATGATACGTTTGCAGTGGAATACCCCGCTCTTGATTAGACCGAAATCGTTGCATTTCCATAATCCATTGGTTGACCACCAGCGGCTCAATCCAAGAGTTATACAATCGAAAACAATCCCAAAGGCTTTCATCCAACACAAACAGCCCATAACCTTCGAGGAACTCGCTATCCACAACAATTGAACGTTTTGGCTTCTTAGCTGAACGAATCATTTCAAAGTAAGGGTTTGATTTATCACCTTGATAGGTAAAAGTGACGGGACCATCTTTTATGGTTTTTAAGCTGTCTTTTATCGCTTTATCAAGCGCCACTGCATCTTCACCAAAAAATGTCGTGCCTATAGCAAGATCATCAGGACTTAAATGGGAAAGTCTGCCCCAGCCATCGGGCTTTATAAAACCTAGCCCTTTAGACGAGTTCGAGCTTTGCTGGATGTTCTCTTTATCGATTAAACGCTTAAATTGACGAATCCAATATAAGCCAACTAATCCTAATGGGATTGCAACTTTACCTTCGCTGCGATCAACCACTGCACCAGAATGAGCGTCTGCAATACGTAGTAAAGTACGTAGTAGTGCGAGCTTATAGGTAGCCGATTTGGAATCATTGACGATAATGTGGCGAACCTTATTCAGATCACCGGAACCATCATCAGGCAAAGACATCACTACAGTTTGCCAAGATACACCCGTTCGCTTTAACTGATCGTCATCGAGAGATACGTTTCTCACCATTAAAGCGCTATTCTTTGCAAACTTTTCGAGCTCTTCAACCGATACGGGATAAGCTTTACGACCGTCAGAAAAGTCACCGTGACGAAGGCTAATCACCAATCGACCATTAGGCGCTAACAAATTTGCAAGTTTGCGAAATGCACGTTCACGGTGCGTAGGCGCAAGATGCATCCATACCGCACTGACAAGAATTAAATCGAAGCGAAAGCCAAGATTAATGGTTTTCTCAAGCTTAGGTAATGCATCTTCAAGCCAAGTAACGGAATCGCCACAGTAAGACTTACCAAGCCTTAGAAGTGCTTGAGCAGGCTCAATCGCAACAACTTCACACCCATGCTCAGCCATCCATTTCGCGTCTCGACCAGAGCCCGCGCCAACATCTAACACACGATCTCCAGCCTGGGGCCAGAAGACTCTCCAACTCGCGTGGACATCCTCAAACTGGATCGATGTGTATTGCTTCGCGAAAGAGTCGGCGTGTCGGTCATAAAAGTTAGAAGTGGCAGGCATAAAGGTTAACGAAAGGTAATTAATATGCGTCCATATTAATTGCTAGAAATTGCAATGGCTAGAATGCCATTCAAAAGTTGTAGATAGAGTGGCAATTACAGCCAAAAACCTAAAAACGACAAAGCCCCGACAACTCAAAGAGTTATCGAGGCTTTTGAATAAATGGCACGCCCTATTGGATTCGAACCAATGACCACATCCTTAGAAGGGACGTGCTCTATCCAGCTGAGCTAAGGGCGCGCTACAGGGACAGGATTATACGAGTTCAAACGGGTAAATCAACGGGTTTTCATAACATTCTGATCTGAATGCCTAAAAAAAGTCCATTAAAACGCTTAATGTTCAAAAACACCACAAAGCAAACGTTTGCGTATGGATGTTGATAAGAAATTCTGCGACAATGCGCCGCAGATAATCTGCCTTCTTAATTTATAAGGAAAGTCATGACTGCTCAAAATATAGACGGAACTCTCATTTCCCAAACTGTTCGATCCGAAGTGGCTGCACGTGTTAAAGCACGTGTTGAAGCTGGGCTACGTGCTCCTGGTTTAGCAGTGGTTCTAGTTGGTGAAGATCCTGCTTCTCAGGTTTATGTCGGTAGCAAACGCCGCGCATGTGAAGAAGTTGGGTTTGTTTCTAAGTCTTTTGACCTTCCTGCGTCTAGCTCAGAAGAAGAGTTACTAGCTCTGATTGATGAATTAAACAACGATGATGAAATTGACGGCATTCTAGTGCAATTACCCCTTCCTGCGGGCATAGACACAACACATGTTTTAGAGCGCATTCACCCAGAGAAGGACGTGGATGGCTTCCATCCTTACAACGTTGGTCGTCTTGCGCAGCGTATTCCAAAGCTTCGCTCTTGCACGCCAAAGGGCATAATTACCCTACTCGACCGTTACAACATTGAGCTACGTGGTAAACATGCGGTTGTGGTTGGTGCATCAAACATTGTTGGTCGTCCAATGACACTTGAGCTGCTGCTTGCGGGCTGCACAACAACAACATGTCACCGTTTTACCAAAGACCTAGAGAGTCATGTGCGTCAAGCTGACGTTGTCGTGGTTGCGGTTGGTAAGCCTAACTTCATCCCTGGTGAGTGGATTAAAAAAGGCGCAGTGGTGGTCGATGTCGGTATTAACCGTCTTGACTCAGGCAAACTAGTTGGCGACGTGGAGTACGACAAAGCACGTGAAAGTGCGAGCTTTATTACTCCTGTTCCTGGTGGCGTTGGCCCAATGACCGTCGCAAGTTTAATTGAGAACACGATGCTCGCTTGCGAACAGTTCCACACAGACAAATAACGTAAAACTTCAGATACGAAAAAGGCTCCGCAAGGAGCCTTTTTGCTAATTGTTGATATCTATTTCAATTACAGACTTAAAATCACGCCCGCAATCGAAGCGCTCATTAAGTTCGCCATGACACCAGCGATAATCGCACGGAAACCATGCTTAGAAACAAATGCACGCTTTTCTGGTACCAATGAGCCCAACCCACCAATCAGCATCGCCATGCTTGAGATGTTTGCAAAGCCACACAAAGCAAACGTCACGATTGCTTGTGAGTGTTCACTAAGTTGAGACTTCACTTCTGCAAGCTGGATGAAAGCGACGAACTCATTCACCACAATCTTGTTACCAATCAGCGAGCCTGCTGTGGTTGCTTCTTGCCATGGTATACCCAACAACCAAGCGACTGGCGCAAACACAAAACCTAGGATGAGCTCAAAACTTAATGGTGTCCCAATAAGATCACCTATCCAGCCTAACATGCCGTTTAGCATTGCAATGACACTAATAAACGCCAGTAACGTACCACCGACCGATACAGCAATGCGTACACCCGCCATGGCACCATCGGCTAATGCTTCTACTACGTTGGTTGCACGTGGAATTTCAACTTGGCTAATGTCGATATCTGCTGCTTTATCCGTATCTTCTGGCATTAAAATTTTTGCCATCAACAAGCCGGCAGGTGCTGACATAAATGCAGCAGCAATAAGATAGTTGAGGTCGACACCCAGTGATGCGTAACCAACCAACGTTCCGCCAGCAACTGACGCTAAACCACCTGTCATAACTGCAAAGAACTGCGAGTCAGTCATGTGTTTTAGGTAAGGCTTTACCATTAATGGTGCTTCAATGGTGCCAACAAAGATATTCGCCGTAGCAGACAAAGACTCAGCACGACCGATACCCAGCAGCTTTTGAATACCACCACCGATAAAGTTAATGATTTTTGGCATCACACCAATGTGATAAAGACCTGAGATAAGAGAGGAGAAGAAAACGATGATACCCAGAACATTGATCGCAAAGGTGAAGCCCCCTGTCGCCAAATTACCGAATAAAAACGCAATGCCCTCTTGACCATAGTTGATCAAATTCGACACAACACTGCTCACTGAATTCAGCGCATCTCGTCCTGCTGGTACATATAAAACCAACAACGCAAACAGTACCTGCAAAGCAAACGCAAACGACACCGTTCTCAGCTTTATATTTTTTCTATTTGTAGAAAGTAGCCATGCTAGGAATAGTATGGCTACGATACCAATAATTGAGTTCATAAAATGAATCCGACAGAAGGGGGATATGGAAGGCACCGGATTGTATAGCGGACTCAAAATGCTGCAAGTTGAGGATGTTAACAGTGTGAAAAGTTTAAGCGACCAATAACTGACCAACAAAATAACCAATTGAATTTATTGAAGATAAACGTTTGCTTATCTTAATTATTTCCATATGGAAAATATGTTTCTGATTCAGGAAAAATTTTTGTGAAGTGAATCACCTTATGTGTCGTTCTACAACGTCATTGATCCTGTTATTTAGGAATAGAGATGTAAGGCGCCAAACGTTGGTCCCAATGACAAGGGTTGCCGATCTTCTGTTTGATAAAGTTAATCACTGCGGATATTTTTTTTGGCATATGCTGGCGGCTTGGGTATACCGCATAAAACGGCATCGACTGGCTGGCTTTCCAATCAGGTAACAGCTGTATTAACTTACCCGTTCTGAACTCATCACCCAGCAAGTAAGTGGCAAGGTAGGCAATACCCCAACCTGCAATAGCCGCATCCCGAACGGCTTCTGCCAGATCCACTGAATAGTTACCCGAGACTTTTACGTTCAATTCTTGCTGATCTTTGGTAAACGCCCACCCCGTATAGTCACGCTCCCAGCTTCTGTATATGAGGCAGTTGTGAGCAGATAGGTCATCCGGTTCTGTTGGCGTGTCATGTTTCAATAAGTAATCTGGCGATGCCGCAACAACAAACTGGCAATCCGTCAAACGCTGCGCAATGTAACCTTCAGGCAAATGCTCGTTGTTGGTTACCCATAAATCGAGCCCTTCGGCTAACATATCGACCTTATAGTCAAACAGATGTACTTCCACTTGAAGTTGAGGATACAGTTCGCGTAACTCTTGAATCGCTGGAATAATGTGTAAGGTACCAAATGATTGCGACAACCCAAGACGTACCAAACCTGCCACTTCATCCCGCTGGGTTTCCATCTCTAATGTGGCGCTGCTCACCGCTTGTACCACTTGCTCACAGTGATGAAAAAAGGTTTTCCCTGCCTCAGTCGGCGTAAAGCTTCGCGTAGTGCGTTGAACAAGCTTGATACCAAGAGACGCTTCTAACTGACTTAACTGTTTACTCACATGAGACACCGACACGCCTAAGCTCTTTGCAGCAGCTGTGAAGCTTTTGTGTTTAAGAAGAGCGGAGAAAATCACCATTTGTGCGGCACGTTCAGATAACACGCTTTACCTCGATTTGGTTATAGAAAAAACAAAGGGCTCCGAAGAGCCCTTGTATTGAAGACTGGATGCCAAATTGTTTGATGGCAGATCAGTATTTAATGCGGTCAGCCAAGTGACTCACAGCAAGTGCGAAGTAGTAAGAGCGGTTCCACTTCATCAATACGTTGTAGTTATTGTAAACCAGATACGTACGACCATTCTCGTCGTCCGGCATGATCAACCATGCTTTGATGTCTTCATCCAGTTTTGGCAACGGGCTACCGTCATATTTTGTGATACCTAATTGGCTCCACTCTTGAAGGTATTTGCCTTTTTCAGCCGTGCGCCCTTCTAGACTGCGATCAATATTTTTAGGAACCTTAACTTGGCGACCCCAAGTATATTTATCATCCCAACCAGACTTGCTCAAATAGTTAGCGGTTGATGCAAACACGTCCGCTTCAGATTGCCATATGTCTTTTTTACCATCCCCGTTGCCGTCAGCAGCAAAACGAAGGAAAGAGCTTGGCATAAACTGGCATTGACCCATCGCACCAGCCCATGAGCCTTTAAAGTTCTCTAGCTCAATATGGCCTTGATCGAGGATCTGCAGTGCCGACATAGTCTCTTTACGGAAAAACTCTTCACGACGGCCTTCAAATGCCATTGTGGATAGTGCATCAATCACTTTAAAGTTGCCGGTAAACTTACCAAAGTTACTTTCAACTCCCCAAAGTGCCACAATAAAGCGCGGGTGGACACCGTACTCATCGCCTATACGCTTTAGCTCGGTGTAATGCTCTTTGTAGAGTTGTCTGGCTTGCTTCACCTTCCATTCAGGCACCGCGCGAGGAATGTACTCATCCAATGTCAGTTTCTTTTCTGGTTGGTTTCGGTCCGCTTTTACTGCTCGGGGCTTGTACTCAACATTAGCAAAAGCAGCACTAATGACCTGCTCTGAGATACCTTTATCACGAGCTTCAGCACGCAGCTTATTCAAGTATTCATCAAAACCCTCGCTACTTGCAAAAGCCGAGGTACACATACCAACGCTAAGCATGGTAGCCAGTATCTTTTTCATATTGCCCTCCTTGAGCAAGGCAGAAATCCCAGATGAAAAACGATGATGTTATTCGCCTTTCTGCTGGGCTTTTTGTTCTTTGTACTTTTCTAATAGGTTCTCCGGCGGCGGTGGAACCTGAAGAAAGAAGCCATCATTTTGTAATGAAGCCTTCACTTTTTCGATATCAACTTGTGCCAATTTACGGCCATCAAGTTTAATCGTCATGACAGCGATAGGCTTACCGAACATCTGCATTAAGGTGTCAGGAACCTGTGAAAAATCATCCTTTTTCGGAATATAGAGATAAGTACCTTCTTTTTTCGAGCTTTTATAAATAGAACAAAGCATGACACGCCTTTTATGCTGATTTAGCCGCGTTGAGTGCGGATTAGGTTGAAAACGTCAAATTCTCGCAAACTTAATAGCAAATTTGAGATTAATTCACCTATTTGCCCACGAGAGAACTTGCTGCGTCAAAGGATGAAATATAACATGACATACCTAGTTTAAGGCAACGCTCTTTCAATAAAGGCAAGAAGTCCACGATGACCCATTCACCAGACCTTAAAGGTAGCAGTTTTACATTGTCAGTTTTACACCTTTCTGACAATGAGATCGCAAAGACTGTCGAATTTTTGCAAGAAAAAGTTTCTCAAGCACCTTCTTTTTTTGCATCCGCGCCTTTGGTAATCAATATAGCAAAAGTACAAGGCGACATTGATTTCCCTAAGCTTAAACAAGGCATCTCAGATGCCGGTTTTATTCCGGTCGGTGTAACGGGCTGTAAAGACAAGCGTGTACAAAACCTTGCTTCCGAAGCTGGCTTCGCCATTATGTCGGCGAGCAAATCGCCAAGCCAAGCACCTGCCAAAATGGCACCAACGAAAGTAGTTCGTACGCCTGTCCGCTCAGGACAACAGATCTACGCAAAAGATGGTGATTTGGTGGTGCTAGCGCACGTAAGTGCAGGTGCTGAAGTCATTGCTGACGGCTCTATTCATATCCATGGCACACTTCGAGGTCGTGCGATTGCAGGAGCAAGTGGTCAGCAGGAAGCGCGTATTATTTGCCACGATTTACAAGCAGAACTGGTATCCATTGCGGGTGACTACTGGTTAAGCGATCAAATTGAAAGCGAGTACTGGCAAAAGAAAGTAATGATCAGTAAAGCCGATGAATCATTACATTTAGAAGTTCTCGCGATTTAATCTAAAAAGGAAAAAAAATGGCACGCATTATTGTAGTAACGTCTGGTAAAGGTGGCGTTGGTAAAACCACTTCAAGCGCAGCCATCGCCTCTGGTCTAGCTCTTAAGGGAAAAAAGACAGCGGTGATCGATTTTGACATCGGTTTGCGTAACCTCGATCTAATCATGGGCTGTGAGCGCCGCGTCGTGTATGACTTTGTAAACGTCATTAACGGCGAAGCGACATTAAACCAAGCGCTGATCAAAGATAAGCGCACGGACAACCTATTTATTCTTCCTGCTTCTCAAACTCGTGATAAAGACGCACTGACAAAAGATGGTGTTCAGCGCGTATTCGGTGAACTTGATGAAATGGGCTTTGATTTTATTATTTGTGATTCACCAGCAGGTATCGAGCAAGGCGCGTTAATGGCCTTGTACTATGCCGATGAAGCCATTGTCACAACGAACCCAGAAGTCTCTTCTGTACGTGACTCTGACCGCATTCTCGGTATTTTAGATTCTAAGTCGCTGCGTGCAGAACAAGGGCTAGAGCCAGTAAAACAGCATCTGTTACTGACTCGCTACAACCCATCTCGCGTCACTCAAGGCGAAATGCTAAGCGTTGAAGACGTAGAGGAGATCTTACATATTCCACTACTGGGCGTGATTCCAGAAAGCCAAGCCGTGCTTAACGCGTCAAACAAAGGTGTGCCAGTCACTTTTGACGATAACACCGATGCGGGTATGGCTTATTCTGACACCGTTGATCGCTTATTAGGCAATCAGGTTGAATTTCGTTTCCTTACTGAGGAGAAGAAAGGACTCTTTAAACGACTCTTTGGAGGCTAGACATGTCATTATTAGAATTTTTCCGTCCACAGAAGAAAACTTCTGCGAATCTAGCTAAAGAGCGTTTGCAAATCATTGTCGCAGAGCGCCGCAGCCAAAATGATCCTGCGCCGTCTTACTTGCCTCAATTAAAAGAAGACATCTTGAAGGTGATCAGCAAGTACGTGGCAATTGATCCAAATATGGTTGACTTAACATTTGAGCACAAAGACGACGATATCTCAGTTCTTGAGCTGAATGTGAAGCTACCAGACGAAGAAAAGTAATCAGTTTCTCTCGCAAGACGAATGCTCTAATTAGAACGAAAAAGGTTGGCATCGAGGCCAACCTTTTTCATCTTTCATTACTTTAATGCTTTGTTCATCTTGTCGCCGAGTAAATCCAAACGCCACCCTTGCATCAAATCAGGCAATACTTCTGGGTCACGATCTTTTTTCCAAACCCAACTGATCAACTGATTGATCTGCTTTTTAGAGGCAAGGAACTCCGTGGCTAAACCTGACTTCTGCGAAGCCGATTTCACCAAGTCTTTCATATTTTTGAAGACCTGCTTGTAACCCGGATAGTCCATTAAACGCTCAATTTTCGCAGGATACTCTTCAGAAGGTGTTTGCTTCGCTTGTTTAACAATCGCGGCAATCTTCGCGCCATGGCGGTTAATCGCTCGGATATCAATATCTTCTGCTTCCATCTTCTTAAAGTTCGTTAAACCAAGACGAGCGACCGTTAATAGATCACCTTCTTTGAAGATAAAGTTCAGCGCTAAATCTCGTTTGATTGCTTCACGATAACGCCACGTCGCCAATGGCTTTAAAATCGCCAGCTCAGAAGGTTTTAATTGCCAAGCGCCCTTAATATCAAGGTAGGCATTCTCTTCATTGGTTACGCGAATACGTTTCGAAACGAGTAAATCACTTTCTTGCTGTACAGCTTCCCACCAACCTGCTTGCGTCACCTTATCGAACAGCTTTTCGTATAACGGTAACAAGTAATGAACATCTGCGGCAGCATAATCTAATTGCTTTTGTGTCAGTGGACGAGCCATCCAGTCGGTACGTGATTCACTTTTGTCGAGCTCTACGCCTAAATATTCTTCCACCAGCGATGCGAAGCCTGTCGATAGGCCGTGACCGAGAAAAGCGGCCATCAGCTGCGTATCCACCATAGGGAATGGTGTACAACCAAAAGCGTTTTGGAAAACTTCTAAATCTTCACCACATGCGTGCAGCACTTTTAGCACAGAAGTATCTTTTAATAGCGCTACAAACGGCGTCATATCCGTTAATTCAGTCGGATCAATCAGCGAGAGGCGATTACCATCGAAAAGCTGAATCAGACCTAACTGCGGGTAGAAAGTGCGAATACGAACGAATTCGGTATCCAGCATCACTACGTCTGCCTCTCGGGCATGAGTGCAAACCTCTTCTAGGTCTTTGTTTTTAGTAATAATTTGATAGTTCACATACTTCTCGCTATAAAAATGCCAGCAAAACGCTGGCATTCTATCATTTTTTAAATCTCTCGACTCGACGAAATCGGCTTATGCGCTTTTCTTCGCAAGTTCAGCGTCATTCTCTTCGCGTAAAACACGACGCAAGATCTTACCGACATTGGTTTTAGGTAAGTCTTCGCGGAACTCAACCAACTTCGGAACTTTGTAGCCAGTTAAGTGTTCTCGACAATGCGCGATCACTTCGTCTTTGGTCAAGCTCGGATCGCGTTTCACGACATAAATCTTCACTAATTCACCAGACACTTCATGCGGCTGACCAATAGCAGCAACTTCAAGTACTTTGCCGTGAAGTGCTACAACGTCTTCGATTTCGTTCGGGTAAACATTAAAGCCTGATACTAAGATCATGTCTTTCTTACGGTCAACGATATGCAGGAAGCCTTCGTCATCGAACTTAACGATGTCGCCGGTTGATAGCCAGCCGTCTTCGTTAATCGTATCTTTCGTTGCTTCAGGTCGTTGCCAGTAACCTTGCATAACCTGAGGACCACGAACTTGAAGTTCGCCAGTTTCAGTATTCGCAAGAGCGTTACCTTCTTCGTCCACGATACGAACTTCTGTTGATGGTACCGGCAGACCAATAGAGCCATTGTATTCAACAAGATCATGCGGATATGCCGCCACCAACGGAGAACACTCTGTTAGACCGTAACCTTCGAGCAAATAGCAACCCGTGGTCTTTTGCCATCTTTCTGCCACTGAGCGCTGCACTGCCATGCCGCCGCCAACGGCTAAACGTAGATTACTGAAATCCAACTCGTGGAAATCTTCATTATTGACCAATGCATTAAATAAGGTATTCACGCCCGTAATCGCAGTAAACGGATGCTTTTGTAGCTCTTTCACGAACCCTGGAATATCTCTAGGGTTGGTAATAAGTAAGTTACGACCACCCATTTCAACAAACAGCAGACAGTTTACGGTAAGAGCAAATACGTGATACAGCGGTAATGCTGTCACGACTAATTCACGCCCCGGAGATAAAACCGGTCCGTACGCGCCTTTTGCCTGTAGAACGTTCGCAATCATGTTGCGGTGAGTCAGAATCGCGCCTTTCGCGACACCTGTCGTCCCCCCCGTATATTGCAGGAATGCAATGTCATCCCCAGACATAAACGGTTTAACGTATTGTAGACGACGACCTTTACGTAGAGCCTGACGCATTGAGATTGCACCAGGTAAATCGTACTTAGGCACCATGCCCTTAACGTACTTCACGACAAAATCGACAATCGTACCTTTCGCTCGTGGCAGCATTTGACCAAGACTGGTTAACACTACGTGTTTGACTGGTGTTTTATCGACGATTTGTTCTAGCGTGTTCGCAAAGTTAGACACAATCACAATCGTCGTCGCACCTGAGTCATTCAATTGGTGTTCAAGTTCACGAGGAGTGTAAAGTGGGTTAACGTTTACGGCGATACAACCTGCACGCAAAATACCAAACAACGCCACTGGGTATTGCAGTAGGTTTGGCATCATCAGAGCGACGCGGTCACCCTTTTGCAGTTTTAACTCGTTTTGCAGATACGCTGCGAATGCGCGACTACGCTCTTCCAATTTACGGAAGGTCATAACCGAGCCCATGTTCATGAATGCTGGTTGGTCTGCATATTTTTGTACAGACTGTTCAAACATTTCTACCAAAGACTCATATTGCTCTGGATTAATGGTTTCAGGTACGTCACTTGGATAACGTGAAAGCCATGGTTTATCCACGATGTTACTCCTCGTTTATAACTGGCTAAAAAATAGCGTCCTTTTTATTTTGAAAGCTATTACAGCACAGCGAACGTGCTTGAGCACGCAACTCTCAAACACTTGTTTAAATTTTGTTAACTACACCAAGAATTCGCGTTGCGACCTCGAGTATTTGCTCTAAATGACAGTGATGACCACCCTTGACAGACACCACTTGCGGTGGGTTCTCTCCCCAATCAGCTTGGTTAGATGGTAAATTCTGAAATCCTTGATCGCCTAATACAATCAAATGAGGACAACGTATTTGGCTGGTAATCGAGTTAGCATGCGCTTGCGCCATTCGGTAAAGCGACGCACATTTTAACTTGGCGTCATGCCGCCAATACCATTTATCTCCTCGCTGCTCTGTTCCACGCTCGACTATCGGTAGAAGCTGCTCAGCGGTTAATTGGTTGGCTTGCATGCGTAATTTTAACGCCAGATCGAAGGAGGCAATGGCTCGCTCTGGCTTGTTTTGCTGTCTTATTCGACTTAAAACGCCATCGCGAAGACGAGGCAAACTGTTAGTAGGATCCTCATGAAGAGGTCCTGCTCCCTCAATTTGCACAAGAGCTTCGACCTGCTCTGGAAACGCTGCACTATAGCAACTTGCGATTAAAGCACCAAGTGAATGCCCTACTAATATCAGTCTGTTTGGTGATAATTCGTCCAAAAACTGATACAAATCGGCAATATAGTCGTGAAAGGGGTAATAATTATCGTGAGATTTATGACTCGATAAACCGTGACCAAAATGATCGATGGCGAGGAGGTGTAAGTGAGGATTAAGTTGATTCAACTGCTCCATGAGCGCTTTAAAGCTGCCCGCATTATCTAACCACCCATGAAGAAAAACGACTGACAAGTCAGCCGTTTTCTCGTTCCCTATCTCAAGGGCTGCCATTTTGCCGGCAGGAAGCTCGAATTGACGCTCATGCATCGCAGATTATTTGACCTGTTTTATCACTTTACCGTCTTGTGGGAAATCGTTACGCCACATGCGGCAGTTAATCGAGTAACATGGGTAAAAGTAGGTTGGCGAGTCATACATGCGTACACGTTCTTCAATTTTCCATAAACGGTACCCTTCCCCCTTAATTACCGGGAAGATGTAACCGTGCTCACCGATCTTTCCTTCTTCTTCCCCTGTTCCTTTGCCTACAACCGTCACCAAACGGCCTTCACTAAAGGCGACAGGCTCTAAATAGCCATCAAAATAGGCGACAAAACGCCCCGTAGGCTCTTCATCAATATCAGGTTTACCAGACTTACTGATTGGAAGGTTTACAATCTCTAGACGCGTTTTATCTTTAAAGTTATCCACTTTAGCGATGATTCCACCAAGGCGAACATCTTCACTCACTTGCCCCTGAGACTCAGCAAAAGCTTTATAGTCTGTAACGACCAATTCTGTGCTTGCAGTTAGCTCCTCTGGCAACGAGCTACACGCAGACAAACCAACCGTAGCAAATAATGCGAGAAAAAACCGTCCAAAAACCTTCATAAACCACCTTTCAATATTAGTAACCCCAAGCTGGGGAGATCTCACACGTAAATATCGACACCAAGTAATTGAGCCAGTTCCTCTTTTTTAGCTCGATTCATGACATCCATGTACTGCTCCATTGCTTTACGTGCGCCCCCTTCAGGAAGGTCATATTGCACTTGAGCTCGGTGAATTTGGGACTCATCCACGTGTTTTATGGAGTGCGCCACGGCGTTAGCAACCTTTGAAGGCTGACCTACAGGCTGCTTTGTTTGTGATTTATTTACCTGCTTCTTTTGACTGGCTTTATTAGTGCGATTTGCACCGGGAATCAAAGAAGGAGGCAAGCCATTAATCGACGCCATAGCACTCCATAAAAATACAGGGCAAACGCCCTGCTTTTTGTCAGGTTAATGAAAAACGGACTATTCGCGACCAGGAAGTTTTTTCCATGTCACATTATCACGTAAATAAACAGGGCTCGAATCTTCGACCGGCACGGTATTACCCTTTTTAAATTCTTGTTCAGCAAGAATCACGATGTCTTGTGAATCAGGGTACAGAACGTCACTATGCGTCAAATTAAACGGTAGGTCTGCTAATACTTCTTGGTAAGCATCCCAACCAGTACCTGCTGTCGTCCACGTTTTGTCGTCTGCTTGTGCTTCTTCAACGAGACGTGCTGGTGGAATTACGCACTCTGCATCCATCTCTGCCCACTCACCGTTTGCTTGGCGAGTGTAACGTGCCCAGTAAACTTCACCCATACGTGCGTCAATAGCCACAGCGACATCGGTCACACCATGTAAGCGATAGCTACCTTGAGCCATTGCAGCCAGCGTTGAAACGCCGATCATAGGTAAGTCAGCACCGAACGCCAAACCTTGTGCGATACCAATACCGATACGAACGCCAGTAAAGCTACCTGGACCACGTCCAAACGCTAACGCATCCAGCTCTTGTAGAGTCAGGCCAGCTTCTTTGAGTACTTCATCAACCATTGGCAGTACTTTTTTGGTGTGATCGCGTGGTGCAACCGCGCTACGTGAAATCACTTGATCATTAGCCAACAACGCAACTGAACAGTTTTCAGTCGCTGTATCGATAGCAAGAATTTTTGCGCTCATTTAACTCTCTACAACTCTCATTTATTGGGTTATGCCTCAGCACTTGCGTCTGTGACAGATTGTTCTGCTTTCAGGAATGCTTTGATTCCATCTAAGTCTCGCGTCCTTGGGATAGGTGGTAGACTTCCGAGGAAAATACCACCATAGTCTCGCGTGACGAGGCGATTATCACAAATGATCAACGCACCGTGATCCTTCTGATCTCGAATTAATCGCCCGACTCCCTGCTTTAACGTAATCACTGCATCCGGGATTTGTACTTCAGCAAATGGTTCACCGCCACGTAATCGACAATCCTCGATACGGGCTTTGAGTAACGGATCGTCAGGGGCGGTAAACGGTAATTTGTCGATAATAACACAGCTCAGCGCATCACCTCTAACATCAATCCCTTCCCAGAAAGCGCCCGTCGCCACGAGTAAAGCGTTACCCAGTTCCATAAACTCCGCCAAGGTTTTCTGCTTACTCATCTCCCCTTGCATTAACACAGGCAGCTCAAGTACTTCTCGGAACTTCTCACCTAGTTCACGCATCATGCTGTGCGAGGTACATAAAAAGAAGCAGCGACCATCATTTTCTTCAATCACCGGAGCAAGCATTCGGACTAACTTATCCGCTAAGCCGTTACTGTTTGGCTCTGGCAAATACCTTGGCACACAAAGGCGCGCTTGTTTTTGATAATCAAAGGGGGACGGCAGAGAAAATTGCTTTGTAGGCTTGAGGCCAAGGCGCTCAGTAAAGTGCTTGAAGTCGCCCGATACGGCTAGGGTTGCTGACGTGAAAATCCACGCGCCTTGTTTAATCTCTATTTGCTCATGGAACTTGTCCGCGACAGAAAGAGGCGTAATGTGCAGAGCGAAATGACGAGGCGAGGTATCGTACCAGTATGAGTAACCGGTAATATCGACATCACAGACGCGGTCGATGCGGCCTTTGATCAAATTGGCTCGTTCAAAAGCGGTATCCAGTAATTGACTGCGCCCTAAAGCTATTTTGAGTACATCAATCGCCAATTCGAGGCTGTCAGTTAAGCGCAATAATTCTCGCTTAATAGAACCTGATTGCAACGCCTCACGCCAGTTGCCACGAAAGCCTGGCTCACCCAATACAATCCGCATGTCCATTGCGCTTTGCATGAGTTTGTCGCCCACTTTTTGCAATTGACGCATATCTTTGGCTTCGGTGCGGTAGGCTATTTCAATGTCTTTGGCAAGATCGTGAATTTGGCGGCTTGAAACTGACTGGCCGAAATATTCGCTCGCAATATCTGGCAACTGATGAGCTTCATCAAAAATAAACACATCGGCTTCTGGAATCAGTTCACCAAATCCTGTTTCTTTAATCGCTAAATCAGCAAGAAACAAGTGATGGTTCACTACAACAATGTCGGAATCCATGGCTCGCTTACGCGCTTTCAATACAAAGCAATCAGTGTAGCTCGGACATTCTTTACCTAAACAGTTATCATTGGTTGAGGTGATGGTCGGAATGATCATGCTGTCTTCTGGCAGATCATCACAATCCCCAAGGTCACCTGTTTTGGTTTCTGATGACCAAGCACGCACTTTAACCAGTTGAGTTAATAACGTCGGGTCAGATTCATTAGTGTGGCTTTCGACCATTTGGCGGCTCAAACGATCCAAACACAGATAATTAGAACGCCCTTTTAATAACGCCACTTGACCATAAAAACCAAGCGCATTGACCATGAGCGGTAAGTCCCGATGGTACAACTGCTCTTGCAAGTTTTTCGAGCCTGTACTGATAATCACTTTTTTACCGCTCAACAGCGCAGGGACTAGGTAGGCGAAGGTCTTACCGGTACCGGTTCCTGCCTCCACCACCAACTGGGTTTGATCTTTGATCGCACTGCTGACGGCTTCCGCCATATCGATTTGTGGCTGACGAGCTTGAAAGCCAGGAATGGCCTTACCTAACGCGCCATCAGAGGAAAAAGTTTTTGCGATCATGCTTGGTATTGAGTTTGAAAAATTATCGAGAGTATATCAGAGGAATAGGAGTGACATCAGCCCACAATCTGACCAGCTTGCGGCGACACGCGGATATTTTGTTGAAACCAACGTAAGAATAGATTATTTATGGTGAAACATGGCAGTACAGTTACACCCGCCAGGGAATAATAACAAATTCGTACGCTAAAATATTAATGCATGGAAGTACCTGATTTATGGAAAAGAAAACACTGTTGACCCACTGTTCTGACGCCCCGGGTCTCATCTCGAAAATTACTAATATCTGTTACAAGCACCAACTCAACATCGTTCACAATAACGAATTTGTTGATAATACCAGTGGCCACTTTTTCATGAGAACGGAGCTAGAGGGATACTTCAACGATCAAACGTTTCTTGCCGACTTGGACCAAGCTCTCCCGCAAGGTGCTAAGCGTAAATTGGTTGGCTCTCGCCGTAAGCGCATCGTCATTCTCGTCACAAAAGAAGCGCATTGTTTAGGCGATATTCTGATGAAAACCTACGATGGAAGCCTAGATGTTGAGATCGCCGCTGTGGTGGGGAATTACGACAAACTGCAAACTCTCACTGAGCGCTTCGACATTCCTTACCACCACGTGACCCATGAAAACCTTAGCCGTGAAGAACACGAGCAGAAGATGCTAGAAGTGATCGATCAATACGATGCTGACTTTTTGGTGCTAGCTAAATACATGCGCGTATTGACGCCGACGTTTGTTGAGAAATACCACCACAAAATCATTAATATTCATCACAGCTTCTTACCTGCTTTTATTGGCGCGAAGCCATATCAACAAGCTTACGATCGCGGTGTGAAAATCATCGGTGCAACAGCACACTTCGTGACTAATGATTTAGATGAAGGGCCGATCATCAAGCAAGACGTAATTCCTGTCGACCATACATTCAATGCCCAAGATATGGCGCAAGCAGGTCGCGATGTAGAGAAGAACGTATTGAGCAAGGCTCTGAATAAAGTGATCAATGACCATGTCTTTGTCTACGGCAACAAGACGGTTATTCTTTAAGTTCATCGCATTTGAAAAAAGAAAGGGTTGCTCATTTGGCAACCCTTTCTTCTTTCTAGTTGTTAAGATCTTACTTATTCAGCCTGCTCAGACTCCACAATACGCTTAAGTGAATGTGGGTGCAGCTTGATACAAATGCCTTGATACTTAAACGCCACGGTTGGGTTGTTCAAGCGTTCGCCTTCCCCTTTCGGACTCGATAGTTTGATCTTCACACCTAGATCTTCCAACTCGTCAAAACGCGCGCCAAACGCTGGGTAAGTGTGTTTCAAATCAGCAAGAAACTCATCTGCAGTATCGGCATGAGATGGAATCACGAACTCCACATGCTCCCAACTTTCGCTTGGGTAGATTTTGCCTTCCGCAGGGTATGGCAGCTCCAGACACTCTATCTTCCAGCCACGGCTTTCTAACGCTTTGTCGAATTCAATAACAATAATCGGGCGACCGTTGATTTTCGCTTGTGAAATCACCTTACCGTATTGATTCCATGCTTCATGCGCAGCTTTCGCTGTTTCAGTATCATTAATACGCAGCGCAATATGATCAGCTTGAGCAAAGCTCAGATCCAGTTTTAACAGGAATGCAAGCTCTTCAATCTTAGCCATAAATGCATCCAGATCTTGGATCATCAATTCAGGCGCTAGGCGTTTTTCAACTAGTTGAGTCGTCATTGTGGCTCTCTTATGGGGCGATTTATCTCATTACTCTGAGCGCAATAGTAAACGCAAACTAAGCCACATTTCCATTCAATCGAAAAAGTATAAATTTCCCCAATTCCTCTCTGTATGAAAAGCAATAAAGTTGTTATCATTAGCCCCATTTTTGTGAACTCCAACAGAACTCGGCACTTACTTCGCCGAGTTCTTCGTCCTTGAATTGAAGGAAACGCGTGTGAATATCCAAGCACTTATTAATGACAAAGTATCTCAGGCTCTAGAAGCCGCTGGCGCACCTGCAGGTAGTCCTGCGGCAGTACGCCAATCAGCAAAGCCACAATTTGGTGACTACCAAGCAAACGGCGTAATGGGCGTTGCTAAAAAACTGGGTACTAACCCACGAGAATTTGCACAGAAAGTACTGGATGTTCTAGACCTAGACGGTATTGCGAGCAAGACAGAAATCGCAGGTCCTGGTTTCATCAACATTTTCCTAAGCGAAGAGTTCCTAGCAAAACAAGCGGAAGCAGCATTGGCTGACTCACGTCTTGGCGTTGCGGCAGACGAAGCTCAAACTATCGTTGCTGACTACTCTGCACCAAACGTTGCTAAAGAAATGCACGTTGGTCACCTACGTTCAACCATCATCGGTGATGCAGTAGTACGTACTCTTGAGTTCCTAGGTCACAAAGTGATCCGTGCGAACCACATCGGTGACTGGGGTACTCAGTTCGGTATGCTTATCGCAAACCTTGAGCGTGTACAACAAGAGTCTGGCGAAGTTTCTATGGAACTGGCTGACCTTGAAGGCTTCTACCGTGAGTCTAAGAAACTGTACGACGAAGACGAAGAATTCGCAGTGAAAGCACGTAACTACGTTGTGAAACTGCAAAGCGGCGACGAGTTCTGCGCAGAAATGTGGAAGAAGCTGGTTGACGTAACCATGATCCAAAACCAACGTAACTACGATCGTCTAAACGTATCTCTATCTCGTGATGACGTAATGGGCGAGAGCATGTACAACGACATGCTACCTAAGATCGTAGCAGACCTTAAAGCACAAGGTCTTGCGGTTGAAGATGACGGCGCGCAAGTTGTGTTCCTTGAAGAATTCAAGAACAAAGACGGCGAAGCGATGGGCGTTATCGTTCAGAAACGCGACGGCGGCTTCCTATACACAACAACGGACATCGCATGTGCGAAATACCGTTACGAAGAACTAGGCGCGGACCGCGTACTTTACTTCATCGACTCTCGTCAGCACCAACACCTAATGCAAGCTTGGACTATCGTTCGTAAAGCGGGTTACGTACCAGAGTCAGTATCTCTTGAACACCACGCGTTCGGTATGATGCTAGGTAAAGATGGTAAGCCATTCAAGACTCGTGCAGGCGGTACGGTTCGTCTTGCTGATCTTCTTGATGAAGCAGAAGTTCGTGCAGCACAGCTGATCGAATCTAAAAACCCTGAACTAGATGCGGAAGAAAAAGAGAAGATCTCTAAAACAGTTGCAATGGCAGCGGTTAAATACTCTGACTTATCTAAACACCGTACGACTGACTACGTGTTCGATTGGGACAACATGTTAGCGTTTGAAGGTAACACAGCACCATACATGCAATATGCATACACTCGCGTAGCTTCTATTTTCGCTAAAGCTGGTGTTGCTATGGACGCTCTCCAAGGTGACATCAAAATCACTGATGAGAAAGAGAAAGCACTTATTGCTAAACTTATGCAGTTCGAAGAAGCGGTTCAATCTGTCGCTCGCGAAGGCCAACCACACATCATGTGTAGCTACCTATTCGAACTAGCAGGTCAGTTCTCTAGCTTCTACGAAGCATGCCCTATCCTAGTTGCTGAAGACGAAGCAGTGAAACAAAGCCGCCTGAAACTAGCAGCGCTAACAGCGAAGACCATCAAGCAAGGTCTGTCTCTACTAGGTATTGATACTCTAGAGCGTATGTAATCCGCTTTTACGTAGGTAGCTTAAGTAGCACAAGCTAAATGATGACAAAGGTTGACGTGAAAGCGTCAACCTTTTGTTTTATCTGGCGTATACTGATGTCATTCAATTCAAATCGGACAACATAATGAGTTTTGAACTGCACCCTCAACTGGCAAAAGACACCACCGTTATCGGCCACTTCCCACTGTGTGTGGCGCTTCTGCATAAAGATAACGCCGTGCCATGGGTTATCTTGGTCCCTAAACGTGCAAACCTAAAAGAGCTTCACCACTTGCCAATGCAAGAACAGCAACAGTTTTTGCTAGAGTCTCAAGCGGTAAGCCAAGCACTGGAAGCAACATTCCGTCCAGACAAGCTAAACCTTGGTGCGCTAGGTAATATGGTGCCACAGCTGCACATTCACCATATTGCTCGCTTCAAAGATGACGTAGCATGGCCGGGACCGGTTTGGGGTAACACCAAAGGTGAATTCCGTACAGAAGAAGAGCAAAACGAATTGCTTGGTCGCATTAAAAATGTGCTGTCACTGAGTTCTATTTTCCAAAAAGCATAAGCACTGCTAGCGAAAATAATTCGCCTTTGAATACGGCTGAAATAGACAGAGAAAGATTAATACGTATTTGTAACAATCTTTCTCATTTTTCTGGGATTATCACTAAAATAAAACTTGTTTAGACTACCAGCTCAGTTAGAGAGGGTCATCATGAAACAAGTCTTCAACACATTCCGATACGTCAGCTGGATCGCCATTATCTGTTCTATGGCTGCTTCATTCTTGCTTTTTCTTATGGGTGCAGCAAAAACCTATTCGGCATTTGCGGTCTTCATTCTCAATCAAACACCTCCAGAAGCACTCGCACATTTAGATAAAGCAGACATCGCGATCGCTTATTTGATCAAGTCACTGGATACGTTTCTTGTCGCACTAGTTTTGTTCATCTTTGCTCACGGCATCTACACACTATTTATTTCCAACAAAGCTAAAGCGAAAACACAAGAGCAGTCGGTTTTGCATTGGATCAGAACCCCAAACATCGGCCATCTAAAAAACATTTTGGCTGAAGTCATCATCGTGATCTTGTTTGTGAAGTTCTTAGAGCTCGTGCTGATTAACTTCGACAGCTTAGATTGGACGATCTTAACATTACCTATTTCGATTTTAGTTTTAAGTCTTGGTTTAAAGTTCCTAGAGTTAGGCGCGACTAAACACTCTGAAGAACATTAATTTCGCTGTATTCACAAACAATAACCAGCAAAATAAAAGCCGCATCATTGCTGATGCGGCTTTGTCGTTTTTACGTGATAATTTTTAGGTGACTAATTTTGATAGTCGCTACATGGTGACTGTCAGAGACAAACCATCTTGTTTAGTCACTGAGTAGCGAACACGAGTCACGTCATGAGCTTTATTAGTGTCGACTAGGCGGCTAATTTTGCCCTTCTTAATCCACACGTTTAACATCGCGTCGGCGCCATCTTCACTCATCCCAAACTGTTTAGCCAGATCTGACTGGGAGACGGTTCCTTTGTCTGCAATGTATTGATAAAGCTCTTTTAAAATCATGCTACTTGCGCCTCTAATGCACCGTTTTGTTTCTTACCAACTTGTTTGAACACACGGTATGTGCCAAAGAAGATAGCTACGATCACAGCCATCCAAATACCACTTGTTACTGGGCTATCTGCGAAATGCGTCAATTGGTTGTAGAACGTCGCACATAGGTAAGCCAAGCCCATTGTCCAAACCGCGATAAAGCGTGCGAACTTATGACCAAACTCACGTACGTAAGCACCCATCGCCGCCACACAAGGAGTGTACAGTAGGATAAAGATTAGGTAAGCAAATGCGGCATTACCAGAAGCAAACTGCGATTTGATGTTACCGAAGATAGAAGCATCGACTTCTTGCTCTTCTGCAACGGCATTTGAGTCAGTTAAGTCACCCACTTCAATACCTAGTGGATCTGAGTAGCTCAAACCGGCTAGGTTTTCAGGGATACTCATTACTGCCTCTTCTAGGCTGCCCATTAGATCAAATTCTGCGTCTTCACCGTCGCTTGGCGTAGTGTATAGACTGTTCAGCGTACCAACTACCGCCTCTTTTGCGAAGATACCAGTAATGATACCTACGGTCGCTGGCCAGTTGTCTTCTTGAACACCGATTGGTGAGAATACTGGAGTCACAACTTGCGCTGCTTTAGAAAGCACAGAGTTTTCGCTGTCTTCGTTACCAAAACTGCCATCAGTCCCCAATGAGTTGAAGAAACTCAGAATAGCAACAACGATAACGATGGTTTTACCTGCACCAAGTACAAAGCGCTTTAGCTTTTGCCAAGTTTTGATCACCACGTTTTGTAGCGTCGGAAGCTCGTAATCTGGCATTTCCATCAATAGGCTATCGCTGCTACCTGGATAAAGCGTGTGCTTAAGGAAAAGACCTGTGAAGATCGCTGCCACAATACCAAGTAGGTAAAGTGCGAATACAATGTTCTGGCCAGAACCTGGGAAGAATGCCGCAGCGAATAGCGCGTATACAGGCAGACGAGCACCACATGACATAAATGGTGCCATAGAGGCAGCCAGTTTACGCTCACGTTCTTGGTCTAGAGTACGAGTTGCCATGATTGACGGTACGTTACAGCCAAAACCAAGAACCAACGGTACAAATGCTTTGCCCGGTAGACCGATCTTCTGCATCACTTTATCTAGTACGAATGCTGCGCGAGCCATGTAACCTGAGCTCTCAAGTACCGCTAGGAACAGGTACAAACACGCGATAACCGGAATGAAGGTTGCAACCGTCTGGATACCACCACCGATACCATCAGCAAGAACCGTCACTAACCACACAGGCAAATGACCGTCTAACAAGTGGTGACCACCATCAACCAACAATGCGCCCACACCAATGTCAAAAAAGTCGATAAATGCACTACCGATGTTAATCGAGAACATAAACATCAGGTACATAACAACAAAGAAGAAAGGAATTCCAATCCACTTGTTCAAAATAAACTGGTCGAGTCTTTCAGTCACACTACGACTTAACTTGCCTTCGCTTCGGCGAACTTTTTTACACTGTTCATGCAGATGCGTGTACTTAGTATCCGCGACATGCAAATCGATATCCAAATCTAACGTCGTAATGACTTCCAATACTTTGCTTCTATCAATATCAGAAAGACTATTGAGCACCATTGTGTCTTTTTCAAGCGCACGAATCGCTAGTGCACGATGAGCGACGGTTTGGTCGTTAAAAAGTGCGGAAACCGTTTGAATTGCCGACTCCATCTTCTCACCGTAATGCAAAGACAATTCCTTAAGTGGCACTCCTTGAACGATGGATTTATGGAGCTTTTCTTTAAACTCTGCCACTTGAGTTTTATCGGTTGCAGATAAACAGACAACCGGACAACCTAACGTTTTCTCAAGCTCTGCAACGTTAATCATCTGACGTTCACGCTTTAGCGCATCCATCTTGTTGAGGACAACAATCATAGGGCGACCAAGTTCGCGAAGTTGCAGCGTCATATATAAGCTGCGCTCTAAACTTGTAGCATCCACCACGTTAATAATGAGATCAGCAGGATGAGTTAGGACCGCACGCGATGCGATGGATTCATCAATACTATTACTATCATTACCACTGTCTAATGAGTAAATACCCGGAAGGTCAGTGAGCAAAAACTCATCCCCAGCATGCTTGAATTGTCCCGTTTTCTTTTCAACCGTGACGCCTGCCCAGTTACCAACTTGCTGTTTTGCGCCAGTTAAACCATTAAATAGCGTCGTTTTACCACTATTAGGGTTACCTACGGTTAGCACTTGATATTGCATTACACTCGCTCCACTTCAATTTTCTGAGCAATTGTTTCTCGCAATGCGACAGACACACCACGGACTTCGACTTGTAAAGGATCGCCCATTGGCGCACGTCGAATCACTTTGACTTCTGTATTGGGAAGCAGCCCCATTACCATGAGTTTCTTTCTGATATCTGATGAAAGACCATCTAACAACCGAATCGTCACCGTATCGCCAGGATTAATCTCTGATAACTTCATAGTGGCCCTTAAGAGTATTGCTAATGAGAAATATTATTATTTAATAAGTTTAGGTTGCCAATATTACTCCCCTATACCCCTTCAATCCTTGTGTGAAATCAAAGATTCCGTAAATGTTTTCACGCTTTCAAACGTTAACTTCGTAAATTTCCTCTCGTTATTTACGTCAAAATTAACAATTAAAAATGACACCTAACGAAACAAAAATGTCACAAACCAAGACAGAAAACAAAAAATTCAAATTAAAACAATGGGTTAAGTAAAAAGCCAAACGTTGTCGCTTTTCTCATATAAACATGGCGTTATTTTTATAAGAAAAATAAGTAACCTCTCGTATAGTTACTCCATCGAGAGGGCAACCTCTCTAATAAATTCCAGAGGTGGCATGGCAACATGTCACTCCGGCAGCAAGCGAAGGTGTCCTTGACACCCGTGGTATAGTCCCCCCGGCTATACCACGATATTTTTTTTCACCTCTTTCAAAACTTCTTTACCTTATTCATCTTTTCAACACAGTTTTCGTTTTCACGAATGTCGCACACCATCATTCACCCAAATGAACAACGCTCTTTTGATACAGCAATACAACTGTCATTTATTTGTTGCAACTATCAATAAATCATTCTCTTGAAGCCATTTATGCTTATTGCTATGAACATCGCGACTAACAGATAGAACGTGATCGTGCTTACGTGTTGAGAATGGATTTGTAGGCTAGATGTGATGAAGAAACAATGAAACTCACTGCGTTAGCAACTACAGCAATAATAGAGCACTGTATGCAGCTCCCCAGCATCTTAACTATTAACTAGGGAGCGTATAATGAAGGTTTTCTAGTTAATTTCTTGGCTTTCTTGAGTCAAAGCAAACTTGGATGGGGGCAAACCAAAATGCAGCTTAAACTTTTGGCTAAAGTAAGATGGATCATTAAAGCCAGAGTTAAAGGCGACTTCACTGATTTTCTCACCCGCCAATAACTTTTCACACGCCGTTTCCAAACGAACCTCTGTGACATAGTCTTTTAACGTTCTTGACGAGGCAGATTTAAAACGTCTCTGCAAAGAGCGTTCAGACATATACAGCATTTTAGCGGCTGACGCAGTGCCAAATTCAGGATCATGGTAATGCTCTGCCACTAATTGATAGACTTTTTGCAACCACTCTTTCTCTGGTGTGACTTGATCTTCTGCAATAGTTACAGGATTGAGTTCTTGCTGCGGTTCATCCAGATAACTCCTTTCCTTCGCAGATGGCCATGTAATCTCGACTTTGTTTTGAGCATCAGAAGAGAAGACAGCCAAATAACCACCACTCGTTGTCACTAGTTGGGCAAGGTGGTCAATACTCAACTCAGAGTGATTTAAGTTAGATGGAAGCCCAGTCGCGACTTTATTAGGTAATTGCGTCCCGTAATCAAGAAAGCTCAATGACACAATATCATGCCCCTTTTCTAGCATAATTCTAACCGTTTGACCTCGGAAAGAGCGCTTGATGATATTGGCAAAAATGCTATTGAAAATAACATCAAGATTAAAACTTTCCAGAGCAACCCGGCTCTGCTTGCTCTCATCTTCTAGCTCTACCAAAATACCCGCTTTTGCAAAGTCATCTTGCCATACATCAACCACTGACTGAGTTATCTGACTCAAGTCGTAGTTCTGACTCCCACCACTTACATCACTTGGAACGCTTTTGAGTTCATTTAACTGCCAATTCGTTTTAGCCAAATGATCCTCTGTCGCAGTGTCCAGAGGCATAGGTAGTTTCGCCACAATAAAGTCGACGCTTGATTTTATGGATAGAGCTACATGGTCTACGAGTAGGTTTCTAACTTGAATCTGTTTACGTAATTGCTGGTTGCTCGTAAGCAACACTCTACTTTGATGTCTTAACTGATTCGTTTTGAGAGTCACTTGAGCTGCTAGATCACGGTTAGCCTGTACAACGTAGCGAGAGCGCCAGAAAACAAGTAATGCGACGACCGCAATACTAGCTACGACAAAGCCTAAAATAGCAAATCGCGATAGATACCAAGGATGAAGGACGATAAAGTGAGATTCTAAACCAACGACTCCAGCGGCAACTTGAGACGCATTACTGACCTGCAAGTGATATTCACCGGAACTAAGGTGCTCGAGTGTCAGTTGGCCCCCCTCTAACGTTTGCCATGGGTCATCGTTGTTCAATCGATAGTACAAATTTTGACTGTCTGGTTTTGGCATCACACCGAATAAAAAACTCAGCGAAGATCCATATGGCAGTGTGAGCCCATTCAGATCGGCACTACCAACTTGCAGAACTTCATTTTCAAGCACAACTTGGCTAACAATAAACTTAGACTCTGGGGGATTAGATACAAGCAGCTTGGATGCTTCTGCTTTTACGAGTCCGTACTTCGACCCCAGAACAAGCTCTCGCTCACCAATTTCTGTCTGCTGTATAACGCTACAAATACCAGGGAGGAACTCATTGTTCATTAAGCCTGATGACGATGAGTAATGTTTCACTAACTCACCCGAAAGGTGGTAATAGCTTAAACCGACAGAGGAAGCTAACCATATACCTTGCCTGTCTCTGATCAAGCAAGCAGGTCTGGCGTTGGGCTCACTCATTTCAACAACACGTTTTTCATCGCTTCGTGTATCAGTTTTAAACACACCATAAGATGAAGCAAACCACTGGCTGCCATCAACCGCCGTGGTCATGTCTAATGATTCACCAAACTTTTCTGAAAAACGGATAAACTGGATGTTGTCATTACTGTATTGGTATACGCCATGATCGGTGCCTATTAATAGGGCATCTTCAGTATCATATAGGCGCGTAACCTTAGCAGGCAAATACTGACTTACTAGCCACTCACTTCCAAAGTTTCGTACGCTTTGTGCAGCAGTATCAACATTGTAAAGATGGTATCCGCTTGATACCCAAAGACGGTCATCACCATCAACGGTCACATGCTCTACGGCATGTCCGGCCATAACCTGTAAATAAGGAAATGTAATCTTGTTGAGACCATTTAGCTCAAATATTTCCAGCCCTTTTGAGGTTGCAAGCCAAAGCATGCCGTTTTGAAACGCAAATTCATTGATCTGCGACTCCAACTCTAAGACTTGGTTAATCCCACTCTTTCCTGAACGATAAATCTTTCGGTCATCAGCAAACCAAAGCGCACCATCAGGACCTTCAATAGTTTGCCGAATTCGTCCTGATAGGGTGTGTGAGTCATAACTACTAAAGGTCACTCGTTCAAATTTTTTACTAAATAGCGAGTAATAACGAATACCTTGGTTAGTCGCAATCCACATCCCTCCCATATTGTCGCTCAACAACGAATAAATCTTCGTGTTATCTAACTCTAACTCAAGAAAACTTGCAGGCGCGACTTCGGTGACCTCACCTGAAAAAAATGAGTACAAATAAAGGCCATGCTCTGTCCCCACCCAATACTCTTTATTTGTCTCTGCGAATGTCAAAACATGTGAGTCGCCAATTCTAATCACTTCTTTATCAGGCTGGTAAATGTTGAAAATTAAAGCGCCACGCAATGTACCTATCAAAATTTCTCTTCGCGTGTGTGAATAATAGACTTTCTCAATGTAGCTTTGACCTGAGGCAGCGACATGGTCAAACTTATCACCTTCAGAAAGATAGAAGCCGGAAGTCGTTGCTAGTGCCCACTTCGTTTCAACTAGCACCGCATCATTAATGTAAACGTAGCTATTATTACTATGTTGATAGAGCTGCAATAGAGAGAAAGAGTTTAACTCGCTAGTGTCGATATTGTAGGTATAGAAATGCGAGCCATCACTCACCCAAATATAGTTCTTTGAAGACCCTATTTTTCTTATTTGTGAGCCTGGATTTAAACTAAAGACTAAACGTCGTTCCTGATTTGGATAAGTTCGATAGACCTCATTTTCAATAAAGGTCCAAAAAGCACCTTTATGATAAGCCAACTGCTTAGCCGACGTTTGTAGGAAGCTACCTGATTTAGGCAATATAGTTTGACCATCGTAAAACAGGACTCTCCCGTGTACGTCATGAATCCACAAACCGCCCTTTTCACCCAAGAACAACTTTTTAGCCGCGATAAAAGTACCCTTTGCCTGAGTTGGCAAAGGGTAAAAGATTGCATTTGCATTATGAAGCGCAAATGCTTGGTAGGATAAGACGAAGCCCAACAGAGCAAGGGCTAATTGGCGTAGCAAGACGAAAACCTTTTGTATCAATTTGTGCTCTGAAAGTGACCGTTCATCGTTTGTAAAACATGGATTGATACGGTTATTTTGAGCTGATAATTATTGGTAATGATATCTCAATTACTTTCTGAGAAAAGGCTCGCCTTACCAAAGGTTGTAATTCTTACTACTGGATCACGTTAAAAAGACTACTCCTACATTACGACAGCACTTAATCTGACTTTTTGTTCAAGCATTGCTCAAAACTATTCGCCATATTGTTGAGAAAAGTAAAGTAACTGCCAGGTTTTGCTTCAATTGTACTCCCTAACGGGTCAAGCTCGCCTTTAGCGACATCACTGCCTCTCATTACGCTCTGAACGACAGCCGGGGTAAACTGAGGTTCAGAAAATACACAAGCCACATCTCCACCACTTAGCTTTTGACGAATTTGAATTAAGGTCTTCGCTCCTGGCTTGCGTTCTGGGCTCACAGTAAAATGCCCCATTTGATTTAGTTCATAACGATCTTCGAAATAACCGTAAGCATCATGGAATACAAAGTAACCTTTGTTTTTTACTGGTGCCAGCTTCTGCTTTATCTGTTGGTCAGTGTCTTTTAGCTCGAGTTCAAACTTTTTGAGGTTCGCTTGATATTGAGCTGCATTTTCCGGATCAAGTGATACAAGTTGATTCACAACAGCCTTGGCCACTTGTTGTGCTTGGCTTACACCTAGCCAAAAGTGCGGATCATGTGAGCCATGATCGTGCCCATCATGGTCATGGTTGTGCTCACTATCAAATTCACGCAATTCTAGATTTGGAATTTGACTAATAGTCAAAGTATTCGATCTATCCGAAACAACTTTCTCTAGAAACGGTTCAAGATCATGTCCGTACCAGATAACCAAATCAGCCGAAGCGACCTTTTTAACATCCGATGGACGCAAAGCATAGTCATGGGGTGATGTGTTAGACTGCAATAGCACGTCTGGTGAAGTTACTCCTTGAGTAAGCTCTGTTACTAACAACTGAATAGGTTTGATACTCGTCAGTACCGTTACCGCCTGTGCTGGCAGTGTTAACATTGCTGAGGCAGCAAGAATTAATGCTCTTTTCATAGTTTTACTTGGGATATGGCGTGGAAAGTGAGATAATGTTACATTATAACATTATTGATTTGCAAATGAGTTTCATTCATGTCTTCCTTAGTCCATCTTGAGCAGTTATGCGTCGAGTTCGATGGCCGCAGAGTTCTCGATAACATTAGTATGGAATTAGAAAAGGGCAAAATAACTACCCTAATTGGTCCCAATGGAGCGGGAAAATCAACGTTAGTCAAAGTTATCTTAGGTCTTCAAAAGCCGACTAGCGGCAAGTTGAACCGACAAAGAAAACTGAAAATTGGTTACGTTCCTCAAAAGTTGAAGCTCAATGACTCCCTTCCATTGAATGTAACCCGCTTCCTAAATTTAGCAGGAAAATACAGTAAGCAGGAGTGCATTGATGCATTAAGGCTTGTTGGCGCTGAACATTTACTTAATAGTAATATGCATCGCTTATCCGGTGGTGAAAACCAACGAGTGTTACTGGCGCGCGCTCTGCTTCAGCGTCCTCAGCTGTTGGTATTAGACGAACCAGCTCAGGGTGTGGATATCCAAGGTCAAATCGATCTCTATGACTTAATTGAGAGCATTCGTCACCGCTTTGATTGTGGCGTATTTATGGTGTCGCATGACTTACATTTAGTGATGGCGAAAACGGACGATGTTATTTGTCTGCATCACCATGTTTGCTGCTCAGGTTCACCTGCCACTATTACTCAGCACCCTTCTTACATCGCACTATTTGGCAATGCAGCGAGAGAATCTCTCGCGTTTTATCATCACGACCATGAGCACCATCATCACGATTTATCCGGAACGCCTGTAAGCGGTGATGCGACATCATGCTCCCACCATAAACACGGACATCACCATCATGATTGAGTTTCTCCTACCTTCTATTCTTGCTGGTATTGGTATCGCGATCATTGCCGGTCCACTTGGGTCATTTGTCGTTTGGCGTAAAATGGCTTACTTCGGAGATACCCTAGCTCATGCATCGTTAATGGGCCTAGCGCTGGGCTTCTTGCTCAACGTAAACCTCTACCTTGCCCTACTCGTCTGCTGTTTAGCTCTGGCCGTTTTGCTTGTCACTCTGCAAAAGCAACAACTTGTGGCTACAGACACGTTGTTAGGTATATTGGCACACAGTGCACTCTCTATCGGTTTAGTATCGGTTAGCTTTTTGGAAAACGTGCGCGTCGATTTAATGAGCTACCTATTTGGGGACTTACTTGCCGTCTCTCCACAAGATCTGATGTTTATTTACGCAGGTGTTGTTGCGGTGAGTGCGTGTTTGTACGTCTTCTGGCGCCCACTGCTTTCTAGCACTGTTAGTGAAGAACTTGCCGCTGTTGAGGGCGTGAATACAGACTTAGTTCGATTGGTGTTAATGCTAATGGTGGGTGTAGTAATCGCAGTAGGTATGAAGTTCGTTGGCGCGTTGATCATGACTTCGCTCCTAATTATCCCAGCAGCAACAGCACGTAAAGTCTCTTCATCACCAGAGCAAATGGCATTGTTCGCATCTATTATTGGCTCAGTGGCAGTACTGATGGGGCTTAGCCTATCATGGCACTTCGATACACCGGCCGGCCCTTCTGTAGTGATCAGCGCAACATCCTTATTTATGCTGAGCCAGCTGATTAAAAGCAAAGCATAATCGCATTGAGCATTAAACGCGAAAGACCTTGCTAACAACAAACATAAACCCACGGAAACGGAAAAAGAAAAGCCTGCGAAGTCGCAGGCTTTTTAATACTTATTAAGTAGTGTGGTCGATTACCAACCCGTCACTTCACGTAGACCTTGGCCGATCTCTGCTAGAGATTTCACAGTTTTAACGCCAGCCGCTTCTAGTGCAGCGAATTTGTCTTCAGCAGTACCTTTACCACCAGAGATAATCGCACCAGCATGACCCATACGCTTACCAGGAGGCGCAGTCACACCAGCAATGTAAGAAACCACTGGCTTCGTTACATTTTCTTTAATGTATGCTGCTGCTTCTTCTTCTGCAGTACCACCGATCTCACCAATCATAACGATCGCTTCTGTCTCAGGGTCTTCTTGGAACAGTTTTAGGATATCAATGAAGTTTGAACCCGGGATTGGGTCACCACCGATACCAACACAAGTAGACTGGCCGAAACCTTCGTCAGTGGTTTGCTTAACTGCTTCGTAAGTTAGAGTACCGCTACGAGATACAATACCTACTTTGCCTTTCTTGTGGATGTGACCAGGCATGATACCGATCTTACACTCATCAGGAGTGATAACGCCCGGACAGTTAGGACCAATCATGCGAACGCCAGTTTCTTCTAGCTTCACTTTCACGTCGATCATATCTGTAGTAGGGATACCTTCAGTAATCGTTACGATTAGCTCGATACCCGCGTCAATCGCTTCTAGGATTGCATCTTTACAGAAAGGTGCTGGTACGTAGATGACTGTCGCTGTTGCACCAGTCGCTTCTACTGCTTCACGAACTGTGTTGAATACAGGAAGACCTAGGTGAGTTTGGCCACCTTTACCTGGAGACACACCGCCAACCATTTGCGTACCGTATGCGATAGCTTGCTCTGAGTGGAAAGTACCTTGACCACCAGTGAACCCCTGACAGATTACTTTAGTGTCTTTGTTAATTAATACAGACATTATTTAGCCTCCGCAGCAGCAACAACTTTCTGAGCAGCATCAGTTAGCGACTCAGCAGCAATGATATCAACATCAGAATTAGCAAGAACTTCGCGACCTAGGTCAGCGTTAGTACCTTCAAGACGAACAACAACAGGTACGCTTACGCCTACCTCTTTAACCGCACCGATAATACCTTCTGCGATCATGTCACAACGTACAATACCACCGAAGATGTTAACAAGTACCGCTTTCACATTGTCATCAGATAGGATGATCTTGAATGCTTCAGCAACACGCTCTTTCGTCGCGCCGCCACCTACATCTAAGAAGTTAGCTGGTTTGCCGCCGTGTAGGTTTACGATATCCATCGTACCCATTGCTAGGCCTGCACCGTTAACCATACAGCCAACGTTACCGTCTAGTGCTACGTAGTTCAGCTCCCACTGAGCTGCGTGTGCTTCACGCTCATCTTCTTGTGAAGGATCGTGCATTTCACGAAGCTTAGGCTGACGGTACAGTGCGTTTGAGTCGATGTTGATCTTACCGTCAAGACATAGCAAGTTGCCTTCACCAGTAATCACAAGTGGGTTGATCTCTAGCAGAGCAAGATCGTACTGAGAAAACATAGTGCCAAGACCCATAAAGATCTTAACGAATTGTTTGATTTGGTCGCCTTCAAGACCAAGTTTGAACGCTAGCTCACGACCTTGGTAAGCTTGTGGACCTACTAGTGGGTCAATTGCTGCTTTGTGGATGAGTTCCGGCGTTTCTTCCGCAACTTTTTCAATTTCCACACCACCTTCGGTAGAAGCCATGAAAACGATCTTACGGCTAGCACGGTCAACTACCGCACCTAGGTATAGTTCATTCGCAATATTTGAAGCTTCTTCAACAAGGATTTTTGTTACTGGCTGACCATTTGCGTCTGTTTGGTAAGTTACTAGGTTTTTACCTAACCACTTCTGTGCAAACTCTTTAACGCCTTCTTTTGTATCGTGTAGCTCTACGCCACCCGCTTTACCACGGCCACCAGCGTGAACCTGACATTTAACTACTTTCTTGGCTGTACTAATACGGCCTGCGGCTTCAAAAGCTTCTTGTGGTGTATCACACGCGTAGCCTTCTGGCACAGGCAAACCGAATTCTGCAAACAGCTGTTTGGCTTGGTATTCATGCAAATTCATTTCGATATTCCGTTTGTTTTTCCCTTAAGGGATTTATTATTTCCATAACGCTGCAGTCTTGGCTGCTTGTACGTCTGTAGGGTCTTCTCAAATCAATCCTTTATCATGAGTTCTCATACTGAAGGATTCAAATGAAGGCCAAACGTTGAGCTAGTCTAGCCATTGAAATTTTTAACGTCTAGCTACCTACGATAACTAGACGTTTTAGCGATATTAAACGTCTAATAGGAGACGTGCTGGGTCCTCTAGTAACTCTTTAATCGTTACTAGGAAACCAACTGATTCACGACCGTCAATTAGGCGGTGATCGTAAGATAACGCTAGGTACATCATCGGCAAGATTTCAACTTTGCCATCCACTGCCATCGGACGCTCTTGGATCTTATGCATACCAAGAATCGCTGATTGAGGTGGGTTGATGATTGGTGTAGACATTAGTGAACCGAACACACCACCGTTTGTGATAGTGAAGTTACCGCCCATTAGCTCGTCTACCGTTAGCTTGCCATCACGACCTTTGATAGCCAGTTCTTTGATGCCTTTTTCAACATCAGCGAAACCAAGCTTGTCACAGTCTTTTAGGACAGGTGTAACTAGACCACGTGGCGTTGATACCGCCATGCTAATGTCGAAGTAGTTGTGGTAAACAATGTCATCGCCATCAATCGAAGCATTTACTTCTGGGTAACGCTTAAGCGCTTCTGTCACTGCTTTCACGTAGAAAGACATGAAGCCCAAACGAATACCGTGACGCTCTTCGAACTGATCTTTGTACTGCTTACGAAGGTCCATGATTGGTTTCATGTTCACTTCGTTAAACGTCGTTAGCATTGCCGTGTTGTTCTTCGCTTCTAGCAAACGGTTAGCAACTGTCTTACGAAGGCGAGTCATTGGAACACGTTTCTGACTGCGAGCCGCTGCCGGCACGTCAACCACTGCTGGCGAGTCTTCTTTTGACGCAGATTTAGCGTTCGCAAGATGCGCTTCAATATCTTCGCGCGTAATACGACCACCAACACCAGTGCCTTTCACTTGGCTTGCTTCTAAGCCATGTTCAGCCAATAAACGGCGCACTGCTGGGCTTAGTGCGTCATTACTTTCTTCGCTAAGCGCAGCTTTGTGACGCTTATCAGGAGATGCTTCAGTACCTTCTGTTTTGTCTGCAGTTGGTTCACCTGCAACTGCGCCTGGCTTCAATTTAGCAATGATTTGTTTAGAAAGTACTGTCGCACCTTCTGCTTCAACAATAGCTTCTAAAACGCCAGCTTCCGGAGCTGGAACTTCTAGCACAACTTTGTCTGTTTCGATGTCAACCAAAACCTCGTCACGCTCTACTGCGTCGCCCGGTTGTTTGTGCCATGTCGCTACGGTTGCATCAGCAACTGATTCAGGTAAATCTGGAACCAGAATTTCAATTGTCATATCTGTTTCTTCCTTTAACTTCTAGTTCTTAATTCGAAGTTTTTGAGTTCACGTTCAGAGCGTCTTCAACCAACGCTTTTTGTTGTTTCAAGTGCACCGACATGTAGCCAACTGCTGGCGAAGCAGAAGCTGGGCGACCTGCGTATTTAAGATTTGCACCTGCAGGAATAGCGGCACGGAAGTTATGTTGGCTACAGTACCAAGCACCTTGGTTCTGAGGTTCTTCCTGACACCACACGAAGTCTTCAACGTTAGTGTATTGAGCAATTGCTGTTTGTACTTCTTCCATTGGGAATGGGTAAAGCTGTTCAATACGCACGATAGCAACATCGTCTTGCTCGTTGTTACGGCGCTGCTCTAGTAGGTCAAAGTAAACCTTACCAGCACAGAACACGACACGTTTCACTTTGCTTGGTTCTAAATCACCTACTTCTGGAATTGCAGATTGGAATGTACCATCCGCCAAGTCTTCAATCGTTGAAGTACATAGAGGGTGGCGCAGCAAAGATTTCGGTGACATAACAATGAGAGGTCGACGCATTGGGCGTACAACCTGACGACGAATCATGTGGTACACCTGAGCCGGTGTTGAAGGAACCACAACCTGCATATTTTGCTCAGCACAAAGCTGAAGGTAACGCTCTAAACGTGCAGATGAGTGCTCAGGACCTTGACCTTCATAACCATGAGGTAGAAGCATAGTAAGACCGCACAAACGCGCCCACTTTTGCTCGCCTGACGAGATAAACTGGTCGATAACAACTTGTGCACCGTTGGCAAAATCACCAAACTGTGCTTCCCAGATAGTTAAACCACCTGGTTCGGCTGTTGCGTAACCGTATTCAAACGCCAACACAGCTTCTTCTGACAATACTGAGTCAAAGACTTGGAATGGCCCTTGGTTGTCATGAATATTCGCTAATGGAATGTAAGTGCTTGCATCGGTTTGGTTATGAAGAACCGAGTGACGGTGGAAGAAAGTACCACGCCCCGAGTCCTGACCAGAAAGACGAATACGCTTGCCATCGTCAACCAATGTAGCATACGCCAATGTTTCAGCCATACCCCAGTCAATAGCTTTTTCACCGGTCATCATTGCTAGACGATCGTTGTATAGCTTATTAACACGGCTTTGCAGTTTATGGCTTTCTGGGTACTGACACAGACGATTGCCTAGCTCAATAAGGCGTGTCTTGTCGTATTTTGAATCCCACTCCATATCCCATTCGTGCCCTAAGTAAGGGGACCAGTCTACAGAGTGCAACGCCATTGGACGCCATTCTTTAACAACCACTTCACCGCGATCTAATGCATCGCGATACTCATTGACTAACTGAGTCGCCGTCTCGATATCTGACTCATTTTTGTCGATCAGAACATCTGCATACAATTTGCGTGGTGTAGGATGCTTTTTGATTTTCTGGTACATCAAAGGCTGAGTCGCATTTGGCTCATCCGCCTCATTGTGGCCGTGGCGACGGTAACATACAAGATCGATCACGACATCGCGCTTGAACTCGTTACGGTAATCCAATGCAATGCGAGTAACAAAAGCAACTGCTTCTGGGTCATCTGCATTTACATGGAAAATTGGCGCCTGCACCATCTTCGCGATATCGGTACAGTACATCGTAGAACGCGTGTCACGAGGATTAGACGTCGTAAAGCCTACTTGGTTGTTGATGACGATACGTACCGTACCACCAACTTGGAACCCACGAGCAAGAGACATGTTGAACGTTTCGGCAACCACACCCTGACCAGCGATTGCAGAATCACCGTGGATGGTGATAGGAAGCACTTTGCTACCTTGATTATCACCCAAGCGATCTTGACGTGCTCGAACTGAGCCCATGACTACTGGGTTTACGATTTCTAGGTGCGACGGGTTAAATGCAAGTGCTAAGTGAACATCACCGCCAGGAGTCGCAAAATCAGCAGAGAAACCTTGGTGATATTTCACATCACCCGTACCCCAAGTTTCGTCGTGTTTACCGGCGAACTCATCAAACAGGTCTTGAGGTTTCTTACCAAGTACGTTCACCAGCATGTTCAAACGACCGCGGTGAGCCATACCGATAACCACTTCACGCATTCCACTTGTACCCGCATGACGGATCAACTCTTTCGTCATCGGAATCAGCGCATCACCACCTTCTAAAGAGAAACGTTTTGCACCTGGGAATTTCGCCCCGAGGTAACGCTCCAAACCTTCAGCGGCTGTTAGCTCTTCTAGGAATGTGCGCTTCTCATCTTTGTTGAATGATGGCTGGCCTACGACAGACTCAAGGCGTTGCTGAATCCAACGCTTTTGCTCTGTGTCAGTCATGTGCATGTATTCAGCACCGATGGAACCGCAATAAGTTTTGTTGAGGGCTTCATAGATATCTTTCAACTTCATGGTTTCTTGCCCAACAGCAAAAGAACCTACGTTGAAAGTTTCTTCGAAGTCATCTTCGGTAAGATTATGAAAAGCAGGGTCTAACTCCGCCACTGTTGGGCGTTGCCATAGACCTAGTGGGTCTAATTCTGCAGCTTCATGCCCGCGGAAACGGTATGCGTTGATTAGCTGTAGAACTTTTACTTGTTTTGCATCGACATCTGGGTCACTAACTTGGACATTGTAATGCTTTGTTTCTCTAGCGAGTCGTCGGAAGTAGTCACGGACACGTGAATGTGGTTGTTCTGCCACTTCTTCTGATGGCTTAGGCAAGCCTTCAAAAACACGTTTCCACTCCTCACTTACCAGATCGGGATCACTTAGATACAGTTCGTAGAGGTCCTCTACATACGTTGCATTGGCGCCAGCCAAGTGTGAAGACTCGAGCCATGCCTTCATCACGCCGTTGTGCATATTTTCCCTTAACCAGTAGTTTTCACGTTTGCTTCGGTCTTTGCCGAGCTATAAGAGCCGACTAAAAATACGGTCGGCAATTTTTGTATTCTTTACTCGAATATTACTGAAGCAGTGAAGCGGTCATATCGGGTGATCCGCAACACTGCGACATTCCTAAGAGCGAGTAAATTAAACCGAACGATTAACCAACATCGACTTAATGTGACCGATGGCTTTCGTCGGATTTAATCCCTTAGGACAAACACTTACACAATTCATGATGCCATGGCAACGAAAAACGCTAAATGCATCATCAAGATCAGACAAACGTTCATCTGTTGCCGTATCGCGGCTATCAATTAGCCAACGGTACGCTGCGAGAAGACCAGCTGGGCCGATGAATTTATCAGGGTTCCACCAGAATGATGGGCAAGACGTTGTACAACATGCACACATGATACATTCGTACAATCCATCTAAATGCGCACGATCATCAGGCGATTGTAGGTTCTCACGTGATGGTGGTAATGCACCATCATCAATCAAGAATGGTTTAACTTTCGCATAGTTATCATAGAACTGCGTCATGTCAACGATAAGATCGCGCACGACAGGTAACCCTGGTAGTGGACGAATAACTATCTTATCGCCTTGTAGAGCAGATAACGGTGTGATACACGCTAGGCCGTTTTTACCATTCATATTCAAACCATCAGAACCACATACCCCTTCACGGCATGAGCGACGGAACGCGATGCTTGGATCTTGCTCTTTTAGCAGAATCAATGCATCAAGCACCATCATGTCTGAGCCTTCGTCTACCTCAAGGGTATACTCTTTCATGTAAGGCTTGGTATCCACATCCGGATTGTAACGGTATAAAGAGAAGTTTAATTTCATAGTCGTATCCTCCCTTTAGTATGTACGTACTTTCGGCGGGAAAGCTTCACGATGCGTTGGCGTCATGTTCACATCACGCTTAGTCATCGCTTCTGTTTCCGGATTGTAGATAGAGTGGCATAGCCAGTTCTCATCATCACGCTCAGGGAAATCGAAACGAGCATGTGCGCCACGACTCTCTGTACGGTAGTTTGCTGCAACGGCAGTTGAAAACGCGGTTTCCATCAGGTTATCAAGTTCTAGACACTCAATACGCTGCGTGTTGAACTCTGAAGACTTGTCCGCTAGATGCGCATCTTTCAAACGTTCGCGAATCACTTTCAACTCTTCTAGACCGGTTGCCATCGCATCGCCTTCACGGAATACCGAGAAGCTGTTTTGCATGCATGCTTGTAGGTCTTTACGAATCTGAACTGGATCTTCACCACCAGTGCTGTTTTCCCAACGCATAGTACGCGCTAGAGACGCTTCAATATCAGATTCTGTTGCAGGACGAGCTTCTGCTTGCGCTGCTAGCGTTTCGCCAAGGTGCAAGCCAGTAGCACGACCAAATACGACCAAGTCTAGTAATGAGTTGCCGCCCAGACGGTTAGCACCGTGTACCGATACAGAAGCAATCTCACCACATGCGTAAAGGCCTTGTACTTCCATCTCGCTACCGTCGGCCTTCTGCTTAATTGCTTGGCCAGAGACTTGAGTAGGTACACCACCCATCATGTAGTGACAAGTTGGAATTACTGGAATTGGCTCTTTCACTGGGTCAACGTGTGCAAATGTACGAGACAGTTCACAGATACCTGGTAGACGTGATTCAAGTACTTCTTTACCAAGGTGATCAAGTTTCAACTTGATATGTGGACCCCAAGGACCATCACAGCCGCGGCCTTCACGAATTTCAATCATCATTGAACGAGCAACCACGTCACGACCAGCAAGGTCTTTCGCGTTTGGTGCGTAGCGCTCCATGAAGCGTTCACCATCTTTATTTAGAAGGTAACCACCTTCACCACGACAACCTTCCGTCACTAGAACACCCGCGCCAGCAATACCTGTTGGGTGGAACTGCCACATTTCCATGTCTTGCATTGGAACGCCTGCGCGAAGTGCCATACCAACGCCATCACCCGTGTTGATGTGCGCGTTAGTGGTCGATGCGTAAATACGACCTGCACCACCTGTAGCTAGAATGGTTGCTTTCGATTTGAAGTAACAGATTTCACCCGTTTCCATACAAATCGCAGTACAACCCATGATTGCGCCGTCTTGGTTTTTCACAAGATCCAAAGCGTACCACTCCGAGAAGATGGTTGTTTTGTGTTTTACGTTTTGCTGGTAAAGCGTGTGAAGAAGTGCGTGACCAGTACGGTCTGCAGCAGCGGCTGTACGAGCAGCCTGCTCACCACCAAACTCTTTAGATTGGCCACCGAATGGACGTTGGTATATGGTACCGTTATCAAAACGAGAGAATGGAAGACCCATTTTTTCAAGCTCGATAACTGACTCAGGACCATTTTTACACATGTATTCAATCGCGTTCTGGTCACCGATGTAGTCGGAACCTTTAACGGTATCGTACATGTGCCATTGCCAATCGTCTTTGTGCGAGTTACCCAGAGCAACGGTAATGCCGCCCTGTGCAGACACAGTATGAGAACGTGTTGGAAATACTTTTGACAACAAAGCACATGATAGGCCTTGCTCTGAAATTTGTAGTGCAGCGCGCATACCTGCACCACCAGCGCCGATTACTACGGCATCAAACTCACGAACTGGAATAGACACTTACGCACCCCACAGAATAAATAGACCAGAGAAGACATAGCCGAATAGCACGGCAATAACACCAAGTTGTAGTGCGCCACGTAGTTTCGCGCACTTAATGTAATCAGTTAATACTTGCCACAAACCAACCCAAGCGTGAATCAGGATCGAGACAAGTGCCAACATGGTGAATACTTTAGTGAAGGTACCACCAAAGAATTGGGTCCAAGATGCGTAAGAGATATCTGAAAATGCACAGAAGCTAATCAGATAAATCGTGTATAGCGTCATAATGATTGCAGTTGCACGAATTAGTAGGAAATCGTGTACACCATTACGACCAAATGAAGATACGTGTTTTACCATACCAAGATCCCCGCCAATAATGATAATACTGCTGTTGCACCAAACGCGACTTTAGCGCTCATCGTGCCTGAATCTAGTTCTTCAAAGTGACCTAGATCCATCAATAAGTGACGGATACCACCTGCGATGTGGTAGGCAAGTGCAGTAAGAATTCCCCACAGGATGAATTTTACGAAGAAGCTATCGACGATGTCAGCGGCTTCCATAAAACCCATTGGGGATGACAGAGAAATGGATAGTAACCACAGTAATATACCCACCGCAACAAACGTAATTACCCCAGACACACGGTGTAGGATGGATGCGATTGCTGTGATAGGAAAGTGGATGGTCTGTAAATCTAAATTAACAGGTCTTGACTTTCTTTCTTTCACGGGCTTGCTCACTCAGCTCCATTGAGCATTTATTGTTATAACCAATTTCAGCTTCCAAACGTACAAAAGTTAACATCTATTTAACAAATATCGCGAGTAACCACTCAGATAATTGTAAACAAGTTGTTAACAAACGGAATCCAGCAACAAACCTCACTCTTTGTTTCTAGCCCCGAATTTATAAGGATTTAACTAAAATTTTCTTTGCCAATATACGGCGAGCAACATTCTAATACAATTGGTGTAACAAATTATGCTACATAGAACAGATTTTTAACGATTTTCATGAGAAAAATCATAACAAGTGCACACAAAGATGGAGAAAAATTGACTTTAAGCTTTAACAACAGTACAAAAATGGCACATAAACATCCTGGACGGATTAAATAATAAACAAAGGAGATTGTTATGGCGGATAAGAAAGCGACCCTTCATGTTGAAGGTCAAGCGCCAATCGAACTGCCAATTATGGACGGTACGCTAGGTACACCTGTAATTGACGTTCGTAAGCTGGGAGCCAATGGTTACTTTACTTTTGACCCAGGTTTTCTTGCCACTGCATCTTGTGAATCATCAATCACGTACATCGATGGCGGCAAAGGTATTCTTTTGCACCGCGGTTTCCCGATTGATCAATTAGCCAATAACGCAGATTACTTAGAAGTATGTTACATCCTTCTTTATGGTGAAGCCCCTACCCGAGAACAATACGAGCAATTCAAAACGACCGTTACTCGTCACACAATGGTACACGAGCAAATCGCAAGCTTTTTCCATGGCTTCCGACGCGATGCTCATCCAATGGCGGTAATGTGTGGTGTAGTTGGAGCACTTGCAGCCTTCTATCACGACTCTCTTGACATTAACAACGACGAACACCGCGAAATTGCAGCGTACCGTCTGCTGTCAAAAATGCCAACACTGGCGGCGATGTGTTACAAATACTCTATCGGTCAGCCATTTATTTACCCTCGTAACGACCTTAGCTACGCAGAGAACTTCTTGCATATGATGTTCGCAAACCCTTGCGAAGAGTATGAAGTAAATCCTGTGGTTGCCCGTGCGATGGATAAGATTTTCACTCTACACGCGGATCACGAACAGAATGCGTCGACATCAACTGTTCGCCTAGCTGGCTCTTCTGGTGCGAACCCATTTGCATGTATTGCCGCTGGTATTGCATCCCTTTGGGGGCCTGCTCACGGTGGCGCAAACGAAGCCTGCTTGAGAATGCTAGAAGAGATTGGCAGCGTCGATAACATCCCTGAATATGTAGACCGCGCGAAAGACAAAGATGACCCATTCCGCTTAATGGGCTTTGGTCACCGCGTTTACAAGAACTACGACCCACGTGCGACAGTAATGCGCGAAACGTGTCATGAAGTTCTCAAAGAGCTAAACATTCAAGACCCTCTGCTAGACGTTGCAATGGAACTTGAGCGCATTGCACTTTCTGATGAGTACTTCGTGTCTAAGAAGCTGTACCCGAACGTAGACTTCTACTCAGGTATCATTCTTAAAGCGATTGGTATTCCAGTTTCTATGTTTACGGTTATCTTCGCGATTTCTCGTACCATCGGCTGGATTGCTCACTGGAACGAAATGCACAGCGATCCACTGAACCGCATCGGTCGTCCTCGTCAGCTATACACTGGCGAAACACAACGTGAGTTTTCTCCACTTCACGAACGTGAATGATCTTTTAGTACGAAGATAGACAAACAAAAGGGTTGAGATTTTCGTCTCAACCCTTTTTTCTTTTTTGCGTTTAACGTTATTAATGGAGAACGCTAAACCGGATTATCAATATCGATAAACTCCACATGTAGGCCATATTCATCCGCTAGCCATTTGCCTAAGGCCTGAACACCATAACGCTCAGTAGCATGATGACCTGCAGCAAAGTAATGAATGTCCATTTCACGAGCAGTATAAGTGGTGCGCTCTGAAATTTCTCCAGAGATAAATGCATCCAGCCCGTGCTGTACAGCAAGTTCAATGAAATCCTGCCCTCCACCAGTACACCAGCCGACTGTCTCAATCATCTTATCAGTATTCTCTGGAGCGATATGCAGAGGCTCTCTTTCAAGAACTTGGTTGATCTTACTCGCAAATTCAACACCAGACATCGGCTTTTTCAAGCGCCCAAACATAGCAACTGACTGAGGGTGCCCTTCAAGCCCACCTTCTACTTCGATTTCAAGTAAGCGAGCTAATTCAGCGTTGTTGCCTAGCTCTGGATGAATATCTAGAGGAAGGTGATAACCATATAAGTTGATATCATTTTTGATCAGGCTACGAATTCGTTTACCTTTCATGCCACGAATTGGCTCAGGCTCACCTTTCCAAAAATAGCCATGATGAACAAGCAATGCGTCTGCATTAAGCTCAATCGCTTTATCGATTAAGGCTTGAGAGGCGGTTACGCCAGTGATAATACGCTTTACGGCTGGCGTCCCTTCTACTTGTAACCCGTTTGGTGCGTAATCTTTAATTAACTGCGGTGACAGTTTGTCATTAAGAATCTGTTCTAGCTTTAAGTTATTCATTATTACTTCCAATTTCTAGCGCATGTAAACCTAAATAACCTCTCGATGAAATCAGACCGAGAGTGTGCAACCTAGTTGATACAACAACGTTTTGACATCTGGCACCTTGATATCATTTAGGTATTTAAAGTGTATCTCGAACCCTAATATCGATGCTAGCCACCCTACCCTCAAAAGCAAATTTAGTTACAATAACAAAGCTTGTCGCCTCACCATACATTTAGGGATACGGATGAACCAACTGCAACGCTTTTACCAATGGATCGCCACTTCACCTCCTCTTTTCAAGTTACGCCCTCCGTTTGCAACCTTAGAGGATCTTACGGTAACGCCTTTAAAGAACACTGAGCAATACAATGGTAATCCAAGATTGGGCTTTTTATATCAGCACTTATGCACTGCAGTTCTCTCTAGTTCAGAACGATATCAGGTTATCGCTGAAGAGGTTCAGTTAAACGACATCGAAGGTAAGACCATTGGTGCTATAGATTTGGTGTTGCGGAATACAGAATCAAATCAAATAGAACACTGGGAAGTGGCGATTAAGTTTTATCTTCTTTATAACGGCGTTTGGTATGGCCCGAATGCTCACGACCAGTTACATGCGAAATTGGATAGAATGCTCACGCATCAACTGAAAATGAGCGATCGCCCGGAATTTCAAAAAATAATTCCTTTAAACGACTCTCCAGAAGAGCGCCTAATGATGCAAGGACGACTCTATATTAATCCGTTTACTCCAGAGCCAACTCCTAGCGAGTGCTTGGGTTATGAACTAAATCCAAGTCAGATTAGTGGTTACTGGTGCTACCAGAGCCAATGGGAGTTAATCGGTAAGCCACTTTATCATTTACACAAACCATGCTGGGCGATTGGTATGGACGATTTATCTCGACCCATTGAAAAGCCTTCAGACCGATTTGTACATGCACAAACGGAGGACGGTCAATTCTGGTTTGTGGTACCAGATTCATGGCCCGGAGATAAAGCGGTTCGGGGCACTTAAACATGAAAGGGTTGATGTTTTCACATCAACCCTTTGCTAGATACATTGACCATTGGATGTTTTACAAACCAGCGGCTGCAAACACTTGATTAACGATCTCTTGTGCTTCAGCTTCGATTTGTTTCAGATGTTCTTCACCTTTGAAGCTTTCACAGTAAATCTTGTAGATGTCCTCTGTGCCTGATGGACGAGCAGCGAACCAACCGTTAGCTGTCGTTACTTTAAGGCCGCCAATCGCAGCACCATTGCCTGGTGCATGCGTTAGACGAGCAGTGATAGCATCACCTGCTAGAGTTTCAGCCGCAACCATTTCTGGTGACAACTTCTTCAATACGTCTTTTTGTGGGCCATTTGCTACAGCTTGAATACGGTTGTACTTCGACTCACCGTGCTTCGCCGCTAGCTCTTCATAGTAATCTTGAGGGTTCTTACCCGTTACCGCAGTGATCTCTGCTGCTAGAAGGCATAGCAAGATGCCATCTTTGTCTGTTGACCAAGGCGTGCCATCTTTACGAAGGAAAGACGCACCAGCACTTTCTTCGCCGCCGAAACCAAACTTACCAGTGTACAGACCGTCTACAAACCATTTGAAACCAACAGGCACTTCACATAGCTCACGACCTAGATCCGCAACAACACGATCAATCAGCGCACTTGAAACTAGTGTTTTACCAACAGCGACGTCTTTACCCCACGCGTCACGATGACGGTACAAGTAGTCAATACAAACGGCTAAGAAGTGGTTCGGGTTCATCAAACCTTTTGGCGTAACGATACCGTGACGGTCGTAGTCAGGATCGTTACCAAATGCTAAATCGTATTCGTCTTTCAGTGCCAATAGACCCGCCATTGCGTAAGGAGAAGAACAGTCCATACGCACAACGCCGTCTTTATCTAGCGACATGAATTGGAAAGAAGGATCGATCGATTCACTTACTAGCGTTAGGTCTAGGTTGTATGCCTGACCAATTTGACGCCAGTAATCGATACCGCTGCCACCCAATGGATCTACACCAATCTTCAGGTTCGCTTTTTGGATTGCTTCCATATCGATAACGTTCACCAGGTCATCAATGTATGGCTTCACCAAGTCCATCTCTACAAACAGATCCGATGCTTTTGCTTCTGCTAGTGGTAGGCGTTTAACACCTTGTAAACCTTCAGCAATCAATTCGTTCGCACGATCTTCGATAGCTTGAGTCAACTCAGCTTCTGCAGGACCACCATGTGTCGGATTGTATTTGATTCCGCCGTCTTGTGGTGGGTTATGTGATGGGGTAATAACGATACCGTCTGCTTTTTCATCGTGTTTGATGTTGTAAGTCAGAATCGCGTGTGAAATACCCGGTGTTGGCGTGTAACCGTTGTCTTGCTGGACAATCACTTTCACACCATTTGCAATCAATACTTCAATCACACTTGAAAAAGCAGGCTCAGATAGCGCATGCGTGTCTTTACCCACAAACAACGGGCCAGTTGTGCCTTGCTCAGCACGAACTTCTGCTACCGCTTGAGCGATCGCTAAAATGTGGTTTTCGTTAAAAGTGTGCTTGTCTGCAGTACCGCGGTGGCCAGAAGTACCAAATTGAACTTTGTGTTCTGCGTTTGCCGCGTCTGGTTGAAGTAAGAAGTAGTTAGCAACGAGTGCTGGGATATTGTGAAGATCTTCCTGCTGCGCTTTTTGCCCAGCACGAGGGTGCATAGCCATGTTTGACATCCTTTCTTTCAATACAAATAAAATTAAAAAAGCCTCATAATATCCGCTCACTGCGACGCATTATGAGGCTTCTATCAGGTTTCTTAGATTGAACCTGTTACTTTTTCTATTAAGTCAGGTTGGAACCCCATGTGTGCCATCACTTGTTCAACCATCTGTCTTTTACGACTTGTATTGTTATTCGTGATAACCCAAAACGGTGTGCCAGGAATGGCTTTTGGCTTGGTCGTATTACCGTTTGCTAGCAAGGTTTCTTCATTATCTGCAAAGTACACGCGTTTGCGTCCTTTTACATTCGTAGCCTGGGCGAAACCTTCTGGATTCAATTTATGTAAGGTCGATAATACCAACATAAAGCGATCAATCGCTTTTTTTAGACCGGCAAACTCATCAGAAATAAGCAGCGAACGCATTTCTTTCACTACATCAACAGATTCCGTTTTACCCGCATCTTTACTTACTACAATCCCTTGTGGCTTCTCTACTACAGGCGCGGCTTTAGCTTCCTGCAACTGACCATCAAGGTTTAAAAGGCGTCGCAAAATATCCGAGGCGCTTTCACCGATATGCTTAGTTTGACTAGCTATATAACGGTATAGATCCTCATCAACCTCAATTGTTTTCATTCGCTTTTCACATTCTCAATGTTTAAACTCTGGGGGATTATAACGAGATCCACGCGGATACTCCACGTTAAACCCATCACGAATAAGATAAAATGTCAGCATTACTCAACTATAAGCAGGAAGGCCAAGGCCAAACAGTTGTTTTGATTCACGGATTGTTTGGTAGTTTAAGTAATCTGGGTCTACTCGCCCGCGATCTTATTAAAGATCACACGGTGATCAGTATTGATCTGAGAAATCACGGCCTCTCTTTCCACTCCGAAGTCCATAACTATACCGATATGGCAAAAGATGTGGCTCAGCTCCTTCAGCACTTAAACGTTGAGCCATCTATTGTTATTGGTCACTCCATGGGCGGAAAAGTCGCGATGGCTCTTGTGGACATTGCTCCAAATGTAGTCAAGCAGTTAGTCGTTCTCGACATGGCGCCTGTAGCCTACACTACGAACCGTCACGATAATGTTTTTAACGGCTTACATGCTGTTATTAATGAAAAACCAGCAAATCGACAGCAAGCCATGGATATCCTAGCTCAACATATTGAACTCGATGGTGTAAGACAATTTCTCTCTAAATCACTGTACAAAAATGGCGATAAGATGGATTGGCGGTTTAACGTACCGAGCCTTTTTGAGAATTATGACCAAATTATTGGCTGGCAAGAAATCACACCAACAGATATCCCAACTTTATTTATCAAAGGCGGCGACTCTGACTACTTAATGCCAGAACATCAGCCGGCAGTGAAGCGACAATTTAACCATGCTAAAGCACACATTATCGCTGGCACTGGTCACTGGTTACACGCCGAGAAACCGACAGAAGTAATGAGAGTCATTCGAAAATACATTTCGAGTTAACAAATTCGAAAAGCAACACTAGATTATTGAAATAACCCTTCTTGTAGTGCATTAACTTTACCGTTTAACAGTGGTATAGTGCGCCCAAGATTTTTCGGCATGAAGGGCTAAAATGCTTTACGACTATATGGATATGCTCGAGTCTATTGGGCTCGATCTTCTTTTTGCTGCTATCTTTTTTTTCATCGGGATGGCGATAAAAGATGTGCTAAAGCAAGGCAATGTACCTGTTTTTGGTCGTCGTATTGTGTGGTTAGTCCTTTTCCTAGGCTGTGCTGGCTTTATTGCAAAAGGTGTAATTCAGCTAACTTGGGAAGGCTCAGGGTTAGGTTAAACCCTTAGTAGCATCGCCAATAACAAACAATGTAAAGGTATAGACTCTATGGCAAGTGTAGGTATCTTCTTCGGTAGCGACACAGGTAATACTGAAGCCGTTGCAAAGATGATTCAAAAGCAACTAGGTAAACATCTAGTTCACGTTCAAGACATCGCGAAAAGCAGCAAAGAAGACATTGATAACTTCGATCTTCTTCTTCTAGGTATCCCAACTTGGTACTACGGCGAAGCACAATGTGATTGGGATGACTTCTTCCCTGAACTTGAGCAAATCGACTTCTCTACTAAGCTAGTGGCTATCTTTGGCTGTGGCGACCAAGAAGACTACGCAGAATACTTCTGTGACGCGATGGGCACAGTCCGTGATATCGTTGAATCTAAAGGCGGCACAATTCTTGGCCATACCTCGACAGAAGGCTACGAATTTGAAGCGTCTAAAGCACTTGTTGAAGGTGACGAAAGCCAATTCGTAGGTCTATGTATTGATGAAGACCGCCAACCAGAATTGACTGACGAGCGTGTTGAAAGCTGGGTTAAACAGATCTATGAAGAGATGTGTTTAGCTGAGCTAGAAGGCTAATCAAATTGAATGATGCAAAGACCTCCACTTGGAGGTCTTTTTGTATGTATTGTCACACAGCATCGGTAAGTACTTCCTCTTCGCGATACTGAGGTTTCTTTCTTACATAAAGCTTGCGTTGAACCTCTGAAACCACATTCCCCTGTTTATCTTTTACATGAGTAATAAACTCAGGAAAGCACTTTTCTCCATTCCGTGTCATTTGATAAATGTTTTCCAGCATCCCTTCAGTGACCTCAAATTCTGCAAACAAATCACTTTGCCCCGGCTTAATAAAGTTAATGCTTGCCTCTTTATCCCACACATAATATTCCTCTCGTAGAATCCCCATCAGCATCAACGAGTAAATAGGATCAGTTAAAGAGAAAATACTGCCGCCATATTGGGTGCGATTGGCATTTTTATTCCACCAGCGAAGCTTTAAACGTACCTTTACAGTACGGAAGTCTTGAGAAATATGTAAGATTTTAATACCCGCCCCCCAAAAAGGAGGCCAAATATTGAGTGCGAACTTTACAATTCCTGGTTTGTATATCTTCGCTAGTCGCCTATTCATCGCTATCCCTGCCCTCTCCAAGCTTAATGTTACACAATTGTAACTGGTCAGAGCTGTAATATAATGGACCTGTTTCTAATTTACAAAAAGATTCTATTAACCCTTTGAAGTTCGTGGTTTAATGTTCCGAACGCTTATCCTATAATGGTAGGAAGATTGAATTCTGTTAAATCGCTGCAGATGATCCAACGGGAAAGTATATGTCAGATAATAATCAGGCGCTGAAGGATGCGGGTTTAAAAGTAACCCTTCCGAGGCTAAAAATTCTAGAAGTACTTCAGCAGCCAGACTGCCAGCACATCAGTGCTGAAGATTTGTACAAAAAGTTGATTGATCTAGGTGAAGAAATTGGCCTAGCAACTGTTTACCGAGTTCTAAACCAGTTCGACGATGCTGGTATTGTAACTCGTCACCACTTTGAAGGTGGAAAGTCAGTCTTCGAATTATCGACTCAACATCACCACGACCACCTAGTGTGCCTAGACTGTGGTGAGGTAATTGAATTTTCTGACGATCTTATTGAAGAACGTCAAAAAGAGATTGCAGCTAAGTACAATGTCACACTAACAAACCACAGCTTATACTTGTACGGCAAGTGTAGCGATGGTGGTTGTAAAGACAATCCAGATGCACACAAACCGAAAAAATAAGGGTTTGTTAATTTAAAAAGTAAACGTCAGCACATGCTGGCGTTTTTTGTTTCTAGAAGTCAGTACCTTAGACGTCAGTACTTTGGTTACAGAACAAAAGCTACTAAACACCCATCTTTTTTCTCCACAGTTTTGCACATCTATATAGCACTCTGTGGGATTAGGTATAAAAAATGCCAGCGTTTGCTGGCATTTTTTCATCGTTCTCAGCATTAATTGAGATTATTGATTCTCAATTTTTGCCCAGGTATCACGTAGACCAACCGTGCGATTGAATACTAGATTATCTGCTGAAGAGTCTTTCGAGTCTGCACAGAAGTAACCCATACGTTCAAACTGGTAACCTTTTTCTGCTTCTGCAGAAGCTAGGCTAGGCTCGACGAAGCCATTGATCACAACTAATGATTCAGGGTTGATAGTAGAAGCAAAATCTTCCGCTGCGCCTGGGTTTGGCACCGTAAATAAACGATCGTACAGACGAATTTCCGCTGGAAGAGCTTTATCAGCTGACACCCAATGAATAACGCCTTTCACTTTACGACCATCTGCTGGGTTTTTACCTAGCGTATCTGCATCGTAAGAACAGAAGATCGTTGTGATGTTGCCTTCGGCATCTTTTTCAACGCGCTCAGCTTTGATCACGTAAGCACCACGTAAACGAACTTCTTTACCTAGCACTAAACGCTTGTACTTTTTGTTCGCTTCTTCACGGAAGTCTTCACGCTCAATCCACAATTCACGCGTGAATGGCACTTCACGCACGCCCATTTCAGGTTTATTTGGGTGGTTGGCAACTGTCAAGTTTTCTACTGCGCCTGCTTCAAAGTTTTCGATAACAACTTTAACAGGATCCAGTACAGCCATTGCACGCGGAGCGTTCTCGTTTAGGTCATCACGAATACAAGATTCTAATGAACTAAACTCGATCATATTTTCTTGCTTCGTTACACCAATACGCTTACAAAACTCACGAATAGATGCAGGTGTGAAGCCACGACGACGCAGACCTGAGACAGTCGGCATACGTGGATCATCCCAACCATTAACCAGTTTTTCAGTAACTAGCTGGTTAAGCTTACGCTTAGACATCACTGTGTATTCAAGGTTTAAACGACTGAACTCGTATTGATGTGGACGGCTTTCGATCGTGATGTTGTCTAGAACCCAATCGTACAGACGACGGTTATCCATGAATTCAAGCGTACAAATAGAGTGCGTAATGCCTTCTAATGCATCAGAAATACAGTGCGTAAAGTCGTACATTGGGTAAATGCACCACTTATCACCAGTTTGGTGGTGCGTAGCAAAACGCACACGGTATAAAACTGGATCGCGCATGACCATGAATGAAGAACCCATGTCGATTTTAGCACGAAGACACGCTTTACCTTCTTCAAATTCACCAGCGCGCATTTTTTCAAACAACGCCAAGTTCTCTTCAACAGAACGGTCACGGTATGGACTTGGTTTACCTGGCGCCTTTAGTGTGCCGCGGTATTCACGAATTTGCTCTGGACTTAGCTCATCTACGTACGCTAAGCCTTTGTTAATCAATTCAATTGCATATTCGTAAAGCTTATCGAAGTAGTTTGATGAGTAACATACTTCACCACTCCACTCAAAGCCCAACCAGTTTACATCTTTCTTGATAGACTCAACGTATTCGATGTCTTCTTTTTCAGGGTTTGTATCGTCGAAACGCAGATTACATTGACCCTGGTAGTCCTGAGCAATACCGAAGTTCAAACAGATAGACTTAGCATGACCGATATGCAGGTAGCCATTTGGCTCCGGCGGGAATCGAGTATGCACGCTAGTGTGTTTACCATCCGCTAGATCTTTATCAATGATCTGGCGAATAAAGTTTGATGGACGAGCATCAGCTTCACTCATCTATAGCACCTCAAAAATATTAGTATTGTCAGAGAAAACGGAACCCTGTATCCAAGTATGGTTTCACAGAGTACATTGTTCCTAATGATCCACAATTCTAAGCAATTAGACAACAAGAACTCGCTCTAAAACGACAATATTTATTGAGTTGGCGTGAAAGCAAAGCAGATTCAAAGGGCCTAAACGAAAAAAGGCCTCCTGCGGAGGCCTTTTGCGATGTTGTAGTATCAATTGTTTGCAATACCAATAACAAACAATCGCACCACTATTAAACAGTTAAGCTGGTAACTGAACACCACTTAAGTCTTCATCTTTAGATACATTCTTCATCTCACCAGCAACAATCTCTGCTAGTGGACCAAGGATAACTTGTAGGTTGTTTGTACCTAGCTTCACAACTCCCATAGCTCCAAGATCTTTCAGAGTTTTCTCATTGATAACGCTCATATCTTTCACAGAAAGGCGCAAACGAGTAATACAGGCATCGATAGAACTTAGGTTGTCATGACCGCCAAGTGCTTTCAAGTACTGACGAGCAAGCTCTGAAGAATTGCTTGATCCAGCCACGTTAGATGAAGCTTCTTCATCATCTTCACGTCCCGGTGTTTTAAGGCCAAACTTAACAATCACGGTACGGAACACGAAGTAGTAAACCGCAAAGAAACCAAGACCTTGTACAATGAGCATGTACCAGTTTACCGCTAGCGGGTTACGAGTCGACAATACTAAGTCGACTAAACCAGCAGAGAAACCGAAACCTGCAATCCACTGCATTGATGCCGCGATATAAACTGATAGACCAGTCAGCGCTGCGTGAAGAACGTACAGTCCTGGAGCAAGGAACATGAATGCAAATTCAAGTGGTTCTGTTACACCTGTAAAGAATGAAGCAAACGCAGCCGCAATCATGATAGATGCCACTTTCTCTTTATTCTTTGATTTCGCAGTATGGTACATCGCTAGAGCAGCGCCTGGTAAACCAAACATCATGATTGGGAAGAAGCCCGCTTGGTACATCCCTGTAACACCTACCGTTGCCGTGCCTTCAGCTAATGATTTCGCACCGCCAAGGAAGTTTGGAATGTCATTAATACCAGCAACATCAAACCAGAACACTGAGTTTAGTGCATGGTGCAGACCAACAGGAATTAGAAGACGGTTGAAGAATGCATAAACACCTGCACCTGCTTCACCCATACCTTGAATGCTTTCTCCAAAACTGACCAGACCGCCGTAAACTGATGGCCAAACGTACATCAGGATGAACGCAATAACGATACCAGCAAAAGACGTTAGGATAGGTACAAGACGCTTACCAGAGAAAAACGCCAGTGCTTTGTGCAGCTCTACGTGAGAAAAACGGTTGTACAACTCAGCAGAAACAATACCAACCAAGATACCTACGAACTGGTTATTGATTTTACCAAATGCAGCAGGTACTTCACTTGGGTCAATGCCTTGAATTTGTGATACTGCACCAGGGGCCAAAAGCGTTGTGACAACTAAGAAGCCCACGAAGCCTGAAAGTGCAGCGGCGCCATCTTTGTCTTTAGACATTCCGTAAGCAACACCAACAGCGAACAATACTGACATGTTGTCAATGATCGCTGCACCAGCTTTAATAAGAAATGCAGCAAGTGCACTGTTTGCGCCCCAGCCATTTGGGTCGATCCAGTAGCCAATACCCATGAGTATTGCTGCTGCAGGAAGTGTGGCAACCGGCACCATAAGCGCCTTACCCACCTTCTGGAAGTATCCGAGAATGTTCACCTTAAGTTCCCCCTATAGGATTAGATGTTATGTTGAATGACTTATTTCAGCCGTCCAATTTAGTCATCCTAAGTTTATGATATTAATTTTGCTCCGCAAATTAAAAGCTCACCGTTTGTGATCATAATCACCACAATTTGCCCTTTCGGAAGGTTTTTGCTAGCGAGATCATAAAACTTATTTTATTATACGAAAAAATGGCGTTTTAAAGATAATATTCTCGCACTTTATGCAAGGCAGAATCAGTGTTATTTTGGTATCTAGGCGGGTAAATCACTGTAACTTTGCTCTGAAAAAGAATCATAAAAAACCATACAATTATTACTTTTCAGTTAGTTACTATGACAATAACATCGATAAAACGCGACTTGCTGTATGTGACTCGTTATCTAATTCAGTGATACAAACTAAGTACCCATATGACTGAAGCAGTCTCTACTTAGATAACGATATAGAAATTGAATTCTCATCTATAAGGACTAGCTGACTATGTACGCGCTAAGTAACTGTAAAATTTATACCGGTAGTGATGTTCTTACCGATCATGCGGTCATCATCGAAAACGATCTTATTCAATCTATTGTGCCGGTTTCTGAGCTACCTCAAAGCATCGAACTAAAAGACCTTGCAGGCGCTAATCTAAGTCCAGGCTTTATCGATCTGCAGTTGAACGGTTGTGGCGGTGTAATGCTAAACGATGCAATTACCCCTGAAACCATGCAAATCATGCACCAGGCAAACCTCAAATCTGGCTGTACTAGCTTCCTGCCAACACTCATTACGTCATCTGATGAAGATATGCGAACTGCAATTGCCGCAGCTCGTGAGTACCACAACAAGTATCAAAATCAATCGCTTGGTTTACACCTCGAAGGTCCTTACCTTAACGTCGCGAAAAAAGGCATCCATAACGTAGATTTTATTCGCCCATCAGACGAAAGCATGATCGACCTTATCTGCACAAACGCCGATATCGTAGCGAAAGTAACACTAGCACCTGAGCATAACGACCCAGAGCATATTGCGCGATTAAAGGCTGCTGGCATCGTAGTTTCAATTGGCCACACAAATGCAACCTACGCCGAAGCACGTAAAAGCTTTGAAGCAGGCATTACTTTTGCTACACACCTCTTTAATGCAATGACACCAATGGTTGGTCGTGAACCAGGAGTTGTTGGTGCAATTTACGATACTCCTGACGTATATGCTGGCATTATTGCTGATGGTTTTCACGTCGACTACGCAAACATCCGAATTGCTCATAAAATCAAAGGTGAAAAGCTTGTTTTGGTGACGGATGCCACAGCTCCAGCAGGTGCTAACATTGATCACTTTATTTTTGTCGGTAAGAAAGTATATTACCGAGATGGTAAGTGTGTTGATGAAAATGGCACGCTAGGCGGCTCAGCTTTGACAATGATTGAAGCAGTTCAGAATTCAGTTGAGCACGCGGGGATCGCTTTAGACGAAGCTCTACGAATGGCCACGTTATACCCAGCAACAGCAATTGGTGTTGAGGATCGCCTTGGCCGAGTTCGAAAAGGGATGGTTGCAAACCTGACTATTTTCGATCGTGACTTTAAAGTAAAAGCGACGGTTGTTAACGGACAATACGAGCAAAATTAAGCATGAATGGCGGACAGATTGGTAATGTAGATTTAGTAAAACAGCTTAACAGCGCTGCGGTATATAGGCTGATTGATCAGCAAGGTCCTATCTCCCGTATTCAAGTCGCGGACGTGAGTCAGCTCGCGCCTGCTAGTGTTACCAAAATAACCCGCCAACTTTTAGAGCGCGGCCTTATTAAGGAGGTCGCCCAACAAGCTTCAACTGGTGGTCGTCGTGCGATCTCTTTGACTACTGAAGTCAAACCTTTTCATTCGATTGCCGTTCGCTTAGGTCGAGATTACGTACAGTTCAGTTTATACGATTTAGGTGGTACCGCGCTGGCAGAAGATCAGCATGAACTGCACTACACTAACCAAGCAGACTTAATCGCAGGACTTATCGATTTATTAAAAGATTTCGTAAACCGTTGCGAAGACAAAATTGATCAACTCATCGCTATCGGCATCACTTTACCGGGCCTTGTTAACCCAACAACTGGCGTGGTCGAATACATGCCTAATACCGATATCGATAATCTTGCTCTCGGTGAAATTGTTGGAGAGAAGTTTAATACAGCATGCTTTGTTGGCAACGACGTACGTGGCATGGCGTTGGCTGAGCACTACTTTGGAGCAAGCCAAGACTGCCAGGATTCTATTTTGGTTAGCGTCCACCGCGGTACTGGCGCAGGTATTATCGTTAACGGCCAGGTTTTTCTTGGTTTTAACCGCAACGTCGGTGAAATTGGTCATATCCAAATTGACCCGCTTGGTGAGCAATGCCAATGTGGAAACTTTGGCTGTTTAGAAACCGTAGCTGCAAACCCAGCGATTATTCAACGAGTGAAGCAACTGATTACTCAAGGATACGAATCAAGCTTAACCGACCTTGAAAACATCACAATTGAAGCGGTATGTCAGCACGCAATGAATGGTGATGAACTTGCGAAACAGAGTTTAGTGCGAGTGGGCAACCAGCTAGGTAAAGCGATTGCGATTACGGTTAACTTATTTAATCCACAGAAAATTGTAATTGCTGGCGATATTACTGCAGCACAAGATATTGTTTTCCCTGCAATTCAACGCAACGTAGAGAATCAATCTCTTAAAACTTTCCATAACGACCTCCCTATCGTGGCTTCTCACATTGATAAGCAGCCAACGATGGGCGCATTTGCGATGATTAAACGCGCTATGCTAAACGGAGTTTTGTTACAAAAGTTACTGGAAGACTAAGTTTATACAACCAATTGAGTTACAATCTCGGGCTGTGTTTTCACAGCCCGTTTTTGTATATCAGGAATACAGCTCAACAGTATGGAAATTATTCTAATTACAGCCGCTTTTTTAGCTGGTTTTATTGCGCTTAAATGCAGCCTCCCTCCCCTCGTTGGTTTTCTACTAGCTGGATTTGGCTTGCATGCATTTGGTTACCAAAGCAATGACGTTATTGTCACTCTCGCAGATCTTGGTGTTACTCTTCTTCTGTTTACTATTGGACTCAAACTCGATGTAAAAACCCTGCTGTCCAAAGAAATATGGGGAGGGGCAACCGCCCACAACATACTCTCTACCGCTTTTTTTGCCCTAGCGTTATCCGGCTTAAAACTACTGGGCTTGACTTCGCTAGCCAGTATGGACGGCAGCCAAATCCTGCTTTTAGCTTTTGCACTATCGTTCTCTAGTACCGTTTTTGCCGTAAAAGCATTGCAAGAAAAAGGCGAAATGAACGCGACCTACGGCACACTCGCGATCGGTATCTTGGTTATGCAAGATATTTTTGCCGTAGTATTCCTGACTGCTTCAACCGGAAAAGTCCCAGAATGGTATGCCATCGGTTTGTTCGCACTGCCTTTCCTTCGTCCCCTATTCTATAAGCTGCTCGATAAAGTTGGCCACGGCGAAATGCTGGTGCTATTCGGTATTTTCTTCGCGCTTGTTGTCGGTGCTGGGCTATTCGAGTTGGTCGGGATGAAACCAGACTTGGGCGCGCTAATTTTAGGCATGCTACTCGCAGGTCACCCAAAAGCCTCAGAACTATCCAAGTCATTATTCAATATGAAGGAGCTCTTTTTAGTCTGCTTCTTTTTAAACATTGGTTTATCCGCCTCATTGAGCGTGAATGGCGTCGTTCTCGCCCTGCTATTTATCTTACTGCTACCAATCAAAGGACTCTTGTACTTCGTCACTATTAATCATTTTAAGTTTCGAGTACGTACCTCTTTGCTCGCCTCTTTATCACTATTTAACTACAGTGAGTTTGGTCTTATTGTTGCAGGGTTGGCCTATAAAATGGGCTGGATGCCAAGTGATATGCTTGCTGCGATTGCGGTTGCGGTGTCGGTATCCTTTGTAATTTCCGCGCCACTTAACCGCCTTAGCCATAAAATTTATCAACATTCAGGTAAGTGGCTGCAAGAGACAGCGGTAGAAAAGCTCAATCAACGCGACCAACTCATCAACCCAGGTCATGCCCAAGTATTGATCTTAGGTATGGGGCGTATTGGAACGGGCGCTTATGATGAGCTACGCTCACGCTATGGCAAAATTTCATTGGGTATAGAAATTCGTGAAGACGCTGCACATCATCATCGTTCAGAAGGAAGAAATGTGATTTCTGGTGATGCCACCGACCCGGATTTCTGGGAGCGAATTTTAGATACAGGTCATGTAAAACTGGTTCTGCTTGCAATGCCACATCATCAAGGTAACCAAACAGCACTTGAGCAGCTTAAACGCAGAAAATATAAGGGGCAAATTGCCGCTATCGCCGAATACCCAGATCAATTGCAAGGCTTACTTGAAAATGGCGTTGACGCAGCATTCAATATATATAGTGAAGCTGGTAGCGGTTTTGCTCGACACGTCTGTAAACAACTTCAGCCTAAATTCACACCAATTAAATAAGCAACAGCACTGATATTTTTTGAAAGGCTTTCTATTGATAGAAAGCCTTTTTTGTATAGTTTTTATACCAAACCTTGATCTCATTCACCAAAACAACGGTTGAGTTAAATATTTTCCATACAACAAGGCCTTTTATCATTTTTTTAATCACAAAACGTTGCTTTTTTTATTAGTAATGGCAAATTTAAACCATACCGATTAGAAATTGTTTAGTTTAGTAAGGATGTAGTATGTGTTCAGTATTTGGCATTTTAGACATTAAAAGCGATGCAGCCGCATTGCGCCCTATCGCATTAGAGATGTCGAAAAAACTTCGTCACCGTGGCCCAGACTGGTCTGGGATTTACTCTTCAGAGCGTGCTATTTTAGCGCACGAGCGCTTGGCGATTGTTGGTCTAAATAGTGGTGCACAGCCGCTATACAGCCCTGATAAGAAGCTCATCCTTGCCGTCAATGGTGAAATCTACAACCATAAAGAAATTCGTGCTCGTTACGAAGGAAAGTACGAATTTCAAACCGATTCAGACTGTGAAGTCATTCTTGCACTTTACCAAGATATGGGTGCAGATCTCCTTGAAGAACTAAACGGTATTTTCGCTTTTGTGCTCTACGACGAAGAAAAAGATGAGTATTTAGTCGGCCGTGACCATATTGGTATTATCCCTCTTTATCAAGGTCACGATGAACATGGTAACTACTATGTGGCATCAGAGATGAAGGCTCTTGTTCCAGTATGTAAAACAGTAAGTGAATTCCCTCCTGGTAGCTACTACAGCTCTAAAGATACTCAGCCAACACGTTACTATGTTCGTGACTGGAACGAGTACGCAGCAGTACAAGGTAACAGCACTAGCAAAGAAGAATTGACGGAAGCGCTAGAAGCGGCTGTTAAACGCCAACTAATGACTGACGTGCCTTACGGTGTGCTTCTTTCAGGTGGTCTAGATTCTTCTATTACATCTGCGGTAGCAAAACGCTTTGCAGCGATGCGTATTGAAGATGATGAAAAGTCTGAAGCTTGGTGGCCTCAACTGCACTCTTTTGCTGTTGGCCTAGAAGGCGCGCCTGACCTGAAAGCAGCTCGCGAAGTTGCCGACCAAATTGGTACCGTTCACCACGAAATGACGTACACGATTCAAGAAGGTTTGGACGCGATTCGTGACGTGATTTACCACATTGAAACATATGACGTGACGACTATCCGCGCATCAACACCTATGTTCTTAATGGGTCGTAAGATCAAAGCGATGGGTATCAAGATGGTATTGTCTGGTGAGGGCGCTGACGAAATCTTTGGTGGCTACCTTTACTTCCACAAAGCGCCAAACGCGAAAGAGTTCCACGAGGAGACTGTGCGTAAACTGCTTGCTCTGAACATGTTCGACTGTGCTCGTGCTAACAAGTCGCTGGCAGCATGGGGAGTTGAAGGACGCGTACCTTTCCTAGATAAAGAGTTCATTGATGTAGCAATGCGCTTGAACCCAGCAGACAAGATGTGTGGCAACGGTAAAATGGAGAAACACATCCTTCGTGAGTGCTTCGAGCACTACCTGCCAGAATCGATCGCATGGCGTCAAAAAGAGCAGTTCTCTGATGGCGTTGGCTACAGCTGGATCGATACGCTGAAAGAAGTAGCAGAACAGAAAGTGACAGACCAGCAGATGGAAACAGCTCAATATCGATTCCCATACAACACGCCAACGACAAAAGAAGGCTACGTGTACCGTGAAATCTTTGAAGAGTTATTCCCACTTCCATCAGCAGCAGAGTGTGTACCAGGAGGCCCTTCAGTAGCGTGTTCTTCAGCGAAGGCGATTGAATGGGATGAATCGTTCCAAAACTGTGTTGACCCATCAGGTCGTGCAGTACAGACCGTTCACAACGACTCATACTAATTCTCTACGATAAAGATAAGGGTTGGTTCGTCCAACCCTTTTAAAACAGACAAAAAATTAGATACGATCAAAAAGAGGTGCTTTTGCACCTCTTTTTATGTTTGATGGAATTAGGCTATTTTAAATCTAAATCACTATTGTCTATGCTGACAGGCACACGCTTGGTGATCATCTGAACTAGCATAATTGAGCGTTTCTCACCATCTTGTTCTTGGAAGATGGCATCTATGCCCGCAAATTGACCGCTTTTAACTCTAATTTGATCGCCTGGTTTTGGCATGCATTCAGAAACGGTATTGTCATTACAACACTTTTCTAGCTGCATCAATTCGAAGACCAAGTCACCTTGAACTTCTTTCGGTTGAGCACCAAAACGCACAAAGTCAACAACACCTCGAGTAGAGCGGACTGAGGTGAAGTTTGGCCCTTGCTCATAATCAAAGTAAGCGAATACGTAACAAGGAAACAGCGGTTCATCGACTTTTTGTCTTTTACCGCGCAAAATCTTCTCAACTTCTACAGTTGGATAAAAGCATTCTACACCTTGGTTTTCAAGGTGTTGTTTCGCCCTAACCTGCTCCCCACGTTTACAATAAAGTAGATACCAACGTTTCATCTTTTTACTAGCCAATTCTATTTTGTTTTTATCCTAGCATTAAGCCAAAGTTGAGTCATTGATATTCAGTTTATCTATAAAAGTATGATTATACATCGCTCGCATTAACGACATTTTTCAGCAACTTACGATAAAGAAGTCCATAGGCAAAAATGGAAATTAAGTTTGTGACACAACCAATACACCATCATATAATCTGCAAATCTAATCAAAAACAGCCACTTAACAAACAAAAATAGTTGAATGGCAAAATTTTATTATTTGTCACTCGTTGAATTGCATTGTATACGTAGAAGTCGTTAAAAAATGTAATAACTATTATTAGAAGAGCTTATGTCAAACCAACATCAATATTTTGGTCATCCACGTGGCCTGTTCTTATTGTTCGGTACAGAACTGTGGGAACGCTTTTCTTACTACGCAATGCGTGCCATTCTCGTGCTTTACCTTACTGATACAACAATGAATGGCGGCCTTGGCTGGTCAACCAAAGACGCATTAGACCTATACGGCATATACACAGGGCTTGTGTATATCACGCCTCTTATCGGTGGTTACCTAGCAGATAACTATTTAGGTCAACGTCGCTCAATTTTGCTTGGTGGCGCGTTAATGGCCATCGGCCAGTTTACTCTTGCACTTCCTGCTGATGCTTTAGGTATTGGTTCGCTACACAGTTTCTATTTAGGTCTTGGCCTACTTATCACTGGTAACGGTCTCTTTAAGCCAAATATCTCAACCATGGTTGGCGACCTTTATCAAGAAGGTGACAACCGTCGTGACGGCGCATTCACTATCTTTTATATGGGTATCAACTTAGGTGCATTACTTGCCGGCGTCGTTTCTGGCTCTGTGACAACCTCTTACGGTTGGAAAGCTGGCTTTGTTGCCGCTGGTGTGGGTATGCTGGTTAGCCTAGTGATGCAAATGGTACTGGCTCAATCATGGCTTGGTGATATTGGCCGCGAACCAGCGGCGAAACGAGATCTAAATAACAAAAACGCCACCACGAAGCAGCCACTCACCAAAGAAGAAGTGAATCGACTAAAAGTAATTCTGGTCATGAGCTTATTCACTATTGTCTTCTGGGCAGGCTTTGAACAAGCAGGTGGCCTGATGAACATCTACACTCAACAATATACTGATCGCATGATTGGTGGTTTTGAAGTTCCTGCTGCGTGGTTCCAATCACTAAACCCATTTTTCATTATTACTCTAGCGCCAGTTCTGGCTGTCCTTTGGGTAAAATTGGGTAAACGTGAACCCACTTCGCCAGTGAAATTTGCAATGGCACTGTTTTTCTTAGCGATTGGTTTCCTTTGTATGGTTGGCGCAGTGCTAGAACAAGGTGGAGATACAACAGTAAAAACATCGATGTTATGGTTGGTCGGCGCTTTCTTCTTCCACACATTAGGCGAGCTGTGTTTATCTCCAATTGGTCTTTCATTGGTGACTAAATTAGCACCGCTTCGCTTAGCTTCACTTATGATGGGTGCATGGTTTGGCTGTAATGCGATTGCTAACTATGTTGCGGGCTATGTGGGTTCTCACGTAGGCGAGTTAGGCGCTATGGCTATCTTTAGTGGTATTGCGGTCAGCGCAACCGTAAGTGGCGTAATTTTGCTCCTATTCTCTAATACACTCGTTCGCTGGATGCATGGCGCTGAAAATACGCACAGCACGGCAGAGCAAGTAGAAGAGCAGCAAGTACAAGTTGCTTGATCGCTCAACTAAACGTAGAAAGGGTCGCTATTGCGACCCTTTTTTGTATCTAAAGTTTAGATTGAACTAACTCAACCATCATCTCGATATGAAGTTCACTATCGTTCAAACAAGGGATGTAGGTAAAGTTTTCACCACCTGCTTCAAGGAAAATCTCTTTACACTCTTCCGAAATCTCTTCCAACGTCTCTAAACAATCTGAAGAAAATGCAGGGGTCACAACATTAATATTTTTCACACCCTTTGCAGGAAGTGCCTCTAGGGTCTTATCGGTATAAGGTTGAAGCCACTCTTCTCTCCCAAATCGGGACTGATACGTCATGCCAATTTGTTGTTCGCTTAAACCTAACGCTTTCCCAAGCAAGCGAGTCGTCTCTTCACAATGCTGTGGGTAAACATCACCATTGTCAGCATAACGTTTTGGAATACCATGATAAGAACACAGCAGGTAATCTCCCTGACCATTCTTTTGCCAATGTTCACGAACTGAATGCGCTAACGCTTCAATATATTTCGGGTGATTGTAATAATCACGAATAAAGCTAAAGCCTGGCATCACAGGCAGGTTCTTAAATGCTTTAGTGATTCCGTCAGAAACCGCTGCCGTTGTTGTGCCCGAGTATTGCGGATACAACGGTAAAACAATGACTTCATCAACGCCTTGCGCCAATAGGGCTTCAAAGCCTGATTGCAAACTTGGGTTACCATACGTCATACCAAGCTCTACAGGTATATCAAGCTTTTGTGCCAACTTTTCCGTTTGGCGTTTAGAGTACACCATCAACGGCGAGCCCTCTTCCATCCATACTGATTGATAGAGTTTGGCAACTTTAGGAGCTCGGATAGGAAGGATAACGCCGTGCAATAGTGGACACCAAAGCCATCGAGTCATGTCTACCACTCGGTGATCATGAAGAAACTGACTTAAAAAGCGCTTTACGGCAGGAGCGGTTGGTGCGTCAGGAGTTCCCAGGTTAACTAGGAGTACACCCTGTTTATTATTCTCTTTCATAACATCCTATTCATGGTAAACGGCTTGGTTCATATATTTAAGTAACCTCGAAGTAACGAATAGCCGAGCTGAAGTTAATTAGATATATGTTTACGAGTAAACTAAAAAAAGCGACCACTTGGGCCGCTTTCAATATATCAAAATATTAAATTTTTGACTTCAGCAAATTAAGATAGTGCTTTCTCGATATCCGCACTAACTTCAGCTACTTGCTTAGTACCATCAAACTTAAGGTACTTAGTCTTGCCTGCTTCAGCTTCTTTGCCGTAGTAGTTGATTAGCGGCGCAGTTTGCTCGTGGTAAACACCTAGACGAGCACGTACTGTTTCTTCTTTGTCGTCATCACGAACAACAAGATCTTCACCAGTTACATCATCTTTACCTTCCACTTTAGGCGGGTTGTAAACCACGTGGTAAGTACGACCAGAAGGAAGGTGAGCACGACGACCAGCCATACGCTCAACAATTACATCGTCTGCAACGTCAAATTCGATAACGTAGTCTACGTCTACGCCCATTTCTTTTAGGCCGTCAGCTTGAGGGATAGTACGTGGGAAACCATCTAGTAGGAAACCGTTTGCACAGTCTTCTTGAGCGATGCGCTCTTTGATAAGACCAAGGATGATTTCATCAGAAACTAGCTGACCAGCGTCAATAACAGCTTTAGCTTGTTTACCAAGCTCTGTACCTGCTTTGATAGCAGCACGAAGCATATCACCAGTAGAGATTTGTGGAATACCGTATTTTTCCATGATGAAGTTTGCTTGTGTGCCTTTACCTGCACCTGGAGCACCTAGAAGAATGATGCGCATGATTTATCCTCTTTAATATTTAAGATTTATACCGAAGCTCACAATAGCTGACCTCTTAGACATCAAACCTGAGAAGCACCTGCAACGATAAGTTTCGGTATAACGTATATAGGCGAGCAAAAATACACGCCTTATTACTCACATTCAAGTCGCAGATTCTATCACAGGTTCTCTGAGCAAAGAGTGTATTAAGACTAAAGAATGTTAACAGTACCCTCTTTCACGCCCTATTGATTATTAACTCAGCACTTGAGATGCAAAATTTTGCGACAACAAACAAAAAGCTCGCGAAATGCGAGCTTTTTGATTTGCAGAGGTTATTACACCTTAGTCAAAAGTTGATTAACGGCTCCTAAGAACTCTGTTGGATCCTCAATAGAGCCTCGCTCCGCTAGCATTGCCTGACCAAGCAGAACTTCAACCCAGCGACCAAACGCTTCTTCATCGGCTTCGTCAGCCATACGCTTAACCAATTTGTGCTCAGGGTTTAGCTCAAAGATGTATTTCACTTCCGGCACAGCTTGACCAGCTGCCGCAAGAAGCTTCGCCATTTGAGTACCCATTTCGTAATCGTCCGTTACCACAACAGCAGGCGTAGATGCGAGTTTGAAGGTGGTACGAACTTCTTTCACACGATCGCCTAGGTAAGACTTCGTGCGCTCTACAACCGACTTAAACTCTTCTTCGGTTTCTTTTTGCTTCTCTTTTTCTGCTTCATCTTCAAACTGACTTAGATCAAGCCCAGCTTTAGTGATTGACTGGAACTGTTTACCATCAAACTCAGTTAAGTAGTTCATCAGCCACTCATCAATGCGGTCGTACATCAAGATAACTTCAATGCCTTTCGCTTTGAACTGTTCTAAGTGAGGGCTGTTTTTCGCAGCTGCATAGCTGTCTGCCGTCAAGTAGTAGATCTTATCTTGACCTTCTTTCATGCGCTCAACGTAAGACGCCAAGCCCACAGTTTGCTCAGAAGAGTCCACTTCAGTTGAGGCAAAGCGCAATAAACCTGCAACTTTCTCTTTGTTTGCAAAGTCCTCCGCAGGGCCCTCTTTCATCACAAGACCAAACTCTTTCCAGAATGATTGGTATTTCTCTTCGTCATTCTTGGCCATACGTTCAAGCATCGTTAGCACGCGCTTAGTACAAGCATTACGTAGAGACTGAGTCACTTTATTGTCTTGTAAGATCTCACGCGATACGTTTAGCGGTAAATCGTTTGAGTCTATTAAACCACGTACGAAGCGTAAGTATGACGGCATAAATTGCTCTGCATCGTCCATAATGAATACGCGCTGTACGTACAGTTTCAAGCCTGATTTGTGGTCGCGGTTCATCATATCCCAAGGTGCTTTCGATGGGATGTATAGTAAGCTCGTGTAGTCGTTTTTACCTTCTACACGGTTATGACTCCAGACCAAGGGATCGGCAAAGTCATGTGATACGTGCTTGTAGAACTCTTGATACTCTTCTTCTGAAATATCAGATTTGTTACGCGTCCACAGTGCCTGGGCTTTGTTGATTTGCTCCCACTTTTTCTCATCTGTTTCCTTGCCTTCGTCATCACGAACGACAGTTTGGATTGAAACAGGAATGCCGATGTGATCAGAGTACTTACTGATAACGTCACGTAGACGCCACTCATTCAAAAACTCTTTACCCTCTTCACGCATATGAAGAATGATGTCGGTACCACGTGACTCTTTGGTAATGTTTTCGATGGTGTACTCACCTTCACCCGCTGAGTGCCATTGTACCGCTTCATCAGCGGCTAGACCCGCAGCGCGAGTGCGCACGGTAACGGCGTCAGCAACGATAAATGCCGAGTAGAAACCAACACCAAACTGACCAATAAGCTGAGAGTCTTTGCTCTGCTCTTCAGATAGCTTTGAGAAAAACTCGGCTGTTCCAGATTTTGCGATTGTTCCTAAGTGCTCAATCACATCATCACGGCTCATACCGATACCGTTATCAGAAATGGTTAAGGTATTTGCGCTTTCATCAAACGACAGTTTCACGCAAAGGTCTGCATTACCTTCGTATAGATCTGGGTTAGATAACGCCTGAAAGCGCAGTTTGTCTGATGCATCTGATGCGTTAGAGATCAGCTCGCGCAAAAAGATCTCTTTATTTGAATAAAGAGAATGGATCATTAAATGCAGTAGTTGTTTTACTTCTGATTGAAAACCACGAGTTTCTTTATTTTGAGATACGGTTTCGCTCATGTGTGCTCCATAACATCTAAACTAATTGGCTTTTTCATAGGGACAAGTTTGTGACTTTCCCCTTGAAATCACCTTACCGAGATGTCATTTAACATGTGGCTGACAAATGTAAATTCAAGGTCAATATTGCTAAAAACGGTGTTTTTTTAGAAAATTTTAATTATCCTACCCGTCTAAAAGCATCTAAAATGTCGTGCGCACTCCAAGCGCCCCGGTAATTTTGTGACATAAATCACCATAATTACAACATCATCCATCTAAGAAGAACTAAATGACTAACATTGGCACCAAATTTCTACTTGCTCAAAGGTTCACCTTTGATCCAAATAGTAATTCGCTCGCTGACCAACAAAACGGCAACGACGTTGTACGATTAGGAAGCAACGAAAGCCGTATACTTCTGATGTTGGCAGAGAGACCAAACGAAGTTTTAACCCGTAACGAGCTTCACGAGTTTGTTTGGCGTGAGCAAGGTTTTGAGGTGGATGACTCAAGCCTGACTCAAGCGATTTCTACTCTGCGTAAGATGTTGAAGGATTCAACAAAATCTCCAGAGTTTGTTAAAACGGTACCTAAACGTGGCTACCAACTCATTTGTTCAGTGGAACGCTTGAGCCCATTTTCTACTGACTCTAACACTGACGTTGAAGAAACCGCTTCTGAACACGAAGCGCCAGCAGTGGAGTTAGAAGCGAGCGATACACCACCAACAGAGATAGTGACCGATACTACTGCTGATCTTGAGCCTCAAGTAGAGCCGACTAAAACTCAGCCGAAGCCAGCATCTAACACGATTAACTGGCTACCGCGTGTCATTATCTTTTTGTCTCTGCTGCTTCCTGTTTGCGTATTGTTATTCACGAACCCTGCGGAATCCCAATTCCGTCAGATTGGTGAGTATCAAAATGTACCAGTGATGACACCTGTAAATCACCCTCAAATCAACAACTGGTTACCTTCAATAGAGCAATGCATTGAGCGCTACGTGAAGCACCATGCAGAAGACTCGTTGCCAGTTGAAGTGATTGCCACTGGTGGACAAAATAACCAGCTGATTCTGAACTACATTCATGACAGTAACCACTCTTACGAGAACGTAACACTGCGTATTTTCGCAGGTCAAAACGATCCAACAGACATCTGCAAATAAAGGAGGCCAATATGAAGATTAAATTAGCATCTGCGGTTTTGGCCGTATCCGTTCTTTTCAGTAGTTGGTTGTATTGGGGAAGTGACCTAAAAGTGGAGCAGCTCCTCACAGCAAACGAATGGCAGTCGACCATGGTGACAGTCATTACAGACAGCTTGCCTGACGATACTGTCGGCCCACTACGCCGAGTTAATGTTGAATCAAACGTGAAATATCTCCCTAATGGTGACTATATTCGCGTAGCAAATATAAAACTATTCGCTCAAGGTTCAACCGCAGAATCAACGATAAATATCTCGGAAAAAGGCCGCTGGGAAGTAAGTGACAACTATTTGTTGGTCTCGCCTTCGGAGTTTAAAGATATTTCATCTTCTCAATCAAAAGACTTTTCCGAAGCACAGCTACGTTTAATTACTCAAATTTTTAAGCTAGATGCGGAGCAAAGTCGTCGTATTGACGTCGTGAACGAAAAAACACTATTGCTCACTAGCTTGAACCACGGTTCTTCGGTACTGTTTAAAAACTAATTTTGATTGGATGATAAGGGGGCAAGACGCCCCCTTTGTTTTGCTTATGGATTGGCTAGATACCACTACTCTCTTTTTCGGTTCACTAATCGCCAACACGCTGGCTTCACTTTCCGGTGGCGGAGCAGGCTTGCTTCAATTCCCTTTACTCATCTTTCTCGGCTTACCGTTCTCCGTTGCGCTAGGCACACATAAGGTGGCTTCGGTCGCTTTAGGCTTAGGCGCAGCAAGCACGCATTTAAGATCAGGCACTATTAAATGGAAAGTCGCGCTCTACCTTATCTTGTCCGGCAGTATTGGCGTGATTTTAGGGGCTAACTTAATTGTACAGATCCCTGATGGTATCGCGGAAAAGATGCTCGGCACGATGATCCTAGCGCTGGGTATCTACTCGCGACTTAAGACATCGCTAGGCCAAGCTGAAGTAATACGCAACCGTCATCCTATTGGTTGGGTTATTGGTGGAATTGGCTTACTGTTTATCGGCATCATTAACGGATCTCTTACCGCAGGTTCTGGTTTGCTCGTGACACTATTTTTGGTGCGCTGGTTTGGTTACGACTACAAACAAGCCGTTGCTTACACCATGATTTGTGTCGGCCTGTTTTGGAATGGCATTGGAGGCATTGCCGTCGTACAGGCAGGGGCGCCTATTCACTGGGCTTGGTTACCTGTTTTATTGTTAAGCTCTTTTCTAGGCGGCAGTTTAGGCGCATGGGCCGCGACTCGATACAGTAACAGAGTGATTAAAGTTGCATTCGAAATTCTCACGTTTGCGGTGGGCATCAAGTTGCTGGTTTAAAAAGATTAAAAGGAAAGTTTCATGGATAAAGCAATCATTGATATTTATTACTGCCGCCAGTGCAACTGGATGTTGCGTTCAACTTGGCTATCGCAAGAATTACTGCATACTTTTAGTGAAGAAATAGAAACAATCAGCTTACACCCAGACACAGGTGGTCGCTTCGAAATTTTCTGTAATGGCCAGCAAATTTGGGAACGGAAAAAAGACAGCGGCTTTCCTGAAGCCAAGGTGCTAAAACAGCGCGTTAGAGACATTATCGACCCAGAACGCGATTTAGGACATTCAGACACAAAATAGGGAGCAATTCGCTCCCTATTTTTTTACTTAGTAAAACCGTTAAATCATGGTTTGTGCTAATACTTCGCCTTCTGGCGTTTTTACCGTTAGCTTATTGTCTTCTAGAGTACCAAAGCTTCTCGGTAAGCCATTACGTGGGAATGTCATCGAGCCTGGGTTGAATATAATGGCTCCATCTTGCATCTCTGCGACGGGAACATGTGTATGCCCGTGGGCGATGATATCACCTTCGCGCAGTGGCGGCCGTTTTTCAGAGTTGTACAAGTGACCATGAGTCAAAAAGATTCTCTTGCCAGATTCAAGTAGCACCCATGAGTAATCCATCATCATTGGAAACTTCAATAGCATTTGGTCCACTTCACTATCACAGTTGCCACGTACAGAAATAATTTGATCACTGTATTGGTTCAATAAGTCTGCTACCTGTGGAGGGTTGTAGCCTTCCGGAATAGGGTTTCGCGGCCCATGGTTTAGCGTATCTCCTAGCAAAATCAGGTGGTGCGCACCAGAGGCCAGAAATAGCTCAATGGTTTCTTTAGTTGCTGGCAAAGAGCCATGCAGGTCTGAGGCAAAAAATAGTTTCACGACATTGTCTCCTCAAAAAGTATGAGGTCATTCTACGGCATTTTTTTAGCAGCTCAACCTACGACGGTTTGAATACTACTGATAGCGCAATGATTCAATGACCATAGGCAAAACATAGAACCATGCTGCATACGCTGTTCCAACCAACACCAGTATCCAAAACACCATCGACATAAATTTTGATTTGGCTAGATGGTGCAGCGGATCGGGCTCTCCGCATCCTGGACATGCATGAGCGCGTTTTGAGATTTGTTTCTCACACACGGGGCAAGAGACTAAAGGCATGATACAGATTCCTCGACATTAGGCTTAGGGCGCAAAGAATAATGGTGAATTAACACATATGCAACCTAACATATATTAAATATTTTAGTTCTTTGTAACAGTCGCTGACTTGAGAAAAAATTCGTTGATTTTTCATTTATATCAACCTATTACACTTCTTCTCGCACCATACCATTGATGACAATATTGTTATAACTCACCATCCCAATGACCTCGCCACTTTCAATGACCGGCGCTCTGCTTATGCCAAATCGCTCAAACAAACGGGCACAATATTTTACGTTCATATCTGGTTCGACACACAAAGCGGGCTTGGTCATGATTTCATAAATATTTGTGCGCTGAGGAGAACGATTATTCGCCAGCACCTTTTTGGCGATATCATTCATCAACACGATGCCATATTCATCATTATCATCTCGCTTTTTCACCACCAGCGCTTTGACTTGGTATTTTTTCGCTAGCGTTATGCCTTCGTATACGGTCATCAGTCCATCAACCATTACATACGTTGCCGCCATAACATCTCGAACTCTAATTATCGTTTGATCACTCATAATTCATCCTCGACTACTTTGGTCAATGTCTCGACTTGATGCGCGACACCGACTGCATCTTCAATATCGATCTGAATAGCAATCCCCTGTCCCGACTCTCTGTCAAATTCACCAACCTCATTAATGGTTTCTAATATGTGTCGAGAGAGATGTTCCTCGACCACAAACAGCAGCACATCTTTTTGCACTTCTAGCGTTAAACCAAAAAACGTTCGCTTTTGATTTAAACCTTGCCCGCGAGCATTGTTAATCACTGTTGCACCGGTCGCACCAGCATCGCGTGCAGCGTCCAACACCTTGTCTGTTTTGCTGTCTTCAACAAACGCAAGTATCAATTTAAAGCGCATTTTCTTCTTCCTCCGAGATGTTTTTATTCAGCCATTGGGTTATTTGCGCATAGCCCATCACAGAGATCATAGGAAATAGACTGGCAAACGCGATCAAGCCAAAGCCATCAATCATTGGGTTTCTTCCAGGGACGGTCGAAGCAAGCCCTAACCCTAATGCAGTTACAAGTGGGACAGTGACGGTAGAAGTTGTTACGCCTCCAGAATCGTAGGCGAGTGGAACAATAAGCTTAGGAGCGTAAAACGTTTGAATCACAACGACGATGTAACCCGCGATGATGTAATAATGAATGGGATTGCCCACGACAATCCGGTAACTCCCTAATGCAATACCAATTGCCACCCCAAACGCAACGGCTACGCGCAAGCCGTTAATACTGATACTGCCTCCAGAGACTTGGTTTGCTTTTATCGCTACAGCGATTAAAGAAGGCTCTGCAATCGTGGTACTAAAGCCTATAAAAAAGGCGAAGGTGTAAACCCAATAGTAGTCGACCCACATTAAGGCTTTCCCTACAGATACTTTGAACTCTTGTAAAAACTCCGGCTCCGTTAATTGCACAGCCATCGTCTCCCCAAGTGGAAACAACGCCATTTCTAATCCAAGTAAAAAAAGAGCTAGCCCGAAAATCACATAAACGAACCCAAGCAAAACTTTCTTAAGGTTGCTAACAGGACGCCTTAACACCGCTAACTGAAAACCAAAAATAATGCTGGCGATGGGAACGACGTCTCGAACGGTCGATAATAAAGTATCTAGGAAATGATCAATTGAAATCATGTTACGACCATTCCGTAAACCATCACAAACATCATCGGTAACAGCGAGGCAAAAGCGATTAAACCAAAGCCATCCACCATAGGGTTGCGCCCTTTAATAGAAGACGCTAGACCGACGCCCAGTGCAGTGACCAAAGGTACTGTTATGGTGGACGTGGTTACACCTCCGGAATCGTAAGCGACGCCAATAATGGCTTCAGGTGCAAACCACGTCAGTATTCCAACGCCTACATAGCCACCAATGATCATGTAATGAATCGGCCACCCTTTTAAGATACGCAAAACGCCGATAACGATGGCTATCCCCACAGAGAGAGCTACTGTTACTCGAAGTCCTTCTCCGTAATCCTGCATGGACTGCTCTGAGTTAGCGATCATTCCGCCCTCTGCCGCAACTTCTGAGGCTTCTTCCGCTACCGCGGTTAATGCAGGTTCAGCTATCGTGGTGCCAAACCCCAAACAAAACGCAAAGACTAATAACCAAAACACGCTGCCTTTTTTTGCAAAGGCTTGAGCCATACTCTCTCCGATAGGAAAAAGACCAAGTTCTAGGCCAAAGATAAAAAAGGTTAATCCTAAAACGACAAGCAACAAGCCAAAAAGAATGGAGATCAGGTTGGGCAGCGGCTCTTGCAAAACGACTAATTGAAAAAAAGTGATAACAATGATGATGGGTAATAAGTCACGAGCACTATTGAGGAGCGCTCGAAAAAGCGCAACAAATGCTTCCATGCCTATCCTCCTTGATTGTGCAAACTGATTACGCTCATTCCAATGAGCGATAACTTCTAGTCTGGCATAGATTTCACTCTTCTACCGTGAATGCACTAGCGCCATCTATAACATTTAGTTACATATTTTCTAATATGTGAAGTTAATAGCCTCTCTGTCAGCTTGTCACTATCCCAGAAATAATGGTGTTGAGATGATCAAGCTAAGCACAAAACGACTATAATGTTCTAATACGTGTACATTCAAAGAGATAACATGAAGATATTACTCACAGGTGGCACTGGGTTTATTGGCTCGGAGTTGCTCAAGCTGCTATCAACTCACCAGGTTATGCTACTTACACGCTCTCCAGAGCGAGCAAAACAACGCCTACAGCATGCTGATCTGGGTAATATCGAATACCTTGACTCGCTCGAGTCGTTCGCCGATCTCAATCACGTTGATGCCGTCATTAATCTTGCAGGTGAGCCTATTGCGGATAAAAGGTGGACCAGCGAGCAAAAAGAAAAAATCTGCAAAAGTCGTTGGAAAATTACCGAGCAAATTGTTGAGCTGATCCACGCAAGTACCGAACCTCCCTCTGTTTTTATTAGTGGCTCGGCAGTTGGCTACTATGGTGATCAACAAGACCATCCGTTTGATGAGTGCTTACATGTTAATAGCGACGACTTTCCTCACGAGGTTTGTGCAAAGTGGGAGCAAATAGCCAAGCGCGCAGAGTCGGAACAAACACGGGTTTGTCTACTGAGAACTGGCGTGGTACTCGGCCTTAATGGTGGTGCGTTGGCAAAAATGCTATTACCTTACAAGCTTGGCGTAGGCGGCCCACTTGGGAACGGTAATCAGTACATGCCTTGGATTCACATCCTAGATATGGTCCGCGCCATCATGTACTTGCTTGAAACACCACATGCCCACGGTGCATTCAATATGTGCGCCCCCCATCCTGTGACTAATCGTATATTCAGCGGCACACTAGCTAAAACGCTAAAACGTCCGCATATCTTGTTCACGCCTAAATGGGCGATGGAACTCCTAATGGGAGAATCTTCCTGCTTATTGTTTGATAGCATGAGAGCCAAACCCAAAAAACTCACCGAACTGGGCTTTAAATTTAGCTACTCCAGAATAGAGCCAGCACTCAAGCACTTGCTTCATGACCGGAGCTGATGAATGATGGCTCTAATCAATGTTTCTGAGTCTTAAATTAAATTATGAAAAAGTCGATTCTTATTACGGGTTGTTCAACCGGCATCGGTTACGTGTGCGCTCACGCCCTACAAAACAAGGGATTTAATGTCATTGCATCTTGTAGGAAAGAACAAGATGTCCAGCGCCTAATTAATGAAGGGCTAACCTGCATCAATCTAGACCTAAATAGCCCAGAAAGCATTTCTTCGGGCGTGAAGCAAGCGCTAGAGTTAGCAGAAGGTAAGCTTTACGCAGTGTTCAATAATGGTGCCTATGGTCAGCCCGGAGCACTGGAAGACTTACCCACCGAGGCTCTTCAAGATCAATTTCAGACCAACTTTTTTGGTTGGCACCAGTTGGTCAGAGAAGTGCTTCCTCATATGCGCCAGCAAGGCGAAGGACGCATCATACAAAACAGCTCTGTTCTTGGTTTTGCCGCAATGAAATATCGTGGCGCCTATAATGCATCAAAATTTGCCTTAGAAGGCTGGACAGATACGCTCAGGCTAGAGCTTGCGGATACGAATATCAAAGTAGCATTGATAGAACCAGGACCGATCGAAACTCAATTTAGAAACAATGCATTACGAGCCTTTGAGAAGTGGGTTGATATTGAATCTAGCCCCCATCGTCATGCTTATGAAGGACAAAGAGAGCGACTCAACAACGACAAGTCTAATAATCGATTTGTTTTGCCTGCAGAGTCTTGCATCGCACCAGTTCTTCATGCATTAACTAGCGTTTCACCGAACATTCGTTATCGAATTACTACACCGACTAAATTATTCGCAGTCTTGAAAAGACTATTACCAACCCGTGTACTTGATAAAATTTTGCGACAGGCTGCATAAAAAAGTTTTGTCGAAATGTAATTTCACCGTAACAATGTGATGTCATTATGAACATGTAGGTTAAAAAAACCTCAACTAAACGAATCAATTTCTACGCAATTCAGCGGGGATTCTTTCGCCCAAAGTGATTGAGTTGCTTAGATTTGGTATCGCCACCCATTACGTTTTGTAGCAATGTTTATACTACTGCGAGGCAACAATGACATTAAATCAGCTTAACTGGCTTAGTGTGGGTGTAGTGTTGACCATGTTCATCCTATTTTGATACCGCACTAACAAATAGCATTAGAATTGCGCTGCTTCGGCAGCGTTTTCTTTTTATCTAACACCTGAGCAGCAATAACCTCACTCTATTACCTCACGTTTTCTCAAAATAGAATGATTCATTATTGATGGTGAATGTCGCTTGAATTTCACCTAAATCAACTCCATATCTAATATCAACGACAAGACACAAGGCAAGGATACTCTGATGCAATCCCCATTTATCGTTGAGATAACAGAACAGAACTTTCGCGAAACGCTTGAAGGATCAATGAACACGCCCGTTTTGATCCACTTTTGGGCCAACGCTCAGCCAGAAAGCGCACAGATACTCCCTGAGTTGCAATCTCTTGCTCAACAGTACAACGGTGCATTTACGCTTGCTCTACTAAATTGTGAAGATCAGCCCGCTTTAGCGTCTCAATTTGGCGTGCAAGTATTGCCAACTATCGCGCTGTTTATAAATGGTCAAGCCGTCGATGGTCTGGGAGGCCCCCAGCCAATTGATGCCATTGCTACCATGCTACAAAAGCATTTGCCAAGCCCAGATGAACAACTATTAAAACAAGTCAGTGAACTTCTTCAGCAAGGTGAGCATGCTCAGGCTTTGAGCATCATCCACACTTTGCCGCCAGAGCTGCAAGAGCGTGGTGATGTGAAACTCGCGATGGCTGATTGTTTGCTAGAAACCAAACAATTTGATATTGCCCAAGAACTACTGAACGCTATCCCTCTCGAGTATCAAGATAACTACTACAAGAGCCTAATAGCCAAGCTCGAGCTGCATTTGCAGGCTGCAGATAGCCCTGAGTTACAGCGACTAGAACAAGCATACGCAGCAGACATGGCAAACTTCGAACTCGCTTGTGAATTGGCGGTACAATACAACCAAGTTGGTCGGGATGAAGAAGCGTTGGAACTGCTGTGGAATATTCTTAAAAAAGACTTGGGCGCCCAAGACGGTGAAGTGAAGAAGACTTTTATGGATATTCTCAGTGCGCTAGGTCAAGGTAACGCATTAGCAAGCAAATATCGTCGCCAGCTTTACTCAATTTTGTACTAAGCGCCGCATTCTTCTAGGAATAAGACAACAAAGGCCGGGATTTCCGGCCTTTGTTTTTTGTTAGAAGTCGCTATACAACGTTGGTGCTGCTGGCGGATACTCTATTGGTTGCCAACGATCATTAAAGGTGTACTTGGCATAAAGCATGAAATGGTTTGGTGTATAAAACTCAGAACGTTGTACATCGACTAACGCACCAAGATACCAACGTTTGCTGACTCGCTTTTCCACCGCCGCTTGCAACGACGTACCAAAACCACCACCTTTGTCTGACTCCGCTACTGTCGATAAGTATGGCGCGTCTTCCTTAGTCCAAGAGTTAGAGACGGATGCACTCAATTGATATGACCAAGAACTGTTGTATCGGCCATAAAAGTTGATAGGTAAAGACACCGAGAAGTAACTTTGCGGACTGTAGTAGCCACCGTGACCTAGCGTGTACTCACCCAGATTTTTGTCGTAATCAAGGTACATTGAGTTCGTACCTATACTTAAACGCTGGTCATCCGTTGCAATTAACTTGTAGTACGCTCCACCTAGCACGCCTAAACGAGTGTTGTCCTCAACCTTTTCACCAGTCAAAACATGATACTGCAAGCTACTCCAAAAACCGTAAGGGCCACCAATGTCCCAGCTTGAGCTCAACTTCACACCTGTACGAGCAACTCCGCCCCATTTAGTCCCTTGAGGGTCAGTCGTGCCGCTAGGGACAGACATTCCAGCATAAGAAAGCGCGCTACTGGTCTCTGGGCGACGCGAAGCTTCTGCCGTCCAACCGAACTCACCCAGGTCCCCATTGATGCGCACACCACCAACCCATGTGGTATGGTCGAAACCAATTGGTGTCGTGCCGATATCGACCAACCAATCTTCAGCCTGCCAGCCCACTCCAAATGCCATACCTGATGCGTCATTTTGGAACGAAGTGCTGTCAGAATCGGTGGTTTTTTCATAATAGTCCAACTGACCTGAATCGATAGAAACATAATCAGCTTTTAGCAACAGGTGTCCATCCCAGCTCTCTATCGGGATTCGGGCTTCTATGGGCACTTGATTCGAAGTATTACGGCCATCTCGTGCACTGTAATCCCAGCCAATCATGACATGCCCATCACTCCGATCATGCAGTTTATCGATGTCCGATTTGACGTTACGAGTCAACCAGTAGTCGTCAGCAGTATCATATAGCTCGCGTAAGCTTAGGGGTTCTTTTTTCGCCTCTTCAGGTTCACGATTTTTATCCATTCGGTCACGATTTAAGGCTTGATAGGCGCGTGTTTCAGCTAAGGCCCACTGTTGATTTATCATTGCTATAGACATGCTATTGCGAAACGCTAATGCATCAGCATCAGGCATCGCATCCAACAACTGATTTAGCGCATTAGCGTCATTCCGATAGCCTTGTTGATTAAACACCGCGACCACTGTCATCAACTGTGCCGCAGTTAAGCTATCGCGCTTTTTATTCAAAATGAGGTGCATGTCGTGATACGTCGCTTCATCTCCAGTCAAAGCACTGGCTTGCAACATGCCAATTTCTGCTTGAGTTTTAAATGGCTCAGGCTTTAAAGAAACTTGTTCATACAAATCCAACGCAAGCTTAGGCTGTTGATTAACCAGCATCAGATCCGCTTGACTCAACAGTCGACGGGTTTTGAGTTCATCAAGCTGTAATACTTCCGAAGCACTTAAATCTTGTGTTGCGGAATTTAATGCTAAGTCCGCGTACCAACGATCAAAATCTTCAAAGTGATTCAAGCTTACCATCATGCTGCCGTAAGCCAGTTTGTCATCGGTTGACCAATCTTCTGAAAGCGAAATGTTTTGGAAAATCCTCTCAGCTTCCTTAACTTCATCAATGTCTAACCACGCACTCACTAGACGAGCGAGCGGTTGAATTTGACCTTGATAATCCGACTCTAGCGCACGTAATATCGCCATTACTGATTCGGGAGAAGCTAAGTAACGCGTTTGAATGTCTCTCAACTGAGCATCAAGCTTCAAGCGGGTTAAATTGCGCTGCATTGCGTCTGTCATGTCATGTTGTGCGATACTCTCTAGCTCAGCGATGGCCTCATTCACGTTGAAGTCCTGCGCGAGATAAAGCGCGTAAGCAAATTTCATTTCAGGGTCATTACTAGATGTAGCCCAATCGGACATCAGCGTATCCGCGCGTACTTTGTCGCCCATTGAATGAACCACGTCAGCAATATCAAGCCTTAACCATGGGGAGGTTGGCTGTAGCGCAATCAATTCCTCTACGGACGCTTTCATCGTTGCCTGATCATTTTGAGCGATTGCGATCCGCAGACGAGTCAAAATAACTTCCGACTTGATGCTCGCTATTTTTTCAGCGACCACTTCCTGCTGTGGGGCTGAGTAACTGCGCGCGAGTGCTTCCGCGCCAGACCAATCTTGCTGCTGAATACGAACATCTAAGCGACCACGCAATGCAGAGCTATTGCTGCTATCCAGTTGCAAAGCTTGTTTGAAAACCTTCTCTGCCGCGGCATAATTTTCTTGTACCAGATACAAAGAGCCTAATGATGAATAAGCATAAGGTTGGGATTTATCTACTTGAATCGCTTTTTGATAAGCGCTTTCTGCTTGCTTAAACTGGCCTTTTTCGACCAAGGCATCACCTTGATCAAGATACGCCCAATATTGAGAAGTCTCGATTAGCGCTGCCCATTTTGAGGCCGAGTCAGGATTATGATCTAAGTGCTGAGCCTGTTTAAAGTATCCGAGCGCTTTTTGTTGCTGCCCTCTACGTAGATAAACCTTACCCATAGCACCAAGCAATTCAGGATCTTGCGGACGAGTCGTCAACGCATAACGCAGCTGAGCTTCTGCTTGGCCGGTTTTATCTTCCTCGAGCAACGCTAACCCTTTGAGCTTGGCGAGATAAGTGGGGTCTTTGCGTAGTTCCTTTTCCTTTTTCCAGCGATCTTTCGCGCTTTGATTCGCTCTTTGTATCTCCATGTCAGACGGGTAGTAGCTAGCTAAGATGGCATATTGCTGAACAACTTGATCTGAAATAGGCAATTGATCCAATGCACGCAACCACGACGTTGCCGCATTTGTTCCAACCGAAGGAGCAAGCGCTAACTTTTTATAGGTATCGAGAATCCATGGATCAGCAGGATTCTCTTTGCGAATGTGGTTGGCTAACGCGAGTTGAAAAGACGGAACACTAGGATAATTTGCATTTAAACGTTCCAGTCCCTGTTTTACCGAGCTCCAACTGCCTGGCAAATTACTTTGCAACTGTAGGAATTCCAGTTGTAACGCTGGTGATGGCATTCCATTTGGGAAAAGGGCTTTGTAAGCTTGAATCGCTTCATCGTAACGACCAGATTTTGCAAGCAACTGAGCGCGCTGATAATCCGCTCTTTTCTCTCCCTGAATAGCCATAATCGATGACAAGTTTTTCGCTTGAGTCGAATGAGGCGCCTGTCTGATTAAGCGCTCAAATACCGGTTTTGCTAATTCTGGCTGCTTACGTTTCAGATACATATTCGCTTGATAGAAAAGCCCCGTTGGATTGCTTTCTTCAATCGCGAACAGCCTCTCCAGAGTACTCTCGACAATATCATCTCGGCCAATCGCATCCGCCAGTTTTAGCTGCTCAACCAACCACTCAACCGAGTCAACTCGTGCTAATGATGTGGAAAATTGAACCAGCTCGATAGGCTTGTAGACCTGTGCGAGCTGCGACTTTGTCAGAGGTTTTGAGCTAAAGCTTTCTGCATGCACAGTGCCGACGCCACCAGCCGCCAAAGCAACCAGTGGAATCCACCATAACACGCGTCCTGTTACTGACATCTCTCGCTCCATACAGGAAGCAATTCACCTTGCACACCAAAACGGTAACGTTCTTCATGCCAACCAAGCCCAAATAGACTTAATACGTTGTCGTAATAATGATCGTTTTTGTCCACCACAAGTTCATTTTGAGCACGACGAAACTGCGTCTCCAACAGCGTAGATTCACCAGAAGCCGCGAGTAACGGAAGAGCCGCAGCAGAAAAACCTGCGCTTCCTGCTTGGGTATATTTACCCGTTTCAGTATTTACTTCTCTCGCTGGCGCACCAAGGGCTTTGGTTGCCGCGACAAACGGCTGCATTTTTTGTACTAATACTGCTTTTTCTGAAACTTGGTCATTTAGCATACCCGCCCAAAGATAAGTGCGGATCGCGTTGTAACTGCCCATCGGCCCTGTAACCACATCTGAGCTATAACGACCATTTCTCAATGCTGCCCAGTCTGGGCTAAAGCCAGCTGGCATCGTTTTCTCTAGCATGTGAACACTTGCCTTGTACATTGAATCCCAGTTGTATTGCGGGTACAGCGACTGCATACGAGCAATCAGTTGTAACGGAACATAACTCGGATTCACACGGTACTGGCCGTCGGCATCAAAGCCCGTTGGAGCTGGCAACAATACCGTTCCAACTCCCGCTATGTTGATGGTTTCTTCACGTAAAATACGACTCGCGATCAGATGTCCAAGGGTCTGATAGTAGTAGTTATTCCATAATCTCCCCGCCTCAACAAGGGAGTAAGCTATCCACAAATCAGAATCTGACGCTGGGTTAGAATCCAACACTCCGAACTGACCATTTTCTTTTCTTCCCCACAACCAAGCGGGAAGCCTTGCCGTCAAGTCCCCATCAGCTAAATGTGATTGAGTCCATTTTAAAACCTGATCGAAGGTTTTAGGGTCATTGGCAACCAAGGCAAAAAACAATGCGTAAGATTGGCCTTCCGAGGTTGTAATCATACGCTCGTCACTGCCATCAACGACTCGGCCTTGCTCCATGTATACCGACTTAAATGTTTCCCATTGTGGCCACTCGCAGGTGTTAGCCCACAAGTAAGGAGACACGAACAACATAAGGAACGAGATGAGTTTTTTCATTATTCCTCTTCCTCAGTTTTTTCTAAACGTCTAGACGCCACTTGACGTAATACGCGCCAAAGCACAATGGTTACGATCACCACTAGCAAGGCGGCAAAGCACGCAACGATGACTGGGTGATTAGAGAAGTGATACCAAACGAGCTGCCACACAGGAAGCTTACCGACATAGTAGTGCGAACCCACGTTGTAGCTTGCTACTTCGTTATTTCTCAACGTCACTACCGAGCCAAACATGCGCTCCACTTTACCGGAGTCAGCCAACGCGCGATCAACCGACGCAAAATCTGACGGGTGAGCCGCCATAATAGAAATGACGCTGCGTTTTTTCGTAAATGGCGATTCTGCACCATAAATAGCAGCAAAAGAGCCTTCTGCCTCAACAGAAACATAATCCGCGGCCACTTGACGAGCATCACTTGGACTCATCCAGTTCATTCCGAGCTGCTTTTCATTTTTGCTTGGCAGGCGAATTTGTCTCTGACCTTCTTTAACCACTAAGTTAACTTGGTCAGGGTTATTAGCGGCTTGTTCTAGTGCATCCACAACACCAATCGTCAGGATGTCTTTATTTTTTAGTTGCTCAGCATTCCATTTATCTGTCAAAAGCACCTGAATACCTGGGTACCCAGAATCACTTCCTAACGAGCCCATGACGTTTAAGAAGGTCTGCAACACTTCTTTTGGAGCTCTCTCTGGAACAACAATCGCAGTTTCTGACAAATCGGCCATGCGTGTGTAAGGGAAGCCAGAAGTAGCAAAAGCGCGCATATTTGGCATTTCGATGTAGTGAGGGAAACCACTAAAATCAACCGTAGAGTCACCATCAATGACCGCGTATTGCTTACTTGGCTGCGTCACCTGACATTGCCCATCAGTCACCGACGCAAAACCAAACTCAAACTCGATTCGGTTTTGACTACCCACCTTAAAAGCCGGAATGCGAACAAACGTATCACCACTTAGAATGCCATCATCTAACAAAGGAACACGTATACGGTTAGATTCTCCACCTTGACCTTTTGTGGTTAGGTTGAACGCCTCAATGAATTGGTCATTAATACTCAAAGTCAGACGAGAGCCGGAATGATCCGCAGCAGGCGGTGAATAACGATAGTTAAGATCCATCGGTATACCACGGCTTTGCCAAGTAAAGAGATCGGGTGGTAAACGCAAACTTACGTTGATTGGTGGAGGCGTTCGGCCTTCCACTTGCAGCATGCTTTTTTGTTCGACTAACTCAGACAATGCAACAGGACGAGCCGTACTCACCCAGTTTGGCGCATCGTACGGGACTCGTGGTTTGATTTGTTTGACTTCATTAATCTTCGCGATTGGTCCAGTAAGAAGTTGGTTTCCCAACGCCAAACCTTGCACCGCAATGTTAAGATCCTTACTGTCACGGCCTATCACTAGAAGAAGCTTCACGTACGGGTCTGTTGGATGAGTGATGACTTGAAGACGAGGGCCATCCGTGTCTGGAAAATCTCTCAGAAACTCAGGTTTGTTGTCATTGGTAACAAAGACAATGGCGTTGCGCTTAGGTAACGTGTCGACACTAAAAGGGAATTGAGCACCACGCCAACCCGCAAGAGCACCAAAGTAAGAGCTCAAGACACCGGCAGCCTTGACATCATCTAAATCGTATTTGCTACCCATCACGACAGGCAGATTTAACTGGCTGAAATCACGGACATCAAAAAAAGGAGCCGGTAACAAACTCAAGTCACTTTCCAGCACTGTCTTTTGAGCAAGCATCTCAATTCGACTACTTTGGCTAATCTCAGCCCAAATGCTCGAGTCATTGGGGTTAGCACAGTCTTTCTGAGTATTCCCTATTAACTCAAAGCGAATTTGGTTGTAATTACTAAAGTAACGAGTGTCCAGCGGCATAGATAAGCTCAACTTTTTGCCTTGCTGGCCATCGACGATTGACGCTACTCCCATAAGTTCGTTGTTCAAATACACTTTGACGTGAGAAACCAAAGAGAGCAACGCTGGCGAAGGTGTGATATCAAAGTGCAACGTTGCTTTAGATACCACCTCATCGAGTCGCGAACCGAAACCAATATAAGCACTGGCCTCACTACCTTGGATAGCAATTGAACCACTGTAACCTAATTGACTAAATGGGATGACGCGCTTAAACACGGTCGAATCTTCAGCATCTTGCTGTGCCAAAGGCGTTGCTTGTTGCTGACTTACTTCTTGTGCCGCGAGACTGCACGACATACACATGAGAGTGATAGCCGTTGTCAACGCTGTTAGTTTTTTATTATTTAGCATGACTTGAGGTCCTGATTGGGACATAACGAGGTCTTAGTGACCAAATAAATTCGATACAAAATAAAAGTGCATCCACACTGACCTGAACAAACTTAGGACAATGTTGCAGCAAGCGTTTGTATCCATTAAAGCCGACTTGCAGTACAGCCTGCATACTCGATAGAGGTTTATCTGATTGATAACCTTGTTGCCATTTCGCCCATGTATCTGCACGTGCAAATGTACATTGGACGTATTGGATTTGTTGTTGATGAGACAATTCGTTGAGTTGTAAACCAAATATCCCCTTATGAGCATAGGCAACCGTCATAGGGAACACGAATTCTTGGCCACCTCGATTGAGGATCACTTCTAAGGTTTGACCGAGTAAGTAAGCACAGGTTGGTTCATCGACCCCGTCAATTTCTATGCGCACGCCCCCCAAAGAGAAATCCTTCATCTGCGCTTGTATTAAATGCCCAGAATTAAGCCTAACCGCGACAGGAATCGCCACCTCTACTCGGTGATCTTTTCGCACTTGTTTAGCTTCTACTGCAACCGCAACGGCAGCACCTAAAATCAACAGGTTGTACATCGTCCATACGAGATTCACGATAACTGTACCGATTTCATTTTGAGGCCCCCACCCCATTCGGTAAATCCCTACAGCGAAGCCCAAAATGTTGAGTGCAACCAAAACCAAATATGGTCGAGAGATCACCCAATCGTAGTGAGACTTTTCAACCAAACCGCCTTTTGCCGTTACGTTGAATGTCCCTTTATGGGGCGCAAACAAAGCCACCGTTGTTGGCCTTGCGATATACCAAGCAAGCACGGTTTCGTATACCTCACCCCAAAACGAATAACGGTAGTCACCCTGCATACGAGAGTTGGTCATGCTGGCGTGAATCATGTGGGGTAATACGTACAAAATGATCGCCAGCGCTGGCGCATAAATCACGTAGGAATGCAGCAACAAATAAGCCAAGGGTGCGATCAGGAATACAATCCTCGGGATACCAGATAGAAAGTGCAGCATGGCATTGACGTAACAAAGCCGTTGAGAGAGCTTAAGCCCCTTTCCAGTCAATGGATTATCGACCCTAAATATCTGCGCCATCCCGCGAGCCCAACGAATGCGTTGCCCAACGTGTGCAGACAATGTTTCTGTCGCCAAACCAGCAGAAATCGGCTGCTTAAGATATGCAGAACGATAGCCTAAACGGTGCATGCGCAGAGACGTGTGCGCATCTTCCGTCACGGTTTCGACTGCAATACCACCGACTTCCTCTAAAGGCTCTCGACGTAAAATAGCGCACGAGCCACAGAAGAAAGTCGCATCCCATAAGTCGTTACCATCTTGAATCAGGCCGTAAAACAAGTTGCCTTCGTTTGGCACGTTACGAAAGTTCGATAAGTTACGCTCAAAAGGATCCGGTGAGAAAAAATGGTGCGGCGTCTGAATAAGCGCCAACTTTGGATCTTTCAGGAACATCCCCATTGTGAGCTGAAAAAATGCTCGTGTAGGAATATGGTCACAGTCAAAAATCGCAACAAACTCACCGCTGGTCTGCTTCAACGCATAGTTAATGTTACCGGCTTTCGCATGTTCATTCGTTGGGCGGCGGATGTAGTTCACCCCTACACTTTTGGCGAAATCTCGGAAGCTATCACGCTTGCCGTCATCCAGAATGTGGATGTTAAGTTTGTCTTTCGGCCAATCGACACCTAACGAGGCATAAACCGTCGCTTTCACAACATCGAGATCTTCGTTGTAAGTAGGGATCATCAAGTCAATGGTTGGCCAAGTTGACTGATCCGGTGGCATCGATACTGGTTTGCGATTCAATGGCCAGATATTTTGGAAATAGCCAAGCATCAGCACAATCCAAGAATACGTCTCAGCTAGAAGTAAAACGCCCCCTAGAAACAAAGCAACAGGATCGTCCCAGTTCAGGGTAGACGAATAACGCCACCACAAGTATCGACATGAGGCCGTAACCGACAAGATGATCAAAAGCATGGTAGGAAAACGACCCGGCATGCGACGGACCATCATCGCTAATGCCCAGAGTAACAGCACAAAGACAGTCTGAGCCTGATAACCAAATGGCACCGTAAAACAAAGCAAAGCGATTAACACCACGAAAAACAACAAGGTGTAGTTCAACGCCATCGCTGACTTACTTGCTTTAATACGCTCTCGAACTTGTGGATCTTTGATGTTGTTCGCTGTCTGTTCTAACCAGCGGACGCCTTTTGCAACCAATTCAAATGGCAAGTAGAACGCATTGCGAATTTGCTCGGCTAAAGTCATCGCTAAGCTGCTGGTTTTTTTGGACCATGCTGTATTTACATTTACGTTTTGCCTGAAGCAAAGCAACCACACGCTTTGGATAATAAAACGTACAGGATCAAACCATCTTGGCGCAGCAAAATTAACGTTTGGATAGTAAACCAAAGGCAGTTTCCATGAGGGAACACCCGAAATAACCGGCTTTAAAAATACAAAACTCAATGAAAACCAAAAAGACAAAGCACACTCACCAACCCAGTTTGTTTTACAATTCCAGGCTTGCTCGTAAGCGTTCTTCTGCAGTCTGAATTGGTCCACTACCCAACGTTGGAAAATCAGATTAAGACTTCGCATAAATTAGCTTTGGTCCTGAGCGCTTGATAACGCTGATACACACCAAAAAGCAAAAGACTGAAAATCTTTTGCGGCTTGGCTCGATGGCGAATAGTGTTGAACGGTCGTCAGGTTTGCCACACATTCAAGCAATGCCGTATCTCGATGAATCGAAACAGGAATCAAGGATTCGCTAAGTTCCTTTTTCAGCACCAACATGAAATCACGACCAATTTCGGTTTCTGGCTGATATTTATTCACCAAAAAACGTAATTTATCAGAGCGAAGCAATCTCGATAGCTCTTCATGTTGTAGCCAAGATTGAAGAGTGAGATAACTCAGGGCGTCTGCCGTTACCACCACCACAATCATATCCATTGAGTCGACAAAAGATCGCACTTCAGGATCAGTAAGCTCTGCTAAGTCGGCGTGAAAAAGCAGCCACTGCTCACCACGGTTTTCGCTCACTTGCAACGTCATTTCACCTAGCATTGATAGATAGTGAGAACGCTCATTAAAAAACGCTTTTAACTGCTCAGAATTCAGATGGCCAAACGGTAAAAAAAGTGCACCTTGTGGGCTTTCATAACCAGCCTGGGTCCAAGGCTTATCTAAAAGAAGTTGTTTCGCCCAGCCTCCTTGCTCTTCCCTCGGCAAGCCAAGATGAGCTTGCAGTAAACTATTAGGCACCACCTCAATGGCCAGTACCTGTTTATTTATCTTAACTAACGCTTGTGCCAAATTCGCAGCGACGGTCGTTGAGCCACAGCCGCCTTTTAAACTAACAAATAGAAGGCGCTTCATATCGCTTCCGTTTCTGAATTTTTCTGCGTATTACGTACCAAAGATAGAACATTACGAGCACCGTTGGCTTTGAAGACTTGCCACTTATTTTTAACTTGTACGTAAGACTCGTTTTCTGTTGTTTCAATATACGTGTATTGAGTTAAGTTATAAGAAGAGTAGATCGAATTAATATCTTTTGCAGACTCAGTCATAGAATTTTTCACAATGTAACGGAGCTTAAACTGAGATAACAGCAATCCCGCCACTATCATTTTCAGTATAAATTCCATTGTTAAAAAATTGACGCATCGACCTATGCGTCTCATATTTATAGAACGATGATGAATGTGAATAAGTTTATTTATAGCCCATATAAATAACAAAGGCCTAAATAATATTTAACTTCAGAAAAAAGGATTACAATAATGAATTGTTACCATCCATTTAATACACATAAGAAATTTAAATATTTTAAATGAGAATCATAGACTTAGAGACTATTGATTTTAAACTCATAAACATCATGTGAAGCACATGCTATAACTATTTTAATTTCTGATCAATTTCGTTTAATATCTTAGCGTCATTTTCTTGTCACTAAGAAAATCAAAATTGTAACGATTAGCATACAACGGATTGTGAGCTTCACAAAACACATTAAGTTATTGATTTAAGGCTCTTTATGTCATCACTCTCTGAATCATCTGCTATTAAAAACGAACGAGAGATAAACTCTGTTTATGTAAACTTATTTACTCATAAACAGATGCTTATTGATTATTTGTTCAGTACACTACCGGAAAATGACAACACTTCACTTACAAGCTTTACAGACAAAGAAACTTTTTTGTCCACATTGAATGATGAAGCCTTAATGAAATTCAATGACTTATCTAAAACCCACCTTGAACAGTGTTTTTTTCTTAGTCATAAATTCACAAAAAAAACACCCAAAGCTATAAATCTTGCTAAAGACATTCACCAAACGAACATAAAGAAGTTTTCTACATGTCTATTAGTTGTTCCAGACTCGCTACTATCATCAACTAATGATGATTTTATAAGTGTCTTTATACAAAGCTTAAATGAGCTGGCAAATAATAAAAAAATCACTATTAGTGTTTGTATATATGGGCATCTGACGACTTCACTATTAAAGCCCATTCTTATTTCTCATAATAGACACATTGCAGGTTTGGCGACCATGACATCATTAGATGACGCTCGCTACTGCTATCTTGTGGATTTTTGGTCCAATAAACACGGTGTAATTACCCAACACGAATACATTCTCACTAAAACTAAAGATAAAACACTAAAAGCAACGTCTTACGAAACGCATCAATCTCATGTCATGCCAGAAGACAAATCGGATAGCGATAGAATCTATGTCAGCAGAAGAGCTTTCAGAGAAAGCGTGAAAGCCCCAAAAGGGATGCGTGTGGCAGAGAGCAATCAAGGACTCATAGCGATGCTAGACAACCCTCGCTCTTCAACTATTGTTTTCAGCTGTGATAACCAAAGCGAAGTTCAACAGATCGCGTTAGATTGCTACCGTTTAAGGTCCGCGTATGGCCGTCAGCTAAAGATTATTGTCAGGGAGACCCAACAATGTCTGAGATATGCAGATGAAAAGTTCTTACTTCGCTCGGGGGCAAACTTCATTTCTCACGCGCAAATCCCCCCAATGCGCTTTATGACTCAGGTTGAAGCAATTCAAGGCCAGATGCTTACACGCCCAATTCCTGACAGTTTAGAGGCGCTCTTAAAGTATGACCTTAAGTTTGGTAGCAAAGGCTACTTACAAAACCAGGACTTTAGCCAATACTGTATTGACGTCATTTCCCACTCAACACACTCAAATGTGAACTTTGCGCTTATCAAGCTGAACTTATTACCAGGTATGACGGCAGAGGAATGTTTACGTCTTTGCCATATTCGAAGAGATGGCGACGTTGTGACAGCCTGCAACAAAGCTCTATATGTCTTGTTCAGTGCTATTCGACATAGCGATATTGATATTGCACTCAACAATATATTTGAGTTCCCAGTGAGAGACTTATTTCATTCAACTCACACGTTTGATACTCAATTAGATATCGAAACAGAGTTAAAATTCATCGTTCAAGATGAAGCCGTCATATCCGACGACGTTTCAGCTCTGGCGACAGAGAGGAAAATATTCCATACCGCCACTAACTCCATTACTGATGTTCCTCCTTTGTTTGCTGTGAAAAAAACCATCGAGCTCAAGGAGCGTTCATGAATATTAACGATTTTTTACTGACCGTGATTATCAGCTCAGGTATTGGCCTACTCCTAGGATACTTTATCCGTGACCTAGTAAACGCTACCCGACGCTTTTACCACAAGCACTTAAAACGCTCGCGCTATTTTGAGCTAGATACATCAGCCACTAATACTAAGAAGCTTAAGTAATGATATCGCATTCTCATGACTCTACCCCCTCTACTATAGGATTGGGCTGGTGGAATATTTACTTTATCGCAAAAACAGCGCTCTATTTTCAAGGAATCATCGATTTCCATCCAATAGAAAACTTTGCGCTGTTGATCTTCATCCTGCTTCCTATCTCGATGAAAAGCCTAAATGCGGTACGTCATATCGTTGTATTTGTCGCCGCAGCGTGGCTCTTGCATTACGATTCTTACCTACCTCCTCTAGACCGTCTTTGGGCTCAAGCGGGACAGTTAATGCAGTTTGAATTGAGTTATCTGGTCGAGCTTTTGGGACGATTTTTATCATTCCAAGCAATACTCGGATTGCTCGCTTTGTGTGGTGCGTACTTTATTTTGAGCAAGTTCGTTAGAGTTTCAGTCTTTGTGGTTATTGCGATGGTCTATATAAGTATTCCTATGACGACTGAACCTCAGACAACAGTGGCTGCAGAAGTAGCTCAACAACAGCCGACAACCGAGGTTACTGCTAGCAAACAACCTCAAATAACGGAAATTAATGATGCCAGTTTCAACACGTTAACTGCAGATTTCTTTTCTAAAGAAGCTTCTCGACGTGTGGCATTCGATACCAACAGCGCAATGGATGCTCCTTTCGATTTGTTGTTCTTGAGTATTTGCTCGGTCGCGTGGGATGACATCGAAATTGCAGGACTGGCCGATCATCCTCTATTCAAAGAATTTGACATCATGTTCGACAACTTTAGCTCTGCAACGTCATACAGCGGGCCTGCGGTCATTCGTCTGTTACGAGCCAATTGTGGTCAACAGGAACACAGTCAACTGTTCCAGCCAGCACCATCAAAGCAGTGCTACTTGTTCGAAAGTTTGAAAGAGCTAGGCTTCACAGAAAATTTACTGATGAACCACAATGGTGTCTTTGATAGCTTCCTTGAATTGATCAAAAAAGACGGCGACTTACAAGCGGCTCTTATGTCTCAAGAAGACTTAACTCCTTACCAAAAATCTTTTGATGGCTCTTCGATCTTCCGCGATAAGCAAGTATTGGATAACTGGTGGCAGCAAAGACTTAACAGTAGTGACGACAAAGTCGTGGCACTCTACAACTCAATTTCACTACATGATGGCAACAGGATCATCAATGCGAATTCAAGCACATCTATTGCTAGCTACAAAATGCGCCTTAAGAATTTGCTTGATGATCTCCACGCGTTCTTTAAAACCTTAGAGTCCTCAAAACGCAACATCGTTGTCGCTTTGGTACCAGAACATGGTGGTGGAATGCGAGGAGACCGCATGCAAATTTCGGGTATGCGAGAAATTCCTGCACCGACAATCATTCATACACCGGTAGGAATTAAAATCTTCGGAGAAGGAATTCAGCGTCAGGGCGACACCGAACACGTAAGCGAGCCATCTAGCTATCTGGCATTGTCGCAGCTCGTTTCGAATATCCTGGATAAAAACATTTATCAAAGTAAGACGTTTAGCCCTTCAATATTGACAGAGAACCTACCAGAAACACGAGTTGTCGCGCAGAACTCAGGCTCTACTGTGATTGAAGTACAAGGGAAATATTATGTTTCTCTTGATGGTTCAAGTTGGATTGAATACCCCGCAAAATAGCGAGAGTAAAACCATGCAATGACAAAGGCCGGTGTTTCCGGCCTTTGTCATATAAAAAACCAATAACCTCTCAAAGGTCTCAGAACTTCAATTGTCTATTGTCTATAAATAGGTAAAAATGGATCGAATATTATGCACTTAAGGGAATAACTCATGCCAATTGATTCACTGATCACCATCGGTATTTTCGTCGTTCTTGCTGTCGTTATCTTATCTTCAGCCATTAAAACGGTTCCGCAAGGAAACAACTGGACAGTTGAACGCTTCGGACGCTACACCCACACATTAAAGCCGGGTTTAAACTTGATCATTCCATTCGTTGATAAAGTTGGTCAAAAAGTAAACATGATGGAGCGCGTTCTCGATATTCCTGCGCAAGAGGTCATTTCAAAAGATAACGCTAACGTGGTTATTGACGCTGTCGGATTTGTTCAAGTGATCGATGCTGCAAAAGCGGCTTATGAAGTCAACGACTTAGAACACGCTATTAGAAACTTGACCCTTACGAACATTCGTACCGTTTTAGGTTCAATGGAACTGGACGAAATGCTGAGCCAACGCGACATGATCAACTCTAAGCTGTTGGCGATTGTTGACCAAGCAACAAACCCTTGGGGCGTAAAAGTCACACGAATTGAGATTAAAGATGTCCAGCCACCAGCCGATCTGACCGCTGCAATGAATGCGCAAATGAAAGCCGAGCGTAATAAGCGTGCGGAAATTCTTGAAGCAGAAGGGGTTCGCCAAGCTGAGATATTAAAGGCCGAAGGTCATAAACAATCAGAGATATTAAAAGCTGAAGGCGAAAAGCAGTCTGCTATTCTCCATGCAGAAGCACGTGAGCGTGCCGCGCAAGCAGAAGCAAAAGCGACTTACATGGTTTCCGAAGCCATTGCAAAAGGTGACATGCAAGCCGTCAATTACTTCATTGCACAGGGTTATACCGAAGCGATCAAGAGCATTGGTCAAGCCGAAAATGGTAAAATCATTATGCTTCCATTAGAAGCAACCGGACTAATGGGCTCGGTTGCAGGGATAGCAGAAATGTTTAAACAGCAAGATAAAGAATAATTTATGGACTTTTTTAGTTTGTTGGAAGGTATCTCTTTCTGGCATTGGCTAGCGTTTGGCTTTGCTCTTTTAGCAGTTGAGCTACTTGGTACCGCAGGGTATTTTCTCTGGCTCGGGATGTCTGCACTTATCGTTGGAGCACTCATGACCGTTTTGCCAATGAGCTGGCAATTGCAATGGCTTTGCTTTGCAAGCTTCAGCTTAATCACCACCTGGCTTTGGTGGCGACGACAATGGTCTAAAGACAAGCAAGAAGACCAAGAAAGAGATCTGAACCAAAAGTACAAGCAGTTAATTGGGCGTACTCTTATCCTTGAAGAAGACTTTTCCGTCGGGCTCAATCGCATCAAGGTAGCCGATACCACATGGTCCGCACAATCGGATCAAGCACTTCCAGCCGGTACCCGCGTAAGAATCACCGATGTTGAAGGTATTATTTTAATCATTGAGCCTGATTCTAATTAATTTATGCCAAAGTAATGGGGCAAATCATGCTCCATTACTTTAATCTAAACAACTGCTTTCATTTCATTACCTTAATTAAAATCGAGAAAAAAATAAGTATTAGTAATATTATTAATACCCTACCTACCATTTCCTATTATTTAATTATTCAACACACGACAATCAATAAGATAGAAATATATCTAGGTAAATTATCGATCTAAATTTATTTTAAAAAATAAAACTTTATTGAATTATTTTTTGATCTTTTTATCCTCGGATACATACTTAACGCATAAGCATTTAAGTTGAGTGCTTTTTATTTGGTAAGTAAGAGGATGTACTATGAATAAGCTTCTCTTTCTAATGTTGTGCGGTATTTTTTCTTTTTCTTCCTTTGCCTACAACAACGGAAACGGCGGTACAACTAATTTGGGACCTATAGTCGAATGTAAGATGCCAAGTGGCGACGTTACGAATATTCCAAGTGAAATGTGTCGATTTAGAGGTGGGGAATGGGAATAGTAAAGAAGTAAGAGCTTAGTTTGATATAATAGCCCTATTCAACCTTGCCTTTCTGCGTAGTCACGGTTTATACAAGCACGTAGATATTTAAAGTTTATATTAAGGTGATTATTATGAGATTTTTATCTGGTCTATTAGTAATATCTTTTGCCATAATTCCGTTAACCACTCATGCTAATGGTGCATCCGGTGGTCGTACGTTAGGCCCAGAGATAAAGTGTGAGTTGCCAAACGGTAATGTACATATGTTGCCACCGTTATATTGCAAAATATACGACGGCCGAGAAGTGAAATAGAAAAGGAGCCTAGCGGCTCCTTTTATTATCTAATTAAGTATTAGTGGAAGCTGTAAGGGATAAGAACTTGTAGACGTAAGTCTGTTTCATCCGCATCGCCAGCACCTGCGTACTCATCACGTTCTAGGATTGTACCGTGTAAACGAATGGTAGAACCTTTAAGCGCGCCACTTTGTAGTGAGTAAGATACTGTTGCGTTAACTGCGTATTCGCTTTCGTAATCCCAGTCACCTGATGCTCCGCTTGCTGCAGAGTCAGCGCCAGTACCGTAACCAAAGCCTAGGTAGTAGTTCCAGCCGTTACCTTGGTTGTAAGATAGACGGTTGTACCATGCTAGCTCACCCGCTTTGTTCCAGTCAGACAGCGCGTCCCACCACTGAGACCAAGTACCATTGTTCATACCATATGTATGAATAGTACGAGGAACGAAGTCCGCACGGTTATCTGTGTCTGTGTAGCGCAACTCAGACATCCAAGCTAGCTTGCCGAAAGATTGATTCAAAGATAGACCAGTGTGGAAACCTAGACCATCGTATTTCACATCATCGTCAACACCGTAGAAATCAAATGCTAGAGTTGTACGGTCACTAACAGTGTACTTCAAGTAAGCCTTGTAAGAAGTGTTGTCAGTTTCGTTGTGGTAGCTAGTTACTTGACCTGCACCCCAGTCAACACCATTTGCATATTGAACGCCAGTAGCTTGACCCAAACCAAGTTGCATAAACAAGCTGTCAGTTAGGTTACCGTTTAGGCCCAGAGAGTGTAGGTAGCTCCATGAAGTGTCAGACCAAAGCGCTGGTGCGTAATCATCTTCGTGAAGCAGCCAAGGTGCTGTAAATTGGTCTGCGCCAAAGTAGCTTAGGTTGAAATCACCAAGTTTAGCGTTTAGTTCGAAACCACGGTAAGTACCAGGTACAAAGCTCCAAACGTTACCGATTGTACCGTTACCACCAGCCTGTAACATACCGAAACGAGCATTAAAGTTTTCGTTTGCTTTGAATTTCAGCGCTGCTTTGTAAACTTTAAGCTGCTGACCATCACCTGCACCCCAGTCTAGGTTGTTACAAGTTGAGATTTCGTTACATAGGTAGCCTTCGTTTGAATTGTAAAGACTATCGTTGTAAAGATCGCCAGAGTAGTAAGCCGCAACATCTGCGCCCACCCAACCATCGTGGTAGCCAGAAGTGAAGTCTAAAATTGCGTTGTAAGAAGAGTAGTTTAGACGACTCCAACGGTCACCATTTTCACCGCCGGGCTTACCTGTTGTACGAGTTCGTGAACGAGTATCAACTATGAATAATGCATTCAGACTTGAGTCTTGCATAAATTCGTTCACTTTCTCTACGTACTCGCCACCTGCTGCACTTTCAGTAGACGCTGTAGCTGGAGCGACAGCAACAACACCAAACATTGCTGCGGTTAACGCTGAAACCTTAAAAAATTTGTCCATGGAAAAACTCCTAAAAATGGATATAGCTGTATTTTTCTATCTCACCTTTAGTTGGCCGCCGAAGGAGAGAAGTAAATTCCTGATCAAACCTCATTATTTCTAATTTGGCTTTTTTTAGTTCCTGCATACACACCGTGTATCCACGTGATTAAGACTAACTTCGCAGCTAAAAACATCCAAATGGAACTTATTTTTTTTCTAAAAAAATATGAGCCACTCCAAAGTTCCATATAACTTATTGATCCAGATCTTATTTTTAACAACACCAACACAAATCAACAAAATATCATTTAAAATCAAACATTTAAATTTAGCCTGAAAGTATCAACTTGAAGTCACTCGCAGACTAAAAAAGCCAAAAAAACCAATAACCCAAGGTTCGATCTTGATCACTGAAAAGAACAAAGGCATCAATTACTCAATAAAAAAACACTTAATTATGAACAAGAAAAAGCCCCGCATGCTTACCATACGGGGCTTTTAGTTATTTTTTAGCTTTTTTGAGAAGACTTAATTCATCAATTCGAGTAAGTCTTGTTCTGTTTTAATTTCGATACCCAGTTCTTGTGCCTTTGCGAGCTTCGAACCTGCATTTTCACCAGCAAACAAAATATCGGTTTTCTTAGAAACACTACCCGTCACTTTAGCCCCCAGTGCTTGGAGGGCTTCTTTGGCTTCTGTACGCCCCATTTGAGAAAGTGTTCCCGTTAATACTACTGTTTTACCTTCTAATGGTAATTCCCCCACCTGCTCAGTAGTATTAATCTCTGGCCAATGAATTCCTTGTTCAAGCAAATCTTTAACCACCGCTTGGTTCTGTTCTTCACTAAAGAAAGTCGTAATATGTTGAGCAACCACAGCACCGATGTCTTGCACTTCAATCAACTGCTCTTCGGTAGCATTTTGGATCGCTCCCAACGTTTTAAAGTGCATTGCTAAGTTTGCTGCGGTTGCCTCGCCAACTTCACGGATCCCCAGTGAATACAAAAACCGAGGTAAAGTTGTTTCTTTGGATTTTTCTAACGCATTCACAATATTCTGCGCAGACTTTGGCCCCATGCGATCTAGTACGGTTAAAATCCCCGCTGATAACTTAAATAAGTCAGCAGGAGTTTTCACCATCTCACGATCAACAAGCTGCTCGATCACTTTATCGCCTAAACCGTCAACGTCTAACGCTTTACGAGAAACAAAGTGTTTTAGCGCTTGTTTGCGTTGGGCTTGGCAAACTAAGCCCCCCATACAACGTGTTACCGCTTCTCCTTCGATCCGCTCAACATGCGAACCACAAACAGGACACTGAGTTGGGAAAACAATATCTCGAGCTGTTTCTGGTCGGCGCTCTTTGATGACAGAAACGACTTGCGGAATAACATCGCCAGCACGGCGGATCACAACGTGATCACCAATCTTGACTTGCAGACGTTCTATCTCATCTGCGTTATGAAGCGTCGCATTACTTACCGTTACCCCACCAACAAATACAGGCTCTAGTTTAGCAACAGGTGTAATCGCACCAGTGCGACCGACTTGGAACTCCACTTCATTCAGTGTCGTCATTTCTTCCTGAGCTGGAAATTTGTAGGCAATCGCCCAACGTGGAGCGCGAGCAACAAAACCCAGACGCTCTTGCACGGCAATATCGTCAATTTTAATAACGACACCATCGATCTCATAAGGGAGGGCATCACGACGCTGCAATATATCTTGGTAGTAAGCTTTTACATCCGCCAAGCTTTCAACTCGCTTAGTTTCCGGACACATTGGCAGTCCCCAAGATTTGATTTGCAAAAAGCGTTCGTAATGACTTGCTGCCAATTCTGCACCTTGCACCACGCCTACACTGTATGCATAGAAGCTAAGCGGACGAGAAGCCGTAATACGTGAATCCAATTGTCGTAAGCTACCTGCCGCAGCGTTACGTGGATTAACAAAGATTTTCTCGCCTTTCTTCCTTGCTAATTCATTGAGCTTTTCAAACCCAGCTTTCGGCATAAAGACTTCACCACGAACTTCAAGACGATTTGGCCAGTCATTACCTCTGAGTTTTAAAGGAATAGCTTTAATCGTACGCACATTCTCTGTGATGTTTTCACCCGTAGTACCATCGCCTCGAGTGGCCGCCTGAACTAAAACGCCATTCTCATATAACAAACTTACGGCGAGTCCATCCAATTTAGGCTCACAACAGTATTCTTTCACACTCTGGCTGCCCACGCGCTCTTGTGCGCGCTTGTGGAAACTATCGAGTTCACTATCATCAAACGCGTTATCAAGCGAAAGCATCGGTACTTCATGTGTCACTTGGCTAAACGCAGAGAGAGGTTGCCCACCGACACGTTGGCTTGGCGAGTCTACGGTTATTAAGTCAGGGTTCTCAGCTTCAATATCCAGTAACTCTCGCATTAAACGGTCGTACTCGGCATCAGGGATCTCTGGGTTATCTTCCACGTAGTAACGCACAGCGTGGTAATGCAACGACTCTTTTAGTTCTTCTAGTCGCTGAAGTACTGATTCAGACATAGTAAAGCCCCGTGTATTTTCAATCGGTGAGGTTGGGAAATCCAAGAAAAAGGGCTCCATCCGGAGCCCTATTATTATTTGCTGTTAAGATTATGCGTTAGCGGCATTAAACTCAACTATTTGACGTCGATAAGATGCTAAACGATCTGGCGTCATTAAGTTGCGCTGGTCATCAAGTACGTTACCACCTAAGTCATCAGCAATTTGCTGCGCAGTTCGGAGCATTAAGTTGAAGTTCTGTTCAGCCTCGCCATAACAAGGCAATGTCATGAAGAATGAAATACCCTTCGTTGTAAACTCAGCAGGATCAGCATGTTCAAACGTACCAGGGTGCATCATATTAGCGACGCTAAACAGCACTTTGCCGTTACCGGACAAGTCGACATGACGATGGAAAATATCCATCTCGCCATAAATTAGACCGTTTTGTTGCATACTTTCAAATAAAGCAGTACCAACAAATGGCTCTTCACCAGCACAGTGCACATTCAATACAATCACTTGCATTTCAGGTTCTGGCTTTGGCTCTTCCTTAGGCTCTGCAACGACAGGCTCACTAACCGTTTCGACTTGCTGTTCTTTCTCCGTAATATCAAACGCGGCGGGAATAACTTCTTCTTCCACAGCAGGCTGGAATGGCTCTTCAGCTACTGTTGCTTGAACAACAGGCTCAACGTCCTCTTCTTTATCTTTTTCTGCAACAAATGAAGGGATGTCATCCGGCTCCTGCTGCGTCTGTTTGACTTCAGATGGACCACCGAATAACGGGTCAGATTCAAACTTGTTGTCGAAAGAACTCGCCATCCCAAAATCTGGTTCTTTGCGATCTTTGCGAATGATCTCAAAGTCATCTTCAGGAGCGGGAGCGAAGTCTCGTTCTTTCTCAACAAGATCATTTTTGTCTTCTTGGTCAACATCCAGCTTACCAAGTGGCTTGTTACCAAACTTTGCTTTGCCTTCTTTTTTACTGCTCCATAAACCATGAAACAGTAATGCCGCGATGGCTAATGCGCCAACAACAATGAGTACGAATCGCAATTCCTGCATTATTTACTCTCAATATACTTGTTTTTACTACTCGCAGTTCCTTGAGCAGCAACCCAAGTGCAATAAATCTGAATGATACGTTTACTTTACCAAAACTATATGTAGATTTAGAACAACTTAATGCAAGAAGTTCCGTTTTTTGTTGTGATTCTTGCCACGATTCCACTTAACAAGACGTCATTTGTCAGGGCTTTGAAAGAAAAGTCCTCACAGGTACAATGAGTTTTCATTTACACGAAGCCAAAATAGACATGAAGAAAAACAATCAGCAGAGAACCGGGTTCGGTTATTTTCTATACGGGATACAATTGGCACTAGCCCCTAAAATCAGGCGCTTTGTCATCTTACCTCTACTTGCAAATATCTTGCTTGTAGGTGGTGCCATCTTCTATCTATTTTCAAACCTTAATATATGGATAGAAGGCTGGATTGGGCAGCTGCCTGAGTTTTTATCCTGGTTAACTTACATTCTTTGGCCTTTACTCGCTCTAACGATACTCGCTACCTTCTCCTATTTTTTCAGCACGCTCGCGAACTTTATCGCCGCGCCATTCAATGGCCTCTTGGCTGAAAAAGTGGAAGAGTACTTAACGGGACAAAAAGTAAATGATGATGGTTTCACTGCCGTCCTGAAAGATGTTCCTCGCGTTTTAGCTCGTGAGTGGAGAAAGCTCCTTTACATTTTACCTAAAGCAATAGGCCTATTCCTGTTATTGCTCATCCCTGCCCTTGGACAAACAGTAGGCCCATTTTTATGGTTTATCTTTACCGCCTGGATGCTCGCGATTCAATATTGTGACTACCCGTTTGATAACCACAAAATCCCATTTAACGACATGCGTTACAAATTGAAACAAAAGCAAGGTAAGGCCTATGGCTTTGGGGTATTGGTGTCTGTATTTACGACGATCCCAATTTTGAACCTCATTGTCATGCCTGTAGCAATATGTGGTGCAACCGCTATGTGGGTCGCGGAGTTTAAGCACCAACGATAGTCGATTAGAGATTAAGGAAAGGGATCAGCGCCAGCTTTTCCCTTTTCTTTTATCAAGTTCTGGGCCAACCTAATAAGATATAACTTTTTAATCCTTTTCCCTTTTTTTCATACCGCATATTCTTCTATCCATATTCACACAACGTGTAATGAAGGAACATCACTATGAGCAAAATCTACGAAGATAACTCTCTTACTATTGGTAATACACCTCTCGTTCGTCTAAACAAAGTAAGTAAAGGCAAAGTTCTCGCGAAAATTGAAGCGCGTAACCCTAGCTTCAGTGTTAAGTGCCGTATCGGTGCAAACATGATTTGGGAAGCAGAGAAAGCGGGCCTTCTTAAGCCAGGTGTAGAGCTTGTAGAACCTACCAGTGGTAACACAGGTGTTGCTCTAGCATTCGTAGCGGCTGCTCGCGGTTACAAGCTAACATTGACCATGCCTGAATCAATGAGCCTAGAACGCCGTAAGCTACTAAAAGCACTAGGCGCGAACCTTGAGCTGACTGAAGCGGCGAAAGGCATGAAAGGGGCGATTGCTAAAGCAGAAGAAATCGTAGCAAGCAACCCTGAGAAGTACCTACTTCTTCAACAATTTGACAACCCAGCGAACCCAGAAATCCACGAAAAGACTACGGGCCCTGAGATTTGGGAAGCGACAGACGGTGAAATCGACGTATTCGTTGCTGGTGTTGGTACGGGCGGTACTATCACAGGTACAAGCCGTTACATCAAAGGTGAAAAAGGCAAAGCCATCACTTCTGTTGCAGTTGAGCCAGCAGAGTCTCCGGTTATTGCACAAGCACTTGCTGGCGAAGAAATCCAACCTGCCCCACACAAAATTCAAGGTATCGGTGCTGGTTTCATCCCTGGTAACCTCGATTTAGACATTATTGACCGTGTTGAGCAAGTTACCTCAGAAGAAGCGATTGAGATGGCTCGTCGCCTAATGGAAGAGGAAGGTATCCTAGCTGGTATCTCATCTGGCGCAGCGGTTGTTGCAGCGAACCGACTTGCGGAACTACCTGAATTTGAAGGAAAAACAATTGTAACTGTCTTGCCAAGTTCCGGTGAGCGTTACCTAAGTACAGCACTCTTTGCAGGTATCTTTACCGAAAAAGAGAACCAACAATAATATGTGTTCAAATCAATTTTTAGTTTAAAAAAGCCCCGTTTAGGGGCTTTTTTGTTGATCCCTGCCCTACCTTTGGTAATATCAGGGTGTTTTATTTCTAGCTTCAAAATAAAGAAGCAGAACACAAAAAGGTTTCAAAGTGATTACGCACGCAAACAGTTGCGTAGTTACCAAACTTTTGACTAGTATCAGAACTGACGCGCTTTGAACTCTTCCCGTGCTAGCGCACAAGATGTAAAGCAGTTAAGCTAAAATCTGGTCACAAACTAACAAAAAAATACATTTATTGGGGTATATCACATGTACGAGAAGCAAGTAGAAATCACAGCAGAAAACGGCCTTCACACTCGTCCAGCTGCACAGTTTGTTAAAGAAGCGAAAGCATTCGACGCAGACATCACTGTGACTTCTAACGGTAAAAGCGCTAGCGCTAAGAGCCTGTTCAAACTACAAACACTAGGCCTAGTAAAAGGTACTCAAGTTACTATTTCTGCTGAAGGCCCACAAGCTCAGCAAGCAGTTGACCACCTAGTTGCTCTAATGGACCAACTACACTAATCCGGTCTCCTACTCCAGAAGCCATTTTGTGAAAGCAAAATGGCTTCGTTGGAAATAGGCTCAAAACTAAGCTAAAACTATTCGTTAGCGCACCCATTATTCTCCCGTTTTATAAAGTTGACCAAACTTAAGGTAAGGCTATGATTTCAGGCATCCTAGCATCTCCTGGTATTGCAATCGGTAAAGCACTACTACTTCAAGAAGATGAAATTGTCCTAAACACAAACACTATTTCTGACGATCAAGTAGAAGCTGAAGTTCAGCGTTTCTTTGACGCTCGTAACAAATCTGCAGCTCAGCTAGAAACTATCAAGCAAAAAGCGCTTGAAACGTTTGGCGAAGAAAAAGAAGCGATCTTTGAAGGTCACATCATGCTTCTTGAAGACGAAGAGCTAGAAGAGGAAATCCTAGCACTTATCAAAAACGACAAGATGACTGCTGATCACGCTATCCACTCAGTGATCGAAGAGCAAGCATGTGCTCTTGAGTCTCTAGACGACGAATACTTAAAAGAGCGTGCAACTGACATCCGCGATATCGGTTCTCGTTTTGTTAAGAACGCACTAGGCATCAACATTGTTTCGCTTAGCGATATCAACGAAGAAGTAATTCTTGTTGCTTACGACCTAACGCCATCTGAAACTGCACAAATCAACCTAGACTACGTGCTTGGTTTTGCTTGTGATATCGGCGGTCGTACATCTCACACTTCAATCATGGCTCGCTCACTTGAGCTTCCAGCTATCGTTGGTACTAACGACATCACGAAGAAAGTTAAGAATGGCGACATGCTGATTCTTGACGCAATGAACAACAAGATTGTTGTTAACCCATCAGAAGCTGAGCTAGAAGAAGCGAAAGCGGTTAAAGCAGCATTCCTAGCTGAAAAAGAAGAGCTAGCGAAACTGAAAGACCTACACGCAGAAACGACTGACGGTCACCGTGTAGAAGTTTGCGGTAACATCGGTACAGTGAAAGACTGTGACGGTATCCTTCGTAACGGCGGTGAAGGTGTTGGTCTGTACCGTACTGAATTCCTATTTATGGACCGTACTGCGCTACCAACTGAAGAAGAACAGTACCAAGCGTACAAAGAAGTTGCGGAAGCAATGAACGGTCAAGCTGTGATCATCCGTACTATGGATATCGGCGGCGATAAAGATCTCCCATACATGGATCTTCCAAAAGAGATGAACCCATTCCTAGGCTGGCGCGCTGTACGTATCAGTCTAGATCGTCGTGAAATCCTTCGTGATCAGCTACGTGGCATCCTACGTGCTTCTGCACACGGCAAACTGCGTATCATGTTCCCAATGATCATCTCTGTCGAAGAAATCCGTGAGCTTAAGAAAGCGATCGAAGAGTACAAAGAAGAGCTACGCGCTGAAGGCCACGCGTTCGACGAAAACATCGAAATCGGTGTTATGGTTGAAACTCCTGCTGCTGCTGCGATCGCACACCACTTAGCGAAGGAAGTGTCTTTCTTCTCTATCGGTACAAACGACCTAACTCAGTACACGCTAGCGGTTGACCGTGGTAACGAGATGATTTCTCACCTATACAACCCACTATCACCTGCTGTACTTACTGTGATCAAGCAAGTTATCGACGCTTCTCACGCAGAAGGTAAATGGACTGGTATGTGTGGTGAACTTGCAGGTGACGAGCGTGCAACACTTCTACTTCTAGGTATGGGTCTGGACGAGTTCTCAATGAGCGGTATCTCTATCCCTAAAGTGAAGAAAGTAGTTCGTAACTCTAACTTCGCAGAAGTGAAAGCAATGGCTGAAGAAGCCCTTTCTCTACCGACAGCAGAAGAAATCGAAGCCGTGGTAGAAAAGTTTATTGCTGAGAAAGCTCAGTAATCGGTAGTACCAAGTAATTCAATACTTAATGGCCATTAGACGGCGAAAAAAGTCGTCTAATGAGCTATATTGGTATACTATAATTCGACAGAATAAAACCAAACCTTAGGAGCATGACACAATGGGTCTGTTTGACAAACTTAAGAAGCTTGTATCTGATGACAGCGCTGACGCTGGTGCTATCGAAATCATCGCGCCACTTTCTGGTGAGATTGTAAACATCGAAGACGTGCCAGATGTTGTTTTCGCTGAGAAAATCGTTGGTGACGGTATTGCTATCAAGCCAGCAGGCAACAAAATGGTAGCTCCTGTAAACGGTACTATCGGTAAGATCTTCGAAACTAACCACGCGTTCTCTATCGAGTCTGACGACGGTGTTGAGCTTTTCGTTCACTTCGGTATCGACACAGTTGAACTAAAAGGCGAAGGCTTCACGCGTATCGCTGAAGAAGGTCAAACTGTTAAAGCTGGCGACACTGTAATTGAATTCGATCTAGCTCTTCTAGAAGAGAAAGCGAAGTCAACGCTAACTCCAGTTGTTATCTCTAACATGGACGAAATCAAAGAGCTAAACAAGCTTTCTGGTTCTGTAACTGTTGGTGAAACTCCAGTTCTACGTGTAACTAAGTAATTTTTACTTAATCGAACACGAAAAAAACGCTGCCATTGGCAGCGTTTTTTATTATCTGACTTTTTTCTGAGCGATGTGCATCGCTGAAACACGTTCAACTGAGCAAGCCTAGTGCTGAGCTCGGCCTTTGCTTCGCTTGAGCGAGTAATGCAGTTGTCGCATCTTGGAGCACTTGAGAACGCACCATTTCCGTAGATTCTCTTGCGAAGTCTGTATCTCTTATTCGACTCTTGGATTCTGTAACACTCCGATTCACAGTATTTAAGTTATCCATCGAGCCGTTTACACGGTTCTGAAAGCTGCCAATTTCACTCCGGTGCGAATCAACATACTTAATTGCTGCATCAATCACCCCAATTGAAAGCTGCGCCTTACCTGCCGTCGACATATCGATGTCATCCATTGTGACTAATTGACCAGCGCTCACATCAAGCTCATCCGCTAAACTCCCATCGAGAACCACACCCTCTGGCGCCTTCATCGTAGAAGCGAAGAATTGCAGTTCGTTGTTTTCCGTTACTGAAGCATTCACTATCGATTGTTGAGCATTGATGTAAGTGGCGACCTGTTCTATACGGTCACCCAATTTGAGTCCAATGGATTCCGTTTGGGTTTGCCCTTTACTGTCTTGGTATTCGACTTTTAGGGTTTGGTTATCTTTAGTGACTCGCCAATCTTTATCGACCGCATCACCAACATAATGCTGCCCTCCCATCTCTGGGATATGGCTACGCATGTTACGTAACGTCAAAGAGATTGAATTAGCGTTCGCGCCAATATGGAAACTTTGTGAACCGTAAGATCCATCAAACAGGTTTTTATCCGCAAATGTTGTCGTGATCGCGACACGATCAAGCTCATCTTGCAGCGCTACGACCTCATATTGAATACTTTGCCGATCACTTGAGTCATAACTGCCGTTTGCTGCTTGAAGCCCCAGAGAGCGTAAGCGTTGCAATATGTCACTGCTTTCGTGCAATGCTCCCTCCGCTGTTTGAGCAACAGAAAAAGCGTCGTGCGCATTTCTTAAGGCGACATCAAGCCCTCTCGTTTGTACATGGAGAGTATTCGATATCTGTAAACCTGCCGCATCATCGCTCGCCGAGTTGATTCGAAACCCCGAAGTTAGGTTGCGTTGTGACTCAACATTTTGCGCAGTTGCTTGACTCAGGTGTCTCTGCGCCACCATCGCAGAAACATTGGAATTTAAAGAGATCATCTAATCGATATGAATGCCTTATCGAACATACTGTCAGGACACATCTGAATCGTTATAGCCAATAAGCAAAAAGCCAGGGATGAGCCTGGCTTTGGTTTCTTGCTTTGTTAAATTGATTAACCTAGCAGACTTAGCGCTGAGTTAGGCGCTTGTTTCGCTTGCGCTAGAATTGAGCTTGACGCTTGCGATAGAATTTGTGATTTGGTCATTGCCGTCGTTTCTTTCGCGAAATCTGTATCTTTGATACGGCTCTTCGACGCATTCACGTTCTCGTTAATGTTGTCCAAGTTGCTGATTGCGTGGTTGAAACGGTTCTGGAAAGCACCCAGCTCTGCGCGGTGGCTATCTACGTATTTCAGTGCCGCATCGATGATAGCAACAGATTCTTGTGCGCCACCAACTGAGGTTACGTCGATAGTATCTACCGTTACTTTTTTGCCTTCGCCCAGACCTAGTTCACCAGATAGACCGCCTGAAAACTCGACCTCGCCCTCAACTTTGTTGTTGCCAGCGAAGATTTGCAGTTTACCATCTTGGTCTACTGATGCTTTCACTAGGTCAGTTTGGCCGTTAATGTAAGTCGCAAGCTCTTCGATATCGTCACCCGCTTTTGCGCTGATGTTGATTTCTTGCTCTTGGCCGTAGCTGTCCGTTAGGTTGATTTTTAGGTCATTCTTGCCTTGGGCAACGTTCCAATCTTTACCTTTACCGCTTTCTGCTTGGTAGCTTACACCGCCCATCATTTTGTTGTCTGAGCGCATGTCTTTTAGCTCAAGCATTACCGCTTCGCCGTTATCCGCACCGATTTGGAACGATTTCGCGCCGTGGGTACCGTTTAGCAGCTTGTTACCACCGAAAGAGGTTGTTTCTGCGATGCGGTTTAGTTCGTCGTTGAGTGCGGTCACTTCTTCTTGAATCGCAACACGTTCTGCTTTCGAGTTTGAACCGTTTGCTGATTGCAGAGACAAGTCACGCATACGTTGAAGAATGTTAGTGGTCTCATTCATTGCACCTTCAGCAGTTTGTGCAATCGAGATACCGTCGTTCGCGTTGCGAACCGCTACATCCAAACCACGGCTTTGTACGTTCAAACGGTTCGAGATTTGCAGACCCGCAGCGTCATCTTTTGCACTGTTGATTTTGAAACCCGAAGACAAACGCTCCATAGAAGTTTGTTGAGCTGAGTTTGCGTTGTTTAGGTAACGCTGAGCGGTCATCGCTGATACGTTAGTGTTTACATTCACTGCCATGGTGATTTCTCCAATTGATTTTCCGGTGTAGCGGTTTCCGACGTCTCGGAAAACCAAGTAGTTCTCTCAAAGTTACCTCTATTAACGACACCAAATTCAGAAGCTTTAGAAAAAAGTTTAAAAAAATAACATTGCGAGATTTAGCTAATAAAATTGAAGAAAAGTAAGAAAAAGTGCTCAAGTTTCCACAAATCGAGCCGAGAGGGATAAATTGTATAGAAAACCAGCAAAAGGAAACAATTGAAGATAAGTTCGCAGACGATAGACGTGAAAATTAGAAAAGAAAAAGCCCCTTTTCCTTTGAGAGAACTGGGGCTAGGTTGGTCGCCAGAGCCTATGTGGAGATCAAGAGAAATGAACACATTTCCGGCATACCGAGTGCAACTTTACATTGAAAATGATTGGCAGGTGAGAGATGAGAGAGCCGCTCATTCTATTGTAAAGTTGCTTGCCAAAAGCCTGCATTCCCATCCACGTCTGAATGTATGAGTACAGGCTAAGTAAACTACTGCAATAGTGACATTGCAGAGTTTGGCAACTGTTTCGCTTGAGCAAGAATCGATGTACCTGCCTGTTGCAAAATTTGTGCTTTGGTCATTTGCGTGGTTTCTTTCGCAAAATCTGTATCTTTAATTCGGCTGTTCGAGGCGTCAACGTTTTCTTGGATATTCGCCAAGTTGTTGATGCTGTGACTCAAACGGTTTTGCTTCGCACCTAAGTCTGCACGTTGCGAGTCTACGTATTTCAGTGCCGAATCCAGCACAGAAATCGCGTTTTGAGAACCTTGTACCGTGGTCATATCAATATCTTGTACTGACGTTCTGATAGGTTCATCATTCAGGCCAAGCTCAGATGCTAATCCACCAGAAATAGAAATCTCACCCTGAACGTTTGGATGCGCGACAAAAACTTGCAACTTGCCATCTTCACTTACAGACGCATTAATCATATCAGACTGACCATTAATGTAAGTGGCAAGCTCTTCGATGTCGTCGCCCACTTTGGCATTAATGTTGATTTCTAGATCATCAACATTGCCGTCTTCGTCTTCACCCATACCTGGTAGCGTGATCTTCAAGTCAGATTTAGCTGGGTCAACGCTCCAGTTTTTATCTTTACCGTTCTCAGATAAGAAGGTCACACCGCCCATGCGAGTATCGTCCGCACGAATGCTGGTGAGTCCCATGATCATGGCTTCACCTGAGCTCGCACCAATCTGGAATGCCGCTTCACCGAATGAGCCGTTCAATAGACGACGACCACCAAATGAAGTGGTTTCTGCAATACGGTTTAGCTCGTCAATCAATGCCATTGACTCTTCGTTGATCGCCTGACGCTCAGCTGGAGAGTTAGTACCGTTCGATGATTGAATCGCAAGGTCACGCATTCGTTGCATGACAGAGGTTGCCTCATTCATCGCACCTTCAGCGGTTTGTGCAATCGAGATACCATCGTTCGCGTTACGCATTGCGACATCTAGGCCACGAGACTGTGCAGTTAAGCGGTTAGAGATCTGTAGACCTGCCGCATCATCTTTTGCACTGTTAATCTTATGTCCTGAAGATAAGCGCTCCATCGACGTGTTTAATTCATCAGTCGCTTTGTTTAGGTAACGCTGCGCGGTCATCGCGGAGACGTTAGTACTAACTGTTACAGCCATTTTGCTCTCCTGTTGAGTTCGCAAGCTTTTGCGAAGCGGCCAGCTTTACTCTCATTTGGATAAGCACTGACCGTAAAAGTTACTTGCTAAATCTGCCTTAAACGCAGGGTTTAGAATCTCTAAATCTGTTCTGATATTTTCAATACAATTTGTGTGCCAACTTACGTAAATTATTTAACTACTTTTAAAAGAATCAAATAAACAATAAGTTAGCTTTATCATTAAGCTATTTCCGGTTTGTAAGACTCACCTCACCCCAAGTGTATTGAACGCTGCCCTGTTGCCGCCCGACTTGCCTCCCGCATCATTGCCGCTTTGGGTAAAATCGTGCCGCATGACATCTCAGACTCCCAGGTTACGTCGACTTATCGCGCTTAAGGCTTTGCACATAAGGCATCAAAATCAGACAATGTGTATGAGTGTCATACTAGATGTAGTTAAACAACGTTAGATCTTTGGTCTTACCGAATGCTTGTTGCGATGCCTGTAACGCTCGCGAGTTTTCACTGAACTCGATCACGGCTTTGGAGTAATCCAAGTCCTCAAAGTTGCTCTTCGCTTTTGCCAGAGACAAATTAAAGTCTTCATGATTTTGCTCTTGGATATCCAGCGTACTCAATCGAGCACCGGCATCTGTACGCGCTTTATTCAAATGGATAAAAGCAGCGTGGAATTCTTCTGTCATTTGGTGCAATTTGGCGGTCGCCGACGTATCCGAAACCGATTTGTCTGACCATGCCATTGCATCCTTGAAGGTATCGAAAATGCTGAACTCTGCCCGCTTTTCGATCTCAATGCTGTCACCAGGCGTAATTTGGCCTTTTACGTGCACTTTCAGGCCTTTGTATTCAATCCCTTTCTCTGGAGAAAACTCATCGGCATCCACTACTTTGCCGTTACGCTCTAATTGGTAACCAAATTTGCCGTTATTCATATCGACAAATGTCACGCGATACGCCGCATCATCCTTCGTATCAACGTTAGTGGCTTTGTTTAGCAACAGCTCAGAGCCGTTTTGTAGATCGTAATTCGGCTGATAATCGCCAAATGGGTTTGGTATCTCCATAAACAGCTTGCTGCCAGGATCGTTCATTGGCATCTCGAGCATGCTAGAGACTTTCATTTTGCGCTGATAATCGTCCCCAGCGTATTGAACACTACCGTCTTTATCGCGATAGAATGGTTGGCTTTTTGGCTTAGTACCCGCAAACACGTAGTTACCAGATTCATCTTGCGAGTTCACTAAGTTAAGGAAGTTGTTCGCAATCTCTTCTAACTCACGCTTCTTTGCTTGTCGGTCTTCAGCAGAAAAGGCACCGTTAATCATCTCCATCGTTAAGCGCTTCGACTCGTCGGCAAAATTCTCCGCATTGGCGATATTAACTTCGTGGTTTTCTAGACGATTACGCACCAACACTATCGAGCTAAGATATTGTTGTAGCTGTTCTTGTTGCTGACTAATGTTTTGGATGTAATGCGCAGCGAGGGGGTCGTCACTAGGTTTCAGTAACTTTTTCCCTGAAGCAAGTTGCTCTTGGTTGTGGTGAACCTTATTCTCTTGACGACGCAGATCATTTTGTACGGACTGATAGTTATGGAAACTAGAAATTCGGGTTAGCACTTATCTCTTCTCCTTACCTCAGTTGTAAAATGGTATTGAAGGTATCATTCGCCGCTTGCATCACACGTGATGAAGCCATGTACGCTTGTTGAAACTTCATCATGTTGGCCGCTTCTTCATCGAGGTTAACGCCAGAAATAGAAGCAACGCGCTCTTGCGCCGCTTCATGCTCTAAACGAGCGACGGAGGCTAAACGGTTTGCTGTAGAAGATTTCAGTCCAACTTCAGTATTGAGGTTATGATAAACATCGATCAAGGTACTGGATTTTCCATCCATCATCTTGTCTGTTTGGATCTTCTGCATTTTTCTCAAGTTGCCGTTACCACCTTCAGAAGGCACCAAGTTTGCGGTGAATTTATCATTCATCAGTGCGCCTTCGCTCAACTCAAACACGGTTGCATCGCCGTTTTTATACAGCGGATGGCTTTTCGGCACTGAGATTTCAATCATCGGGTTATCTTTATCTAACGGGTATGAGTATTTGTCCGATAGTAAATTACCCTTGTTATCCGTGATCTTTAACCACGGCTTATCATGCTTCTCGTCGGCTGGTTGTACGGTAACCTCAAACTCTTTAACATCCCCCGCCTCACGAATTTTAAACTTGGCGTTACCTTGGGCAAAAGTGGTTGAGGCTTCATAACTTTGTGCGGCAATAGCTTTTGCGTCATTGGTTTCCATCTTTATGATGGCTGCACCACTTCTCGTTGGGCGGAGCAATACGCGCTCACCGGCGCCAAGGCCTTCACCAATTTGCACTTTCATACCATCCAGAACAAACGACGAATCCGAACGGTCGATGTTCAACGACATTTGCTCACCTTTCGGTGTTGTCACGCTGTATTGGTCGCCATCAAAACGCAGCGAATATTCACCACCTTTGATCGCGGAAATGTCCTCGATGTAAACCGCAACATCAGCTTGTGAGTCAGGCGCAGCAAAAACTCGAGATTTTGCCACCAGCTCAGAGTTCACGTCGGTAAATACGTCTTTACCTATCTTGCCGTTGAGATCCAGACCTTGAGATTGCAGCTGATTAATTTTGTAGGAAAAGCCCGTCGCTAAACGGCCCATTTCATCTTGCAGTTGTGGGATGTGTTTGTCGCGCATTTCAAGTAAAGCGCCGATTTTGCCATCCATATCATCAGACTTGATCGCTTTAATGCCATTCCCTTCCACCATTGCTAATCGTCTTTGATGAACATCCGGATAGCCATCGATCATTTTGAGCTGGCTTGCTTCCGTGCCAGAAACAAGAGTGTGTCCATTGCCGATATGAACATTAAACCCTTCCGCATTTTTGCGTGGGGTTACGGTAACTTTGGTGTACTCTGACAGCTCAGTAACCAGCTTTTCATGCTGATCCATCAGGTCATTATGTGGACCGGGAGTACGCATCATCAGTCGATGAATATCGCGAATTTCCAACGCAAGTTGGTTAACGCGCTCAATGCCCATATCCAATTTTTTATTGGTGACATCAGATTGCAGTCGCACGGTTTCGTGGAAATCATTTAATGTATCAGAGAAGATTTTCGCCTTTTCCAATACCACTTTTCGTGCCCCTAAATCGTTCGGGGTATCTGCCATGGTTTTTACCGCATCGAACCACTCATTCAGGTTCTCAGGAATTTTCTTCGATGCCACAGAGCTCAACATACTAGAGAGCATATCAAGATTGTCTTGGGTATCCGTTTTGTTGGCATTGTTGGTCGACGACAGGTTCAGTTCATTCACGGCAAACTGATCCCACGAGCGGCGAACATTTTCCACATGCACACCCATGCCGTAGGTAGAACCACCAAACATGCGCGGATCATTCGTGCCTTGGATAACAGACTGACGGCTATAACCCTCTGTATTAACATTAGAAATGTTATGACCAGTGGTGTTTAATTGTCTCTGAGCAGTAAGCACACTTTGAGTACCTACATTCAGAAGATCTGACGCCATACATGCCCCCGAAAACGAAATATAAATCGGCAAAACCGATCACCTAGACACATTAAAAGCAAAAGATGTGCCAAGTGATAGAAAGGCGTAGATGTTCAGATAAAGTGAAGGCTTGCACTATGGCAAGCCTTCGAGAACGTCATAAATTGTCGCAGAGACATTACATACTTTCGATTTTATCCTTCACCTGCAGGACTTTATCTGCGTAATTCGGATCGGTCGCGTAACCCGCACTGTGGATACCGCGAATAAACAACTCTGAATTCCCGCGTTTCTGCAATGCTGTCTCGTAACGTGGGTTGTCATTCAAAAATCGTACAAAGTCATTAAAGCTGTCTTCGTAACTTGAGTAGGAGCGAAACGCTGCCGTCTCTCTCACTGGCGTGTTATCGTGGAACTCTAAAGTTTGAGTCGTCACTTTGTCACCCTGCCAGCTTCGATCTGCTTTGATATTAAATAAGTTGTTGCTGCTGCCACGCGCGTTCTTCACGACCTTTTGTCCCCACCCCGTTTCCAAAGCGGCTTGCGCAAGTAGCAGAGATGGCTCGACTCCTAGGGCTTTCGCAGCTTTCTCCGCGTATGGCTTCATCGAGTTAACAAAGGATTCTGGTGAATCGAATCGAGTGGGTTCATTGCTTGGTCGAGATAGTTGACCAGATTCAATCAAGCGCTGTTCAATCTCGCGCGCTTTTTTCGGGTCAACACGACGATATTCCGCAGCATTGTTTGCCGCATCACGCATAGCCGTTTCTTTTTTGTCGTTCCCTTGCCCAGCCGTTAATTGCTTAACAATCATATCGGCCAGTCCCATTGAACCAGACGAACTCAATTCACTCGCCATCTGTTCATCCAACATTTGTCGGTAGAACTTCTCGTTTTGGCTGTTCATCATGTTGGACTCAAAGCCCTCATTGGCTTCACGCATGGATTTCAACATCATGGAGGTGAAGATCGATTCGAACTGACGAGCAGCCGCATGCAATGCTTCTTGCTCGCCATCTTTTCCCTCTTTCACTGCTTTTTGACGCAGAGTGTCCAGAGAACTGATGTCATGGATAAAACCAATGTCGTTAGGATTGTTCATTATACCTACCTCCTAACCATTAAATGATGATCAACTGGCCTTCAATGGCACCAGCTTGCTTCAATGCTTGTAAAATTGCCATCAAGTCCGAAGGCGCAGCCCCGACTTGGTTCACGGCACGGACCAAATCATCCAACGTTAAGCCTGGTTCGAACTTAAACATTTTGCCTTGCTCTTCGCTGACTTCGATATCCGAGTCTGGTACGACTACGGTTTGCCCACCAGAAAAGCCGTTAGGTTGGCTAACATTCAGGTTTTCTTTGATCGCAACCGTCATGCCGCCGTGCGTTACTGCTGCTGGTTTAAGACGCACATGCTTACCAACTACGATGGTGCCCGTGCGAGAGTTAACGATGATTTTGGCTGCACCATCTGCTGGGTCAAACTCTAGGTTTTCGATTGCCGATAAGAACGCAACACGCTGGCTGACGTCACGAGGAGCACGCACGCGCACAGATGTCGCGTCAACAGCGCTCGCCATTTGTGGGCCGAGGAAGTTGTTTACAGCATCCGCCATACGTTGAGCCGTTGTGAAGTCTGACTCAAGCAAGTTGAACGTGATGTAATCACCACGACCAAATGGGTTTGGAATTTCTCGCTCTACTGTCGCACCACTAGAGATAAGACCAACGGTTGGATTGTTACCTACGATTTTAGAACCGTCAGCGCCTTCAGCACTGAAGCCGCTCACTACTAAGTTACCTTGAGCAACCGCGTAAACTTGACCGTCGAGACCTTTGAGGAACGTTTGCAGCAAGGTGCCACCACGCAAACTTTTAGCACTTCCGATGGAAGAGACAGTCACGTCCACTTGCTGACCCGGTTTAGAGAAAGGCGGCAATTCTGCCGTAACCATGACTGCGGCAACGTTTTTAATTTTTGGCTTTGTGCCTGGCGGCATCTGAATGCCGAAGTTTTGCAGCATGGCGGCGAAACTTTGCTCTGTAAACGGGTTCGCTTCACCCGTACCAGGTAAGCCTGAAACCAAACCATAACCCACGAGTTGGTTGCTTCGTACACCTGCCACTTGCGCGACGTCTTTGATACGTGCGGCTTGGGCTACGGTAGAAAACAGAGCAACGCTCATCAGTACTAAAAGGAGTTTTTTCATGCTTACTTATCTCTTGCAGTCAAATTGCCGTCAGCACGGCGTGTTATAGCGCTACATTAAAGAATCGTGCCAAGAAGCCTGGCTCTTGCATATCTTGTTGCAAACCAGTCCCTGAGTATTGAATTCTTGCGTTAGAAACGCGATTTGATGCAATGGTGTTGTCGAAATTAATATCATCCGGACGAATAGTGCCACTTAAACGTATGTACTCATCACCCGTATTTAGCGTCATCCACTTCTCACCGCGGATCACGAGGTTGCCGTTTGCCAGTACTTCGATCACCTCAACAGTGATGTAACCACTGATGCTATTGCTCTGCTTTGCAGAAGAGTCACCTGCAAATGAGTTGGAGTTGTTTAAGTCATAAGAGAAATTATATTTTCCGCCAATTTTCAGCTCTTCTCCGCCCACTTGAAGCGGGTCCATTTGCGCTTCATTGGTTTTCGATAAATCGGCATTTGCGCTTTTCGTCGCACTGGTTGTCTCATCCAGTGTTACGGTAATAATGTCGCCAATACCACGTGGTTTAGAATCGTCGTATAGATCGGTAATGTGCTCGGCGCTAAACAACGAACCTGTTGCAGCAGCGTAATGCTCAGGCTTGTTTTTCGGATGAATTGGAGCCCAAGCAGGGTCGCCAGCAACCGGATCACTTCTACCACGTAAAGTATCTACAATACCGCTGCTCTCTTCTTTCGATTTATCGCCTTCTACTGCGTCGACCACAGTGGTTGCTTGTGTCACTTCATCCGTTTCAATCGGTTCCAACATGGCACAGCCCGACATCGTAGCAATCAAAGCGAGTAGGCAAATACGTTTCATCGTGAGCTCCTCAAATCTTGCTCTTAATCGTTACAATTGCTGGTTAACGAAGCTCATCATTTTATCGACTGACGAGATCACTTTTGAGTTCATTTCGTAAACGCGCTGGGCTTCGATCATGTTGACCAACTCTTCTGTTACATTCACGTTGGACGCTTCCAGCATGGATTGACGAATTTCCCCCAAACCGTCCAAACCAGGAACACCCTCTTGTGGATCGCCACTGGCACCCGTTGGTAAGTAAAGGTTCTGACCAATTGGCTCTAGGCCACCCGGGTTAACAAAATCTGTAATGGTTAGCTGACCAACGACTTGGTTGTCTTGCTGACCTCGGACGCGAACCGACACTTCACCATCCGTACCAACAGTAATAGAAATCGCATCTTCTGGAATCACAATTTCAGGCTCTACAGGGTAGCCAGAACCCGACGTGACTAACGTGCCTTCACCATTTAGCGTGAACTGACCGTTACGGGTATAACCGATGTTGCCGTCCGGCAATGTCACTTGGAAAAAACCGTCGCCTTCCACCATCATGTCCAGTGCGTTGGTCGTTGTCTGTGCATTGCCGTGCGTGTGCACTTTTTGCGTCGCAACCACTTTAGAACCCGCACCTAACATCAAGCCACTTGGCAGTTCCGTGTTCTGAGATGACTGGCCGCCAGGCTGGTTGATGTTCTGATAGAACAAATCTTCGAATACTGCACGGCTCTTTTTGTAGCCGACAGTAGAGGCGTTCGCCAAGTTGTTCGAAATCGTGGCAATGTTGGTTTGTTGGGCGTCTAGACCTGTTTTACTTACCCATAGTGCTGGATGCATAGTGAACCTCTAACTCTGTTAACTCATACGAAGCAGTGAATCTGAAGATTTATCCATTTCTTCAGCTGTGCTCATCATCTTGACTTGCATTTCAAACTGACGTTGTAAGTCAATCAATGCGGTCATTTCACCTACGGCATTCACGTTACTGCCTTCTATCGCTCCCGTCTGGAGACTAACAGTCGCGTCTGCTTCGTAAGGTTGGTTTGGAGTTTTATGGCGAAATAAGCCATTGGTGTCTTTAAACAAGCTTTGGTCATTAGGCTTAACGAGCTTAATGCGATCAACCGCTTGGAATTCTTCTGCCGGGGCACCTTGAGGAAGTACAGAGATGGTGCCATCCCGACCGATTTCAATTTTGGAGAGAGGAATAGGCAAAGTAATCGGCGCATCGTTTTCACCCAGCACCAAATGACCACTTGCGTTGGTAAGCATGCCATTTTGATCGACTTTTAAGTTGCCGTTACGGGTCAACCCTTCTTTCCCTGTGTGATCGAGTACCGATATCCAACCGCTGCCTTCAATCGTCACATCCAGATCACGCCCTGTTGTAATCACGCTACCTTGAGCAAAGTTATGCCCTGGACGCTCTGTCATGCTGAACACACGTGAAGGATGGCCTTCACCATAAGCCTGCATTGAGCGAGCCTGTGCTAAATCAGCCCGAAATCCGGTCGTGCTTACGTTAGCCAAGTTATTAGCGCGCAATTGTAGTGCCTGCATATTTTGCTTGGCGCCACTCATTGCGAGAAACAGTGCGCGATCCATAAATTACTCCAAAAAATCTCTCTGTACACGGAGTAAAAGCAATAGTTATGCCAAAACAAAAATAGGCTTATCAATCAATACTTTGAATTAACAATCAACAATTAAAAGAGGTCAATAGGGGCAGAAAACTGTAACGAGAGGCAAGGTTTTGATCCATACGGCGGCAACAGCGGCAAATCGTAGATCAAAGCATGCTTAGCCTGAGTGAGGTGTATTCAGGCTAAGCATCAGATGAATGTCATGATGAAAGTGAACAAAGCGGTAATTACTAAGAAGCAACCACACGCCATTACTTACTCAAGCAGAGTATCGAATGACCCAGCTAGTGCTCTAGCGGATCTGTAAGATATTCTGTTGTAGTTGGTTGTGTACTTCTAGCGAACGTGAGTTTGCTTGGAAGTTACGCTGAGCAGAGATCAGGTCCACCAACTCCTGCGTCATATCAATGTTTGACTGTTCCAGCATACCGTTATTGATGGTGCCGAAAGAGCCTTTATTTGATTCACCCCAGATCTTGTCACCAGAGAACTGCGTTGAATCCCATTGAGTGCCGCCTTTCTTATCCAGACCTTGCTCGTTCGGAACACGTACGAGAGCAACACGACCCAATGTAACGTTTTCACCGTTTGAGTAAGTTCCCAATACGCTGCCGTTTTCATCGAAGTCAACTTTGGTTAGGAAGCCCGTCGTTGCACCGTCTTCGTCAAACTTAGTCAGTTCGAACGGAGCCGCAAACTGTGTTGCTGAGCCTAAGCCGAAGTTAAGCGTCTGCGCGGGATCGGCACCATTCATATCGACTGGTGTCGTGTTCGTCGCCGGATCGCCCAGAGCCACAGAAGTGATTGGCTGACCATTGTTCAAGCTCGCCAACGTACCATCGTTGTTGAACTTCATGGTATGCCCCACATGACCTGTTGGCGTTTGCGCATCACCAGCCGCAACATTTAAAGGCTTTTCACCTTCTTTATCTGTCACGGTGTAGTAAGTGTTCCATGTATTTGGCTGAGTCTGATCTTTCAAGTAATACGTCGTTAGCTTGTAAGACTGACCCATCGAGTCATAAATTGTCGAAGAGGTTGAACGGTTGTATGTATCTGGGTCTGAAAAATCAAACTGTGTTGGATCTTTCAAATCGCCGTTCGCTGGCAAGTTCACACCCACTTCAATGTTTGCTGTTTGTTTTGGCTTACCAAATTCAGCAGGAATATTGATGGGTTGTGGCTCGTATGAAGAAACCTCACCAGAGCTTGGGTCCACTTGGTAACCTAATAAGAACTCGTCGTTCGCGGTCACCATGTAGTTTTCTTTATTTAAGTGAAATGCACCATTACGTGTCAGTTCATTCTGTTGTGGAGTTAGACGCTCTTTCGCTACAGCGAAAAAACCTGTCCCCGAAACACGCAAATCCATTGGGTTGTTGGTGTAAATGCTAGAGCCTTCATGGAACTGCTGTGCCACTTGGCTTGCTTGCGCACCACCACCCGGTGTGGTTTTTGCGTTAGTAAATAAAGAGTTAGAGTAGACATCAGCAAACTCAGCACGGGACTCTTTAAAGCCGTAAGTGTTGGCGTTCGCAATGTTGTTACTGGTGGTATTCAAATCCAGTTGGGCGGCGGACAAACCGCTTAAAGATACATATGACATTCCAAAATCTCCTAATCTAGCGAGCTATGACTACGCTTTGCCGACTTCCAATACTTCTGCAAGTCGAACTGGCGATTCAAAACCAGCCAGATTGAGTAATACGTTTCCGTCACCTTTGCCAAGCAATACGCTGTTTACGTTGGCATACGTCGATACTGGGAACTCTTGCGACTCCCCCTCAACTAAGCCAGACGCTTTCACTTTGTATTTGCCAGCTGGCAGTGGATTTCCGCTTTCATCTTTACCGTCCCAAAGCACACGCGTGTCGCCGGCTGGTTTCGCCCCTACCTCAAAGGTACGAACCAGTTGGCCAGCTTCATCCTCTACACGAACAAACAGATTATCGATAGATTGTGAAAGCTTAACCATTGCCGCCATTGGTGCGTCGTCCTGCTTCACACCTGCTGCTCCTGGGACCAATACGTCACGCCCTACCAAAGAGGAAGCTTGTAACGCTTGATTTGATGTCATTGACGAATTCAAACTCTCAAACTGAGTGTTCATCTTGCCAATGCCATCAACGGTCGCAAATGAAGCCATTTGCGCAATCATCTGGTCATTACTTACCGGCTTAAAAGGGTCTTGCTGAGACAGTTGCTTCGTGAGCAATGATAAGAAGTCTTCCTGTTTTAGGTCCTGCTTACCCGTGCTCTCTTCCGCTTTCTTGTTACTCTCTTGTAGACTTTTAAGCTGGTCGATATAGGACAAGCCGCTTTGACCAACGTTGTTAATTCCGGCCATACGCTACCCCCTTATCCTTATTGACCCATCTGCAGCGTACGCAGCAGCATTTGTTTACTAGAATCAGCGACCTGTACATTAGTTTGGTATGCACGAGAAGCTGAGATCATGTTTGCCATTTCTTCCATTACATTGACGTTAGGCTTGTAAATGTAGCCTTCTTCGTTTGCAAGGGGATGGTCTGGGTTGTACTCCGCACTCAGCGGTTTATCACTTTCTACAATACCCATCACTTTCACTGGCACCGTATCACCGCCACGCATGGCGTTACTTAACTCTGCACCAAACACGGCATGACGCGCTTTGTAAGTGTCTTTCGCAGAGCTGCTGACACTGTCGGCGTTCGCCAAGTTGCTTGAGGTAGTATTCAGACGAACGGATTCAGCGCTCATTGCGGAACCTGTCACATTGAAAACGTTAAATAAGCTCATCTAAATTATTCCCCTTTGATTGCTTTGGTTAAGTTCTTGAATTTGCTGCCTAGAAAGTCGAGTGATGCTTGGTGTCTGATTTGGTTTTGCATAAACAAGTTACGCTCTAAATCCAAGTCTACCGTGTTGCCATCTCCCGTATCTGGTTGCGTAGGAAGACGATATAACTTGTCCCCAACCAACGTTGTAGTGGCAGGAATATGCCGACCATCTGTGCGACTAAGACCAATGCTTGCCCCAGATGTTGCCGCTTGCAATTCCTTCGCAAAGTCTAAACCTCTTGCTTTGTAACCAGGCGTGTTTGCTTGTGCGATGTTGGTGGAAATCACCTCTGCATTGCGCTCACGTACGCCCACCGTGTGCTGGTGGATGCCTAGTGCATTGTCAAAAGATATAGCCATGTTTGCCTCTACAATTAAGAACTGACCGTGATTGATAACCAAAAAGCAATTAGCATGCCAAAACCTAAAGCATTACACCAACCTAGTGGTTACCGTGAATTGAAATAGCAATAAGTGAGCCAAAGTAACTGGAATGTCATGTCGTATCACTTTGCTCACTTAATAAAGATACACCGTGTTGAGGGCACAAGGCAAAAACGCGCTTCAACTAATTGAGTGATACATGAAGCGCTCGGCGCAGAAAGGTAACAAACAAAAAAGCCTGACACGAAGTCAGGCTTTTCTATCAATGAAGAGATACCGCTATTTAAGCTTGTAAATGATGCCCGGATTACAGCGCACCATTTCAAATTTATCAGTCAGACCAGTTAGCGACTCTGATGCCCCTAACAGCAAGTAACCACCAGGGTTTAAACTGCTCGCCATTTGGTTAAGCACTTTAGATTTCATTTCTGGAGAAAAGTAAATCAATACGTTACGACAGAAAATGATGTCGAACTTACCCATCAGTGCGTAACTGTCCATCAGGTTTTGTGGACGAAAGTTCACCAAACGCTTGACGTTATCTTTGACTTTCATGCGACCACCGTCCGCATTTTCAAAGAAGGTGCGACGACGTTCTGGTGAAAGCCCGCGACCCAAAGCCAAGTTGTCGTACACCCCTGCACGACACATCTCGAGCATACTTGCCGAAATATCTGTGGCTGTAATGGACACGTTTGGTAACAAGCCCGGCTTGCGCTGTTGCGTTTCCAGGATCGTCATTGCAATAGAATACGGTTCTTGGCCCGATGAACTGGCAGCAGACCAGATCTTAATTGGGCGCTTGCTTGCCGCTACTTCTGGCAATAATTTGTCAGCTAAAACCGTGAACGGATAAGTATCTCGAAACCACAAGGTTTCGTTAGTCGTCATCGCATCCACAGCGGCGACTCGTAATTCTCGATTACGCCCTGTAACAACATCACGTAGCAAATCTGATAACGATGCGAGCTTAAACTTCGTCACTAAAGGACTCAGTCGGCTACGCACGAGGTATTGCTTGCTATCACCTAACACGATGCCACATTGCGATTCTAGAAAACGGCTAAAGTCACGATACTCTTGATCACTGATTGTAATAGCAGTCATTAATGTCTCTTTTATTGTGTTAATGCAGATTTAACCGCGTTACCCAACTCATCTGGGTTAAATTTCGCAATGAAGGTGTTGGCACCTACACGCTCAACCATAGCTTGGTTGAATACACCACTTAATGAAGAATGGAGGATAACATAAAGGTCTTTCAAATCGGCATGTCTGCGAATTTCAGCCGTTAAGGTATAGCCGTCCATTTCTGGCATTTCAATATCGGAAATAACCAACGAAATTTGATCGTAGATATTGCCTTCTTGAGCCATTTCAATCAACTTATTGTACGCTTCTTTGCCGTCTTTGACAGATACGACCTCAAAACCGATGGATGTAATCGCACGCTCTACCTGTTTACGCGCGACCGTCGAGTCATCAGCAATCAGTATGCGGCGTACAATAGGCTTTTCTTGTTCTGCTTGTGCGATTTCTTCGCCAATAGCGGAATCCATCGTTTCATCAACTGGCGCAATTTCTGCCAGGATTTTTTCAACGTCAAGGATTTCAACCAGCTCATTGTCAATGTTTGTAACGGCAGTCAAGTAGTGCGCTTTACCTGCGCCGTCTGGCGGTGGCAAAATCGCTTCCCAATGCATATTGATAATACGCTCAACCGATGATACCAAAAATGCTTGGATCGTACGGTTAAATTCTGCAATAACAACAAAACATTTATCTAAATCAGTGGTTGGGCGGCCACCAATTGCCAGGCTCAAATCAATAACGGACACGGTATGGCCGCGGATATGAGCGATACCTTTAACCAGAGGGTGTAGATTTGGCATTGAAGTCAGCTTAGGGCACTGTAGTACTTCTTTCACTTTGAATACGTTAATGCCGTAGCGCTGTCGGCCCATCAGTCGAAAGGTCAATAATTCCAATCGGTTCTGACCGACGAGTTGCGTACGCTGATTCACCGAGTCAAGAATCCCCGTCATATGCTCATCTCCATCTCAAACTTTTTGTTTTTAAATGATACTCTACCACTGGCAAGCACGATACCAGGGAGACAGTATGGCGTATTTCACTTTCACTTCGACACCATTGACTATGACAATATGTAGAGCGCTAATTACAAAGTACGCTAAGTCTATCGGCATTTTGCTCAGTATGTTTAGCTTTTTTGTTCATTCAGCTTCAGATAATCAGATCGAGCAAATAAAAACAGCAGCAGAACAACATATTCTTGCTACGGTTGATCAGCCTGATGGTGGCGAGCTATCTGTTAATGCGGCAGAGATCGACTCGAGAATAAAAGCAACGGATTGCCCTGTTCCGTTAGATACATCTGCCTCTTCCACCAGCAGCACGAGAAGTAACATCAATGTGTTAGTGGAATGCCAACCGGATGACTGGAAAGTCTATGTCCCTGTGAGGATCTCGGTATCAGTACCAATGATCGTCGCTACACGAACACTAGGGAGAGGAGAAATCGTCAGCGCATCGGATGTTACCACTTCCATGATCGAGCTACAGCGCTTTCGTAAAGATGGATTTTCTAGCTACGATCAAGTGGTTGGGGCAAAGCTAAAGCGTAATGTTCGCTTAGGCGATGTCGTAGAGAGAAATGATGTTTGTGTGGTATGCCGAAATGAAAAGGTCATTATCAAAGCGGTGAATTCTGGCATGACGATCACAACGCAAGGCACAGCATTGCAGGATGGTTCAGCTGGCGATCAAGTAAGAGTGAAAAATGATAAGTCGCAACGTATAATAGAAGGCATAGTGACTGACATTGCGGAAATCACTGTTAATTTTTAATACCCACTGGTAGCGTGTTTAAACTGATCAATAAAAATGCAAAAAATGACTAAAGTTATTTTTGCGCTGGTCGATAGTCTGGATACCAGTATTACGATACAAGGCAAAGGTTAAACATGGCAGGTATAGATAATATACGTTCAGGGCAAATGATGACGACAACAAGTCGCGCACCTGCACGTAACGATTCCAATGCTACCAGCACGACAGAATCAAAAAAGGCGCCAGCGCAACAAGACGCAGTATCACTCAGCCAGCAAAGTAAAGCCGTCAGTAAACTCCAGAAGGATATGGCAGCTTCTCCGGCATATGACAGCGCCAAAGTTGCAGCAATCAAAGAAGCTATCACAAACGGTTCATACAAAGTCGATCCTGAAAAATTGGCTGACAACATGATTAAGTTTGAAAACGAATTGCAAGGCAAAAGCTAACTGACTTAGGCCGAAGGTAAGTATTTTATGGCAGCATTAGTCGATCTCGTTAATTTCCAGCTAGAAAATGCTAAGGCACTTTCCGCTGTTTTACGCCAAGAAACACAAGCAATAACGGCGCGTGTCTCTACCGAGATTGAGAACATTGCCAAACAGAAGATGACGCTCATTGATCAGCTCAGAACAACTGATCAGCGAATCGCCTCTCACCCGCACGTCAATCAACTTACTGAAGATGAGCACCTAAGTCAGGTTGTTGCTCAAATCCAATCGATCGTCCTCGACTGTCAACAAGTTAACCAAGTAAATGGCGAATCGCTTAGTCGCGCACAGCTGAGCTTCAATAAACTCAACAACATGCTCCAGCGAACTCATGGCAAAGTTGGCATGACCTACAATGCGGGCGGAAAAACCCACACCATCTCGACGCTTGGCACCAATATAAAAGCTTAAACGTCACTCCTACCCTCAATTCCCGCGCTCACGTAGATATAAAAAAGCGACTCATTGTTACCAATCAGCCGCTCAAAAAGATTATCTGTCTAGTGAAATGGTTTAAAACAAAGTTTGCTGACGCTTCTCAGGCACTTGCTGAACTTCTCCATAATCACGTAGCTTATCCATCTTACGGATATCCAGACGCAGCTCAGTCACATAACTGTCTTCAACAAGATAACTACGCACAACTTCTGCACCACGAATTACACCATCGACGGCACCAGTGGTGCTTTCAATACCCAAACGCTGGTCTTGCAGCTCTGCTCGTCCACTAACACGCATGCCATAAACTTGCTCTGCTAGCTCACGATAAGCATCAATTTTTGATGCGCGCATTGCTCGTACACGCTTTTCTTCTACTGTGCGGCCTGTCTGCTCACTGACGCTGGCGTAGCCCACCGCCACTAAGATTTCATCTTGACGCATCTGTTGTAATGGCTGACACCCCACCAATATCAGTGTGGCAACAATAAATAATAACTTCTTCATGCTTCTATCCTATGGACGGAGAATCACAGTGTACGGCTGACGAATGGTAGGGTCAGAACGAATCAACACACCATCTTGTGTGCGGATGCTATTTAACGTATCTAAGTCACGCCCAATACGGTCAGCCGGAAGGAAACCTTGCGCTGTCGCTACAACTACACGGCTTTGCATGCCAACCACGCGTGCATTGACAAGCACTCCGCCCTCTTGGCGCAACATTGTTCCGGTCAGTACATACTGAATTTGCTGCTCTTGAGCTAAATCTTGCCAATCACGACTTAAAGCAAAATCGCCCTGCTGCGTCACTTGAATAGAGCCCGTAGTTTTGAAATCAACCACTTTAAACCCTCGGCGCTGAAACTGATGGATAAAACCTTCAGAGACCGAGTTACCTAACCAGTTTGTTGCATCCATATTTTGTAGATCAACAAACGAGGTAATCGCAATCGGTGTCCGCGCTGATACTGCCACATTAGAAACCATCAGGTCTTCTGTCATGCTCTCAATGAAAAAGTCCATCGTATGACGCGGACTATCCATCAGCATGAACTGGCTTCCCGAGTACGGTTCTTTACCATTGTAAATCGGTGAGTACGCGCACGATGTCAGAAGCGTCATCATCGATGCGGCGACAAGCCACTTTTTCATGGTTTGATTCTCCAGATAATCTTAGGTGATACCGTTCTTTATTAATTCCTTTCCAAGAAAATGAATATTGGAACAGTCTTTGCTTTTCTTTGTTTGTCTAACGAAGAAAAACCCACCAAACTTCACTGAATTTGTTAAAGCAATATTTATACCCGAACGGTTGTAACCAATGAAAAAAATATTAAACAGTCTGTTTTCAATCACTTTAGTGATGCTTGTGCCTTTTAAGGTAATGGCATCTTGGTATGAAGTCACAGGCGTTGCCACCATCGTTTCTTCAGAAGAGACGGCAAGGCTCCATGCGTTGGAAGACGCGCTGTTCAAAGCCGTCAATTTTTCGGGCGCAGATATTGGCAGTATTAGCAACTTGATGCCGCTATTAGAAGAAAGCCGCAACGAATACCAGTTTACCAATCATGAAGTCCGTTACATTTTGGTCGAGTCTGAACGCAAACGTCGCGGTAAAGTCGAGGTAAAAATCCGCGTTGATATTTATCCATCGGCAACGGGTTGCCACACCGATCAATACAAAAAGACAATGCTGGTCGGCAATATTGAGGTCGCATCACCACAACAAGCAGTGATGGGACAAATTTATCAAGTTGGTGACGATTTTAGCCACGTAGTGAACCGTCAACTTGATCAAACCTCACGCAGCTTTGTGTCTGTTGGTACAACGGACTACTCAATAAGCAGCAACTATCCTGCTCGCACTCAAATGATCGCGCAAGACAATGGCGCACAATACATCATTGGAGGGGTCATCACCGATCTCACTGCAACGGTCGAATCTCAACTATTGCAAGATGACATCATCAATCGTCAGTTTGCGTTAGAAATGAAAGTATTTGATGGTAAAACTGGCCATGAAATCTTCAACAAAGCCTACCGTGAGGTCGCGCGTTGGCCATTTGCTAAGACGAGTCAAGTGGACACTCGTAGTGCACGTTTTTGGGCATCGACCTATGGCGAGATGATGCTTCGCGTTAGTCGCAATATTATGTTGGATCTGGAGTCGGAGCTATCTTGCAAAATTACACTGCCAGAGGTTGTGGCAGTCTTCGGTAATACCGTAACGATGGATCTCGGCCGTATGCACGGCGTAAAAGAGGGAGACAAATTACAGCTTTGGCACACCGCGTCGTTTATCGACCAAAATGGATTGCCAAGAAACAAAGTCTCGCAAAGCGAAATTACATTAACGGTATCACGCATATACGAACACGAAGCGGAACTGACGATTGATCAGCCAAATTTAGCATCTAGCGTTCAAATTGGCGACGTAATGAACAAGATCCTATAAAAGCAAACATTAAGTCTTGAGATATGCTCACTTTTGAATATCATAGGCAGCGCATCTTATTTGATTATACCAATGACCGTAGCGAATCGTTCAACGTGATGCTGATACAGATCTGGTAGATTGCTAGATTTGAACTCAGTAAAACAGTGCAATGAACTGCAACTATTGGTATTACGCCCCCATGGCACAGCTGGATAGCGCAGTCCCCTCCTAAGGGACAGGTCGTAGGTTCGAATCCTACTGGGGGCGCCATATCATAGCCTTAGCTCCCACTTGAGCTAAGGCTTTTTTGTATCTTCAATTTCAAGCCTCGCACTGCTCCCCCTAGTACATCGTGTTAGGTAATCTTCCCAGTAATCAATATGATCGGATCAGGTGTTTCGGTTACGGGATAAAGTCTTCTACTGATCTGACTTCTTCCCCTTGAAATCATTTCAACAAGCCCTATTTACAGTTTTGTATTTTATTACTTTAATTATCTATGAGTTTTGCTTACCCTTTTAGCTATTAATAAAATTATTAGTTAGCACTATGTCTAAGAGCAATTTAATAACTAACACTGGACACCGCTTTATTTCTAAAGGCAAGACAGCCTTTAAGATACATATCCATACCCCCGAGGATACGGTACTACACCGCTCGGTAGGATTTGTTCGTATTGGAGAAAAGAAAGGCTTACAAAAAGCCATTAAGCTGAGAAACGAGTTAGGCCGGCAAATGTGGGGCAAATTCTGGCGACGTCTTTTGAAAGACCCTTACCTAATGACCAGGCTTCCACATAGCGTTGAGCCTAAAATCGTTCACAAGCCTAACCCTACTCTTGAAAACCCTGACAACCGAGATACGTGTTACATCGCCAAGTGGCGAGAGTTCAATGATGACGGTGAGTATAAATATAAAACGGTGGTTCGCTCTATTAGTAAGTACGGCAAACTTGCCGCCTACATGCAAACCAAAAAAGCGTTGTTAGAAGCACATAAAGATAACTTGGAGATCCTGACATTCATGGGGCGTTTAAACAGCATTGATCTTAAGTAATACCTAGCCACTTTGAACATTTCAGTCAGTTTTTAAAGAGAAATAAAAAGCCCCAAAGAGCGAACTCTTTGGGGCTTTCAGCTTCAGTCTTCTATACTACGGTCGAATAGGAGCTTATTGCTGAACTTGGTATTCAAATTCTGGAACAACGACTTCTACGCGACGGTTTTGTTGACGACCTTCACGAGTGTCGTTTGAAGCGATTGGGTTGTTTTCACCTTCGCCACGAGCTTGGATACGTGATGAATCAATACCTTTTTCAACGAGTGCGTTAGCAACAGACTCAGCACGTTTTTCAGAAACTTTTAGGTTGTAAGCTGCTGGACCAGACGTATCTGTGTAACCTACAACTTCAACGTTCGCTTGTGGGTGCTCGTTTAGGAAAGCAACTAGGTTATCAAGTTTTGCAGCGCTCTCTGGTTTTAGAGTTGTGCTGTTTAGATCGAAGCTACCTGTACCAATTGTTTGAGTTTCGAATGTTTTCGTAACTACAACTGGCTCTTCTACCACTTCTTCTACAACCACTTCTTCAACAACAACTGGCTCTTCTACGATTACTGGCTCATCGTTGCCGCCGAATTTGAAAGAAACACCTAGTGTTGCAGTGTTACCTGTCGCACGAGTTACATCGTTGCTGATGTCAGTCAGTGTTTGGTATTCCGCACGAGCTGTTACGTTTTGGCTTAGGTTGAATTCAAGACCAGCCGCGCCTAGGTAAGAGTAATCATCTTTGCCATCAAACATTACGTAAGCGCCACCCACTTTACCGTAAAGTGCGATGTCTTCAGTGATTGGTAGGCTAAATTTAGGAGCAAGAGTGATTGCTTCTACGTGGCCACCGAAAGAAGTTTGGTTAAAATCACCGATGTTGTCGAAACCCGCTTCTACTGCGAAGTATTTATTCATTTCGTAACCAACAAAAGCGCCAAGAGTAGAATCGTCTTTGTCACAAGCCTGGCCCGCTACACACGCGTCTTCCATCCATGACTTACCCATCTTACCACCAACGTATACTTCTGCTTGTGCTGCTGAAGCCATAAGTAGAGACGCTGAAATTACCGCTGCTAATTTTTTCATTATTGATTCCTCTAAAGAAGTTCTTTTGTTAGATGCCGAAATGCGCCGTCTGACTGACGTTGTATTTCAATTCTTTTTATTCATTCCTTGAGTGAGATACTTAGTCAGCTTCTTTTTATGCACATGCATTTTTTTTATGGAAGCAACTTACGTACATTTCCTGTTCAGTGATACATATCGCCATCTCGGTATCGCTGACGGGATGAACTATAACGCTAAGAAATCGCGAGAAAAATCCCAATTCTGTCAATTTATTGTCATCAAAAATCTCGACAACATGTGATCTTAAGCAAAAAAATCCCCACGCAACCACGACGCAAACGTTTGCTTTAATTTTTGGAACAACATAGCTAAAGCAAAGATTTTTCTTAAAAATGAGACAAATAAAATGGAACTTTAAGGAACATGGATAAAAATCAATCAGATATTTGATATATAATCGCTCGTTTTTTATTCATGCCAACGATATTTGGATTAAAAAATCTTATCCATATTGAGGTAAATTACAGGTGAAACCATCTCTTCATTCACCAATATGAGAGAAAGTTTCTCGTTATCTAAATTGAAGATACAAAAAAGCCGCGGTTGCTCACCGCGGCTTTGTGACTATTTATTCAAAAGAACGTTCAGTTCAAAGCAATTATGCGTTTGCTTCACGCTCAGCAATGAACTCAAGCGCCATCTTAATGCGAGCAATACAGCGCTCTTTTCCAACCAGCTCCATTACTGCATCGACAGAAGGAGACTGACCCCCGCCTGTTACAGCAACACGTAATGGCATACCGATTTTGCCCATGCCGATTTCCAACTCTTCACATACTGCTGCGATAACGCCATCTTTGATGTTCGCTGTCGTCCATTCAGTTAGTGCTTCCACTTTCGCTAATGCAAGTTCTAGAGGCTCTTTAGCCACTCCACGTAGATGTTTCTTCGCTGCGCCCGCTTCAAACTCAGAGAAATCTTCATAGAAGTAACGGATTTGCTCAGCTAGCTCAACTAGCGTGTTGCAACGCTCACCCACTAGCTTGATCACGTCAGTGATAGCAGGACCATTCGTTACGTCTAGTTTTTGTTGATCTAGATGCCATTGTAGATGCTCAGCAACGTACGCAGGATCTGAGTTCTTGATGTAGTGGTTGTTCAACCATTGCAGTTTGTCAGTGTTAAAAGCAGACGCTGACTTAGATACTGCGTTTAGGCTAAATAGATTGATCATCTCTTCTTGAGAGAAGATTTCTTGGTCACCATGAGACCAACCAAGGCGCACTAGGTAGTTGTTTAGTGCTGCAGGCAGGTAACCCATATCGCGGTATTGCATGACTGATACAGCGCCGTGACGTTTAGACAGTTTCGCGCCGTCATCACCCAGGATCATTGCACAGTGTGCAAATGTTGGTACTGGCGCACCTAGTGCTTCGTAGATGTTGATTTGACGAGGCGTGTTGTTGATGTGGTCTTCGCCACGAACAACGTGAGTGATACCCATGTCCCAGTCATCCACTACTACACAGAAGTTGTAAGTAGGTGAACCGTCAGTACGACGAATGATTAGGTCATCCATTTGATCGTTGCGGATTTCAATGCGACCACGGATTTGATCATCAAATACTACGCTGCCTTCTTTCGGGTTACGGAAACGGATAACACATGGATCGCCATCTTTTGCCGCTTCGTTTGCTGCTTTGATTTTTGGATGGTTAGCATCGTAGCGAGGCATTTCTTTATTTGCTTCTTGCTCTGCACGGATTTCATCTAGCAGCTCTTTAGACGCGTAACATTTGTAAGCTTTGTCTTCAGCAAGAAGCTTATCAACCATTTCGTTGTAACGGTCAAAACGTTGAGTTTGGTAGTAAGGACCTTCATCCCACTCCAAGCCTAGCCATTCCATGCCTTCAAGAATTGCATCAACCGCTTCCTGAGAGTTACGCTCAAGGTCTGTATCTTCGATACGTAGAACGAATTCACCACCTTGGTTTTTAGCGTATAGCCAAGAGTAAAGTGCAGTACGCGCACCACCAACGTGTAGATAGCCAGTTGGGCTAGGAGCAAAACGAGTTTTAACCGTCATTTGAGTTCCTTAGGGGTAATGAGCAACGAGAGATCTCTCGTTGTAATGTCAAGGATAAAAGTGGCGACATTTTACCACCGTAAGTCAATTCTACAATCGGTTTGACAACAGAAATAAAAACAGGGCAGAACCAAAAAGGCACAGCCCTGCTATTTACTGTTAAAGCACGAGACGAAATTACTTCAGGTTACGCATTGCCCATTGCATAAATTCTTGCTGCTCTTCACGGCTCAATTCATTAAACGATGCTTTGATTGTTTTGGTTTCCGCTGGAGAAGACACAATGCTTGCCTTAGTCGATTCTTTATTCATTGCGTTATTATAGTCGGCAACTTCTCGTTCGTAATCACGAAAACCTTGCAAACCACCTTTACGAAGTTGAACCATAGAGAATGCCACTTCTTTTCCTTTTTTGTCTTTCAATACCACTTTAGGATCGAGTTCGAAGGCTCTCGCCTCTTCAATAGTACGGAATGTTTGATAAGTCAGAGAAAGCTCGGTGTCTTTTTCTGCATCAAACTCTAATACCAGCGGCTGCGAATCGAATTTACGGCGCTTTCCATCTTCAAATACGATTTGTCCAACCGTTACCGCTAATTGGTTTTCCCCATCCTTTAACTCGATGCTGTTGTTCTTGGATATCCACTCAGGGTAGACGAACTCGCCGTTGAGAACGCGAGGAACTAATTCAGATTGCAGAGTGAGTTGAGCAGCAAAAGCTGGCGCCGAAAGCATTGCGCAAAGTCCGAGAAGTGTCGTTGTTTTTTTCATCATGGTTTCTCACTTTATACCAATTTAGATAAGCCTCTAAAACTTACAGGCCAGTCATTTCAAAGGCTTATTTGAATAAGTATCAAGATAAAAAGGGCGTTTCCGCCCTTTTAGCTGCTTCTTTAGTTAGAAGTAGTATTCAACACCTACAGAGAACTCGTCGTAGTCAGCAGACTTCCAACGTGCTTCTGTTGGTTTATCTAATTGAGACGCACCGTCGCCAAAGTCTAGAGTACGAGCACGTACGTACAGCACTGCCGATGGGTCTACGAAATACATAACTTGTGCTGATAACACATCGTCCGCTGTATCGTTAATTTTCTTACCATCACGCTCGAGATCAAAGTTAGCGGCGTAAGCCAGTTTGTATTGCCAATCACCCGTGGTGTACATGATAGCGGCAGACATTGCATCTTGCTTTTCACTCACACCATTGCTTGCGTCCGCCTCCATGTATTTGTATTGCGCGAAGAAAGAGATCCCGTTATCAAACCAGCCTTGTGCCCCTACCAAGTACGTGTTGTTTTCCCACGTTTGGCTTTCCATCTTGATATTACGGTTACCTTCATATGCCGCATCTAACTGGATAGGACCAATTTTGTAGTGTGCTGCGATACCACCCCAGTAGTCATCCCCTTCACCTAGACCTGCTTTATCACCTGCACCAGCTGCGATATCTAGGGAGAATTTGTCAGCAAACATTGGAGAGTCCCAGCGGATAGTGTTTGATTGACGGTCTTGGTACTTGGCGCCACCAATAGCACCACCCCAGTCGTATACATCGCCGAGACCAGGGTTAGATGCTGGCCAGTCAACCAATTCGTACATAGGTGTCAAAACGCGACCCAGACGAATTTGACCCCAAGATGCACTTTCAAAACCGACGAATGTGTCACGTTCACCAAGACCTGCGCCCTCGCCACCAAAGCTAGGGTCTACATAACCGCCTTCGATTTGCCAAATAAAAGTAGGGTCGAAGTTAGCAAATTGTTTTTTACCACGGAAACCAATACGAGATTCGTTGTTTAGCTGCATGCCACCCAAATCATCGTCCGTTGCTTTGCTACCAGAATCGTAATCGCGGTACGCGGCCTGCATCGCGATGATTCCGTAAACTTCATAAGAAAATGAATCTTTGGTTAGAAACTCTTTTGCTGCGTCACTGTTTGCACCATCAGCAAATGCAGCACCACTGAACATCATGCCGGTAATTGCCGTGGCAAGTAGGCTTTTCTTTAGGTAAGACATTATAAACCCCTATATTTTTAGTTTTTTCCATTTTCAAATTCACTAACTAGGACATGGCAGGAACTTGAAACAGTGTTTGGACGGGGCAAATATGACAAACTTTTTTCGCACTAAAAAACTTTCCCTACAGCAATCTGAGCGACTTCAAAATGAGAAGATCAAAAATAAAATAAATCAATAAAAAACAATTACTTAGCATCAAATATAAAAAATAAAAAACGTTAAAAGTACGTTTTGACACTGAACTGACATTGAGAGCATCTAAAAAACGTGAGCGACTTCATTCATCTTTTAGGTGTTTTAACGGAACTTTATATTCAAAGAGAAAAAACCTTGAGATCACTCGCAAGTAAAATGACCGTGCACTTGTGGGATTCGAGAGATTTTGACGAAATTGTTGTGAGTAGCAAATGGGTATTGACCTTACCCTTGCAGGAAGGTTTAAGCTCATAGCATCACTACTATTGAGGTGCAGATTATGTATCAGTTAGTTATACCTTTATCAGGGCTCAACTGCATGGGCTGTGCGAGAAAAGTTGAGAATGCTTTACATGCGAATCACGATGTGGAGATCCTCAATTTGTCCCCGACGCAAGTAGAGGTCAAAACCGAGTCTTCTCTTAAAGAGCTCGTCTCGTCGATTGAATCTCTTGGTTACCAAGCAGGAAATCACTACGAGCTAAACCTTTCAGGCTTAAGCTGTGGCGGTTGCGTCAAAAAACTTTCATCTTTATTAGAATCTAATCAAGACGTTATTTCTTTTGAGGCTTCAACAACGCACTTAGAGATTCGTACCCTCCTCTCCGAGCAACAAGTGATCGACTTAATAGCAACACTCGGCTATACCGCCAACCTTGATTCTGTTGAAGTAGAGAACGAAAGCTCACCAGAGACCGAACAGGTAGAAAAGCAAAGCAATATTAAAGATACGCAGGTGCCACCAGCGAGTATTCAATTGCAAATGCTGATTCAAGGCATGACGTGTGCGAGTTGCGTCTCTTCAGTAGAGAAAGCACTTACTAACGTAGAAGGCGTTGAGAAAGCACAGGTCAACCTTGCAGAACAAAGCGCACTAATATTCGCAAGCCAAGACTCTGATGACCTCCTTAACGCAATTGTTGAATCGGTAAAACAAGCCGGTTACCAAGCAGAGATCCTACAAGACGCCGCAACCCAGCAAGAAAAGCAAGCGCAGCAACAACGTCAGCAACAAAAACGCTTTAAACTGGATGCTATTGCTGGCCTTGTCGTCGGTGCCCCTTTAATGATTTGGGGCGTTGCTGGCGGCAATATGATGATTCGCAACACCAACGACCAATTAGCTTGGGGCGCGATCGGTATCGTATGTTTACTCCTTCTTGCCACAGCGGGGAAACACTTCTTCAGTAACGCTTGGTTAGCAGCTACTCACAAGCGCGCCACCATGGACACGTTAGTCGTGCTCGGTACTGGCGCAGCGTGGTTCTATTCGATGCTTGTGGTGATTTTCCCAGACTGGTTCCCTCTTGCTTCACGCCACGTGTACTTTGAAGCGAGTGCAATGATCATCGGCTTAATTTCTCTTGGTCACTATATAGAAGCAAAAGCCAAAGCAAACACAACACGTTCCTTACAAGCGTTGATTAACCTGCAACCTCAGCAAGCTACGGTAATTACGGAACAAGGCGATCAACAAATCGCGGTTGAGCAAATCACGTTAGGCATGAAACTGCGTATCAAACCAGGCGAGAAAGTGCCTGTTGATGGCGTTGTGATTCAAGGTGAATCATACATTGATGAGTCGATGCTCACTGGTGAACCAGTACCAGTATTAAAAGCACAAGAGGCTCAAGTGTCTGCCGGGACATTAAATACCGATGGTGGATTAGTCATTGAGGCAACGGGCATTGGCGCAAATACCATGCTGGCTCGTATCATCCGCATGGTGCGCACAGCGCAAAGCAGTAAGCCTGCCATCGCAAAACTGGCAGACCAGATTTCATCGGTGTTTGTCCCTGTCGTTGTTGGCATAGCAATACTGGCCGCGCTCGTTTGGTTTGCCGTTGGCCCAGAGCCAAAAGCGAGTTATATGCTGGTGGTCACCACAACCGTCCTGATCATCGCCTGCCCTTGCGCTCTAGGCTTAGCAACCCCACTTTCTGTCACGGTGGGAGTGGGTAAAGCCGCAGAGCTCGGCATTCTGATCAAAGACGCCGACGCCCTGCAATTGGCAAGCAAAGTCGACACGGTTGTGTTCGACAAAACTGGCACGCTTACCCAAGGTAAACCTAGCGTTCAGAAAGTGTTTACTCACGCCACCAGCCAAGAAGATCTATTGGCTTTAGCGTATGCGGCAGAGCGTCAGTCTGAGCACCCACTGGCAAAAGCGGTATGTGATTACGCCAAACGACACGACGCAAAAGACGTCTCATTAGACAAGTTTGAGAACGTTCGCGGACGCGGCATTTTGGCGACGTATCAAGATAAACCGCTGCTCATTGGTTCGCTTCAATTTATGCAAGCAGAGAACGTTGCAACAGAGGCTCTTCAGAATGCAATTGACGAATGCGCTCAGAATGCATGGACTCCGGTTGCCGTTGCGCTCGATGGTGAGTTAGTCGGCCTGATCGCCATTGCCGACCCGATCAAATCAGATGCGAAACAAGCGCTCTCTGCATTAAAATCGCAAGGTATCAAAACGGTAATGCTGACGGGCGATAACCAACACGTTGCCAATGCTATCGGCCAAGAACTTGGTATTGATGAAGTGATTGCCCAAGTAATGCCAGATGAGAAAGCTCAGCACATTGAGCAACTTCAATCTCAAGGACATGTCGTGGCAATGGTGGGGGATGGCATTAACGACGCCCCTGCTCTCGCCTTAGCCAACCTTGGTATTGCCATGGGTAGCGGCAGTGATGTCGCCATTGAAAGTTCGCAAATGACCATCCTGAACACGTCACCAATGGCGGTAGTACATGCGATTGAACTCTCTCGCGCTACACTTAAGAACATGAAGCAAAACCTATTTGGTGCCTTTGTTTACAACTCGTTGGGTATTCCAGTTGCCGCAGGTGTGCTTTACCCAGCGTTTGGATTTTTGCTCAGTCCTGTTGTCGCAGGAGCGGCAATGGCACTGTCTTCAATTACTGTCGTTAGTAATGCAAATCGACTACGACTGTTTTCAGTAAAGTAACCACTTCTTTTTGAGGGTATTATGAAGTTGAAACTATTGACCTTTGCAATGCTTGCGACCGTGTCCGCCAACGTATTGGCAGCCGATGTCATTAACCACAAATCGCCATACTGTGGCTGTTGTGGAGAGTGGACAAAACACATGGAAGAGAACGGCTTTACGGTCGAAGAAAAATTGCACGATGATATGAACGCCATCAAACGCGAGCTAGGCATCAAGAACGAACAGCTTTACTCTTGCCACACGGCAGAGATCAACGGCTATCTGTTCGAAGGTCACATTCCAGCCGAAGACATTAAAGCGTTTTTGAAAAATCCACCACGTAACGCAAAAGGCCTATCAGTACCGGGCATGCCAATGGGCTCCCCTGGTATGGAATATGGCGACAAAAAAGACAGCTACACCGTTTACGCCTTTAACGAAAAAGGACAAGTGTTCGAATATAGCCACCACGAAGGCAACGGCAAATAAAAACAAAGCCCAGCGAGACAAACCGCTGGGCTTTTTCTTAATGGACAGTTAAGACAAATATAAAATTAGAAGCCGTAAGAGGCACCAAATACAAAAGCGTTATTCACTAGGCTGTCACCACTCGCGTTTTCTGCACCGTGTGCTTGACTACGGAACTCAAAGTAAGGTTGAACACCTTTACGAGTCCACGTTGCACGAAGCTCGTGGTCCATGGTTTCCGCTTCAATCATGTAGACGTTGTTGTAGCTTAGCGTCACATCCTCATTCATCACGTAACCGATGCGGTTGTCCATGCGGTAATCTGTATCCGCATCTGCGTCTGTCGCATCAATGTGCGCACGAGTACGGTTACTTAAGGAGATGCCGTTATCGAAGTTGTAACCGATCTTAACCAATGGACGGTACTGTACGTTCTCGCCAGCAGAGAATAGGTGTTGGTAACCCGCGGCAACCCATAAATGATCGGTAATATTAAATGACTGCTCACCACCCACAGTGATTGCTGGTGTTGTGTTACCTGCGCCACCGTTTTCTGTTTCCAGTTTACCCAACTGAATACCATCAAATTCGGTGTAAACCGTAAAGCCGCCGAATTGGTTATCAAAAGTATGACCAGCTTCCAGTGTAGACGTAACGTCCGAACCATGAATTCGACCATCATCGTGGAATTGAACATTACCTGTTACGTAAGAGGAACCAGCAAAAGCGCTAGAAGCGAAAGCGAGAGAAAGAGCACTCAGTGCAAAAATGTTTTTCATAATTACTGCCTTTATTTATTCACGTTATGCGATAGTTTTAGAGGGCATCTCTTCCCTTTTATCGCAAACTTTGGAATGTGCCTCCTTGGCGTTCGCAATATTGTTTTAATTAATTCGCGATGGAAAATAAAACATTTTAAAAAGTGATCTTGTTCAAACCGAAGCTCAACAACCCTGATAAAAACATGGAAAATACAGGCACTTATCGTATTTTTATAAAATTATTCAAAAAATAGAAGTGTGATCGTAAACAAATAATTTATTGATATTTAGCAGATTAAGTCGATCAAGTTCACAATAACCTTGACCATTACAACCAAAAACTTATTTATCAATGAAAAATAATTAGACATCGATCACGCTTAATTTCCTCAAAAAATAAAGAAAGCCCCAACATGATGTTGAGGCTTTGCCAAAAAATTAACTTACAAGAATCGAGTTATTTCACGCTGGTCACTCGACTTGCTTTCTCACCGGTTGCTGACACAGAACGGATAAACACTTCACCTTTCACATTTGGACGAGCATTATCTGCGTAAGTTAGCCAGTTCTTGCCGTCTAGAGAGTATTGAAGCTTCACACCCGGGAACTGAACGTTCATTGCCAGTTTACCCTCTTCAACTTTCGCGCCTGGTACAGGTAGGCGGTAGTCGATACCCGCTTTTTCTAGCTTAGCCAGTTCGCGTTGGCCAAGTACGTTCGCAAAGCGGTTGTAGTCTTGGTTTAGCGCAGCTTTGTTTACTAGGTTAGAGTTTTGCGAGTATTCAACACCCACTTTGTAGTCGTTTTCCCAATCAGCACGGTGCCATGCACGTTCAGCGGCTGCCAGTACGCGAGGGAATACCATGTACTCGTATTGCTCGTCGTTACGTACTGTCTCAGACCACAGCTGTGCTGATAGACCATAGAAAGGTTTCGCTTTGATTTCACCTTTACCAGTGAAGCCATTACCATCGCGGTCTACAGAGGTTTCTGCGTTCTGAGGCATGTTCTCTGGTGCAAAACCAAACATCTTACGAGTATCTGTTGCACGCGTCGCCCAGTAGTAACCACGCTCTTTCGGGTCAACTTCGTACGGCATGTCCATGTATACGTAGTCTGGGTTAGAAACGATAACGTCGTAACCTTTCTTAGACCATTCGTACACTGATGATGTGCCACCCCAGTAAAGAACGTCCCAGAAATTAACACGTGTGTTTTCTGTTGCGAACGCTTTCTCACCTTCACTGTACTTAAGGCCATCTTGCCAAGCTTGGAAGTTTGGAATGCCTTTCTCTGCCACCATCTTCGACACTTCTTCTGCAAAGTGGCTTGGTAGATGAGCAAAATCGCTTACCGTACCGTCTGCAATTAGCGTCTGACATTGTGGTGACTGTGCGAATGGCTTGTCTTGCTTAGACAAATCAATGTTACCCTTCCAGCTTACTTTGTCTTCTGCGTTGATGTCTTGCAGACCAGCGCCTAGCTTGATGTTCTTCGCTTCGTCACCACCAAAGTGCCATGTTGTTAGCGGCGTGCCCGCTTCTTGGTGCATTGCTGCTACTTCTGAAATCACTTTATCAACAAAGCGAGTTGAAGATTCCATACATGGGTTGATGAAGCTTTGCTTATTGTAGAACTGAACCGTCGTTACGTTCGATGTATCTTGAGGATCCATCAGGCGGTACTCGTTCGCTTCTGCTTCTTTACCTTCTTCCATTAGACGGTCGTAACGTGCTTCCATTGATACCACTGCTGCACGAGCGTGTGCTGGCATATCGATTTCAGGAATCACTTCGATGTTACGCGCTTTCGCGTACTTCAAGATGTCCACGTAGTCTGCTTTGCTGAAGAAGCCAGAACCAAAGTTGTCTGTCGTTGCACCTGAGCCAAGCTGAGGCAGTAAACAGCTTTTCTCTTCCAAATCGAAACAACGGTTAGCACCCACTTCAGTCAGCTCAGGCAGACCCGGGATTTCTAAACGCCAGCCTTCATCATCCGTTAGGTGAAGGTGTAGTTTGTTCATCTTGTACGCGGCCATTTGGTCAAGCGTTGCAAGAATCGCGTCTTTAGAGTGGAAGTTACGAGCCACGTCCACCATCACACCACGGTAATCAAAACGCGGCGCATCTTTAATAGACAGTTGTGGTAGAGAATCAGCATTTTGGCTATCTACCAGGCCAAAGATAGATTGTACTGCGTAGAAAGCACCTGCTTGGTCAAACGCTTTAATCGCAATACCGTCGCCTTTGATGCTCATTTCGTAAGCACCAGATTTTGCCAATTCACCGGTGAAGTCTGCAGGAACAACAGTGATGCTTACAGGAAGATCACCACGAACATCCACACCTACCACTTCTGCACGACCTTGAATTGCTGCATATTGAGCCGCATCGAATGCGTCTTTAGGCAGCGCAATACCCGCCGCGATATCTACCGTACCTTTACCTGCTTCAACAGACATTGGCGTTGGTAGTAACGTGGTTGATACGTCTTGTTTTGCTAGATCTTCGTTCTTCTCGAAACGAGACACAGCGCTCGCAAATACGTTGTTGTCATCTGGCGTACGTTTTAGGTTGTTACCCTCAAGGCCAGTCACGAAAGATGCAACGTCTTCTGTGTTAAGAGAAGCGATCATCTTAGGCTCTGCATTTGGTGCAGCAACGAAAGCGCCTGGCATGAAGTCAGTTTCAAATAGCTGCCAGTATTCAGCAACAAGAGGAAGCACAACCTCTTCACCCGCAGCAAAACCATCAAACTTATCTGTTGGTTCTAGTTTGTGTAGATCACCCGTTACGCGAGAGATTTTAAACTGTTCGTTTTCAACATCCAGAATCAGACGAATGCTATGGAAGTAAATAGCCCAATCTTTTGAGTCAACCGCTTCACCTTGGTTAACCAGCGTCATGTTTACCTTGTTACAAGACGCCCACTCAGCCCCTAAGTCCTGACAAGCAAGACCTTCGTTTGCACCGTGGTTAGTCAACACTTGGTATTGAATATCAAGATTATTAGCCAACGAATTTACAACTTGTTGTTCAGAGCTTTGCAGCGCAGAGCAACCTGCTAATGTAGTGATAACAGAAACAGCAATCAGACTAGGTTTAAACATCTTACTTCCCCAAAAAAGTCAGTGGTTCAAAACGACAATGATAAAAATCTCGGCCCCTCAAATGCGAGGTATCTAACCGTTACATTCAACATACAACCTGTTATTTCTAAGCGTAAAATAAATAGAAATAGGAAGTGATCCAGCTCAAAAAATGACACTCAGCAAAAACAATAAAAATCTAATTTTCATGGAGTTACAATACACGTCAAAATCGAACAACTTGTTTTGACGAGTTTGCTGCGATCTAGGTCACTTATATTCATGAGTTACGACTGATTTTGTAAGATTTGGATCACGCCTAATTATTTTGTGAACCATTAGTAAGCGAATTACCTATTTACCTTTCGTGAAGTGACTCTCATTTATTCGTCGTCAAAACTCGTCAATATTTTTAGAAATGACGATTTTGTCGAATACCCCACTGGAGAAATTGCACTTAACCTCACGCTATTTTGCGTATAAAGTTTAAAGGTATCTTATCTGAGGACCATTCTATGTTTCGTCTCTTGACGCTCATATCATCTCTACTTGTTACTTTGACTCCTTTTTCCTCTTATGCAGAGCCACAGCATTGGTTAGCGAAAAAAGGGGAAACCGAACTTATGATTATTGGCTCGGTACATGTGGGGGATAAAACGATGTACCCACTCCCTAGAACGGTCATCCAGCATTTAAGCCAAAGCGCAGGGTTGATTATTGAAGCAGACGTCAGGAATTCTGAAGGCTTGGTTTACCCACAAACAACCATTCTTTCTAAAGATGTTTTAGACAGAGCTCAACGTCGCCACTTAATTGAAATTGCCCAAGATTTAGGTTTGCCAGAAACTCAACTCCTAAATTCCCCACCTTGGATGGCAGCATTCACCATCCAACTCGCTTTAGTCAACAAACTGGGGTATGTCTCTGATAAAGGGGTCGACATGCACTTAATAGGACTCGCTGATAAAAAGCAAATCCCGGTCATTCCACTGGAGTCCGTGCAATTCCAAATCGATTTAATCGCAGGTCAATCAGAAGGCGGTAAAGAGATACTTCTCTCATCAATTGAAGAATATGATGGCGGAGAAGAGTTGGTTCAATGCTTGATAGAGAGTTGGAAGAGTGGTGATGGTAGCATGTTGGTCGAAGCCTCTTTGACCGATCATACAACAGAAGAGTTTAACCAAGCCTTTTTATACGAGCGTAATCGAGATTGGGCTAAAAAACTCGACACTGGCAGTGTTCTACCTCAGCAATCGGGTCGTTACACCGTTGTTGTTGGTGGCTTGCATTTAGTAGGTAAAGATAACCTGATTGAACTGCTTAAAAATCGGGGATTTAACATCAAACCACTGGGTAAGACGCGCCAAGCAAATTGTGATATCTAGTGATTGTTTGAAAAATGCCATTTAAATACAATTATTTAAATACAACCATTTAAAATTCATTCAAACTTTCTTATAAAACGCCGTTAAGCTAAGTGGATACAAAACAACTCATATGAAATTTAAATATTTATTCCTATACACGATTGGAATTATGCTCACTTCTTCGCTGTCTTATGCTAAACCGCCATGCAACGTAGAAGCTTTTCAAGCTATTGATATAACTCCGGAAGTAAAAGGCGGTGTTTTAGATAAAGAGAGTGGTCAATTTCTTATTACCGAAAAACCAATGATGCGTTGCGCGAACATCACGTTTTCAACAGCCCACACTCGAAATCGCGTTGCACATATGATGAACCAAGGCTTTGAAGCGGTTTACTATGATGGAAATACAAGCAAATCTCACTCAGTAACGTTTGATGAAGACGATTTAAAAGCGGGTTACGTCAAGATTGGTCCAAATCACCCAAAGACCGCTTATGTCTGCTTCACTACTTCTGAAACTCCTATCAATACTATCTCGTGTGACATCAAGTAATAAATTTACTCACTCTAAAAAATGAAAAGGCCCTACATTTCTGTAGAGCCTTCCTCTCAATACGTGTCGGTGAAGTGCCATATTCGAACATCAGGCGAACCCCAATTTGATTCGATACTATTGAAGTCTAAAATTACTAGCGCTAAAAACGACGAAAGCCTGCTCATTGAGCAGGCTTTCTAAAAGTGGTCGGTGAAGAGGGATTCGAACCCCCGACCCTCTGGTCCCAAACCAGATGCGCTACCAAGCTGCGCTATTCACCGAGATGTTTAACTGAGGAATTGTCCCCGTCAACGAATGCGTATATTACGGATTCTGAACTGTGGCGCAAGTGCTTTTTACAAAAAAACCTTAGGTCTTAATTCGTTTGATGAATAACTGAACACTAGCACGTAAAATGTGACTGATAACTCACAACAAAATACAGTTTATTAACCTTAGCAACATAATTGATCCAGATCAGTGTGCAACAAGACACCGCCATTTAGTTTATTCCTGTCGGGAACATCTTGGAGGAAACGTATGGACTTTTGGCTTGATCTCCTATTTGGTAATGCAGTGGGTCTATCGTCAATGATAGTAATTTTTGGGGCAATTGGTCTGATGTTATTTTACGGCGGTTTCTTCATATACAAGATCATGAACGACAAATCTCCTCACTAGATCTCGCTTAGCTCTAGAAACGCTTTGCACCGGAGTCGGTTACTTGCCTACTCCGGTTTTTTATTTGATCTCAATGCACCACGCATTGATATAATCCTATTATTCTTCCCTGTTCTTAATGAGATTACTGCTATGTCTCACGACGACGATTTTGATCTATTTCAACAGATGATGGGCGATGTAAAGCCAATCACTCAAGACACCACCGAACACAAAAAAGTACACCAAGTAACAGAAGCACAGCTCGCAAAACGCGAAGCAGCAATCTGGTTAACGGAAGATGACCCAGAATACCTATCACTTGATCACGCTGAAATGCTCAAGCCAGAGGACTTTGTTGAGTTCAAACGTGATGGTGTACAGGACGGGGTTTACCGCAAACTTCGCCTTGGTAAGTATCCAATCCAAGCTGGCTTGGATTTGCACCGTAAAACATTGAAAGAAGCACGTGATGAAGTCGTGACGTTTTTAAAGCAATGCCTATCAATGGACATTAGAACGGTCGTTATCGTCCATGGTCGAGGAGAACGCTCAAATCCACCTGCAATGATGAAAAGCTTTGTTAGCAGTTGGCTACGACAAATAAAGGAAGTCCAATGCGTCCATAGTGCGCAACGCTTTCACGGTGGAACTGGAGCCGTTTACGTCCTACTTAGAAAAAGTGCGGAAAAGAAATTAGAAACCCGCGAACGTCACCAAAAACGGTTAGGCTAAATTTCACCCTAATGCTAGAATGCCCGCCCTTATTCTTCCTTCCCCTTAAAGGAAGGGAGCTTCATTCGCCGTTGTGAAACGTTAGGAGACAAAAATGTCACAAGACAACGCTAAACGATTAAATAAATTCATCAGTGAAACGGGGTTTTGCTCACGCCGTGAAGCAGACAGACTGATTGAGCAAGGCCGTGTCACCATTAATGGCAACAAACCTGAAATGGGGACAAAAGTGCTACCTGGTGATGATGTTTGTGTGGATGGTAAGCCAGTGGCAGCAAAAGAGAAGCCGATTTATATCGCTCTCAATAAACCAACAGGCATCACCTGTACAACTGAGAGAGACGTCCCTGGAAACATCGTTGATTTCATCGGCCACCAAAAACGTATCTTTCCGATCGGCCGCTTAGACAAACCCTCTGATGGTCTGATCTTTTTGACCAACGATGGCGACATCGTGAACAAAATCCTTCGCGCAGGCAACAGCCACGAAAAAGAGTACGTCGTACGCGTGGACAAGCCAATTACAGGCGAGTTTCTCAAACAGATGTCGAGTGGCGTTAAGATTCTCGACACAGTCACCCTACCTTGTAAGGTAACGAAAGAAACTAAATTCTCTTTCCGTATTGTGCTCACTCAAGGACTTAACCGTCAGATCCGTCGCATGTGTGAAGCGCTGGGCTATGAAGTATTCAAGCTGCGTCGCGTACGCATCATGAATATCTCTCTTGATGGTATTCCCAATGGGAAATGGCGTTATCTAAGTGACGAAGAAGTGGCAGAGATCCTAGCAATGTGTGAAGGCTCGGTAGGTACAGAAGAAGCATCAAAAACAGACTCTAGAGGTCGCAACATTCGTAAAGCGACCGACGCGAAGCTGTTTGATAGCCGTGAAGAAAACCAAGATTCTACTGCTCGTCGTAACCAGAAGACACGAACTTTCCGCGGTAACAATGCTGATGAATTCCGTCATGCACCAAACTCGAAAAAAGGTCAACAAAAGCGTCGTCAGCGTGATGATGAAGGCGGACGTCCAGCTAAAGAACATTACAAAGCGAAATCACAAGGTGAACGCAGCAGACCGCAAGGCGAGCATGGTAAATCGCACCGTAAACCAGATGCATCGAGCAATACGCATTCAGCAAACAAGCCTCAATCACTGAGTAAGCCTAAGCAGCATTACATGAACCCAAATGCCGCGAAACCAAGCAAACCAGCTAAACGCACTGGTGGTACATTGAGTCTGAAGAAGTAACGCTTCACTGACAGGCAAGATCAAAAAAGGACGCTCATGAGCGTCCTTTTTATTTGTCATGAGTTTACAAACAAAGAGGTGCAAACTGACCACGAGTTAAGCTCAGCAAATCTCTCGGGGCTAACTCAATTTCTAAACCACGTTTACCAGCACTCACACAGATTTTGTCTTGCTCTGCTGCGCTTTCGTGCAAAAAAGTAGGTAAGGCTTTCTTCTGCCCTAGTGGGCTAATTCCACCAACGACATAACCTGTGGTCTTTTGGGCGATTTCCGGATCAGCCATATCGGCCTTTTTGCCCTTCGCTGCTTTCGCCGCCAGTTTTAGGTTCAGCTTTTGGTCAACAGGGATAATCGCAACCGCAAGGTTCTTTGGCTCCCCGTTCAAGCAGAACAGCAAGGTTTTAAATACTGTTTTCGGATCCTGCCCCAGTACTTCAGCAGCCTCCAAGCCATAACTATCGGATCTAGGGTCATGCTCATACTGATGAATCGTGTGTGGAATTTTTTTCTTTTTCGCAAGATTAATGGCCGGAGTCATCAAGATTCTCCTCATAAAAACAAAAAGCGCAGATTGAATTGGATCTGCGCTTTTAGTTAATGATATCAGCGAGTTTGAGTCAATCGCTTTTTCTCTGTTGGGTTACTGATCAATCGCCGTATCAACTAAATACGTGATTTCACCTGAAGGGGCATACTCATTAACATCAATAGGGCTATGTGTTTCTAAATAATCCTTCAAAACCTCAGCATCGGTAAAACCTGTATTTACATACCCTGGATGATCGTCGATTTTAGGGTAACCATCTCCACCAGCAGCATTATAGCTTGGTACGGTAAAGCGGTAATTACCATCTAAGCGAAGTTGCTTATTACCAATGAACACATTGGTTACCTCACCATTATTGATACTCATCGCAATGCCGGCAAACTGCGCGTAAGCTCCAGAGTCGACAGGTTTAGTTGCAACGACATTTAGGTAATCCAATACTTCTTTGCCCGTCATATCAACGTAAGAGACCATATTGCCAAATGGCTGAACAGTCAGCACATCTTTGTAGGTAATCTCACCTGCTGCAATCGAATCGCGAACGCCGCCAGAATTCATTACGGCGAAATCTGCTTTCGCACGTTCCATGTGAGCCGTTGCAATTAATCGACCTAAGTTTGTTTGCTGGTAACGAACCACATTGCGGTCACCCTCAAGCTTACCGTTAGATTCTGCAATCTTCACGTTTAGTTTGCCCTGACCTTTTTCTTGATAAGGACGAAGAAACTCAAGCATCATTTCGTCTTGTTTAATCTCATCTTGGATCAAGACTCGTTGCGACTGACCATCAACTTTAACTTTCTTTTTCAAGTTTACAGGGATTAGATCGTAGCTCACCATCGAGAGTTCGCCATTACGAAACTCGTAATCGGCGCGTCCCACATATTTCCCCCACTCATGTGCCTGAACAATAAAGGTACCATTTTGTTTATCGGGCTGACATTCATCACCTGGTTTAAAGTTCTTTTTGATAACGTTTGGACCTTCCATGCACACAGGTTCTTGTGAGTGTCCTCCAACGATCATGTCGAGATCGCCGTCATTCAAATAACGAGCTAACGCCACATCGCCAGGAGCATTGATGCCTCTATTACCATTTTCATAGTGTCCCATATGCGTGACAGCAAAAATCAGATCTGGATACTCTGTTTCTTTCAGTTCTGCAATCAGCTTCTTGGCTTCTTCTTTTGGGTCACGGAAGTCAATTTGTTCAATGAATTCAGGGTTGCCAAGTTTCGCAGTGTCTTCGGTTGTAAGACCAATGACCGCAATTTTAATGCCCTGCTTTTTAAACATCGCGTATGGTTGGAATAAACGCTTGCCAGTATTTTTATCGTAAATATTGGCAGACAACATCGGAAAGTTTGCCCACTCTTGCTGCTTGAATAGCACGTCCAATGGATTATCAAACTCATGATTACCTAGAGCCATCGCATCGTAACCAATTTTGCTCATGCCTTTGAAATCCGGCTCGGCATCTTGTAAATCAGACTCAGGTACTCCTGTGTTGATGTCACCACCAGAAAGCAATAACACGCTCCCCCCCTCAGCCTGTATTTCTTCGCGCAAATCATCGATTAACGTTTTACGCGCCGCCATGCCATATTCACCGTATCGATTTTGCCAAAAGCGACCATGATGATCGTTAGTGTGCAATACGGTCAATTTATAGGTTGTATCGGCATTCCATTCTGGTGCAGGTTGCGTAGCACACCCAGCTAACGAGGCCAAGATAGCGGCACTCAAAACAGTTTTGATCATCAGACGCTGATTCATTTATTTACCTTTTTCTTATTGGGATTACTGATGCACATTTTAAGCATTGGATCTATTTGAAAACCACGTGCACCCTAACACATTGATTTAATAATTATGATGCATTGTTTAGCAATAACAAATTCATCAGTAACAAGTTTGAGAATTCACGGCTTTTCAGATAAAAAAATAGCCAACACTCGGTTGGCTATAGTATGTGTTACCACCAGTCATCTGGCGTTTACTTGATATCGATATCTGCAAAGCTCTTGATCAGATCATCAAGCGATTTCATTTGTGCTAAGAATGGCTCTAACTTGTCTAGAGGCAGTGCAGATGGGCCATCACAACGCGCTTGGTCTGGGTTTGGGTGCGCTTCGATAAATAGACCTGCGATGCCTGTCGCTAGACCCGCTTTTGCAAGTTCAACTGTCTGCTCACGACGGCCGCCAGATGCTGCGCCTGATGGGTCACGCATTTGTAGTGAGTGCGTTACGTCAAAGATGATTGGGCTACCTTTCGAAGCATTTTTCATCACACCAAAACCAAGCATATCAACCACTAAGTTGTCGTAGCCGTGGCAAGAACCGCGCTCACATAGGATGATCTTGTCGTTACCGCATTCTGCGAACTTCTCAACGATGTTACCCACTTGACCTGGGCTCATAAATTGAGGTTTCTTCACGTTGATAACCGCACCTGTTTTGGCCATAGCTTCAACAAGGTCAGTTTGACGAGCTAGGAATGCAGGAAGCTGAATAACGTCTACCACGTCAGCGACGGGTTGAGCTTGTGCTTCAGTGTGAACGTCCGTGATGATCTTTACACCAAAAGTGTCTTTCAGCTCCTGAAAGATTTTCATACCTTCTTCCAGACCTGGACCACGGTATGAATGAACAGAACTGCGGTTTGCTTTGTCAAACGACGCCTTAAATACGTAAGGAATACCAAGTTTTTCCGTTACTTTTACGTAGTGCTCACAGATCTGCATCGCAAGATCACGAGACTCAAGAACGTTCATACCTGCAAATAGGGTGAATGGCTTGTCGTTAGCAACCTGAATGTCGCCGATATTAACGATTTTCTGTTCCATTTTGATTCTCTTTTTCTGTCCACGATACGCCACAGTTCGGCACATCGATAAAATTAGTGAAGTGTGACGTGCGTTTCACTCATCACATTAACTTGTGATTTTAGTAGCTCGGAAGCCGGATCGTCAGGGCATTGGTCAATAAAGTACTGAAAATCTGATACCGCTACTTGAGGGCACTCTAGCTGTTGGAAAATAAAACCACGGTCACGAATTTCGTATGGGTCATCTGGCACAAACGTTAGAGCAAGATTTGTACAACGTAATGCCAGCGTATAATGCTCTTCACGCAACATCGCACTTTTAATCAATGCCAACCAGCGACCAATAATTGTTGGGTTGTCAGCTTCCTCAAAATGTTCAGCCTTTAGCTGAGCTAGCGGTCCTTCCTGGCCAATAAGCCAAGCTTGAAGAATCCTTTCACCTACATACTCACCATTAAATGGGTTGATGTAGTCTGGCTTCTTATGCATCCAGTCGACTTTTAACAGGAACTGAGTAGGGAAAGTAACTCCCTTCAACGGGAACCCCAGCTTTTTGCCTAGGTATAACAAAATCGAACCTAAGCTCACAGGAATACCTTTTCTGCGCTCCAACACTTTATCGATGAAGCTGTTGTCCGAAATAAAGTATTCCTGCTCGTCGCCTTTGAATCCCCACTCGTGGAAAAACAGTCGTAGGAATGCATCAAATCGTTGCTCTTCATCGGTTTCATGAACAAGCGTGGCTTCTGCATCTTTGTAAAGACGCTCTAACTCTTGTTTCGCCCAATGTACTTTGGTTTCTGGGTTAATCGCTTTGTTTAGCTCAAGCGCACCTTCCACCAACGGTATATTGTCAAAATCTTCGTCAAAAAACTCTAACATGACGTCTATCCAAATAACGTAGGGCTCTTAGACACAGCAATGTTTGCAGCCATGACCAACCAACCTAATGCGCCGAAAAAGCCAAATATCTTCAGTAGGTTGTTTTTCGCAAGTTTCAATGAGAAGAATCCAAGCGCAATGTACGCCAGTACGCAGGTGATTTTGTTTGTTAACCACGGTGCGGCATCGGTAAACGGGATGAAACCAGTAATGAAAATAAGCGCGATACCTGACACTAGCAATGCAGTATCAACGATGTGGGGAAACACTTTCAAAAAGCGATTATTTCGCTTCGGTGAGTTCATCATCATTAACACGAATCGGATCGATAGTAGCGTCGCGCTGAGAGCGATCGTCACTAAGTGTATGTGTTTTAGAGCTACGTACATTTTTCTTCTCTTTTTAGTTAGTGTTTGCTGACTTCCATGATTAACTGGCCAGACAACCAAGTGTTACTCGATCGTTACCGCCATAATCTTTTTCCGTAGCGACCTGTTGGTAACCAAAGCCACGCATTATCTCACGCACCGCCTCACCTTGATCATAACCATGCTCAAATGCCAGCCAACCGCCCACTTCAAGATACTGACGAGCAAGATCCGAGATATGACGAATATCAGCTAAGCCATTCTCTTTAGCAACTAATGCAGATTTTGGCTCAAAGCGCACATCACCTTGGGATAAATGTGGATCTTTTTCATCAATATATGGCGGGTTGGAGACAATTAAAGCAAACTTCGTACCTTCTGTAATAGGCTCAAACCAACTGCCTTGAGCAAAGGTCACATTTTTGATGTTTAGCTGCTCAGCATTGTACTCTGCAAGTGCTTTCGCTTCTTGTTTGAGATCTACGCCCATTACTTGACGTTTTGGCATTTCAGATGCGAGTGCGATAGCAATTGCCCCCGTCCCCGTTCCAAGATCTAAAATAGGCCCAGTCTGCTCGTAGGTCTTATCGAGTGCAACTTCGACCAAACGTTCTGTATCCGGTCTTGGGATCAAGGTAGAGGGAGAAACTTTGAACGGTAAAGACCAAAACTCTCGCTCACCAATAATATAAGCGACGGGTTCACCAGTTAAACGTCGTTCAAGTAGAGCGTCGAATTTTGCTTGTTGCTCTGCTTCTAATGCTTTTTCTGGCCAGGTCAGTAGATAAGTTCGTGGTTTGCCAAGGACATGGCAAAGGAGTACAGCTGCATCGAGAGAAGGCGACTCTTTGCCGCCTTCTGCCAGTTTCGCCGTCGCACTTTTCAGTGCTTGCTCAATCGATTGAACTTGGCTCATCGATTAGCCGTTCTCTGCGAGCGCCGCAAGTTGGTCTGCTTGGTGCTCTTGAATCACAGGATCAATCAAGCTCTGCAGGTCACCTTCCATCACTTCGTTCAAACGATAGATGGTTAGGTTGATACGGTGATCAGACACACGACCTTGTGGGTAGTTGTATGTACGAATACGGTCACTACGGTCACCAGAACCTAGAAGGTTACGACGTGTATCAGACACTTCTGCGGCACGACGCTCTTCTTCCGCTTGAACGATACGAGCAGCAAGAACAGCCATTGCTTTCGCTTTGTTCTTGTGCTGTGAACGCTCATCCTGACACTCTACTACCGTACCCGTTGGTAAGTGGGTAATACGAATTGCAGAATCCGTGGTGTTAACGTGCTGACCACCCGCGCCAGATGCACGGAACGTATCGATTTTCAGGTCTGCTGCTTTGATTTCAGGCAGATCCGCTTCAGGGATTTCCGCCATTACTGCTACTGTACAAGCAGAAGTATGCACACGGCCTTGAGATTCAGTTGCAGGAACACGCTGTACACGGTGACCGCCTGACTCAAATTTCAACACGCCGTATGCACCGTCGCCGCTCACTTTTGCGATCATCTCTTTGTAACCACCGTGCTCAGCCTCGTTTGAAGACATGACTTCGATGCGCCAGCCACGCTTTTCTGCGTACTTGCTGTACATACGGAATAGATCACCCGCGAAGATACCCGCTTCGTCGCCACCCGCACCTGCACGAATTTCTAGGAAACAGTTACGATCATCGTTCGGATCTTTTGGCAGAAGAAGAATCTGTAACTCATCAGTAAGACGCTCAATCGTCGCTTTCGCTTCTTTGATTTCTTCTTGCGCCATTTCACGCATTTCTTCGTCGTCCTCGTTTGCCATCTCTTCAGCGGCGACAAGATCTTCTTGTGCTTGTTGATAAGCTTGGAAGCACTTGGTTACTTCTTCTAGCTGAGAGTACTCTCTTGATAGAGCACGGAATTTGTCCTGATTTCCAATTACATCAGGATCACCAAGAAGATGTTGAACTTCTTCGTAACGTTCTACTAGCGTTTCTAGCTTAGTCAGAATAGAGGCTTTCATAGTGTCGTTTTCTTAATAAAAAGCGTGAGTTATAGATCATCCAAGCCAAGTGTTTGGCGGATAATCGTTAATTTTGCTGGTTCGCCTTGCTCTGCTGCACTTTGCAATGCGCGAGTTGGAGCGTGAATCAGTTTGTTGGTGAGTTTATTACTCAGCTCGCGCAGCACTTTCTCCGGATCTGCGCCTGCCGCTAAAGATTGCAAACTTTTGCTCAGTAACTCTTCACGAATTTCGTTGGCTGATTTGCGATAGTCGCGAATACTATCGACGGCTTGCAGTGAACGCAACCATGTCATAAATGCAGCGCTTTCTTCACTAACAATCGCTTCAGCTTGAATCGCTTCGACTTTACGCTGCTCAATGTTGCTGTCGATGATAGATTGCAAGTCATCAACAGAATACAGATATGCGTCGTTCAGTTCACCGACTTCCGACTCTACATCTCGCGGCACCGCAATATCGACCAACAAGATAGGTTGATGCCGGCGCTGCTTTAGAGCCGTTTCGACCATACCTTTGCCAATAATAGGCAATGGGCTCGCCGTTGAGCTAATCACAATATCCGCTTTCGCCAAATGTTCAGGAATTTCGTTCAAACTGATCACTTCTGCGCCAAATTGGTCCGCTAAGCCTTGCGCGCGCTCTTTAGTGCGGTTCGCGACAATCATTTTTGTGCAACCGTTGGACGCTAAATGCTTCGCGACCAATTCAATCGTCTCACCCGCACCAACTAAAAGCACGGTTGAATCTGATAACGACTCAAAAATATGTTTTGCCAGTGTACATGCCGCATAAGCCACGGACACGGCATTACCACCAATATCTGTCTCTGTTCTCACCCGTTTGGCGACTGAGAACGTCTTTTGAAACAGTTTATCAATCGAGGCATCGACGGCTTGATGATCTCGCGAGTCAGAAAATGCTTGCTTTACCTGCCCCAAAATTTGAGGCTCACCCAACACCAGAGAGTCAAGACCGCACGATACGCGCATCAAATGCTTTATTGCAGCTTGTTCTTCATGAACATACAAACTCGGCATTAAATCTTCGCGGCTCACTTGATGAAATTGAGCAAGCCAATCGATCAACTTGTTTCGCGCTCCTTGCTTAACATCGCAGTACAACTCAGTTCGGTTACAGGTTGAAACAATCACACTGCCGTTAACTGCTTCGTGCTCTCTAAGTTGCTCGAGTGCAGGGCCGAGTTTATCCGGACCAAACGCCACCTTCTCTCGCAAGTCGACAGACGCTGTATTGTGATTAATTCCAATAGCAAGCAAGGACATCTAACGTGGTATCTCTGGGATAGGTTATAAAATAGGTCCAGAATTTTACTGTAAGCACGCATTTATTGAAAGGGTAAGCCGGATTTGTTTTCCTAAGTGCGACTTTTCAATGCTATAGTTGTGAGCGATTCCCGATGAAACTGATTAATAAGCCATCAAACATGACGTTACGCTCCTTTATTCTTTTTTTCTTGTCGAGCTTACTGCTCGCTGGTTGTTCGTCCGTTCCTGAAAGTGTTACCAGCGTTGAATGGCAAGCTCATGAGCAGCGACTCGAAACCATCCAAGATTTTCAAGCAACGGGGAAACTTGGTTATATTGGCCCAGACCAAAGACAAAATTTAAACTTCTACTGGAAACATTCTTCAGCACTAAGCCAGTTGCGTTTAACAACGATTCTCGGACAAACGGCATTAAAGCTCACCATCACCCCACAAGGCGCCACAGTAGAAACTTACGACGATCAGGTCCTTTCTTCTCGCAGTGCTAACCAGCTGATTTACCGTCTTACAGGGTTGATGATGCCCGTCGAACACATGCCTGACTGGCTATTAGGTCTACCGACCGATGCCGACAAATTCCAACTGTCTCCAACCAATACACTGCAAGCGTTAAACAAACAAATTGGTTTAAATGATTGGAGTATTGCATATCAACGATATGGCGACGTTCAATGGCATGAACAGTCTCTCCCTCTGCCAAATAAGCTGAAACTCACCACAGCTGATGTCAAAATAAATCTAGTGATCACAAAATGGAACATCACCCAATGATTGAACTTTCAACACGCTGGCCATCACCAGCGAAATTGAATCTCTTTCTATATATCAACGGCCGTACAGAGAATGGCTACCACGAGTTACAAACCTTATTCCAATTCGTCGATCACGGCGATGAGCTCACTATTCAAGCGAACTATTCTGGTGATATTACAATTTCTCCAGAGATAGAAGGTCTGCCTCTTCAAGACAATTTAATTTGGAAAGCAGCAACCGCGCTTCAAGCTTACTCAAACTGCCCTTTTGGCGCGCATATTGAGCTACAGAAAGTGCTGCCTATGGGTGGAGGCATTGGTGGGGGCTCATCGAATGCAGCTACAGCATTAGTGGCACTGAATTACTTATGGCAACTGAATCTAACTGACGACGAACTGGCTGAAATAGGTTTAAAACTAGGCGCAGACGTGCCCGTATTTGTGCGCGGATTTGCAGCTTTTGCTGAAGGTATTGGTGAAAAACTCTCTCCTGCTTATCCCGAAGAAAAGTGGTATTTAGTCGTCAGACCGAATGTATCTATCGCAACCGTCGACGTTTTTTGTCATCCAGATCTAACGCGAAACACCCCAAAACGAGATCTAGAAACACTTTTAAATACGCCAAGCGTAAACGATTGCGAAAAAATTGTACGAATGCTCTACCCAGAGGTTGATAAGCAACTTTCTTGGCTGCTACAATACGCGCCGTCAAGATTGACGGGGACAGGATCTTGCGTTTTTGCTGAATTTTCGAGCAAATCTGAAGCAGAAACTATCCTTGCACAACTCTCTGATAAAGTCTCGGCATTTGTCGCTCAAGGGCGCAATATTTCGCCATTAAAAGAGACTTTGGCTGAATACCAATCAGCCTCACACCGACCTATTTAAACTGGACGCAAACCCGAGGTTTCCACCGTGCCTGATATGAAGCTATTTGCTGGTAACGCAACACCTGAACTAGCCCAACGTATTGCTGATCGTCTTTACATCTCTCTTGGTGATGCATCTGTTTCTCGCTTTTCTGATGGCGAAGTTGCAGTTCAAATCAATGAGAATGTTCGTGGTAGCGATGTTTTCATCATTCAATCCACTTGTGCACCGACTAACGACAACCTAATGGAATTGGTTGTTATGATTGATGCAATGCGCCGTGCTTCAGCAGGCCGTATCACTGCAGTTATCCCTTACTTCGGCTACGCTCGCCAAGACCGTCGTGTACGTTCTGCGCGTGTGCCAATTACTGCAAAAGTTGTTGCTGATTTCCTATCTAACGTTGGTGTTGACCGCGTTCTAACTATCGACCTACACGCAGAGCAAATTCAAGGCTTCTTCGATGTACCTGTAGACAACATCTTCGGCACGCCAGTGCTACTTGAAGATATGCAGGCTCGCGGTCTAGATAACCCTGTAGTGGTATCTCCTGACCTAGGTGGCGTTGTTCGTGCTCGTGCAACAGCAAAAGCACTAGGCGACATCGACATCGCAATCGTAGATAAGCGTCGTCCACGTGCAAACGTTTCTGAAGTAATGAACCTAATCGGTGATGTTGAAGGTCGTGACTGTGTGATCGTTGATGACATGATCGACACAGGTGGCACACTATGTAAAGCAGCTGAAGCACTAAAAGAGCGCGGTGCTAAGCGTGTATTCGCTTACGCTACTCACGCAGTATTCTCAGGCAACGCTGCGGATAACATCAAGAACTCAGTTCTTGACCAAGTTATCGTAACTGACTCTATCTCTCTGTCTAAAGAGATGGCTGCAACAGGTAAAGTGACAACACTAAGCCTATCTCGCATGCTGGCTGAAGCGATTCGTCGTATCAGCAACGAAGAGTCAATCTCTGCAATGTTCAACTAATACGAACATTTCAGTTACACTGATTTCAAAAGCACCCCTCTTTGGGGTGTTTTTTTATTTGTACTGATAACTAGAAAATCCCTTGGTCGCCCACCGCGAGTTTTCTGTGCTATCATACTGCGCTTTTTGAGATTCCAGAGAGATCCTAACCTTGAGTCAACAAATCAAACTTCTTGTTGGTCTTGCTAATCCAGGACCAGAATACGCCAGAACTCGTCACAATGCGGGCGCTTGGGTTGTAGAAGAATTAGCACGCGTTCACAACGTTACACTGAAGAACGAACCAAAGTTTTTTGGTCTAACAGGACGCATTATGGTCAATGGCCAGGATCTCCGTTTGCTTATCCCAACCACCTTCATGAATCTATCAGGTAAATCGATCGCAGCGCTTGCGAAATTTTATCAAATTAAACCTGAAGAGATCATGGTTGCTCATGACGAGCTAGACTTACCGCCAGGTGTCGCTAAGTTTAAAAAAGGTGGGGGGCACGGTGGACACAACGGTCTGCGTGACACCATTAGCAAACTGGGCAATAACAAAGATTTTTATCGTCTTCGTATTGGCATTGGTCATCCGGGACACAAAGATAAAGTGGCGGGTTTTGTATTAGGTAAAGCGCCAGCTAAAGAGCAAGAGCTTTTAGATGCAGCAGCTGATGAGGCTGTTCGTTGTCTAGATATCCTGATTAAGGATGGCCTATCTAAAGCACAAAATCGCCTCCACACGTTCAAAGCTGAATAAGGTTACTATCATGGGTTTTAAATGTGGCATCGTTGGTCTACCTAACGTAGGTAAATCAACTCTGTTCAACGCACTAACTAAAGCGGGTATCGAAGCAGCAAACTTCCCGTTCTGTACCATTGAACCAAACACTGGTGTGGTTCCTGTGCCAGATCTACGTCTAGACGCACTAGCTAAGATCGTTAACCCACAGAGAGTTCTTCCAACGACGATGGAGTTCGTGGACATCGCTGGTCTTGTTGCTGGTGCATCACGTGGTGAAGGTTTAGGTAACAAATTCCTAGCTAACATCCGTGAAACAGACGCGATTGGCCACGTTGTACGTTGTTTTGAAAACGAAAACATTGTTCATGTTTCAGGTAAAGTTTCACCTATTGAAGATATCGAAGTGATCAACCTTGAACTTGCGATGGCTGATCTAGATTCTTGTGAGCGAGCGATTCAACGTAACGCGAAGAAGGCAAAAGGCGGCGATAAAGACGCAAAATTTGAACTAACCGTACTAGAAAAACTGTTACCAGTACTAACTGAAGGCGGCATGGCACGCACAGTTGAGCTATCTAAAGAAGAGTTAGCAGCAATCGGCTATCTAAACTTCCTAACACTGAAGCCAACTATGTACATTGCAAACGTAAACGAAGATGGCTTCGAAAATAACCCATATCTAGATGCGGTTCGTGAGTTCGCAGAAAAAGAAAACAATGTCGTTGTACCTGTATGTGCAGCTATCGAATCTGAACTATCTGAACTAGAAGATGAAGATCGCGAAGAATTCCTAGCAGATATGGGGATCGAAGAGCCGGGCCTGAACCGTGTAATTCGCTCTGGTTACGAACTACTGACTCTACACACCTACTTCACAGCAGGTGTTAAAGAAGTACGTGCTTGGACAATCCCTGTTGGTGCAACTGCGCCTCAGGCGGCAGGTAAGATCCACACTGACTTCGAGAAAGGCTTTATTCGTGCAGAAGTAGTCGGTTACGACGATTTCATCCAATTCAATGGTGAAAATGGCGCAAAAGACGCAGGTAAATGGCGTCTAGAAGGTAAAGACTACATCGTAAAAGATGGCGATGTTGTACACTTCCGCTTCAATGTTTAATTAAATGAATGAATTCTAAACACTTCATTTACACTAAAAGCCAGCTGTTAAGCTGGCTTTTTTAATACCTTAAGTAAATGAACAAAAATAAATTACGCAACTGCAAGCTAATTTATTTCCAGTTTTAGATCATAAACACGCCTCTTTGTTTAAAAAGGAAGCGAACGAGGTTTTTTCCGAAATTTATTAAAAAAAACTGTTGACGGATCTCACTCAACTTCGCATAATGCGCGCCGTTCCCAACGACAAGGCAACAAAGCGTTGAGAACAAAAAATATGGTTTTGGCTACGTAGCTCAGCTGGTTAGAGCACATCACTCATAATGATGGGGTCACAGGTTCGAATCCCGTCGTAGCCACCATTCCTAAATGTTCTTTTTATCAGAGCAGTTAGGAATAGATGCGGAAGTGGCGGAATTGGTAGACGCACCAGATTTAGGTTCTGGCGCCGCAAGGTGTGAGAGTTCAAGTCTCTCCT
>NZ_JALNTL010000009.1:0-178498 GCF_023161825.1 Vibrio sp. 2CM40D
GGGTGTAGCTCCAATTGGCAGAGCAGCGGATTCCAAATCCGCGTGTTGGGAGTTCGAATCTCTCCACCCCTGCCATACTTTAAAGCCTCAGCAGTAATGCTGGGGCTTTTTTGCATCTGAAGAAAAGAGAAGCTGACTAGTTGGAAGAGTTGTCGATTCCTCTGATACCAAAGTATCGGGGGGATTGAAAGCTCATATCTCCGGGATATTGGTCCACTTCACCTATCCCCCCATATTCATAAGCTCTGGCTTAGGTCAGGGTCTCTTTTATTCCTAACGTATAGTTTCGATGTCAGGTGTATGTTTATCCAACGAATATGGCATACCTTTGCTTCAGATAGTTTTATTTTCTAGTAATGTAATTACTAAATGTTGATGTATCGCTTTGCTCTTTCTGTTTTACCTTCGAATTTCATAACACTTTTTCTTCGTTATCGAGCACATCTGATTCACAATCTATTGAAAGGTCAGTGGTTACATTGGCTTGGATGATTACTGACTTGGTTCCTGTTATCATCATGCATTAATGCTAATAATTAGGAAGTAAGTTTATGCCACATTTTCGATTCCGTGCTGTAGAGCCACAAGCTGTTCAGGCATTATCAAAACCTCTTACGGATGAACTTCAGCCTCTAATGGACTGTCCGCGTGAGGATTTTACTTTTGAGTATATCTACACTACGTTTTTCAATGAGGGTGAGGTGAGTGCTGCATATCCTTTTGTCGAAGTGCTTTGGTTCGACCGTGGCCAGGAAGTGCAAGATGAAGTTGCCAAGCTTATTACGCAACAAGTGCGCGGTATCGCTGGTGCCGATATTGATGTTGCGGTTATCTTTTCCGCCTTATCTCCTAAAGCTTATTACGATAATGGCGAACACTACTAAAGGTTAAAGGCTATGAGGCTGAGTTTCATTGTAACTTTGGGTTTATGTTTCTCAGCTTCAGTATGTTCTACTCCTTGGGAGTCTGCGGTTAATCCTACCCGAAACTCTTCCTCCTCTATTGGTAGTTATGCTAACGGTTGTTTAGATGGTGCATTACCCTTGTCTCTCGATGGCGTTGGTTATCAAGTCTTACGTAGTAAAACGAAGCGCTACTATGGGCACCCTAAAACGATAGAGTTTATTGAAAATCTGGCGCTTAAAGCTCATCAAAATCTCAACACCACTCTGCTAATTGGTGATTTGTCTTTACCTAGAGGTGGAAGGTTCTCCTCTGGTCATTCTAGTCATCAAACCGGGTTAGATATCGATATCTGGTTAAGACTTGCTGACAAACCGCTTTCTTATAACGAATTACAACTTCCTAAACCCATGAGTGTGGTGGATTTAAAAGGTTATTCCATACTTAATCATCGCTGGGAAGAACGGCACTTTAAGCTAATTCGGTACGCTTCAAAAAGTAAGGATGTTGCACGAATTTTTGTACATCCTGTTATTAAGGAGCAACTTTGCTTGCAAGAAAACGGCAAAGATCGTTCTTGGTTACGTAAAGTACGTCCATGGTGGGGGCATCATTACCACTTTCACGTCAGGTTATCTTGTCCTGATTCGAGCGACTATTGTGTTGATCAAGCACCACCTCCAGTAGGTGATGGTTGCGGTGCTGAGCTTGCAAGTTGGGCCCCAAAAGCAAAACCTACTGATACCCCTCAACGGGTAAAAACAACCTCTAAGCCCAAACGAAAAAAAGTCGTTCCACCTCAATGCTTGCCGCTTATCAATCCTAATTAGTGTTACTCTTCAGGTTTATCTGTACTTGGTGATCTCTTTTATGAAACTGGAGAAACATCATACTTTTGTCTACATTGAATAGTACCAATACAAAAACTAACCCAATCAGTTTTGGGGACATATTATAGAAATCTAAATTAAACAAAGAGTTGTAGTATGGGTAAGTTGTAACTTCTCTGTTTAGAAAAAGATCTTTCGTCACGATACTCTGGTTTCTTAGCAATATGTCTGTCAGTTGGCTAAAAAGCGATAACAACGCAGACAAGTGTGTAAGGCAGGGATATACCCTTTTCCTGTTAGAAGAGTAAATCAAGGACAAAACCATGACTATGATTTGTGCAAAAGAATTTGCAGAGTGGTTAAGACACAGATTTAGCAGTGATACTAAAGGAGTCTCTTTGACTCGAGAGGATGTGAATCACCTGACTGGGCGTCAACGCCTTGATCCGGGTTTTGTTAATGATGTGCATTATGAGCTGATGCAATATGGAATGGCTTTCGTTACTGATACGAGCCGAGAAAACTTTTATTTAATACCTGTTTCTCAAGCGGAAAATTGGCGTGAGAGACTAGAGTATCATTTTGAAAAAGAGCTGTTCTGCAATATTATCCCTATTGAAAAATCAGGTTGAGAAAAGGTTCAACTTTGATGTCAAAGTTGAACCTAATTGCTCTTATGCTAACCCTTGAATAATCACGAATTTTTCAAGCAACTGCTCTTCAGTTTCGACATGGTTCGGATCAGTGATTATGCATTTTGTAATTGGACACACTGACTGACAGGTCGGCTTTTCGTAATGCCCCTTACACTCTGTACATAGCGCTGGATCAATTTCGAAAATGCTCTCTCCCATACTGATTGCCCCATTGGGGCATTCGGGATCACACATGTCGCAGTTGATGCATTTGTCAGTAATGAGCAAGGCCATGATTACTTACCAGTCGGGTTACGGGTGTCCTGCCCTGAGTTCAAGTTACGCATCAATAGACCGTATTCTAAATCTAGATCTGCTGGTACTGGAATGAAGACGAAGTGACCATTCCCTTTGGCATCCTCAATAGACTCTGACTTACGGTTTTCCATCGCTTCTAGCGTGAAAACAACATTACCTTTTGGCGTCATTAGCTCAAGACTATCACCGACAAGGAATTTGTTTTTCACTTCTACTTCAGCCATATCGCCACGACGTTTACCAGTGAACTCACCAACAAACTGTTGAGCATCAGAGACTGAGTAACCGTAATCGTAGTTTTGGTAAGTATCGTGTGTATGACGGCGTAGGAAGCCTTCAGTGTAGCCACGGTGAGCTAGGCTTTCTAGTGTACCCATTAGGCTTTCATCGAATGGTCGACCTGCTACAGCATCATCAATCGCTTTACGATAAACTTGAGCGGTACGTGCGCAGTAGTAGAACGATTTAGTACGACCTTCAATTTTCAATGAGTGAACACCCATCTTAGTTAAGCGTTCAACGTGCTGAACCGCTCGTAGGTCTTTAGAGTTCATGATGTAAGTACCATGCTCATCTTCGTAAGCCGCCATTTTTTCTTCTGGACGGTGCGCTTCAGAAAGCAGAACGACTTCATCTGTTGGTTTGCCGCGACCAATTGTGGTTTCAGGGCGCTCGTCTTGTACTTCGACAGGCTGTGCTTCAGTCGGGTCGAATTTCTCTACGATATCACCAGCGTCGTTTTCTTTACCCTCTTCAACTTTGTATTCCCAGCGGCATGCGTTAGTGCAAGTGCCTTGGTTAGGGTCACGTTTGTTGATATAGCCAGAAAGTAGGCAACGACCTGAGTAAGCCATGCATAATGCACCGTGAACGAATACTTCAAGCTCAGTTTCAGGGCAATGCTCACGAATTTCTTCGATTTCTTCTAGAGACAGCTCGCGAGAAACGATCACACGTTCCACGCCATTCGCTGCCCAGAACTTAACGGTCGCCCAGTTTACAGCGTTTGCTTGTACAGAAAGGTGAATTGGCATTTCTGGGAAAGCTTCACGAACCATCATAATTAGGCCTGGATCTGACATGATCAATGCGTCAGGACCCATCTCTACGATTGGCTTAAGATCACGGATGAACGTTTTTAGCTTCGAGTTGTGTGGTTGAATGTTACATACCACATAAAGCTTTTTGCCTAGGGCGTGGGCTTCATCGATACCGATTTTTAGGTTCTCGTGGTTAAACTCGTTGTTACGTACGCGAAGGCTGTAGCGAGGTTGGCCTGCGTAAACTGCATCTGCCCCGTAGGCGAATGCGTAACGCATGTTTTTCAGGCTGCCCGCTGGAGATAGTAGCTCAGGCACGAATGCTTTCTCAGTTGTCATTGCTCAATTCTCTTTTATCTGATCACAAGTCAGGCCAATTCCACCTAATGGAAATGGGGCGCAAATTTTACGTCAAAATGTGAACTGTGACTAGGGTAATTGTGCTTCAGATAGAAAAACGCCCTCAAAAAAAGTGAGGGCGTTATGGTTAACCTTTATACAAAATTAAGCGTTAGGATTCGGTAAGCCGCCTAGCGCATCGTATAGGTTGGGAAGGAAAGCACTGAACTCTCCACACATTAGAGAGAAGTCTGCATCAAATCGAGCTGCTTGATCTTCACGTGGAATATCATCGTTTTGATCTTTCAATTCATCAGAGAATTTTAGACGTTTGATGCCTGCATCTTCCGTCATAATGAACTCAATACGATCTTGCCAATTAAGCGCAAGTTTCGTCACGACTTTATCCGCAGCGATGTGGTTGCGGATTTCATCAGTGGTTAGCTCTTGCTTCTTACAGCGAATCACACCACCTTCTTCAAGTACGGATTTTAGCTCAGCTTCGTCCATCATGCTGATACCTTGAGGTGTGTCACCGCTTTTCACCCACTCGGTTAGCGTAGTTTCAATCGCCACTTCTGGAATAGCAGGAACAACAGGTAAACTACCCATGGTTTTACGAAGCAATGCTAATACATCTTCTGCTTTTTTATAGCTGCTTGCATCAACAAGGATAAAACCTTCTTTTGGCATGATGAGCACGTGAGTGTGGCTGCTGCGGCTGAATGCGCGCGGCAGTAAATCCATTACGATGTCATCTTTCAGGTTGTCTTTCTCTTTCTTCTTCAGAGGACGACCTTCTTGCGCTTCCATTGCTTCTACTTTTGCATTCAATGATTCTTTGATCACAGAGGCAGGTAGCATTTTCTCTTCTTTCTTGGCGCAAATCAGAATGCGGTTTTCTGACACGTGAGTCATCATATCGCCATGTCTACCCATTGCACTGACCCAGCCAAATTTCTGTTTGTCTTGACTGCCACACGGGGTGAATTGGAATTCAGACAGCTGAGTTTCTAGTTGTTCGGCGTTAAAAGTAACCTCGCGGTTAACGCGGTATACCAGACAGTTTTTAAACCACATAAATCTTCTCTAGGCTTGATGACAAGGGACTAATCATAGGGAATTTTTGTGCTGATGTCTTAATAGAAATGAAAAATATCCGAATGAACCTCAAAAGAAAGTTATATGAAAATTTGTTTTCAAAGGTCACAAAAGTGTCATAATTGGTAGTGATAATGCTTATGCAAAGAGAGGCGCTTTGTCTCTTAAATTCATTAGCTCAACGAACATAAGGTTACTCAATTATGTCTAGAAGGATTCTGGTTGTTGAAGACGAAGCTCCTATTCGCGAAATGCTGTGCTTCGTACTTGAGCAGAAAGGTTACCAAGCGGTAGAAGCGGAAGATTACGATACTGCAGTAACCAAACTGGCTGAACCCTTCCCTGATTTAGTTTTACTGGATTGGATGTTACCAGGCGGTAGTGGCATTAACTTCATCAAACATATGAAGCGAGAGGAATTAACGCGCAACATTCCAGTTGTGATGCTTACCGCTCGTGGTGAAGAAGAAGATAAAGTGCGTGGTTTAGAAGTTGGTGCGGATGACTACATTACTAAGCCATTCTCTCCTAAAGAGTTGGTTGCACGCTTAAAAGCGGTCATTCGTCGCGTTACTCCGACTGCACTAGAAGATGTAATTGATGTACAGGGATTGAAGCTTGACCCTGTATCGCACCGTGTTACGGCTAATGATGCGCCATTAGACATGGGCCCTACAGAATTTAAGATGCTTCATTTTTTCATGACGCATCAAGAACGCGTATACAGCCGTGAGCAGCTATTAAACAATGTTTGGGGCACCAACGTGTATGTCGAAGACCGTACAGTCGATGTTCACATTCGCCGCCTGCGTAAAGCATTGGAAGCTGCAGGGCATGATAAGCTGATCCAAACTGTTCGTGGTGCTGGATACCGCTTCTCGACGAAGGCATAAATTAACACGCAGCTTATCGGTACCATTTCTGGAGTTATGAGTGGTTGAAAGATTAACGTGGAAAAAGCTGGCCTGGGAGCTGGCTTTTTTTTACACCCCATGGGTGATAGTAGGTTGGATATTCGGTTATATGCCGTGGTTGCTTTTGGCTGCTACGGCATTGCAGCTTGTGTGGCATTTGCATAACCAAGTACGTTTATCTTCTTGGTTATGGGATGAAAAACGCCTCACGCCACCATCTGGTAGCGGTAATTGGGAATCTTTGTTCAATGGGTTGTATCGCTTACAACAGCGCCAACGCCGCAAACGAAAAGAGCTTACTAATCTTATTCGTCGATTCCGAAATGGTGCAGAATCGCTACCCGATGCGGTAGTGGTATTCCGTGCTGAAGGCAATATTGTTTGGTGCAACAAGCTGGCTCAGCACTTACTGGGCTTCCATTGGCCAGAAGATTCAGGTCAACCTATCTCCAATCTCATTCGTACACCTGATTTTATCAAGTACCTCAACAAGAAAGACTTTTCAGAGCCATTAGAAATGCGTTCACCACTCAATGTCGAACGCATGCTAGAACTACGTATCGTACCGTATACCGAAGGTGAACATTTGATGGTGGTGCGTGATGTTAGCCAGTTAAAACAACTTGAGGGAATGCGTCGCAACTTCTTTGCCAACGTATCTCATGAACTGCGTACACCAATGACGGTGCTACAAGGTTATCTTGAGATGACAGAAGATCCTGATATGGTCGTGGGTCCTATGTGGAGCAAAGCTCATGGTGTCATGACGGAGCAGCTTAACCGCATGAACAGTTTGGTGAACCAACTACTGACACTATCTAAAATTGAAGCGGCACCTATGCATGAGCTTGAGGAAGTCGTGAATGTGCCCGCGATGCTTGAAGTGTTAGAAAAAGAGGCGGTTAGCCTTAGTGGGGACAACCAACATAAATTGAAATTTGATGTTGATGCTAGCCTACGCGTGCTGGGCGATGATGACCAGTTACGTAGTGCTATCTCTAACCTCGTTTATAATGCCGTCAAATACACACCGCCTGGTGCGAACATTAATGTTCGTTGGTTCCAGACCTCTCAAGGCGCATGCTTAGAGGTGGAAGATAGTGGTGATGGTATTGAACCTCAGCACCTCCATCGACTTACTGAGCGTTTTTATCGAGTGGATAAAGCAAGATCACGTGATACTGGTGGAAGTGGTTTAGGGCTTGCCATTGTAAAACACGCGCTGAGTCACCATGACTCTCATTTAGAAATTCACAGTGAAGTAGGCGTGGGTAGTAAGTTTTCTTTCGTATTGCCTGAGCGTTTGGTGGTGAAATAATGGCTTTACGATTAGCAAAAACATTCAGTTTATTCGCGCTTGTTTGTTCTTTTATGGCTGCCGCTCAAGATAAACCATTGCCGAGTTATCATAAAACGACGGGGATTGTCGGGAACTTGCTCTCTGTTGGCTCCGATACACTTGCGGGTATGACAACGCTTTGGGTTGAAGAGTTTAAATCCATTTACCCGAATATTAATGCGCAAGTCCAAGCGTCTGGCTCTTCTACTGCCCCTCCAGCATTGACCGAACAAACAGCTCAGTTTGGTCCCATGAGCCGCCCTATGCGTTTAAGAGAGGTTGAAGCGTTTGAACGTGAACATGGCTACAAGCCAACTGCGCTCAGGGTCGCCATCGATGCAATCGGTATTTTTGTTCATCAAGATAATCCAATTCAAGGGCTTAACTTTAGTCAGTTAGATGCTTTGTTTTCTGCCACGCTGCGCTGTGGTGAAAGTCAATTTGTCACAAACTGGCAGCAACTCGGTCTTGAATCACAGTGGGCAAAGCGAAACGTCCAGTTGTTTGGTCGTAACTCCGTTTCTGGAACTTACGGTTACTTCAAAAGCAATGCTTTGTGTGGCGGGGATTTCAAGACCCGAGTTAACGAGCAGCCAGGCTCCGCGTCAGTTGTGCAAGCTGTAGCGTCAACCATCAGTGGAATTGGTTATTCCGGTGTCGGTTATCGAGTGGCAGGCGTGCGCTTAGTCCCTGTGGCTAAAATGGGAAATGACTACGTGACTCCAACGCGAGAACATATTGTTAGTGGTAAGTACCCACTATCACGTTACTTATATGTTTACGTGAATAAGCACCCTGATTACCCATTAACACCAATTGAAGCTGAATTTATTCGCTTTATCTTTTCTGCTCAGGGACAAGCGTTGGTTGAGAAAGATGGTTATGTGCCCATTACGGCAGACTTTGCAGAAGAAGAGTTAAAAAAAGTCGGCCTGTAAGCCGACTTTTTATTTAGGTATGGACAGTACGAGATCAGAAAGTGAGTGTCCACTTCGCGATGTCCCAACGTTCTTGTTCTTCCTGTAAATCCGCGTGAAGTAATTTATTGTTTTCTAGCCATGCTTCATCTGTGCAGGTGAGAATCCATTCGTCATTTTTGATAGATAAGGTGATATCAGGCAATGGATCTTCATTACGCTGCCCATTTAATACGATAGAAAGTCGTAATATTTTGATGAGGCTTATAACGTCACTCTGTTTATAGAGGTTGAAATCTGGTAGTTCTTGCAATTTGAGCGCTTTACGCTGGAAGCGAGCTAATGTTGCAAGCACTAATTGCTGCTCACGGTTGAAGCCTTGTAGGGTGGAGTGCAACAGAATATAAAAAGAGTGGCGATGGAAACTACGCAAGTTGATACTTAATCCGACTTCATGAAGCAACGCTGCCCACTCTAGTAAGTCAAATAATTCACTCTTTTTCTTAATGCCTAGTTCAGAGCGTACCTGACATAACATCTCACGTGCATGCCCCTTAACACGAGCGGCATGCTCTAAGTCGACTCGGTGCTTGTTGGCTAAATTTTCTGTGGTGCGCATGCGAATATCGGAGCGTGCAAAACGTTCTTCCATTTCGTACAACAGGCCTTCGCGTAGAGCACCATCGGAGAAAAACATTTGCTCAATGCGAAGCGCTTTGAAAATCGCGGACAAAATCGCTACGCCTGCTGCGAATACGGGTTTACGTTCTTCTGTTAGACCCGCCAGCTCAATATCTTCAATGGAATCAAATTTACACAGAGTTTCAATTAGTGTATCCAGTCGACTCGCTGTGATCAGGCCATCTTCAAAACCTAATCCTACTAGCACTTCTTGAATCGCTTTGATGGTTCCTGATGAGCCGAGAGCAATATCCCAGCCCTTTTTACGATATGTTGAAGCGATGGACTCGAGTTTTTGTTCGGCAGCTAACATCGCCTTGCTGAAGTTTTTTCCTGACAGTTTGCCGTTTTTAAAGTGTTGCTCTGTAAAACTGACGCATCCCATCTGTTTACTGTTGAGAAGTTCAGGCTCAAATTCTTGTCCAATAATCATCTCGGTACTGCCGCCTCCGATATCGATGACTAGTTTGGAGTTGGATTCTACTTGAGTGTGCGCGACGCCTAAGTAAATCAGGCGGGCTTCTTCTTCTCCAGGGATAATTTCTATTGGGAAAGGCATCACTTCTTTCGCACGCTCGATGAAAAGGTGGGCATTTTTAGCGCGTCTTAGTGTGTGTGTGGCGGCGATACGTACATTTGACTCATCAAGCCCTTGCAACCTTTCAGCGAACATGGCTAAGCATTCTAGCGCACGCTCCATTGCGGCGTGACTTAAGTTCAATTCACTGTCGAGTCCTGATGCTAAGCGAACACGTTGTTTATGACGACTAACCAGTTGTAGGTCACTGCCGACAACTTTGGCCACCACCATATGGAAACTGTTTGAGCCGAGGTCTATCGCGGCAATGTAGCGAGTATCTTGTTCAAGTATTTGAGGCATCTGAATTTTGTTTTCTAGTTTGCTTTTCTATATTTTTAAGATAGTCATAGATAGCGATTTGAGAGCGAACTTTTTTGCGATTACCTCGTGGTACGTAAGCGTTACTCATTTCTTTATCTATTAAACGAGCCTTTACTGTATCGGTAAAATGGATATTCGTTATATCAATAATTCTCTGTTTCAAACGTGGATCACGGACTGGTACTGCTACCTCGATACGGTGATCAATATTTCTTGTCATCCAGTCTGCGGAGGAGATATAAACTTGCGGATCGCCATCATTGTGGGTGATCACCACGCGAGGGTGCTCAAGAAAGCGGTCAACAATACTGATGATGCGAATATTGTCGCTGATCCCCTCAATGCCCGGTACTAATGAGCACATGCCTCGAATGATCATGTTTATTTTTACACCGGAAGTACTTGCTCCATAAAGCTTATTGACGATGCCTTTATCGACTAGGTTATTGACCTTGATCGTAAGAGCGGCTTTTTTCCCTAGCTTGGCATTCGCAATTTCATTATCGATTAAGCGGTAGATTTGGGTTCGAGAATTACGAGGAGATACCATAAGGTGATTGAACTTCACTGGTCGGTATGGATTCTCAATGTAACCGAAGACATTACGGACTTCATTAGTGATTTCTTGATCTGCCGTAAGCAGGGAGAAGTCGGTATAAATTCGTGCCGTCTTCTCATGGAAGTTGCCTGTGCCGATGTGTGCGTAGCGAATAATTTCTTCACCTTCGCGGCGGCTAATCATCAGTAGCTTTGAGTGAATCTTAAGACCAGGCGCACCAAAGATGACGTGCACACCCGCTTCGGTTAATACTTTTGACCATTCGATATTGGCTTCTTCATCAAAGCGAGCTTGCAGTTCGACGACCACAGTGACATTTTTGCCGTTGTGCACTGCATCAATTAAAGAGTTCATCAAGCGAGAATCTTTCGCGACGCGATAAATGTTAATCTTGATACTAAGTACTTTGGGATCGAAGGAGGCTTGGCGCACTAACTCACTAATGTGGTCAAAAGTGTGGTAGGGATAATAGAGCAGAATATCTTTCGCTTTAATCGCGTCAAAGCTGTTGGCATAACCTTCGAAATCGGCACATTTCATTGGCGGGAGAGGTTTATTTTCAAGATACTCTCGTCCAACATTTGGAAAGCCGATGAAGTCTTTAAAGTTGTGATAGCGTCCGCCGGGGATAAGGTTATCGTAGTTAGAGATATTAAGTTTGTTACACAGAAACTCTAACATTTGAGGCGGCATATCGCGTTCGTAGACGAAGCGAACGGGCTTTGCTGTCAGTCGCTGATTGACACCCTCTGACATTTGTTCAAGCAAGCTGTACTCGATTTCATTGCGTAAATCGTATTCAGCGTCACGCGTCATTTTCATCGCATAGCCGCTAAGCTCATCATAATCAAAAAAGCCTTTGAACAGCTCGTCCAAACAGTGGCGGATAATATTATCAAGTAAGATGATGGTTTTTCGACGCTTTCCTTTCTGTTCTGGTACCATCACAAAGCGGGGAAGGTGATCGGTCGGAATTTCGATCAGAGCGTACTGGTAATGTTCTTCTTTACGCAGTTCTACGGCGATGTAAGCGTACTCGTCTTTGAGAAATTGCAGAACATCGATCTCGTCTTTCATTAGGAGGGGAGTGATATGCGGCATTACCTCTCTACGGAAGTATTTCGCGATCCACTTTTGTTGCGATTCATCCAGTTGTTGCTCGTTGACCAAGAAAATGCGACGTCGCGCCATTTCTCGAATCAACTCGCTGTAAAGCTCATCAAATTGTTCGTTAAGCTTTAGTGCTTTCGACTGCATTTTGGTTAACAGTCGTTTAGGGCTATCACTGCCACCGCGCTCTTGGCTGATTAGGATTCTGCGCTTCACGTCCGCAAAGCGTACTTTGTAAAATTCATCTAAATTGTTGGAAAAGATCCCAAGAAAGCGAATACGTTCGATCAAAGGGACGGTTTTATCGGCAGCTTCTTGTAATACTCGTTCGTTGAAAGACAACCAACTCAGCTCTTTTTCTATATATAGTTTTTCTGCGCTCATAACCTTACCTAGCCAAAAGTGAAGTATTACGTACTCATCTTGGAAAAATGGATGAGTGAGAACATTATGAGATTTTCATTACAGATTTATTTCATACCACGCATTGCATAAGAGTTGTATTCTTTTCAGGTGTTTAATGTGATCTGTAATATAATTGTCATCTTAACGACATATTCTAGTACTAAGTCAAAAAAGGTAGAGATATAAATGGCACAAGCCGAGTTTTCATTGCAGGAAAAAGATAAGAAACGACTGATAAAAGATCGTTTAGTTCGACTTGCAGTGACATCCGGTGGTGTCGGCGTACTCGCGGCGCTTATTTTGATCTTTGTCTACCTCGCCATGGTGATCATTCCGCTTTTTTCTGATGCGGAGATCAAAACCAACCAAGCCATTCGAGCCACTCATATTGAAACACCACTTGCGATTTCAGTGGATGATTACGCTCAGCTTGCGTTCGTCCTAACCCAAAGTGGTGAGATTCAATATTTGTCGATGGACGATCCTACGAAACCTGCGGTGTATACACAGCAAATCGTCCAGAAACCCGTCGCTTTCTCTCAATCTGCTCCTGGGCTAGGTTGGTATGGATTTGTTGATGGGCAGGGTAAAGCGAACCTTTTCAAGCCAGAATTTAATGCCACGTTGAGAGAAAATACACGTCCTCCGGAAGTGATTGAGCTAGACACCAGCATGGATCTGACACTAAGTACGCCTCAAGATCCTGTGACTCAGTTTGTATTTGCAGCTTCGACGCCCTTACCAACGGTTGTTTGGCAGATGCAAAGTGGTGAAGTGAAAGCTCGCTGGCAAGTGGCTTCTTCTTTGGGTACGTCTCCTACAACGATCGATTTTACGTTCTCTTCAGGCTTTAATACGCCTCAGCAAATGTTGTTGACACCTGACGGTGAAACGCTTTATTTGCGCGATGGCTCTGAGTTGATCGTGTTAAAGAAAACCGCACGTAAATTTGCTGTGCGAGAGGTGGTCGATCTCACTCAAGGTGATAAGAAGCATTCCGTTCGTACGATAGACTTATTGGCTGGTGCTTACTCGCTTTTGGTGACGCACAACGATGGTCGGGTGTCGCAATGGTTTGATACGCTGCAAGAAGAAAAACGCACGTTAACGCATATTCGTGATTTTAAATTGGCATCAGAGCTTAAGTATTTGTTGCCGGATTCTCATCGAAAAGGATTTTATAGCTTTTACACCAACGGCACGTTGCAAAGCCATTATACAACCAGTGAAAAACTGGTGTTGTTTAAGCGTGCGTACCATCAAGCGCCCGCAATCGCAGCAATGTCTAACAATGAACGCTACTTAATCACTTGGCAAAATAATGCGTTAAATGTTGCGGAAGTGGACAATGCCTATCCGGAAATTTCATTGTCTTCATTATGGCAAGAAGTGTGGTACGAAGGGTATCCTGAGCCTGAATTTGTGTGGCAATCGACTTCGGCGAGCGATAACTTTGAGGCTAAGTTCAGCCTAGTACCTATTGCGTTTGGAACGATAAAAGCGGCGATGTTTGCGATGCTGTTTTCAGTACCGCTCGCAGTGCTAGGTGCTATTTATACGGCTTACTTTATGTCGCCACGCATGCGTCGTGTCGTAAAACCGTCGATTGAGCTAATGGAAGCACTGCCGACGGTGATCATTGGTTTCCTCGCGGGATTGTGGTTCGCGCCTATTGTCGAAGATCACCTGATTACGATCGTCGTTATGCTGTTTGTTTTGCCCTTGAGCACCATGATTATGGGCGGGCTATGGGCATTAATACCGCAACCTTTGCGGAATCGTCTGCCTAATGGTTGGCATGCTTTAGTGCTCATGCCTGTCATATTGGTACTGATTGGGCTTGGAGTGTGGATTTCGCCTACGATTGAGCAGACGTTCTTTGGTGGCGATATGCGCTTATTCTTAACCGAGCATGGTATTGGTTACGATCAACGCAATGCATTGGTGGTGGGGCTAGCGATGGGGTTTGCTGTTATCCCGACGATTTTTACCATTGCCGAAGATGCTATTTTCTCTGTACCGAAGCATTTATCGGATGGCTCTTTGGCATTAGGGGCCACGCCTTGGCAAACTTTAATCTATGTTGTCTTGCTTACTGCAAGCCCAGGTATTTTTTCTGCCATTATGATGGGCCTGGGACGCGCTGTTGGCGAAACCATGATTGTGTTAATGGCAACGGGCAATACGCCATTAATGGATTGGAATATTTTGGAAGGATTGCGCAGCCTGTCGGCGACCATCGCCGTTGAGTTGCCAGAGTCGGAAGTTGGAAGTTCGCATTATCGCCTGCTGTTCCTAGCTGCATTGATTTTGTTTGTGTTTACGTTTGCAGTAAACGCGCTTGCGGAGTGGGTTCGTCAGAGACTGAGAGATAAGTACCGTGCGTTGTAATAATGGTTTGAATAAAGAGCGAGTAATAACGTGTTAAATTGGATTCGTTCTGGCGCACCGTGGATATGGCTAACAGGCGGTGCAGTCAGCATCAGTTTGTTGTCGGTATTAGGGTTGTTACTCCTTATCGGCTGGAAAGGCCTGACTTACTTTTGGCCAGCGCCCTTGTATCAGTGGAATGTTGCAGCGCTGACTCCTGTACAAGGCGAAGTGCTACATGAAAATACTATTCTGATTGGTCAAGTGTATGAGCGCAGCTTTGTACCGAAGAGTTATTTGCCTGAAAGCGCAGCACAACAGTTAGAAGACGATGAAGATTTTGCCACGCGACTCAACATCAAAATCGCTAACCGAGAGTTGTATCCCGCCGATTTTATCTCCGTATTGCAAATGCAGTTGGATGAGCCCACGACGCCAAAAGAGTGGGCGGTGATAGAGCGCAGTAGCGGTGGTTATTTCTTTGGTAAGCTGGTGGCGTTTCAAGATGGCGATAATATATACACCAGTGATATTCAATCGATACTAAATAAAAAGCTTGATGATGCAGAAACTCTGCGCCATGAGATTGATTCTTTGGTGGTCGATCAGCTTAAAGAGCTTGGTTGGAAGCTAGAGCAGTTGCGATTAGAAAAGCGCAAGCATGAATTGAATGACACGCTGACAGAAAGCTTCTTAAAGGAAAATCAGACGAAAAAAGAGCAGATAGAAAAAGCGCTTGCGACGTTAGATTTGCAACTTGATGGTTTACGACTTCAGCTCTCTGACTATGCCTTGATTGCCGAGGATATGACGGGGTCACAAGTATCGATTCCGCTCGAAGATATTTTGGACTACTGGTATCCAAACCAAATGTCACTGCCTGATAAAGTCATGCATTGGGGAAAACAGGTTTGGAAGTTTTTATCTGAAGATCCAAGAGAGTCTAACTCCGAAGGAGGCGTGTTCCCTGCGATATTTGGTACGGTTTTCTTAGTACTCATCATGTCGATCATTGTGATGCCACTCGGGGTGATCGCCGCTATCTATCTACATGAATATGCTAAGAATAACGCTCTAACCAGAGTTATTCGTATTGCGGTTATAAACCTAGCGGGTGTTCCATCGATTGTTTATGGCGTATTTGGTTTAGGTTTCTTCGTTTATACGATTGGTGCCTCTATCGACAACGTATTCTATGCGGAGAAGCTACCGGCACCAACCTTTGGTACGCCGGGTTTGTTATGGTCAGCACTAACTCTTGCCGTGCTGACGCTTCCAGTTGTGATTGTGACGACAGAAGAAGGTTTAACTCGAATTCCGAGCTCCGTACGACATGGCTCTCTGGCACTTGGTGCAACTCAGTTCGAAACGCTATGGCGCGTGGTTTTGCCTATGGCGACGCCAGCTATTATCACAGGTTTGATCCTTGCGATTGCGCGTGCAGCTGGCGAAGTAGCGCCACTGATGCTGGTGGGGGTCGTGAAATTGGCATCCAGTTTACCGGTTGACGGACAATTCCCTTATGTGCATTTGGATAGAAAGTTCATGCATTTAGGTTTTCACATTTACGATGTTGGCTTTCAAACCTCCAACATCGAAGCGGCGCGACCATTAGTTTATGCCACCTCTTTCTTACTCGTGACAGTGATTGTCGGGCTAAACTTAACAGCAATCAGTATTCGCAATAATTTACGAGAAAAATACAGAACGTTAGGACAAGATTAAGTATGTTTAATTTTGATAGTACATTAGGTTATGAGCCACCATTGGACGTTCATAATTTAACGGATGAACAAACAGCCATCTCAATCGAGAACCTTAATCTGTTCTATGGTCAAACTCAGGCGCTGCATGATATTTCGATGCGAATTCCCAAAGGGCGAGTCACCGCTTTTATCGGTCCTTCAGGGTGTGGAAAGTCGACGTTATTACGTTGCATCAATCGCATGAACGACTTAGTGGAAGGGTGTCGAGTCACAGGTAAAGTGCGTCTCCATGGCAAGAATGTTTATCATCCTAATGTCGATGTTGCGACACTTCGACGCCGAGTGGGGATGGTGTTTCAAAGACCTAATCCATTTCCTAAGTCTATTTATGAAAACGTAGTTTATGGCTTACGCTTACAAGGTGTAAAAAACAGCCGCAGTTTAGATGACGCAGTGGAGCGATCCTTGCGCTCGGCGGCGTTGTGGGATGAGGTAAAAGACCGCTTGCATGAGAACGCATTTGGCTTATCTGGGGGGCAGCAACAGCGCTTGGTCATTGCGCGCGCGGTGGCGATTGAGCCGGAAGTCCTGTTATTGGACGAGCCAACATCAGCGTTGGATCCAATCTCAACTTTAACTATTGAAGAGCTTATCAATGAGCTGAAGACTCAATATACTGTCGTTATCGTTACCCATAACATGCAACAAGCGGCGAGAGTGAGCGATCATACTGCATTCATTCATATGGGTAAGTTAATTGAATACTCTGACGCGGACTCGATCTTCACTTCGCCAATGAAGAAACAGACCGAAGATTACATTACGGGTCGCTACGGTTAAGTCGCGACTCTATACGGAATAAGGAACATCATGCACTTTGGACGTCATATTTCAGGACAATTTAACGTAGAGCTAGAATCGATTCGTACTCATGTATTAACCATGGGGGGCTTGGTAGAACAGCAGCTTTCGTATGCTATTCAAGCCTTGCATAAAGAAGACATCGAACTGGCGCGTAAGGTTGTGCGTGACGATCATAAAGTGAATGCGATGGAAGTCTCGATCGATGACGCTTGTACACGCATTATTGCTAAGCGTCAGCCAACGGCAAAAGACTTGCGCTTAATTATGGCTATCATCAAAACGATCACTGATTTAGAACGCATCGGTGATGTGGCGACACGCATTGCTTACGTTGCCATCGAAAGCCCATCATCAAAAGAACGACAATTCCAAGTGTCGTTAGAGCCTCTCTGCCGTCAGGCAATTAATATGCTGCATCAGGTTTTAGATGCGTTTGCCCGCATGGATGTAGAAGCGGCAGCAGAGGTGCATAAACAAGATGACAAACTAGACGCCGAGTATGAAGCGGTGATTCGTCAGTTGATGACTTACATGATGGAAGATCCAAAAAATATCCCTAATATTCTGCAAGTGATGTGGTCTGCACGCGCGATTGAACGCGTGGGGGACCGCTGCCAGAACATCTGTGAATACATTATTTACTTCGTGAAAGGGAAAGATGTACGCCATCTAGGTGATCAAAGTATTGATGACGTACTGAAGTAACTGACTTCAATAAATAGACCAGCTTTTAGGCTGGTCTATTTATTAGAGAGAAGGAAAGCACGTCAATATTTATCAGGAACGAAGGTCTGATCATCAATGGGCGCTCTGACGTAACCTTCTTTATTGAGTTCAGGTAATTCGATGGGTGAGTACTCAAGTGCTTTGTAATCAATCTGGCTTAGTAAATGACTGATACAGTTCAAGCGCGCTTTCTTTTTGTCATCAGAAGGGACGACCCACCAAGGGCAGTTTTTCGTGTCTGTATAGGCAAACATCTTATCTTTTGCTTCCGAATACTCCGCCCAGCGATGACGTGACTCTAAATCCATTGGGCTGAATTTCCAACGTTTGATCGGCGTATTAATTCGACCTAGAAAACGTTTTTCCTGCTCTTCGTCTGAAACCGAAAACCAATACTTAATCAGAATAATCCCAGAGCGTTGCAACATTCTCTCGAATTCAGGGCAAGAGCGTAAAAACTCCTCGTATTCGTCTGGAGTACAGAACCCCATGACTTTTTCGACACCTGCTCGGTTATACCAACTTCGGTCAAATAAAACGATTTCACCAGCAGATGGTAAATGAGCGACGTAACGTTGGAAGTACCATTGCGTTTTTTCTTTTTCTGTCGGTGCAGGCAGAGCCACTACGCGACAAACACGCGGGTTTAGCTTTTCTGTAATTCGCTTTATCACCCCGCCTTTGCCCGCAGCATCACGGCCTTCAAACAGAACCACCACTTTTAAACCTTTGTGTTTGACCCACTCTTGAAGTTTTACGAGCTCAACTTGAAGGTTTTTGAGCTCCTTTTCGTATTCCTTTTTCTTCAATTTAGACATACACATTTCCTCACTCCTTGATAAACAATATGTTAGCACTCAAAAGCTATGCGCGTGAGGTTACGGTGGTCTATTTGAGAGCTGCTACGACATCGGTAATGGCTTGTGTACTTGTGATGGGGATTAAAAAATCATCGACATCGGATGCGCCCATTTTGCTTTGTTCAGCAACAAAGGTCATTTGGCTAGGGCGTGTGGTTTTGCCTGACAGATGGATTTCAGGAATTTGAGTGTCTTCTACTAACGCACGTACGTTACTCGCATTAACGCCAGCCCCCGCCATGATTGCTATGCGCCCTTGGGCTTGCTTAACCAAAGCTCTAAGCACATCGATCCCTTGTGGTGCTGAAGGCGCAAGACCGGAGGTTAAAATACGTTCACAACCTAAGCTGATCACTTCTTCCAAAGTTTTTTCAGCGTCACGACACTGGTCAAAGGCACGATGGAAGGTCACGCCTAAGCCAAGCGCTTGAGCAAATTCACACAGCGCAGCCGCGTAAGGCATATGAATATCACCGTCTTGAGTGAGCACGCCGAACACGACACCGCTCAAGCCTGATTGGTGAGCTGCTTCAATATCCCAACGCATCATTTCGATCTCTTCTTCATTGTAGAAGAAGTCACCTTGGCGTGGGCGGATCATGGCATAAACTGGAACACTAGAAAGCTTAGCCGCTTGCTGCATAAAGCCATAACTGGGTGTTAGTCCGCCTAAAGCCAAAGAGGAGCAAAGTTCAATCCGAGTGGCGCCGCCAGCAATGGCGTAGTGCAGAGATTCAATATTATCAATACAGACTTCTAGGTGAGTAACCACGTTCATTCATCCTGCTAACGTTACAAATAAGTGTTGTGGCTAAGATATTAACAGGGCCAGTAAGCAGAATCTGTATGGAGGGGATGATAAATAGAGGTAAAGTTTACGCTAAAGCGTTACCTCATTTTGGCGGTTTATCTGAAGGAAAAAGAAAGCCCAGAGCAGAGGCTCTGGGCTTTGATAGGACTTTACTTAGACTGATTGGCGTTTGCGGTTTTCCGCATTAGCTTATTGCTTTATATACATCCAACCATCACACCCGTTGAGCTAGGGTGAAGGTCTATTATTTTTTGCCTAGGTCAGCTGCGTGCTCAGATAGGAACGCTGCAACACCTTTTGGAGATGCGTCCATACCTGCTTTACCTTCTTCCCATTGTGCAGGACATACTTCGCCGTGCTTCTGGTGGAAGTTAAGAGCGTCAACCATGCGTAGCATTTCGTCGATGTTACGGCCTAGTGGTAGGTCGTTAACTACTTGGTGACGTACAACGCCTTCTTCGTCGATTAGGAAAGAACCACGGAAAGCAACGCCTGCTTCTGGGTGCTCAACGTCGTAAGCTTTACAGATTTCGTGCTTAACGTCAGCAACTAGTGGGTACTTAACTTGACCGATACCGCCATCTTCGATAGCAGTGTTACGCCATGCGTTGTGAGAGAACTGAGAATCGATAGAAACACCGATTACTTCAACACCTTTAGCTTGGAAGTCAGCTAGACGGTTGTCGAATGCGATTAGCTCAGATGGGCAAACGAAAGTGAAATCTAGTGGGTAGAAGAATACTACTGCTTTCTTACCTTTAGTGAACTCTGCAAAGTTGAAGTTTTCAACGATTTCACCGTTACCTAGAACAGCTGCTGCAGTAAAATCAGGGGCTTGACGACCTACTAGTACCATTTTTTTGCTCCTAAAAAGTATGGTTAGCTCCAAACCGAATTCAGTTGTGTCGGTTTGGTTCGTGTTTGTACGAGACAAACTATAGTACAGATTGTAGTATTGAAAAAAGCGAAATAAATAGATTGAGTTAATCGAAAAAAACGATAATAACAAAACTCTTAACTCGATCACTGGAACGGCGGTAGATACAAATACAATTATGAATAAATGGCCCAGTTTGAAGCAGTTACACTATTTAGTCACACTGCATGAAACAAGACATTTTAGTGACGCTGCAGAGCGTTGTTTTGTCAGTCAGTCGACTTTAAGTAAGGGTATTCAAAACTTAGAGGAATTGATAGGTTGTCCCTTATATGAAAAGAAAGATAAGAAAAGTCCACTGGTTTTTACCCAAACAGGAGAAATGGTAGTAAAGCAGGGGCGAGAGCTGTTAGCAAAAGGGCAAGATTTGGTCGAGCTTGGACGTATGTGCCAAGGCGACGATATGCAAGGCCAGCTAAAAGTAGGATGTATACCAACAATTGCTCCGTTTTTACTGTGTGATTTGGTACAAGAGGTGAACTACCGTTTTCCACAACTGAATCTTTTATTAAGAGAAGACACGACGACAAACTTACTTCAAGCGCTCAGACATGGTGAGCTGGATGTGCTTATTTTAGCGTTACCAGTCGAAATTGATGGCATGGAAAGCCGAGTAGTGGGTAAGGATCCGTTTCGAATGGTTATAAGCGCTAATCAAGCCCAATCGGTCCCTGTGCCGATTCGTTACGCGGATTTACCTGACGAATCCGTCTTTCTACTAGAGAAAGAACATTGCTTAACGGAACATGCGGTATCAGCGTGTAAATTAACAGACAAAGAAAAAATCAATCCGTTTACGGCAACCAGCCTCCATACACTGGTGCAAATGGTTGCGAATGGTTTGGGAACAACGTTCATTCCTCAAATGGCTATCGACCATGGCTTGCTGCATAACCAGAATTTAGTCGTGATCGATCCTCCTGGTAAACAAGCTTATCGCGAAATCGGCTTAGTTTGGCGTCCGAGCTCGTCAAGAACGAAAACATTTAATCAACTTGCAGAAGTCGTTTCAGAGCTGCTTTAGCTATTAGTATTAGCCCTTACTTCTCCATTATTTATCTAAAAGCGCACTGGAAACAGTGCGCTTTCTAGTATTTTATTCTGTTGGTAAACTTTGACTTGTAAAATTTTACAGCTCTTCTTTGATGAAGCTTTCATAAAATAGTGAAATTTCACAATGTTAATTTTACACAAAGCCCTGCATACCTTGTTTGACCCCTGTTTAAATACATCTCTTCAGCCCTTGTGAATACAAGGTGTTTGTTTACCAGTCTATATTCATACGCTTGTTTGAAATGATAAAACGACTTTAAATTTAATGTAATTTTATTACGTAATAACTTACAAAATAAGGCGCTTGATAGATGGTTTTTACCTTGCGGAATAAAACTTTGAATTTTCTGTTTTGTTTATATTGGGGGTTTCACTAAACCCCTTGTTGATATAGCTTATTTAAAGGCCGATACGACTTATGTCTAGATTGAAAATACACGTAGCATTACGCAATCTATCGACATGGCTAGACGAGTTGAACACAAAGTTAAAGGATGTAATTTGTTGTTCATAACTTACAAATGTAGCTTTACGCTGACTGCCCAAGATTGATAAAGCACGTTAAGGATGAATGATTATGCTTGCTCAGACAGAACAAAAAACACAACAACTAAAGCAAACCCAAGGCATGCTTGAGGTGAATGGAGTCGTTGCTCCAGAACATCAAGCAATTTTCCCTGTTGAAGCCCAAACCTTTTTATCTCTACTGTGTGAAAAATTTGCCGGACGTGTTGAACAGTTGCTGGAAGCAAGAGAAGAGAAGCAAGCACGTATTGATGCTGGTGAGCTACCAGATTTTCTACCAGAGACACAAGACATCCGTGAAGGAAGTTGGAAGATCCTAGGAATCCCACAAGATCTGCAAGATCGCCGTGTGGAGATTACCGGACCAACTGACCGCAAGATGGTGATTAACGCACTGAATGCGAATGTAAAAGTGTTCATGGCAGACTTCGAAGATTCAATGTCTCCTGCATGGAGTAAAGTGCTAGATGGTCAAATTAACTTGCGCGATGCTGTTAATGGCACCATCAGTTACACCAATCCTGGCAATGGCAAACATTATCAGCTGGAAGATGACCCAGCGGTGTTGATCTGCCGTGTTCGCGGCCTTCATTTAAAAGAAAAACACGTTACGTGGCACGGTCAGATCATTCCAGGTGCGCTATTCGATTTCGCTCTGTATTTCTATAACAACTACAAAGCGTTACTTCAAAAAGGCAGCGGCCCTTATTTCTACCTTCCAAAACTGCAATCGCATCACGAAGCGAAGTGGTGGAGCGAAGTGTTCCATTTCACGGAAGACTATTTCGGTTTGGATACAGGCACGATCAAAGCGACTGTGCTGATTGAAACCTTACCAGCGGTATTTGAAATGGACGAGATTCTGTTCTCGCTTAAAGAACACATCGTTGGTTTGAACTGTGGTCGCTGGGATTACATCTTTAGCTACATCAAAACATTGAAAAAACACTCAGACCGAGTACTGCCAGATCGCCAAGTGGTAACGATGGACAAGCCATTCTTAAACGCTTACTCGCGATTATTGGTACGTACTTGCCATAAACGAGGTGCTTTCGCGATGGGAGGAATGGCCGCATTTATCCCAGCTAAAGACCCGAAAGAGAATCAAAAAGTATTAGACAAGATCCAGACTGACAAATCGTTAGAAGCTAACAACGGCCACGACGGTACTTGGGTGGCTCATCCAGGTTTGGCTGACACTGCTATGGAAGTCTTTAGTGCTGTGCTGGGTGAACGCACCAACCAGTTGGATGTGAGCCGTGCAGAGGATGCGCCTATTACAGCAGCTGAACTGCTTGAGCCTTGTGAAGGCGAGCGCACTGAAGGCGGAATGCGCCACAATATTCGCGTTGCGCTGCAATACATCGAAGCTTGGATTTCTGGCAATGGTTGTGTGCCGATTTACGGACTGATGGAAGACGCAGCAACGGCAGAAATCTCACGCGCCTCTATCTGGCAATGGATTCAACACGGCAAGTCGCTAGACAACGGATTAAAGGTCACTAAAGAGCTGTTCGAGCTCTATCTCAAAGAGGAGATTGAAGTCGTGAAGCAAGAAATTGGCGAGCAGCGCTACCATGCGGGTCGATTTGAAGAAGCAGCAGACTTAATGGCAAGGCTCACGACGAGCGATGAACTGACCAACTTTTTGACAGTTCCTGGTTATGACTACCTGGATTAATAAAGAATAACTGTAACACCAATAACGTGAAGGATTTTCAAGGCAGATAGGGAAGTACTGCCTGAGAACGGAAACTCAACGCACACGCATAAAGTGCAAATTATAAAGAGGGATAGACCAATGACTAACTTAACTCGCCGCCAACAAATTGAAGCTCTGGAAAAAGACTGGGCAACTAACCCACGCTGGAAAAATGTGAAGCGTACTTACACTGCCGAGGAAGTGGTGGAACTGCGTGGCTCTATGGTGCCTGCAAACACAATTGCACAACGTGGTGCAGACAAACTTTGGTCACTGGTCAACGGTAGTGCGAAAAAAGGTTACGTAAACTGTCTTGGTGCGCTAACGGGTGGTCAAGCCGTTCAACAAGCTAAGGCAGGTATTGAAGCGATCTATCTGTCAGGCTGGCAGGTAGCGGCGGATAACAACACCGCTTCGACGATGTATCCAGACCAATCTCTTTACCCAGTAGATTCTGTACCGTCAGTAGTAAAGCGTATCAACAACTCATTCCGTCGTGCAGACCAAATTCAGTGGGCTGCTGGTAAGACGCCTGAAGATGAAGGTGGTATTGATTACTTCCTACCTATCGTAGCGGATGCTGAAGCGGGCTTTGGTGGTGTGCTTAACGCTTACGAACTAATGAAATCGATGATCGAAGCCGGTGCCGCGGGCGTTCACTTTGAAGACCAGTTAGCATCGGTGAAAAAGTGTGGTCATATGGGGGGTAAGGTATTAGTTCCTACGCAAGAAGCGGTACAAAAGCTCGTTGCAGCTCGTTTGGCTGCTGACGTAGCGGGAACAACAACATTAGTTATTGCTCGTACTGATGCGAATGCGGCGGATCTCATTACTTCAGATTGCGACCCATATGATAAAGACTTTATTGAAGGTGAGCGTACTCAAGAAGGTTTCTACCGCGTTCGCGCGGGTATCGACCAAGCTATCTCTCGCGGTCTGGCTTACGCACCATATGCAGACTTGATTTGGTGTGAAACGGCTACGCCATGTTTGGAAGAAGCACGTAAGTTTGCAGAAGCAATTCACGCTGAATACCCAGATCAATTGTTGGCGTACAACTGCTCGCCTTCATTCAACTGGGAGAAAAACCTAGATGCAGAAACCATTGCTAAGTTCCAACAAGAGCTTGCAGACATGGGCTACAAGTACCAATTCATCACGCTAGCAGGCATTCACAACATGTGGTTCAACATGTTTGAACTGGCACACGCTTACGCTCAAGGTGAAGGTATGCGTCATTATGTTGAGAAAGTTCAGCGTCCTGAATTCCAAGCAGCTGAAAAAGGCTATACGTTTGTTGCGCACCAACAAGAAGTAGGTACAGGTTACTTCGATAGAATGACCAATACTATCCAAGGTGGTAACTCTTCAGTGACAGCATTGACAGGTTCGACCGAAGAAGACCAATTCTAATTGGCAGAGAAACACTTCCTTAATCAGCGTCAGTAATGGCATTTTGAGCGGCAACCCTGCCGCTCTTTTTTCGTTTAACCGGTGTAAAAACGAAACTTACAACAAAGAGAATACGCTTGCGTACTACTCTTCCTGCTCGATTTCTTCAGGTTCCACTTCTTCTTGTAGTTCCAATAAGTTAATCGCAATCGTCACGAAGTCACTATCAGTAATAATGCCGACCAATCGACCTTTGGTGACAACAGGTAGACAGCCAACTTTATGCTTTTGCATATAGATAGCGCTCTCTTTGAGCCCCGCGATAGGCTCTGCCGTCATGATGTTGGTGTGCATCATTTCGTAGAGCGGTGTGTCTAAAGTAAAAGATTGTTCAGCCTCATCTGGGTGCAAGCTCGATTCTTGAGCAGCAAGAATGTCGCGTTGAGTCACCAAGCCTTGTAAGTGGTTATTGGCATCAACAACCGGAATGTGTCGAATATCAAGCGCATCCATCATGCTTTTTGCATCACGCAAGGTGTGCGTGCGCAGTAAGGTATGAGGATTACGAGTCATCATGTCTTCAACCTTGATCATAGAGACCTCCAGCGGCATTGTCCTTCTCTTAAATATAGAGAATATTTTTCTGTATATCTGGGAGCTAACTCGTTTTTCATCAATTAAATAGCACAATGCTGATGGGCTGCGTAATCTGTGTTTTATTGGTGTTTTTATTAATTTGAATAAGTCGGTTTGTGTGCGAGTCAGTTGGCATTTTTAGTTGATATTGAATGTGTTCCCAAGGTAATCCAATGAATTGAATCGCACATTTTTATTCGCTGGATTTTCCAAGATTCTTCTCTCGAAGAAGATACGTCCAGGCTTACCAAATTGAAGACAGCAACCTAGATGAAACGAACAACGTGTAACAAACTTATTGCGCTGGCAGTGGCGGCATTCAGTGTGCCATCAACACAGGCGATTGTGTTAGGAGATGAACAAACCGATCCTGTTGACCGCGTTACTTTGCGAGCAAGTAATATGGCAGAGTTTCCGCTGTGTGGTGGAACGATGCTGACAGAGCAATGGGTACTGACTGCGGCGCACTGTGTGGTGATGGGACAAGGAACCAATGAAGCAACCTACTATGTGACCCCGCCGGGTGAGCTGTCGGTGAATGCGAATGTGTATGAACTTAATTCTGCAGGGCTTGATAACTTCTATCCGGTGTCTCACGTTGTGGTTCATCCGGATTACACTCGGATTTCAAAAGCTGAGACCGACAGTAATGGCAACGTGAAACCTATCCAAACCGGTTTAGATTCAGACATCGCGTTGCTGTATCTCACGCGCCCAGTGGCAAACGCGAGCTTTGCTGACCTAGCGAGTAAAGTTGACATGGAGAGTATCGAAGCACGTTTGGTGGCGGATTGGAATGATAATTACCTGACCAATCAACGTGTCGAAAATGTGCAAGTGTTTGGATGGGGGACTACTCAGCCGGATGCTTCTGAACCTTCTAATACGCTCAAAACCACCATTAGCACATTTTTACCCATCGACAAATGTTATGAGCGTTTAGAAATTGGCAGCAGTTTTCCGGGGATCATTGATTCAAGAGACAACCAAACCAAAATTTGTACGCTACCAACACAAAACCATGTATTGGAGCCAGATAGCCATACTCAATATGGCAACTCTGCATGTAAAGGTGACAGTGGTGGCCCGTTGGTCGATGTGGCGACCGGCAAACAAATTGGTATTGTTAGTGGCGGCCCCCTTATTCTACCAACGTGTGGCTCTTTGACGATCCCAAGTTTCTACACCAAGGTGAGCCACTATTACGACTGGGTACAGTCTTACATCACTGCCGATGCGCCACCAAGTCGTTACATCATTGCGCCGAATTTTATCAAAAGTGCTAACAATGAAAGTGGTGACAATAAAGAGTGTCACGATGGCATTGCGACCAATAACTGTGATTTCAAAGGCTCAGATGATGAAGGTGGCAGTCTAGGGTTTTGGTTATTGGGTTTATTCGTGCCGTTATTCTTGTGGCGAAAGCGTGAGGTTTGATAGGGCGATTGGAATGCCAAACTAATAAGCAGCGGTATACGCTGCTTTGCTTTTTTCATGTTCTCTCTTTTGGGCTCAAATTAAAAATAGTGCCAAGTAATCGAGGCTTTTCACGTTTTATTACACTCTTCACCATGGCTTTTACTGCTATATTCTGGTGATTTGCTTGCTATTGCAGCATGTAAACATATACTAGTCTGCTGCGAAAAACTCGTCGCAATTTTATCGTCGCCTAGACGTGATTTGACCAATAGATAAGACAAGTAACATGCAAGTATCAGATTTCCATTTCGACCTTCCAGATGAACTCATCGCTCGCTACCCTCAACCAGAGCGTACCGCTAGCCGACTGCTGCAAATGGACGGCAATACCGGAGAGCTCATTGATGGCACATTTACTGATGTATTGGGCCAAGTTCAACCCGGTGACTTAGTGGTGTTTAATAATACACGTGTTATTCCTGCTCGTCTTTTTGGCCGCAAGGAATCGGGCGGTAAATTAGAAGTGCTAGTGGAGCGCATGTTGGATGAGAAAAGCATCCTCGCGCACGTTCGTTGCTCTAAATCACCAAAACCAGGTACAACCATTATTGTTGGCGAGAATGATGAATATTCAGCAGAAATGGTTGCACGCCATGATGCTTTATTTGAACTGAAATTTAGTTCTGATAAGACGGTACTAGAAATTCTGGAAGAAATCGGCCATATGCCGCTTCCTCCTTACATCGACCGTCCAGACGAAGATGCAGATAAAGAGCGTTACCAAACGGTATATAATCAAAAGCCAGGTGCGGTTGCGGCACCGACGGCGGGCCTTCACTTTGATGATGTTCTCTTGGAGAAAATCAAAGCGAAAGGTGCAGAGTTTGCTTACGTTACTTTGCACGTTGGGGCGGGTACATTCCAGCCAGTAAAAGTGGAAAATATCAACGATCACCACATGCATGCCGAGTACGTAGAAGTACCACAAGAAGTCGTCGACGCAATTAAAGCGACGAAAGCGCGTGGCGGACGAATTATTGCTGTTGGTACCACATCTGTGCGTTCACTTGAAAGTGCAGCGCAAGACGCATTGCAAAAAGGGACTGAGCTGGCCCCATTCTTTGGCGATACTGAAATCTTTATTTTCCCTGGTTACGAATATCAGCTAGTGGATTGCTTGATCACAAACTTCCACTTGCCTGAATCAACACTGATCATGTTGGTGAGTGCATTTGCTGGATACGAGAACACCATGAATGCTTACAAACATGCGGTGGAAAACAAATACCGTTTCTTCTCGTATGGCGATTCAATGTTCATCAAGAAGAAAACGGCGTAGTTAAAAATAGATTTACGAGTGCTAGCAGTAAGCTAGGAAATAAAGCATCCATTGCTTTGTCTCTCGCAAGGAAAAGCGACCGCTCCTTAAAGTAGGGTAGAGCCCTAAACACTCAGTCAGACTGTTTCTCTGACACCCGGAGGCATCGTGAAATTAAAATTCGATCTTAAGAAGAAAAACGGCAATGCACGTCGTGGTCAACTGACTTTCGAACGCGGCACTGTTCAAACTCCTGCGTTCATGCCAGTAGGTACTTACGGTACCGTTAAAGGTATGACACCAGAAGAAGTAAAAGGTACTGGTGCAGAAATTCTGCTAGGTAATACGTTCCACCTGTGGCTACGTCCTGGTCAAGAAGTGATGAAAATGCACGGTGACCTGCACGATTTTATGAACTGGCACGGTCCTATTCTTACTGATTCAGGCGGCTTCCAAGTATTCAGCCTTGGTAAGATGCGTACGATCACTGAAGAGGGTGTTCACTTTCGTAACCCAGTAAACGGTGACAAGATTTTCATGGACGCAGAAAAGTCGATGGAAATTCAAAAAGACCTGGGCTCTGACATCGTTATGATTTTTGACGAGTGTACGCCTTACCCAGCGACACACGATGAAGCGAAGAAATCGATGGAAATGTCATTACGCTGGGCACAGCGTTCACGTGACCACTTCGAGAAGCTAGAAAACCCGAACAACCTATTTGGTATTGTCCAAGGTGGTGTTTACGAAGATTTACGTGATGTGTCGGTAAAAGGTCTAACGGAAATCGGTTTTGACGGTTACGCGGTTGGTGGTTTGGCAGTAGGTGAGCCTAAAGAAGACATGCACCGTATTCTTGAGCATACTTGTCCTCAACTTCCTGAAGACAAACCTCGCTACTTGATGGGCGTAGGTAAGCCAGAAGACTTGGTTGAAGGTGTTCGTCGTGGTATCGACATGTTTGACTGTGTAATGCCAACGCGTAACGCACGTAATGGTCACTTATTTGTGACTGGTGGTGTGATCAAGATCCGTAATGCGAAACATAAAACGGATACAACACCATTGGATCCGCATTGTGACTGTTACACTTGTCAAAACTACAGCAAGTCGTACCTTCACCATTTAGAGCGTTGTAATGAAATCTTAGGCGCTCGCTTGAATACAGTCCATAACCTGCGTTACTACCAGCGTCTGATGGAAAGCATTCGTAAAGCAATTGATGAAGATCGCTTCGATGAATTTGTTACTGAGTTCTATGAGCGTCGTGGCCGTGAAGTGCCACCACTAGCAAAAGAGCAGTAATTGAAAAACTAAAAGAATTAAAGCCTTTGGCATGTCGCCAGAGGCTTTTGCTAATAAAGTAGGCTAACGCACGTTATTTTTGAGAGAGCGATCTCTATTAGTTACTCTCAGACTTGAATCTAAAATGCGAAAGCCCAATTTGTTTGATTATCAATAAAATATAATGAGGATGTTTTAATGTTTATTTCTCAGGCTCACGCAGCAGCAGAAGGCGCGCCAGCAGGCGGTGGTTTTGAAATGCTAATCATGCTTGGCATGTTCGCAGTGATCTTTTACTTCATGATTTACCGCCCACAAGCGAAACGCGTAAAAGAACACAAAAACCTAATGGCTTCTATGGGCAAAGGCGACGAAGTTTTAACTAGCGGTGGCCTAGTGGGTAAAATCACTAAGATTGCTGAAGACAATGACTACATTTCAATTGAGCTTAACGCGAACAATGAAGTAGTAATCAAGAAAGACTTCATCACTGCAGTGCTACCAAAAGGTACGCTTAAGTCTCTATAAAACAGCTAAAGGATCCTCGCTGTGCTAAACCGTTATCCATTATGGAAGTACTTGATGGTGCTTTTTGCCATCATCACCGCTGCGTTATACGCACTTCCAAATATCTACGGTGAAGATCCGGCTATTCAAGTTACAGGGGCGCGTGGCGCCTCTGTAGATATGTCAACGCTGGATGCTGTCACTACTGCTCTTAACAAAGAGCAACTTTCTCATAAATCCATTGCTCTCGAAGATGGATCAATTCTTGTTCGTTTTAACGACACTGACACACAAATCAGTGCTCGTGATGTCATCAGCGAAGCGCTAGGCAAAGACACAATTGTTGCACTTAACCTTGCACCTTCTACACCCGATTGGCTAGAAGCGATTGGCGCGTCACCATTGAAGCTAGGTCTTGACCTTCGCGGTGGTGTTCACTTCTTAATGGAAGTGGATATGGATGCAGCGATGGAAAAGCTTGTTGGTCAACAAGAAGAAGCTTTCCGTAGCGAACTTCGTGACGCCAAGATTCGTTACCGTGCAATCCGCCCTTCTGGAAAAGAAGCGGTAGAAGTGTTGTTGCGTAACGAAGAGCAATTAGCAGAAGCGAAAGCAACGCTAGAAAAGAATCACCCGGACATGATTTTTGTCGATTCTGATTCAAATGGCCGTTACGCTCTTACTGCAACCTTTACTGAGCAACGTTTACAAGAGATCCGTAACTATGCTGTTGAGCAAAACATTACGATTTTACGTAATCGTGTCAACGAACTAGGTGTTGCGGAACCATTGGTTCAACGTCAAGGTGCTAGTCGCATTGTAGTTGAACTGCCTGGTGTTCAAGACACTGCTCGTGCAAAAGAAATTCTCGGAGCTACGGCAACGCTTGAATTCCGTGAAGTTGATGATAAAGCTGACCTATCGGCAGCGGCAAATGGTCGTGCGCCAGCAGGTAGTGAAATCAAGATGGACCGTGATGGTCGCCCAGTTGTGCTTAAGAAGCGCGTTATTCTTGGCGGTCAAAGCATCACAGATGCAAGCTCAAGTGTTGATGAATATGGTCGTCCACAAGTTAACATCTCGCTAGACAGCGAAGGTGGTAATAAGATGTCTGCGTTCTCTAAGAAGAACATTGGTAAGCTAATGGCTACCGTGTTTGCAGAATACAAAGACAGTGGCCGTCGTACGCCTGAAGGCAAAGTTATTCTGGATAAGCATGAAGAAGTCATCAACCAAGCAACGATTCAATCGGCTCTTGGTCGTAACTTCCGTATCACAGGTATCGACTCTGCTGCAGAAGCACACAACCTAGCACTTTTACTACGTGCTGGTGCACTGATTGCACCTATCTCTATCGTTGAAGAACGTACCATTGGTCCATCAATGGGCCAGCAAAACATCGATATGGGTATCCAAGCATGTATCTGGGGTATGGTTGCCGTAATGCTATTTACGCTGCTTTACTACCGCGGCTTTGGTTTGATTGCAAACATTGCTCTAATGGCAAACTTAGTGCTTATCATTGGTGTTATGTCGATGATTCCAGGCGCTACCATGACGCTTCCGGGGATAGCCGGTATCGTGTTAACAGTCGGTATGGCAGTTGATGCGAACGTACTGATCTTCGAGCGTATCCGTGAAGAAATTCGTGATGGACGTAGTCCACAACAAGCGATTCACCAAGGTTACGCGAATGCATTCAGCACGATTGCTGATGCGAACATCACAACACTAATTACTGCAATCATTCTATTTGCGGTCGGTACAGGTGCGGTGAAAGGTTTCGCAGTTACTCTATCTATCGGTATCTTAACTTCAATGTTCACCGCCATTATTGGTACACGTTGTATCGTGAACCTGATCTACGGTGGCAAACGCGTTGATAAATTGTCGATCTAAGGCTGGGAATTAATATGTTTCAAATTCTAAAAGCAGAGAAGACGATCGGCTTTATGCGTTGGTCGAAAGTAGCATTCGTTTTTTCAATTATAATGATTGCTGCTTCTATCTTCACTTTGTCAACCAAGTGGCTTAATTGGGGTCTAGATTTCACTGGCGGTACTCTTATCGAGGTCGGTTTTGAACAGCCAGCAAACCTTGAAGAGATTCGTGCAGCACTAGATTCAAAAGGCTTTGGCGATGCGACAGTACAAAACTTCGGTAGTGCTCGTGAAGTCATGGTTCGTCTTCGTCCACGTGATGACGTTTCTGGTGAAACGCTAGGTAACCAAATCATTGGTGCTATCAAAGATGGTACTGGCGAAAGCGTAGAAATGCGTCGTATTGAGTTCGTAGGTCCCAACGTTGGTGATGAGCTAACAGAAGCTGGTGGTCTAGCGATCTTGGTATCGCTGATCTGTATTCTGCTTTATGTATCGATGCGATTTGAATGGCGTCTAGCGGCTGGTGCGGTAATGGCATTGGCTCACGATATAATTATCACGCTAGGTGTCTTCTCGTTTCTACAAATTGAAGTTGACCTGACTATCGTAGCTGCGCTACTGACGGTTGTGGGCTACTCACTCAACGATACCATCGTTGTATTTGACCGGATTCGTGAAAACTTCCGTAAGATGCGTAAGGGTGAACCTTCAGACATTATGGACGCCTCAATCACTCAAACGTTGAGCCGTACATTGATTACATCTGGTACGACGTTGTTCGTGGTAATTGCACTGTTCATGCAGGGTGGTGCTATGATTCACGGCTTTGCAACCGCACTTTTACTCGGTATCACTGTAGGTACTTACTCTTCTATCTACGTAGCATCAGCACTGGCTCTAAAACTGGGTATCCAGAAAGAGCACTTGATGCCACCTCAAGTAGAAAAAGAGGGTGCAGAGTTCGACGAAATGCCATAAGGCAGATTGAGAACCGAAAACAAAAACCGCTGAACAATCAGCGGTTTTTTTGTATCTGAATAGAGTAGTGAGCTTGTAGAGCATCTCTGTATGAAGAGCCTTCAGCTACAGCTAAGTCGATACGGAGCAGTTGATACAAAAAAGCCCAGCTCAATGAGCGGGGCTTTCTAAAGTCATCAGCGTGACGGGCTATATATGACTTTCAAATCTTACTTAAGGATCGCGCTGTTACCGTTTTCGCGGATGTGCTTAAGGATAGATTTTACGCCACGAGCGCTTGAAGCAACGATGTTACCAGACTTCATGTAGTCAGTGCCGCCAGCAAAGTCTGTTAGGATTGCGCCAGCTTCACGAGCAATAAGCTCACCTGCTGCCATATCCCAAGGTTTTAGGCCTAGCTCGAAGTAACCATCAACACGGCCAGCAGCCACGTAACAAAGGTCAAGAGCAGCAGAGCCGCTACGACGGAAATCAGCACACTCAGTGAATAGCGCACCAACGATCTTGATGTAAGACTCAGCGTGTTGTTTCTGCTTGAATGGGAAGCCTGTTGCTAGAACAGTGCCTTGAAGGTCTTTTAGTTGAGCAACACGAATACGTGCACTGTTTAGTTGAGCGCCGGCACCGCGTTGTGCAGTGAATAGCTCGTTTTGCATTGGATCGTAAACACAAGCAACTTCAGTTTTGCCCTTAATACGAACAGCGATAGAAACCGCGAAAGTTGGGTAACCTTTTACAAAGTTAGTGGTGCCATCCAGTGGGTCGATGATCCATTGTACGTCTTTATCTTTACCTTCGATAAGACCTTGTTCTTCAGCAACGATACAGTGCTCAGGGTAAGACTGCTTGATAGTATCGATGATGATGTATTCTGCTTCTTTGTCTACGTTAGTGACAAAGTCATTAGTGCCTTTAAGAGTAGATTCTACTTTATCAGTGTTTTCTAATGATTTAGCAATATGATTGCCTGCCTTTCGCGCAGCGCGAATAGCAATGTTTAGCATTGGATGCATACGAATTTCCCAACGGATGTTAAAGAACAAATGAAAGCGGCGGCGAGTATACCAGAGATAATTAAAAAGGGAAGTGGTTATTTTTTGTTCTAAATGCGACTGGTTGAGTGTACAGAGCATACTGCGGACGAGAACAATAACCAAGAATGAGAAGAGAGGTCTGCTTGCCTCTAGGGTGTCTTAAAAAACTATGATAACATTCTGCGGTTTTAATTTAGGTAGCAAACACAGATGTTGGATCAAGTAAAAATTGTACTCGTAGGTACCTCTCATTCAGGCAATATTGGCTCAGCAGCTCGAGCAATGAAAGTGATGGGTTTAAACCAACTAGTATTAGTCGATCCACAATGTGAAGTGGATGAACAAACTCTTGCTTTAGCTGCGGGTGCTGGTGATATTGCTCAAAATGCAAAGATTGTCGGCACATTAGAAGAAGCTGTTGAAGATTGTGGCCTTGTTGTGGGTTCTAGCGCCCGCTCTCGTACATTAGAATGGCCAATGCTCGAGCCACGTGAATGCGGTGAGAAATTTGCAGTTGAAGGCCGAAAGCATCCGGTTGCGCTCGTGTTTGGCCGAGAAAGAACTGGTTTGACAAACGAAGAGCTACAAAAGTGCCACTACCATGTTTGTATTCCCGCTAATCCTGAGTACAGCTCGCTTAACCTAGCGATGGCTGTACAAACTCTCAGTTACGAAGTGCGAGTTGCACACTTGAACTTAGAGCAAAGACAGTTTTCCCCAAATGAATCGGAAGAATACCCGCGTCATCGAGAACTCGAAATGTTCTTCGAGCATCTTGAAAAGGTGATGGTTGAGACCCAGTTTATTAACAAAGAGCAACCTGGACAGGTGATGAATAAGTTGCGCCGTTTGTTCTCTCGTGCTCGACCAGAAACCCAAGAACTTAATATTCTACGAGGCGTTTTGACTTCGATAGAAAAGAAGTTCTGAGTGAATAATAACCACTTTAGGTGTAAGGATGAATACCTGAGTAAAATGGTCAAATAAATACTTGACCAAATTACTCAGGTATGGAAAAATCTTAACCATTACAAACCATGTGGATACGGTGTGGTATGAAACTTACATCTAAAGGAAGATATGCGGTGACAGCCATGCTGGATGTGGCACTGCATTCGCAACAAAACCCTGTACCTCTGGCTGATATTTCAGAGCGTCAAGGGATCTCGCTCTCTTACTTAGAGCAGCTATTTTCAAAATTGCGTAAAGCAGGTCTCGTTGCCAGCGTTCGTGGTCCTGGTGGTGGTTACCGACTTGGTGCCGACGCTCACAGTATCGCTATTGGTACCGTGATTGCTGCCGTTGATGAGTCAGTAGATGCAACCAAATGCCAAGGTAAAGGAGATTGCCAAGGTGGAACACGTTGCCTTACTCACACGCTGTGGCGTGACCTAAGCTCTCGCATTAGTGACTTTTTGAATAACATCACTCTTGGTGAGTTGATGACAGACAATGAAGTACTCGAAATTTCTGATCGTCAGGACATTGATCTGGCGGTAACCCATGGGCTATCAAACAAAAATACAACCGCCGCGCCCATCGGTGTAAACGTCCGCTCTTAGCGGTCAGCTTTTTACATTGGAGTAGAGAATGAAACTGCCGATTTATCTTGATTATTCCGCTACATGTCCAGTTGATCCACGTGTTGCTGAAAAAATGGTTCAGTACATGACAATGGATGGCACATTTGGCAACCCAGCGTCGCGTTCGCACCGTTACGGCTGGCAGGCAGAAGAAGCGGTCGATACTGCTCGTGAGCAAATTGCTGACCTTCTAAATGCAGATCCTCGCGAAATCGTATTTACATCTGGTGCGACAGAATCAGACAACCTTGCTATTAAAGGTGCAGCGCACTTTTACTCGAAGAAAGGCAAGCACGTAATCACTTGTAAAACAGAGCACAAAGCCGTTCTTGACCCATGTCGTCAACTTGAGCGTGAAGGCTTTGAAGTGACTTACCTTGAGCCAGAATCAAATGGCTTGATCGATCTAGAGAAGCTTAAAGCGGCAATGCGTGATGACACAGTGCTTGTGTCTATTATGCACGTAAACAACGAGATTGGTGTGGTTCAAGACATTACAGCGATCGGCGAATTGTGTCGTGAGCGTAAAATTGTTTTCCACGTGGATGCAGCGCAATCTGCAGGTAAATTACCAATCGACGTTCAAGAGATGAAAGTTGACCTAATTTCGCTTTCTGCTCACAAAGTTTATGGCCCTAAAGGCATCGGTGCACTTTACGTTCGTCGTAAGCCTCGTATTCGTCTTGAAGCGCAAATGCACGGTGGCGGCCATGAGCGTGGTTTCCGCTCTGGTACACTACCTACTCACCAAATCGTAGGTATGGGTGAAGCATTCCGTATTGCAAAAGAAGACATGCAAAAAGATTACGATCATGCTTTAGCGCTTCGTAACCGTCTTTTTGATGGCGTGAAAGACTTAGAAGCAGTGACGGTAAACGGTGACTTTGAGCAGCGTGTACCACACAACCTAAACATCAGTTTCGCATTCGTAGAAGGTGAATCACTACTAATGTCGCTTAAAGATCTAGCGGTATCTTCTGGTAGTGCTTGTACGTCTGCAAGCCTTGAGCCTTCTTACGTTCTTCGTGCCCTAGGCATGGATGACGAATTGGCTCACAGCTCGGTTCGTTTCTCGTTTGGTCGTTTCACGACTGAAGAAGAAATTGATTACGCAATTGAACAAATCCGCGTTGCAGTGACTAAGCTACGCGACATGTCTCCTCTATGGGATATGTACAAAGAAGGGATTGATTTGAGCACTGTTGAATGGGCTCACCATTAATCTCAGGGATTGAAATAGAGGATTCGAGGTAATTTATCATGGCATACAGCGAAAAAGTAATTGATCACTACGAGAACCCACGTAACGTTGGTTCATTCGATAAAGAAGATCCATCAGTAGGTAGCGGCATGGTTGGCGCTCCTGCGTGTGGTGACGTAATGAAGCTTCAAATCAAAGTGACACCTGAAGGTATCATCGAAGATGCGAAGTTCAAAACATACGGTTGTGGTAGTGCAATCGCATCAAGCTCACTAGTAACTGAGTGGGTAAAAGGTAAGTCAGTTGATGAAGCGGCAGCAATTAAAAACTCTGAGATTGCTGAAGAGCTAGAGCTTCCACCAGTGAAAGTTCACTGTTCTATTCTTGCTGAAGATGCAATCAAAGCAGCGGTTGCTGACTACAAGAAAAAACACCAAGAATAATTATTCCGTAATATAATGGGAGCTTTGACGCTCCCATTCCAATCGAAATTTAGACAGACTAAGGTGCAGTATGGCCATCACAATGACAGAATCAGCGGCAAGTCGCGTAAGAGCATTCCTAGATAACCGAGGCAAAGGTATCGGTTTACGTCTTGGAGTGAAGACGACTGGTTGTTCCGGCATGGCATACGTACTTGAGTTTGTTGATGAGCTCAATGAAGAAGACGAAGTATTTGAACTCTCTGGAGTGAAAATTATCATCGATCAAAAGAGCTTAGTGTACCTAGATGGTACTGAATTGGATTACGTGAAAGAAGGGTTGAATGAAGGTTTTGAATTCAACAACCCTAACGCGAAAAGTGAATGTGGTTGTGGTGAAAGCTTCAACGTCTAATTGATTGTCCTTCTGGGCAAACGAGTCCGGAAGGCTTTACTAGGACCCGAACTTAATGAATCACTTTGAATTATTTGGGCTACCAAGTCAGTTTAAGCTGGATGGTAGCCTTCTTTCTTCTCAGTTCCGAGAACTACAAAAACGCTTCCACCCGGATAACTTTGCAACGGGCTCAGAACGTGACCGTTTGATGGCGGTGCAAAAGGCGGCGCAAATCAACGATGCCTATCAAGTTCTGAAAAATCCTATTTCTCGCGCCGAGTATATCCTCGCAGAGCAAGGTGTTGAGATCCGAGGTGAACAGCAAACGATGCAAGATCCGATGTTCTTAATGGAGCAAATGGAACTGCGCGAAGAACTGGAAGAGATTGCTGACAACTCCGATCCTGAATCGGCGCTTTTTGACTTCGACTCTAAGGTCAGCAAAATGTACAAACAGCATCTGGCAAGCGTCGAGCAAGAGCTTGATGATGGTCTATGGGCTGAAGCCGCAGACCGAGTTCGTAAGCTAAAATTCATTGCCAAACTAAAGAACGAAATTGAGCTAGTCGAAGACAAACTCCTCGGCTAGTAAGCGTGACAAGGACCTATCATGGCACTACTTCAAATCGCAGAACCGGGCCAAAGCTCGGCACCTCATGAGCATAAGTTAGCAGCGGGTATCGACTTAGGTACTACCAACTCTTTGGTTGCTTCTGTACGTAGCGGCGATGCAACTCCACTTGCGGACGAGCAGGGCCGTACTATTTTACCTTCAGTCGTTAATTACGCTGAGGAAACGTTAACGGTCGGCCACGAAGCCAAAGCCAAAGCAGAGTTTGAACCAGAGAACACGATTATCTCTGTAAAACGTTTGATCGGTCGTTCATTAAAGGACATTCAGTCCCGTTACTCTTCACTTCCTTATCGTTTTAAAGAGAGTGAAAACGGCCTGCCAATTCTGCAAACACCTCAAGGTGACAAAAACCCGATTGAAGTATCTGCGGACATCCTAAAAGTATTGGGTAAGCGAGCTGAAGATACGTTAGGTGGTGAGTTAGCAGGTGTCGTTATTACCGTTCCTGCTTACTTTGATGACGCGCAACGTGCAGGTACAAAAGATGCGGCGAAATTAGCTGGTCTTCATGTTCTCCGTCTACTTAATGAACCAACCGCTGCGGCAATTGCTTATGGCCTAGACTCTGGTCAAGAAGGTGTGATTGCGGTTTACGATCTAGGTGGCGGTACTTTTGATATCTCTATCCTACGTTTATCGAAAGGCGTATTTGAAGTATTAGCAACAGGTGGCGATTCTGCATTAGGCGGTGACGACTTCGACCATCTATTTGCCGATTATTTAATGGAGCAAGCGGGTCTAGAAGCGCCGCTTTCTGCAGAAAAGAACCGTACACTGTTGAACATTGCTACTGAAGCTAAGATTGCTTTCTCTGAGCAAGACAGTGTTGACGTTGACGTTTTTGGTTGGAAAGGCACCGTGACTCGCGAGCAGTTCGAAGATCTGATTCGTCCGCTAGTGAAGAAAACCCTGATGTCTTGTCGTCGCGCATTAAAAGATGCGGATGTCGACGCAGATGAAGTACTCGAGGTCGTCATGGTTGGTGGCTCAACACGCACATTGCTTGTACGAGAAATGGTTGGCGAATTCTTTGGCCGTACACCACTGACAAGCATTAACCCAGATGAAGTTGTTGCAATCGGTGCGGGTATTCAAGCTGATATCCTAGCGGGTAACAAACCTGACTCTGAAATGTTGCTTCTTGATGTGATTCCACTGTCGCTCGGTATTGAAACCATGGGTGGTTTGGTCGAGAAGATCATCCCCCGCAACACTACGATTCCCGTTGCGCGTGCGCAAGAATTTACCACATTCAAAGATGGCCAAACGGCGATGAGTGTTCATGTGGTACAAGGTGAACGTGAAATGGTTGATGACTGTCGTTCACTTGCTCGCTTCTCGTTAAAAGGTATTCCTCCGATGGCAGCGGGTGCGGCACATATTCGCGTGACTTACCAAGTTGACGCAGATGGCCTTCTTTCTGTTACGGCAATGGAGAAGAGCACTGGTGTTCAATCAGAGATTCAAGTAAAACCTTCTTACGGCTTAAGTGACAATGAAGTGGCGGATATGTTGCGTGATTCAATGACGCACGCAAAAGAAGACATGCAAGCTCGTGCCTTAGCTGAGCAGCGTGTTGAAGCTGACCGAGTGATAGAAGGTTTGATTGCAGCGATGCAAGCTGATGGTGATGACTTACTATCAGAACAAGAGAAACAAAACTTGATTAAAGCCATCGAAGCCTTGATTGAGCTGCGTAATGGTGATGATGCAGATGCGATAGAGCAAGGCATTAAAGATACCGATAAAGCGAGCCAAGATTTCGCATCACGCCGTATGGATAAATCGATTCGAGCTGCGTTGTCAGGTCAATCAGTAGACGATATATAAGAGATAAGTAGTTATGCCTAAGATTATTGTATTACCACACGACGATTTGTGCCCAGAAGGTGCAGTGTTGGAAGCAAACTCTGGTGACACCGTTCTAGACGTAGCGCTAAAAAACGGTATCGGTATTGAACATGCGTGTGAGAAGTCATGTGCGTGTACTACCTGCCACGTAATCATCCGTGAAGGTTTTGATTCACTAGAAGAAAGTGAAGAACTAGAAGACGACATGCTAGATAAAGCGTGGGGTCTAGAGCCTGAGTCACGCCTAGGGTGTCAGGCGAGAATCGCTGATGAAGACTTGGTGGTAGAAATTCCTAAATACACACTAAACCACGCTTCAGAAGATCACTAAAACTATCTTCCCAATATAGGGAAGAAGCAAAAGGAAGATGAGCAATGAAATGGACAGATTCTCGCGATATCGCGATTGAACTTTGTGACAAGTTTCCAGATGTCGATCCAAAAACAGTGCGTTTTACCGATCTTCATCAATGGATCATGGAGTTAGATGAGTTTGACGATGAGCCAAACCGTTCTAATGAAAAGATTCTAGAAGCCGTTATCATGTGCTGGATGGACGAAGCAGACTAAGTCTGTAAAACACAGCCTAGTTAACAATTCTTACTAAAAAAAGCGGACCTTTAGGTCCGTTTTTTTATCCAATTGACATTTTTGCCCTACATAATGCTAACATCCGTGAGTTATTAAAAAGAAGCAGCGTAGGCAACGCTGCTATAAGACAAGGAGAAACCATGTCTACACAGATGTCTGTATTTTTAAGTCAAGAGTCGGCAGCACCACATTGGGGTGAAAAAGCACTGCTTTCATTCGCTGAAAACGGCGCAACTATTCACTTAGGTGAAGGTTATGATCTCGGCGCAATTCAACGTGCAGCTCGTCAGCTAGATGGCCAAGGAATTCGTTCTATTTTTCTTTCTGGTGATAACTGGGATCTAGAGAGCGTATGGGCTTTCCACCAAGGGTTCCGTAACCCTAAAAAACATGGCTCAGTTGAGTGGGCTGCATTGTCTGATGAAGATCAAGCAGAGCTTCAAGCTCGTATTACTTCGACTGATTTTACCCGCGATATTATCAACAAAACGGCAGAAGAAGTTGCTCCTCGTCAGCTAGCGACAATGGCTGCTGAATTCATCAAATCTGTTGCGCCGAAAGGCACGGTGACAGCTCGTATCGTCAAAGACAAAGACTTGTTGGCAGAAGGTTGGGAAGGTATTTACGCAGTAGGCCGTGGTTCTGAGCGTACTTCTGCGATGCTTCAGTTAGACTACAACCCAACTGGTGACGAAAACGCACCTGTATTCGCATGTCTTGTGGGTAAAGGCATCACCTTTGATTCCGGTGGTTACAGCTTGAAGCCTTCTACCTTCATGAGTGCAATGAAAGCAGATATGGGTGGCTCGGGTACTATAACTGGTGGCCTAGGATTAGCTATCTTGCGCGGTTTAAACAAGCGCGTAAAACTGATCTTGTGTTGTGCTGAGAACATGGTTTCTGGCCGTGCCCTTAAGCTTGGCGACATCATCACTTACAAAAACGGCAAAACCGTTGAGATTATGAATACCGACGCGGAAGGTCGCTTGGTGCTTGCAGACGGTCTTATCTACGCCAGTGAGCAAAAGCCTGAGTTAATCATTGACTGCGCGACGTTAACAGGCGCAGCGAAGAATGCGTTAGGTAACGATTACCATGCGCTAATGAGCTTTGATGATGAGCTATCGCATCAAGCGCTTACGGCGGCAAACCAGGAAAAAGAAGGCTTGTGGCCGCTACCACTTGCTGATTTCCATCGAGAAATGCTGCCATCTAATTTTGCCGATTTATCGAATATCAGCTCTGGTGATTATTCTCCAGGTGCAAGTACTGCAGCTGCATTCTTGTCTTACTTCGTTGAGGACTACAAAAAAGGCTGGTTACATTTCGACTGTGCGGGTACGTATCGTAAAGCCGCTTCTGATAAATGGGCTGCGGGAGCAACGGGTATGGGTGTTCGTACACTTGCTCGTTTCCTCAATGAGCAAGCTGGAAAATAAGATTGATTGCAGCACTCTCTTGTTTGAGTGCTGCTCTTACCCAGTAAGTCACTTTAAAAGCACAACTATTATTACAAGTACAGAAAGGAAATTTTATGGCTCTAGAAAGAACATTTTCAATCATTAAGCCTGATGCTGTAGAGCGAAACCTAATTGGTGAAATCTACAATCGTATTGAAAAGGCTGGCCTACGTATCATCGCTGCCAAAATGGTTCACCTGACAGAAGATCAGGCAAGCGGCTTTTATGCAGAGCATGAAGGTAAAGAGTTTTTCCCTCCTCTAAAAGAGTTCATGACATCTGGTCCTATTATGGTTCAGGTATTGGAAGGTGAAAATGCGATTGCACGTTACCGCGAGCTAATGGGTAAAACCAACCCAGAGGAAGCGGCATGCGGCACTTTGCGTGCTGATTACGCACTCAGCATGCGTCACAATTCAGTTCATGGTTCCGATAGCCCTGAGTCTGCCGCTCGTGAAATTGAGTTTTTCTTCCCTGAATCAGAAGTTTTCTCTCGCTAACTCGTTCATGCATCACTTTTGCGTGATGATCTAGTTCGTAACAACCTCGGATTTGTCCGAGGTTTTTTATTCCGTGTTCTCCATTTCATCGGCGAGTTCATTCGTAAGTACTCGCGAAGACGTTGGCTAATCTGAGCACCTTACAGGGGGGAAAGCTTAGTTACGTGTGTTTGTTCTCACTGCTTTCTCTGCACCACTTCTACGCTTTTGCTGTCGGTTGTCTAATCATTATTCTCACCGTAAAGTCTGATTAAAATTTAATCGTTTTTATTTTAATGCCTTAGCAAACTCAGGGTCTTACACCCCTTGTTGTAGCTGAATAAAGGCTGTACAATTCGCGCCCTTATTCTTGTTTCAGTCATTGAGAGGCAACATGACCACTGAAAAAATCAATCTACTCGACTTTGATCGCAAAGGCATGCGTCAGTTTTTCGCGGAAGAACTTGGCGAGAAAGCGTTTCGTGCCGATCAGGTTATGAAGTGGATCTACCATTTCGGTGTAGATGACTTCGAAAAAATGACAAACATCAACAAGAAGCTGCGCGAAAAGCTTTTACACAAGTGTGAAATTAAAGCACCAACTGTAGCAGAAGCTCAGCATTCTTCAGACGGCACGATCAAGTGGGCAATGAAGGTTGGTGATCAGGATGTAGAAACGGTTTACATTCCAGAAGATGATCGCGCAACGCTTTGTGTATCTTCTCAAGTAGGTTGTGCATTGGAATGTAAGTTCTGCTCAACAGCACAGCAGGGCTTTAACCGTAACTTGAAAGTTTCAGAGATCATCGGTCAGGTGTGGCGTGCTGCACGTGAAATTGGTCTTGAGAAAGAAACAGGCCGTCGCCCAATTACGAACGTCGTGATGATGGGCATGGGTGAGCCGCTTCTTAATATGAAGAACTTGATTCCTGCATTGGAGTTAATGCTGGATGACCTTGGCTTTGGTTTGTCGAAGCGTCGCGTAACCGTATCAACATCAGGTGTGGTTTCTGGTCTTGATCAGATGACGGGCAAAATCGACGTTGCGTTGGCGATCTCTCTTCATGCGCCAAACGATAAGCTGCGTAGTGAAATCATGCCAATTAACGATCGTTGGGATATTCAAGATTTCCTAGCATCCGTTCGTCGTTACATTGCTTCATCGAATGCAAACCGTGGCAAGGTAACAGTCGAGTACGTGTTGCTTGATCATGTGAACGATGACATGGACCATGCACGCGAGCTGGCTGAATTGATGAAAGACACACCATGTAAGATTAACTTGATTCCGTTTAACCCGTACCCAGGTTCACCTTACAAGAAACCAAGTAACTCACGTATTGATCGCTTCCAAAAAACATTGATGCAATACGAGCACACAGTTACGGTTCGTAAAACACGTGGTGATGACATTGATGCCGCATGTGGTCAGTTGGTCGGTGATGTAATTGACCGAACTAAACGTACGGCAATGCTGAAAGCGTCACGCGGTGCCGATACCATTGAAGTGAAAGCTGTATAAACGACCGGAATTCAAAAATAGCCAGAGCCATTCGCTCTGGCTATTTTGTTTATTGTTTAGGACATTTTCGCAAAGATTTGTGACTATCACTCTTCAACTTAAGGTTATTTGGGTATAATTTCGAATTCCTTTGTCAAAGTTTGGACAAAAGCTTGAGCTATCTGTTAGTTTGAGTGTAAAGAGTTTTTGTCTTCGTTGCGCATTCGCTTATCATGATATGTAACACTAACGATGACACCGATAATTCTCAGCACTTTCTCACATACGTTTTGCTGATTTTTGCAAAACGGGTATTCGCACTCAGATCGCTGAGAGTTTCTTAAAATTATTATTTTTGGTTAACGCGTTTAGGCTAGCTATCTTTAAAGAGGCTTAAGAACAATAACGAAAATACATGACCACGTTAGCCACTAAAACAGATTAAATACCGCCATTATGACAGAACACGAAAATACGAATGAAGTGCCACTCTCTATTGAAGCTGGCACATTACTGAAAAACAAACGTGAATCCTTGGGAATGAGCCAAAAGCAAGTTGCCGATCGCCTGAGGCTTCGCATTTCTGTGATTGAAGATATTGAAAATAACCGATTTGAATCTCAACAAGTCGCGACATTTACGCGTGGTTACTTACGCTCTTACGCTAAATTCGTAGGTCTTGATGAGAAGGTGGTTTTGACGGCGTTAGAGCAGACTGCCGATGCTCAGCCTCAAGAGCAAGAAATTGAAATGCAAAGCTTCTCTCGTAAAACAAAAGACGAGAAGCACAATAGCCGTATTATGCTCCTTACTTGGGTTATCGGGCTGGTCATTATTGGCATTTCAGCGGCATGGTGGTGGCAAAACCAACAAGAAAATAGCCTAACTAAGGAAGTAACGGATTCGAGTGTTGAAGCGCCGCAGCCCACTGCTCAAGAATTAGCTGATATCGATTTGATGACGGCTGAAGAGTTAATCGCAAGCACTCCTGAAGAAGTTGCTTCAACTAATGAAGGTGTTGCTGAATTGACTGAAGCACCCGTTGAGCAAGGGGCGGATCCTTTGCTGACTGAAACTGAAAATACAACAAGCGTAGATTTTGAAGAACCTGTTGCCGTGATTGAAGCGGCGGAAGAGGAACAGCCTGCGCCAGTAGTACCTGAAGGCATGACACTTCTTACTATGAAGTTTAAAGCGGACTGTTGGATTCAAGTAAAAGACACCAATGGTAAAACGCTGGTAAGTGGTACTCATAAGCCAGGACAAGATGTAGAACTTACCGGAAAAGCGCCATTTAAAGTGATATTAGGCGCACCGGAAGGGGTTACAATGACATTTGCAAGTGAACCTGTCGACCTTTCTGGGTATACTTCAGGCAAAGTAGCTAGATTCACTCTACCGTTATAAAAAATTATGCAACACGAATCTCCAATTATTCGTCGTAAATCGACGCGTATTTATGTGGGTGATGTGCCAATTGGTGATGGTGCGCCAATTGCAGTACAGTCAATGACTAACACTCGCACGACTGACGTAGAAGCGACAGTCGCTCAAATCCGAGCACTAGAAAAAGTCGGCGCAGATATCGTTCGAGTTTCTGTACCTACGATGGACGCAGCAGAAGCTTTCAAACTGATTAAACAGCAAGTTTCTGTACCATTAGTGGCTGATATTCATTTCGACTATCGTATCGCGCTGAAAGTTGCGGAGTACGGAGTTGACTGTTTACGTATCAACCCTGGTAACATCGGCAATGAAGAGCGCATTCGCGCTGTTGTTGATTGCGCTCGCGATAAAAACATCCCGATCCGTATTGGTGTCAATGGTGGATCTTTGGAAAAAGATCTACAGATGAAATACGGTGAGCCTACGCCAGAAGCCTTGGTTGAATCGGCGATGCGTCACGTAGATCATCTCGATCGTCTTAACTTTGACCAATTTAAAGTTAGCGTGAAAGCTTCAGACGTTTTTCTTGCGGTGGATTCATATCGTCTGCTGGCGAAGAAAATCGATCAGCCTCTTCATTTAGGTATCACAGAGGCGGGTGGTGCTCGAGCTGGCGCTGTTAAGTCATCTGTTGGCTTAGGTATGCTGTTATCTGAAGGGATAGGCGATACGCTGCGTATCTCTTTGGCTGCCGATCCAGTTGAAGAAATCAAAGTCGGTTTCGACATCCTTAAATCTCTGCGCATTCGCTCTCGAGGCATCAACTTTATTGCGTGCCCAAGCTGCTCACGCCAAGAATTCGATGTGATTGGTACGGTGAATGCACTGGAGCAACGTTTAGAAGACATCATCACGCCAATGGATGTGTCTATCATCGGTTGTGTGGTAAACGGCCCTGGTGAAGCAGAAGTTTCTCACTTAGGTCTAGCAGGTAGTAACAAGAAGAGCGCATTCTACGAAGATGGTAAACGCCAGAAAGAGCGCTTTGATAACGATGACCTTGTGAATAAGCTAGAAGCTAAGATCCGTGCGAAAGCAGCTATGATGAATGGCGAAAACCGCATCGAAGTTAAAGTACAAGATTAATCTCAACGAGAATTACGGTAAGTATTGTGGCAAAAACAATTCAAGCAATTCGAGGCATGAACGATTGCCTCCCAACTCAGTCGCCACTGTGGCAAAAACTAGAAAACACAGTGAAAAATGTAATTAGCGCATACGGTTATAACGAAGTGCGCATGCCAATCGTTGAAGAAACAAACCTATTCAGCCGCGCTGTTGGTGAAGAAACAGACGTCGTTTCAAAAGAAATGTACACTTTTGATGACCGTAACGGCGACAGCCTAACACTTCGCCCAGAAGGTACGGCGGGTTGTGTACGTTCATGTATCCAAAACAGCCTGATCAACCGTGATGAACAGCGTCTGTGGTACATGGGGCCTATGTTCCGCCATGAACGTCCGCAGAAAGGTCGTTACCGTCAATTCCACCAGTGTGGTGTTGAGGTGTTTGGTCTAAATGGTCCAGATGTTGATGCAGAGCTTATCATGATGACGGCGCGTTTATGGCGTGAGCTAGGTATCAATGAACATGTTCGTCTTGAGCTGAACTCTATCGGTTCTCAAGAAGACCGCGCAGACTACCGTACTGCACTGGTTGCATTCCTTGAGCAACATATTGATGTGCTAGATGAAGATTGTAAGCGTCGCATGCACACGAACCCACTGCGTGTTCTGGATACGAAGAACCCAGACGTTCAAGCTATTTTAGGTGATGCGCCTCGCCTTTCAGATTACTTGGGTGAAGAATCTAAAGCACACTTCGCAGGTCTATGTGAACTTTTAGACGCTGCAGGTATCAAATACACAGTTAACGAACGTCTAGTTCGTGGTCTGGATTACTACAATCGCACGGTATTTGAGTGGATCACTGAGAGCCTAGGTGCTCAAGGCACTGTATGTGGCGGTGGTCGTTACGATGGCCTTGTAGAGCAATTAGGTGGTAAACCAACACCAGCGGTCGGCTTTGCAATGGGCCTAGAGCGTCTAGTACTGATGCTAGAAACGTTGGAACTGACAGACGTTCGTCGCAGTGTTGACGTGTACGTAGTCACTGCGGGTGAAGGCACCATGATGGCAGGAATGAAGCTAGCAGAACAGCTTCGCGAGTCTGTTCCAGGCGTTCGTGTGATGAATCACTTCGGTGGCGGTAACTTCAAGAAACAGTTTAAACGCGCAGACAAAGTTGGTGCTGTTGTAGCATTGGTTCTGGGCGAAAACGAAGTTGCGGATAACACCGTAGTACTGAAAGACTTAGCTGGTGGTGAGCAAGAGACTTACAACCAAGCAGAAGTTGCAGAAAAGATCGCAGCACTGATTTAAGTCTTTTAGTAATCTAACAAAATTACATCCTAGTTCGTAAGCTAAGGCTCCCAAATGTGGAGCCTTTAAACGAAATAGGAACAATGGCAGCTAAGCTGCCATTTACATGTTTTAAGAGGACAGGAAGTGGAACTTTACGATACTGAAGAACAACAAGTTGAAGCCATTAAAGACTGGTGGAAGGAAAACGGCAAAGCCGTCATCATCGGTGCGGTTGTTGGTTTAGGTGGTCTATTTGGCTGGCGTTACTACCAGGATTCTGTGATTCAGGCGAGTGAAGCAGCTTCTCAAAGCTACACGACAGCAATGAATGCTTTGCAAGACAAAGGCACTGATGCTCAAGCTGACGTGAAAGCTTTCATTGAGTCAAATGAAGTAAAAGAATATTCAGTATTGGCTGCACTACAACTTGCTAAAGCACAAGTTGAAGCTCAAGACCTTTCTGCTGCATTGGAGCAACTGAAGTGGGCGCAAAGCAACACTCAAGATGCTGCGTTGTTACCATTGATTAGTTACCGTATTGCGCGTATTGAGACGGAAATGGGTAACTTCGACGCTGCAACGGCAGAGCTAAGTAACGTCACTGATACAGCATGGACAGGTCGTATTGCTGAACTTCGTGGCGATATTGCGATTCGCCAAGGTGACAAAGATGCTGCGTACGCTGCGTATACTGAAGCTCAGCAAGCGGCAGATGCAAGCCCGACACTACAAATGAAATTGGACGATCTGGCGAAATAAGGACCGCATTGGATGAAAAGAGTCTTTAAGAAAGCCTTGCTAGGGGCGTTAACAATGGGAGTACTTGCCGGTTGTGCAGGTGAGAAAGACACCATTGTAATGGCGCCACTACCTCAGGTAGACAGTCAGTTTACAACCAGTAGTGAGTGGAGCACGTCGGTTGGCGATGGTGTCGGTCATTACTTTTCAAAACTATCCCCTGTATTTGCGAATGATACATTGTTCGTGGCAAGTCGTGATGGCTTAGTAAAAGCGCTGGATCCTGAAAACGGTAAACAACGTTGGCAAACGGACCTAGAAGAAGATGTCATTGCTCGTCTCTCTGGTGGTATCACAGCGGCATACGGAAACCTTTACATTGGCTCTGAGAATGGTGAAGTCACCTCTCTTGACCAAGAAACAGGTGAAATTGTTTGGCGTGTAAAAGTTGGTGGTGAGGTACTGGCGAAGCCAGTTGCAGATTCAGGCCTTATTATCATCAATACTAGCCGAGGCATGTTGATTGCCCTTAATGAGAGTACAGGTGAGCAACGCTGGGCATTGAGTACAGAAGTGCCGAACTTAACTTTACGTGGCGACAGTACTCCGACTGCAATTGGCGGCGGTGTATTTTGGGGAACGGCAAATGGCCGACTCGCAGCTGCTATCGTTGAGCGTGGTCAGTTGATTTGGCAACAGCCTGTTGGTACGCCAAAAGGCGCGACAGAAATTGATCGTTTGGTTGACGTTGATTCATCGCCAATTGTGCTAGGCGGTACTCTTTTCACCATTGGATACAATGGTCAACTTATCGCCATTGACTTGCGTTCAGCGAACCCGATTTGGAAGCGTAATTACTCATCTGCGACAGACATTTCTACAGATGGTAGTCGCATCTTTGTGATAACGGAAAAAGATCATGTTGTTGCCGTTGATTCACGAAGCGGGACTGAGTTGTGGGAAAACAGCTTGCTTGAGCACCGACAACTTACAGCGCCAGTTATTGTTGGTAATTATCTCGTTGTCGGTGACACGCTTGGTTACCTTCACTGGATGGATCGTTCAACGGGCGAATTTGTTGCGCAGCAGTTTGTCGATGATAGCGGCTTGGCTGTTGGCCCGACGTTATTGTCGGATGGTTATGTGATTACAACTCGCAACGGCGATGTAAAGAAACTAACCATTAACGAATAATATCGTGATATAATTCACATTCGGCTCCTGGCTGGTGACAGCTAGGAGCCGTTTTGTTGTTTGAATTTATTAACCCTGACGTGGTTATAGGTAAAAAGCTGGTTTGATTTGGCATCGAGCAAGTCGTTACCTATAACTACAGAAGAAAGATTATTGTAGAGGTTGTTATGGTACCTGTTGTAGCTCTAGTAGGGCGTCCGAACGTAGGTAAATCTACACTATTTAACCGATTGACTCGCACTCGTGACGCGTTGGTTGCGGACTTTCCAGGCCTAACGCGAGACCGTAAATATGGCCAGGCGAGACTTGGTGAAGAGCACGAATTCATTGTGATTGATACTGGTGGTATCGATGGCACAGAAGAAGGCGTGGAAACAAAGATGGCAGAACAGTCATTAGCCGCGATTGATGAGGCTGATGTTGTATTGTTCCTTGTTGACGGTCGTGCTGGTCTGACACCTTCAGATGAAGCAATTGCTGCGCATCTGCGTAAAATTGAAAAGCCAGCGATGCTGGTAGTAAACAAAATCGATGGTATTGATGCCGATGCGGCGTGTGCTGATTTTTGGCAGCTCGGCGTGGATGATATGTACCAGATTGCGGCTGCTCATGGCCGTGGTGTGACCGCTTTGCTTGAGCGTGCTTTATCTCCATTCTTTGATGATCTACTAACAAGTGAATCTGAAGAAGGTGAGATTGAAGACCTGACTGGATTCGAAGACGAAGAGCCTCTTGTTGAAGATTACACTGAAGAAGACGCAGAAGCTGAATTCAAACGCCTTCAAGAGCAGCCGATTAAGTTGGCGATCATCGGTCGTCCTAACGTAGGCAAATCGACACTGACTAACCGTATTCTGGGTGAAGAACGTGTGGTTGTATACGATATGCCTGGTACAACGCGCGATTCTATCTACATCCCGATGGAGCGTGATGGACGCGAATACGTACTAATTGACACCGCAGGTGTTCGTCGTCGTGGTCGTATCAATGAAACGGTTGAAAAGTTCTCTGTTGTTAAGACGCTGAAAGCGGTAGAAGATGCAAACGTCGTTCTACTGGTGATTGATGCTCGTGAAAATATTTCAGACCAAGACCTAAGCTTGCTTGGTTTTGCACTGAATGCTGGCCGCTCAATTGTCATCGCCGTTAACAAGTGGGATGGTCTAGACAGTGACGTGAAAGAAAGCGTGAAGAAAGAACTGGACCGCCGTCTAGGATTCGTCGACTTCGCGCGTATCCACTTTATCTCTGCGCTGCACGGTACTGGCGTTGGTCACTTGTTTGAATCTATCCAAGAAGCATATAACTCGGCGACAACGCGTGTGGGTACGTCAGTACTGACGCGTATCATGAAGATGGCTGTGGATGATCACCAACCGCCAATGGTTCGTGGTCGTCGTATCAAACTCAAATACGCACACGCAGGTGGTTACAACCCACCGATCGTTGTTATCCACGGTAACATGGTTCGTGAATTGCCAGATTCGTATAAACGTTATCTGATGAACTACTTCCGTAAGTCTCTGGAAATTATGGGAACACCGATTCGCATTAACTTCCACAACAGTGATAACCCATACGAGAACCGTACGAATAAGCTTACGCTATCACAAGAGCGTAAACGTAAGCGTATGATGTCGATAGTGAAAAACCGCAATAAATAATGAAATTCGAATACCCAAGTTTCTACTTGGGTATTTTTTTATCAAAAGTAATCGTAAAAATGACTATCACAGCAACAAAGACTCGTTTTTGTCATCAAACATGGCAATTAGAAGCACAAATACAGCTCGTTCAATATACGGAAGAAGTGACTTACGTTATTACAGATGTCACGCCGTTCCATCCCGTTAGTCACATATGGCCGGATCACCCTGCAGACAAAGGAACGTTGAAGGTGAATGGGGCTGAGCATGACGTAGTAGATTGCCAAGTTGGGGCAGTGGAGCAGGAAAGTGGTGCTCTGTATGTGGGTAGTGACATCCCTGTAAAGCGTGATGCTGAAGGTTGGGTGTTTGTCGTTGTGCATGTTTTATCACGTACGGAATCACTTGTTACTGATGATTTGGTGACATTGGCGGTAGATAAGGATTACCAACGCGCTTTGAGTCGAGGCCACACTGCAGGACACTTAGCGTATTTGGCGTTGAATAAAGTACTAGCGGAAGACTATTGGCGAAAAGACGCAGACCGCAAAGACCCACATGGTTATTATGACTTTAATAGCTATGCACAAGTTACGAGTTATGTTACTCCAGACAAGTGCCTCGATACGTACCGTTTAGGCAAAACACTCCGTAAAAGAGGATTAAACAGTGCAGATATGCTGAATGACCTCCAGGCGATTGCAAAAAAAGTGAATAGCCAACTTGTGGAATGGCTTCGACGAGATGCGATGATCACCATGGAATGCCACGGTGACAGATTAACGGATTCTCGCTATTGGAAGTGCGATTTAGGGGAAGGTCAATTAGCGGTAATCCCTTGTGGTGGAACGCATGCGAGCCATTTAAATGAGTTTGCTTTTATCCAAGTTAAACTCGTTAAGCTCGACGCTCAAACTATCGAAATGCACACCAATGTAAACACTGCTTTTTGAATAAGATCTTTTTATTAAATTCTGATTTTTCGTTTAATTAAATCTCTTTAAGGTTTTTTATTCTGTCTTAAATTGGAATGCAGAATATGTAACTTATGCTTTCGGTGTGTGGTTATATAAATATTCTTTTAAGGGGTGATCGCTGATCAAGGAGTAAATATCAGACGATCAGTATAAGATCCTACGTATCAAGTATGGTTAACGCCTCGTGAAACTTGTTGGGGCGGTGATGAAGATCAACATACTTGTTCGCTATTTTGAGTAGCATGCGTTACTCGAAATTGCTTAGTTTAGAGAGAGGAACGGGATATGCAGCAGAACATTTGCCCGACTTGCAATGTCGAACTGGAATGGACAGGACAATACCATTGTGAACAGTGTGAATCGGATTTTAAAAAAGTAGGTTTTTGCCCTGATTGTGAGGCGGAGCTGGAGAAGCTGCAAGCATGCGGTGCTGCGAGTTACTTTTGTAATGTGTGTAATGAACTCAAATCAAAATCACGTGTCCGATTTGAGTTCCAGAAAATCAGTTAACCAGAGTTTGTATTCAGTTAACGGTAGAGCGAACGTCGCCTTCGGCTAATCGAGTAATCAATACATCTCCCGATTTTACATCTGAAGATTGAGTAATCACTTTACCTTGCTCAGTTTGAGTAATTGAGTAACCTCGTTTCAATGTCGCTAGTGGGCTGACGGTGTCTAACTTCTCTGCAGCAATCGCGAGTTGATGGCGCATAGTCAGTAATTTGCGATCCATTGCATCCATGAGCTTTTGCTCAACACGTTCTAGCTTCGACTTCTGCTCGGCAAGGCGTGTTACAGGAGAATTTAATTGCAGCCGATAATGTTGACGCTCGATTCGCTGTTGACGCAAGGCAATAAAACGACTCATCGCTCGCTGTAAGCGCATGTCCAACTCATCTAACTGTTGCGTCTGACGTTGCAAGCGATAGCTTGGGTGCTGTCTCTCTAGACGGTGCACTAATTGAGCAGATTGCTGCTTTTGTTGTGCTAGGTAGTAACGCATCGCGCTCGCTAACTTATGCTGGCGGGTAACTAAAGCTTGATCTTTGTGGCTGTTATCACGGCTTACTAGCTCAGCGGCTGCTGATGGAGTAGGCGCGCGTACGTCGGCGACAAAATCAGCTATTGTCACGTCAACTTCATGTCCAACGGCGCTAATAATAGGAATTTGGCTTGCTGCAATCGTGCGAGCTAATATCTCGTTGTTAAAGCACCATAAGTCTTCTAATGAACCACCACCTCGGCCCACAATTAGCACATCACATTCATCACGGCTGTTAGCGCGACCAATGGCTTGTGCAATTTGAATGGCTGCGTCCTCACCTTGTACCACTGTCGGATAAATCACAACAGGTAGGGAAGGATCACGACGTTTCAATACGTCTAAGATATCGTAAAGCGCGGCACCAGTTTTCGATGTGATGACGCCAACACGTTTAGGGTGCTCAGGCAAAGATTGCTTATTGATTTGCGCGAACAACCCTTCTGCTGCAAGCTTCATTTTCAGCTCTTCAAACTCTTGTTGAAGACGGCCATCACCTTCCGGTTGCATGCTTTCGATGATCAATTGGTAGTCACCGCGAGGCTCATAAAGAGACAGACGAGCTTTTACTAGGACTTGATTACCGTTAGCGGGTTTGAAAGTAACGCGGCGATTGTTACCACGAAACATGGCACATTTAACTTGAGCGCGAGAGTCTTTAAGAGTGAGGTACCAGTGACCAGAGACAGGAGCTGAAAAGTTGGATATCTCTCCGACGAGCCAAACGATCCCCATTTCGTTTTCAAGGAGTAAACGAACTTCTGCGTTGAGACGAGAAACAGTAAAGATGTTTTGATTGGTCTTGGAGAGCACAGCTAATCTCTTAGACGTGAGTATGGAAATTAGCGGCAATATAATACATAGCAAGGGGGTAATTGCAAGAAAAAAATTAAAAAATTTGTGGTCAAGCGATTGCGTTAACCGTATAATCCCTCCGCAATATCTAATCCAAATGTAGCTTGTTGCTAACACAGGTTACCCTCATTATGCGAAACGATGAGATTGGATTGTTCTTTTTACTCTTCTAATTGTGAGATATTGCAAATGCTAAGAATTGCCAAAGAAGCGCTGACATTCGATGACGTACTACTTGTGCCAGCACACTCCACCGTTCTCCCAAACACAGCTGATCTTCGCACTCAGCTAACTAAGAACATCACCCTAAACATCCCAATGATTTCAGCGTCTATGGACACTGTTACTGAAGCTCGTCTAGCAATTGCGCTAGCGCAAGAGGGTGGCATTGGCTTTATCCACAAGAACATGTCTATTGAGCAGCAGGCAGCCGAAGTTCGTAAAGTTAAGAAGTTCGAAGCTGGTATGGTGACTGACGCGGTTACTGTAAACCCTGACGCGACCATCGCTGATGTTGTTGCACTCACTGAAAAACATGGTTTTGCAGGTTTCCCTGTTGTCACTGAGAGCAATGAGCTTGTTGGTATTATCACTGGTCGTGACGTTCGTTTTGTGACGGACCTTTCTAAGAAAGTATCTTCAGTAATGACGCCAAAAGAGAAGTTGGCAGCAGTTAAAGAAGGTGCAACACGAGAAGAAGTGCAAGAGAAAATGCACGAAGCTCGTGTAGAGAAAGTATTGGTTGTGAATGATGAGTTCCAACTAACCGGTATGATTACTGCGAAAGACTTCCACAAAGCAGAACGTAAACCAAACGCATGTAAAGATGAGCGTGGTCGCCTACGTGTTGGCGCAGCCGTTGGTGCTGGCGCTGGTAACGAAGAGCGTGTTGCTGCTCTAGTTGAAGCAGGCGTTGATGTTCTACTTATCGACTCTTCACACGGACATTCTGAAGGTGTTCTAAACCGCATTCGCGAAACACGTGCAGCTTACCCAGATCTAGACATCATCGGTGGTAACGTAGCAACAGGTGCTGGTGCTAAAGCACTAATCGAAGCTGGCGTAAGCGCAGTGAAAGTTGGTATCGGCCCTGGTTCTATCTGTACAACTCGTATTGTAACGGGTGTAGGAGTTCCACAAATCACTGCAATCGCAGATGCGGCAGAAGTGGCTAATGATTATGGTATTCCGGTTATTGCTGACGGTGGTATCCGTTTCTCAGGTGATATCTGTAAAGCAATCGTAGCTGGCGCATCATGTGTGATGGTTGGTTCTATGTTTGCTGGTACTGAAGAAGCGCCGGGTGAAGTGATTCTATACAATGGCCGTTCTTACAAGTCTTACCGCGGCATGGGTTCTCTTGGTGCTATGTCTCAAGGTTCTTCTGACCGTTACTTCCAGTCTGACAACGCAGCGGACAAGCTAGTACCAGAAGGTATTGAAGGTCGTATCGCATACAAAGGCCGTCTAAAAGAGATCGTACACCAACAAATGGGTGGTCTACGTTCAAGCATGGGTCTAACTGGTTCTGCAACTATCGAAGATATGCGTACGAAAGCTGAATTTGTACGTATCTCTGGTGCAGGTATGCAAGAGTCTCATGTACACGATGTTCAAATTACTAAGGAAGCGCCGAACTACCGTCTAGGGAACTAATTACCTAACGGAAACGTTTGCTTTTTCCTTGAAGCATTAAGAAGAGGCGAGTACACTCGCCTCGGTTTTAATCACTTAGCCTTAAAAAGACTGCTTAAAATGACTAAAAATATCCATGACCAACGTATTCTGATCTTGGACTTCGGTTCTCAGTACACTCAATTAGTAGCACGCCGCGTACGTGAAATCGGCGTTTACTGTGAACTATGGAGCTGGGATGTAGAAGAAGCGGATATTCGCGAATTCAACCCAGATGGCATTATCCTATCTGGCGGTCCAGAAAGCGTAACGGAAGAGAACTCTCCACGCGCGCCTCAATATGTGTTTGATTCTGGTGTTCCTTTGCTTGGCGTATGTTACGGCATGCAAACCATGGCGGAACAGTTAGGAGGCAAAGTAGCGGGCTCTAACGAACGTGAGTTTGGCTACGCTCAGGTTAAAGTTTCTGGTGAATGTGCTCTATTTAAAGACCTTGAAGCAACTCAAGACGTTTGGATGAGCCATGGCGACAAAGTAGTAGAGATCCCAGCCGATTTCGTAAAAGTTGGTGAGACAGACACTTGTCCTTACGCTGCGATGGCGAACGAAGAGAAGAAATACTACGGTGTTCAGTTCCACCCAGAAGTGACACACACAAAAGGTGGCCTACAAATGCTTGAGAACTTTGTTCTTGGCGTATGTGGCTGTGAGCGTCTATGGACTTCGGAATCTATCATAGAAGACGCGGTTGCTCGCATTAAAGAGCAAGTGGGTGACGACGAAGTTATCCTAGGTCTATCTGGTGGTGTTGATTCATCGGTAGTTGCGATGCTGGTTCACCGCGCAATCGGCGACAAGCTAACGTGTGTATTTGTTGATAACGGTCTACTTCGTCTAAACGAAGGTCAACAAGTTATGGATATGTTCGGCGACCAATTTGGTTTGAACATTATCAAAGTTGACGCTGAAGAACGCTTCCTCAAAGCACTTGAAGGCAAGTCTGACCCAGAAGAGAAGCGTAAGACTATCGGTCACGTATTCGTAGATGTATTCGATGAAGAGTCTAAGAAGCTGAAAAACGCGAAATGGCTAGCTCAAGGTACGATTTACCCTGATGTAATCGAGTCAGCTGCATCTAAGACTGGTAAAGCGCACGTGATCAAATCGCACCACAACGTGGGCGGTCTTCCAGATGACATGGAAATGGGTCTTGTTGAGCCACTACGTGAGCTGTTCAAAGATGAAGTACGTAAGATTGGTCTAGAGCTAGGCCTGCCTTATAACATGCTTTACCGCCACCCATTCCCAGGTCCAGGTCTAGGTGTTCGTGTTCTTGGTGAAATCAAGAAAGAATACTGTGACTTGCTACGTCGTGCTGATGCTATCTTTATTGAAGAGCTTCACGCTGCAGACCTATATGACAAAGTATCTCAAGCGTTCACGGTATTCCTACCAGTTCGTTCTGTTGGTGTAATGGGCGATGGCCGTAAGTACGATTGGGTTGTGTCTCTACGTGCGGTAGAAACTATCGACTTCATGACTGCTCATTGGGCACACCTACCATACGACTTCCTAGGTAAGGTTTCTAACCGTATTATCAACGAAGTTGATGGCATTTCTCGTGTTGTTTACGACATTTCTGGTAAGCCACCTGCGACAATCGAGTGGGAATAATTTTCCTCTAGACAGTTGAGTTTATAAGAACCAGCCTTCGGGCTGGTTTTTTTGTACTTCAAGTTTGTGAAGAGGTGGCTCAACTTTTTTTGAGAGATATATACATGCGGTTAAATTAAATATATATTCATTTTAATTGTTTAATTATCATAAATGGTATTGCTATGGAACAGGCTGACGTTACCTCTCTCATTCCCATCCTTATTACTCTTTTCCTCGCGCTGACCACAAGAAATGTCGTTGTTGGTTTATTCGCCGGTGTGGTGAGTGGTGTCGCTATGCTTGAAGGGACATTTGTCGAAAAAGGGCCACTAGACTCGTTTAGTGCATTGATGAAAAGCTATCTACTGCCGCAATTAACTGACAGCTACAATGCGGGCGTCATTTTGCTCTTGGTCTTTATTGGTGGCTTTGTTGCCTTGATGGAGAAATCTGGCGGTGGTGTGGCGTTTGCTAAAAAGGTCACTCAATGGGTGGCGAGTAAGTGCCAAGCTCAACTGTCCGCTTGGTTCGGTGGTGTGGTTATTTTCTTCTCTGACCTTGGTACACCGTTGATTGTTGGTCCTGTTTTTCGCCCTTTATTTGATAAGTTAAAAGTATCACGCCAAAAATTAGCTTTTATTATCGACTCTACTTCCTCTCCCGTCGCAATCTTGATCCCTTTTATCGGATGGGGCGTTTACATCATGGGGTTGATTCAAAAAGAGTTTACTGCCCTGAATGTCAGTATGAGTGATTGGGATGCTTTCATTGGTGCGATCCTGTATCAGTTTTACGCCTTTCTTGCGATCGCGATTGTGCCGATTGTCTCTTTCTTCAAATTAGATTTCGGACCGATGGCGAAGGCTGAGCAACTAGCAGAGCAGGGCTCCGACTTTGGGAAAGTGCAGGAGTCCATGAATGTGTTTACGCATAAAAATGCAAAATCTAGTTTTGTATGGGCACCTTTGCTCGTTATGCTGGTGGTTCTATGTACCATCCTCGTGCCACACGGTTTTCCATTTCAAAAAGTGGCAGGATCAACGTTTAGGGCTGCACTTTCTTCTGCATATTTCTTCGCGGCCTTCACTTTAATTGCGCTGATGGCGTTTTATGGCGTAAGAAAGCTTTCGGATGGTATTCAGGTTTATCTGAAAGGGATGTCAAACATGATGTCAGTGGCGGTGATTCTGGTATTGGCTTGGGCGCTTAGCTCGGTTGGGAAAGAATTAGGTGCAGCTGCATACATTGCTGAACAAGCTCAAGCCGGTTTCCCTTACTGGTTATTGCCAGCGGTTGCGTTTTTACTGGCCGGTATTATCTCGTTCGCTACGGGATCATCTTGGGGGACGTTTGCCATCATGATGCCATTAGTGATCCCAACTGCCGTCGCGATTGATGCACCACTGTTGGTTTGTATTGGTGCGGTATTATCTGGTGGCTTGTTTGGCGATCACTGTTCTCCCATCTCTGAAACTACGATTTTGTCGTCGACAGGAGCGGGGTGTGAACAGTATGAGCACTTCCGTACACAATTGCCTTACGCATTACTCAATGGAATGATCGCATTGGGGTGTTTTCTTTTAGCTGGAATCAACGCCTCACCAGTGATTGTGCTTGCCGCAATTATTTCTCAGTGTGTGGTTTATTTTGTGCTGTCTAAACAAAAGTCAACCGCGAAGCTAGAGGTGGTTTCGGCAGAACAATAAAGAGAGAAACATCACAAAGCGGAGGCTCACAGGGTCTCCGCTTTTCTTTTGAGTCAAGGTAACATTTTTCTTGTGACAAAATGTGTGTGAGGACCTATTTATTCATTTTGTCTCGCAGAATCAACGTACTTGGCTCGGTGTTTCGTATATATGATCCACTATATGTCTAGTTATTCCTCGTATATTGTATTGTTGAAATCCGGAGACTAGACATGTTTGCACTCAAACATCTTCCTCTTGCATTGAGTTGTGTCTTAGCAGCACAAGTGAATGCGAGTATGAATATTCAGCCCGATCCGCAAAATCCGAATGGTTATGTTATTGCTCGTGGTGACGTTCAAGCCGTAGAGCAAAGCAAAACTTCTGATCCTATGTATGCCATTTGGTCACAAGCATTAGAGACACGCCCGAACTCAGTGGTTGAAGCGATTGTTCCAGGGGCGACAACCAACCCAGAAAACGTGAAGCGTGTAGAGCGTGTATTCCCCGAAAGTGAGTGGGACTTCCTGACTCAAATGGCGGCACCTGAATACACTTACACGCGTTTCCTACGTGCAATTGGTAAGTTCCCTGCATTCTGTGGTGAGTACACAGACGGTCGTGATTCGGATGCAATTTGTAAAAAATCGATCGTGACAGCGTTTGCTCACTTTGCACAAGAAACCGGTGGCCATATTTCGATTGATAACGTATCGGATAATCCGCTAGGGTTGGAAGAGTGGCAGCAAGCTTTGGTTCATGTGCGAGAAATGGGATGGTCTGAAGGGCAAGAAGGTTACACAACAGGTTGTGGTCAAAATGACTGGCAAAACAAACGCTGGCCATGTGAGTCTGGACAAGGTTACTTTGGACGTGGTGCAAAGCAGCTTTCTTACCATTTTAACTATGGCGCGTTCTCTGAAGTGATGTTTGATGGCGATGCATCTGTATTGCTGAAAAATCCAGGCTTGGTTGCGGATTCGTGGCTGAACTTAGCATCGGCTATCTGGTTCTTCCTAACCCCACAAGCACCGAAACCTGCAATGCTACATGTGATTGACCGTACTTGGGTGCCTTCACAGCGTGAGCTTGATGCTGGCATTGGTTACGGCTTTGGTACCACCATCAACGTGATCAATGGTGGTATTGAGTGTGGAGAGCAAAACAAAGATAAAGGTCAACCTGTTAACCGTATTCGCTATTGGGAAGGACTTGCCGCTCATTATCAAATTCCAATTGAAGCCGATGAGACCAATACCTGTTGGCAGCAGACGCCTTACGGCAGCTTAAATCTGAATGGTGCGACAGACGTGTTGTACACCAACTGGGATGGGAACTGGAAATACTACTCAGATCGTCCGGGAGGCCACTCTTTTGAATGTGAACTTGTTGGTTTCCAAACGGCTTACTCTGCGCTAGTTGCGGGTGACTATGAGAAATGTGTAACTAACTTCTACCAATCTCATGCGGGTTGGCCAGAAGTTCGTGTAGTTGACAAGTTAGACCCAGTGGATCCGGTCGATCCGCCTGTAGGTGGTGTGGCAGCTTGGGATTCTGGCAAAGTATATAACACGGGTGATCAAGTTTCTTACCAAGGTGCTGTTTACGAAGCGAAATGGTGGTCACAAGGTAATGAGCCAACGAAAGGAGACCCTTGGAAGCTGGTTTCAGGCACTCCTACGGAGCCGCCTACAACGGAACCTGAACCACCGGTGACTGAGCCAGAGCCGCCAGTAACCGAGCCAGAACCACCAGTGACAGGCAATTTTATTCAGTGGGAGCCGGGTGTAACGCAAGTCGCTAACGGCGATAAAGTGACGTACCAAAACAAATGTTTTGTTGCGAAAAATGGCCCAGGAGTGTGGGAAAGCCCAACGCAAAGCAACTGGTTCTGGGACGAGATTTCTTGTCAGTGATCGAGTAAAAAACAACCTAACCATCTATAAAGACTCTGCTTTTTTGCAGGGTCTTTTTTATATATGTAGTGGTTTATTTATGGAATCTAAGTTTTCAATAACAGCTTTTCTCTTTTGTTCTGGAGCCCATTAAAATTCGCGCGCATTTTTTATCAACATTTTTGAAAAAAGGTATTTGTACATGTCGACAAAACTGGCTAACCCAGCACCGCTAGGTCTTATGGGTTTCGGTATGACCACTATTCTGCTCAATATTCATAATGCAGGATTTTTCCCAATTGACTCTATGATTCTAGCGATGGGCATCTTTTACGGTGGCCTTAGCCAAGTAATCGTTGGCATCATGTGCTTTAAACGCGGTGATACATTCGGCACAACTGCGTTTACTTCTTACGGTCTATTTTGGCTAACATTGGTAGGTCTAATCGTAATGCCTCACATGGGTCTTCCTGCAAGCCCTGCAAGCTTTATGGGTTGGTACCTAGCGCTTTGGGGCATCTTCACTGGTTTCATGTTCATTGGTTCTCTATGTTACCCAACAGCGAAGCAAGTGGTATTTGGTTCTCTAACTATCCTGTTCTTCTTGCTTGCTGCTCGTGATTTCACTGGTAGCGAAGTGATCGGTGCTATCGCTGGCTTCGAGGGTATCTTCTGTGGCGCAAGTGCAATTTACTTCGCAATGGCGCAAGTACTGAACAACGAATTTGGTCGTGAAGTGTTACCTGTCGGTAAAGCAAAAATCGCTCGTAAAGTTGAAGCGGTTATCGCCTAAGCTGTTACTCATAATGAAGAAAGGGGGATTAACTATTGGTTAATCCCCCTTTTTTATGTCCTCAATCGGACCACTGCTTTTTCTTATTTATGTGATAACGCTACGTTGATGGTTGCTCAACAGTTTCTGCGCTATTGCTGTCTGCCGTTGGAGCTTTACCCGTTTTACGTCGGTACTTATCTTCCCAGTAATCTGCGCCTTTAATGCCCAGTGCAACAGGGTTAAATGTAAAATCGGTCACACCACGTTTTTGTTGCTCTTCGTAGTCGTTCAGTGCTTTGAGTGCAGGCTTCGACATAAAGAAAATGATCAAAATACCGATGATGTTTAGCCACGCCATCAGTCCTACGCCTACATCACCCATCGCCCATGCTAAGTTGGCGGTTTTCACGGTTCCGTAGAACACGGATGAAATAATGATGACTTTCAGAATAAACATCAGTCCATTTACTTTGAACGTACGACGAATGTAAGCAATGTTCGTTTCTGCAATGTAGTAGTAAGCCAGAATGGTCGTAAACGCGAAGAAGAATAGAGCGATTGCGATGAATGGTTTACCCACGCCAGGTAGTGCGCTTTCGATCGCCATCTGTGTAAACACAGGGCCATTTGCACCAATATCCGCTGGTAGGTTTTGAACCAGGAATGTACCTTCAATCGCACCATTTACGTTGTACGCGCCAGTGATAAGAATCATGAACGCGGTTGCTGAACACACAAGTAGTGTATCGATGTAAATAGAGAAAGATTGAACAAGACCTTGCTGAGCAGGGTGATCAACACTCGCTGCTGCTGCTGCGTGAGGACCAGTACCTTGACCTGCTTCGTTGGAGTAGACACCACGTTTTACACCCCAGCCGATTGCTGCACCAACGCCTGCCATTGGTGTGAACGCGTCACCAATGATCATGCCGAAAATGCGTGGAACCTCACCAATGTTTAGAAGGATGATGACAAACGCAGTAATGATGTAAGCTAACGCCATAAATGGCACAACGACTTGGGTAAAGTTCGCGATACGCTTTACGCCACCAAAAATGATGAAAGCCAAAATGACACAAACAACCGTACCAGTGAAAATTTTAGCAAAACTGAAGGTACCAATAGCGGTTTCAATCATGTCACCTGAGCCAAATGCGGCTTCTACTGCGTTACCGATACTGTTCGATTGAACGCCAGGAAGTAGAACACCACAAGCAAAGATGGTCGCGATAGCAAAGATCCAAGCGTACCATTTTTGTCCCATTGCTTTCTCAATATAGTAAGCAGGGCCACCACGGAACTCGCCTTCGTCTTCTTCTTTATAAATTTGTGCAAGTGTTGATTCTGCGTATGCGGTTGCAGCGCCAAAGAAGGCAACGACCCACATCCAGAATACGGCACCTGGGCCACCGAAACCGATAGCAGCAGCAACACCAGCAATGTTACCTGTACCTACACGGCCAGATAGTGAAACGGCAAGTGCCTGAAATGATGATATCCCTTTTGTTGAACTCTTCCCTGAAAGTAATAAGCGCCACATCTCAAAGAAGTGACGAATTTGTACAAAACGCGTCATGATTGAATAGAACAAACCTGCGCCAAGGCACAAATAGATCAGTACCGGGCTCCAAATAATTCCATTCAGAAAATCAACTAATGACTGCATGAGTATTTTCCCTGTTAGTTGTGTTTGTGGTTGTTTTTCACACAATACATTACCCTTTATGTAATGCAATTGTTAACTTTTTAGCTACAAATCCTTTGTAGCGTGATGATGAACACAGAATGGAGAGTAGTTGTTAAAATTTGGTTCTTGTTGCTTATTTGCTCCTTTTAGGTAGAAGATTTGCCTGATGATTAATTATGCAGCACATTGTCATTTAAATGTGCTGCGATTTTGATGAGTTAAAAATGCCAGTGGTTATGCATTTTGTGGAGTAAGTGTCTGCCTGTTTTTTGTTCAGTGATGTCCTCAGGCGTAACGACAAAGGTTAAGCTCCGCATTATCCATCACTTTTGCTTTTTCACCTTTCATTACGCTTGCTAGCAATTGACCTGAACCACAAGCCATCGTCCAGCCCAGAGTTCCGTGTCCGGTGTTAGTAAAAAGGTTATCGTATTTAGTCGCGCCGATAATTGGTGTGCCATCAGGCGTCATTGGCCTAAAGCCGCTCCAAAACTCAGCTTGGCTGAAGTCACCACAACGAGGAAAAAGATCACGGATGACCATTTCGATGGTGTTTTTGCGCTTTTGTGGAAGGGAAGCATCAAACCCTGCTAATTCTGCGGTGCCAGCTACGCGAATTCTGTCATCAAATCGAGTCATAGCGACTTTATAGGTTTCATCCATCACAGTAGATCGAGGAGAGAAGTGTTCATCCTCCATCGGGATGGTGAGTGAATAGCCTTTGACAGGGTAGACCGGAATATCAATATCGAGTTGCTTGAGTAGCGCTGTAGAGTAGCTGCCAGAGGCCACTACATATTGGTCTGCTTTAAATTGTCCTCGGTTCGTTTGGACACCTATGATCTTTTTGCCTACTGTAACCCAATTGCTTACTTCAGTATCGAACTCAAATCGGACATCGTGTGCCTTAGCAAGCTCCGTTAGTTGTTGGCAAAATTGATGGCAATCGCCCGTTTCGTCATCAGGTAGATGCAAGCCACCAACCAGTTTGTCTTTCACAAGTGCAAGCCCTGGCTCTTGTTCAATACATTGTTCGACGTCCATTAGCTTAAATCGGGTTCCGCTTTGTTCAAGGAGCTGCATGTCCTTTTCAATGGCTTGCAGCTGTTGATGTGTTCGGAATACTTGCAAGGTCCCAAACTGACGTCCTTGATACTCAATGGCGTGTTCTTGGCGTAACTGTTCTAAGCAAATACGGCTGTGGTTAGCGATCGAAAGCATGCGAGCCTTGTTAACTTGATAGCGAGGTAGGGTGCAGTTCGCGACCATTTTACTCGCCCAGCGGATCATGTCGGCATTCAGAGTGGGTTTGATTTTAAGTGGAGCATGCTCCTCCATTAACCACTTAATGGCTTTAACAGGAACACCAGGCGCAGCCCAAGGCGAAGAATAGCCATATGAGATCTGCCCGGCATTGGCGAAGCTCGTTTCCATGGCACTGCTTGCTTGGCGGTCAATGACGGTAACTTGATAGCCTGCTTGAGATAAATACCAAGCAGAGGTTAAGCCGATAACGCCGCTGCCTAATACGATGACTTCCATTGATGCACTCCACACATTTATCAGAGTGCTCAGTTTCTTTTCTTTACCTTTTGTTAACAATCGATATAAATTACACACTGCGTTTAGAAAAACTATAGGCTCAAGGATGAAAAGTAATCTGATAAGTGGTTTGTGCCTATTTAGCCAAGTCGCGGAGTACAGCAGCTTTACTGGTGCCGCAAGACATTTACACCTCACCACTGGTGCCATAAGCCAACAAATTATTCATTTGGAAGCGTTATTAGGTTTTACTTTATTTGAACGCCACTCTCGCGGTATTCGTTTAACCGTAAAAGGCACTCAGTTACACCAAGCGACGCAGTTTCACTTTTCGGAACTGAGCAAATTGCTTGATGAGCTCAAAGTAGAAAAGCAAACCAATGAAATTCGTTTGAAGTTGACGCCTTCTTTTGCTTTCAAATGGTTAGTCCCAAAGCTCGAAAGCTTCCATCATGATAATCCGGATATCCAAGTACAAATCTTTGCGGAAGGTGCGCTGGTAAATAGTGAGATAAAAGACTATGACGTCGCAATTGACTATGGTCTTCATCCTTATAGAAATGCTAACGCGGAGCTGATTTTGGATGAGCATCTGCTACCGGTGATGAGTCCAAAATACCTTGAGGATCATGGCTGGCTAAAAACGTTGTTTGGTGAGCAAAAAAACTCAATGCCAGTGAAGCAATGGCAAGAGGCGACGCTACTACACGATGCGATGCCATGGGAAAAAGCGACGCGTGACTATGAGTGGCTATATTGGGCGTCAGCGATGGGGTTGGATTTTAAAACCGATATCGGACACTTTTTTAATCGAACGGATATGGCGATGTCTGCAGCCGAAGCTGGCGTTGGGATTGCGATGGCACGAATGGCACTGATTGAGGATGAATTGACGACAGAGCGTTTGGTTTCTCCATTCAAACCGATTCCTGCCAATGCAGGGTATTACTTGATCATGAACACACGTACGAATGCGACAGAAACGTTTCGTCACTGGTTACTTGGACAGTTGAATTAGCGTTTTATCTCTGTGATTCGCCCCTACGTTATTTGTTGAAAAATTGGGCAATATAAGTTTTAAGCAAGGTAAGTGCTTTTCTTGCCGCTATTTGAGTGATGAAAGACAGGGAAGAACATGAAAGACGAAACGCTATCCATCCATTTTGGTTACGAAACTGACCCGACCACCAAATCTGTCGCGACACCGATTTATCAAACGGTTGCGTACGAGTTTGATAACGCGCAGCATGGTGCTGATCTGTTTAACTTGGAAGTGCCGGGGAATATCTACACTCGCATCATGAATCCGACTAATGACGTGCTGGAAAAACGCATGGCAGCGTTAGAAGGCGGCATTGCCGGGTTGGTCGTGAGTTCGGGGAGTGCAGCGATTAACTATGCGATTCTGACGTTAGCGCAAGCGGGCGATAACATCGTTTCTACGCCGCAACTTTATGGCGGTACTTACACCTTGTTTGCGCACATGCTGCCAAATCAAGGTATTCAAGTGAAGTTTGCCAAAGATGACAAGCCAGAAAGTTTGGCCGAGTTAATTGATGAAAATACCAAAGCGGTGTACTGCGAGAGCATTGGGAACCCTGCGGGTAATATCATCGATTTAGAACGTGTGGCGGAGCTTGCTCATGCACAAGGCGTACCTGTGATTGTGGATAACACTGTTGCGACGCCAGTGCTTTGCAAACCCATCGAATTTGGTGCGGATATCGTAGTTCACTCTCTCACTAAATACGTTGGTGGGCATGGCACCACATTGGGTGGCGTGATTGTGGATTCCGGTAAATTCCCTTGGGCACAGCACAAAGACCGCTTTCCTGTTTTCAACCAACCAGAACCTTCTTACCACGGCGTGGTGTATACCGAAGCGTTTGGTGAGGCGGCATTTATCGGGCGTGCGCGTACCGTACCACTGCGTAATACCGGAGCAGCATTATCACCGATGAATGCATTTATGCTTATGCAAGGGTTAGAAACGTTACCGCTGCGTATGGAGCGCCATACCGAGAACACACTCAAAGTGGCTGAATTCTTGGAACAGAATGACAAAGTCAGTTGGGTAAGTTATGCCGGATTGCCAAGTTCTGAACACTTCCATCTCGCCGAAAAATACATGAAAGGTAAGCCTTCTGCGATTTTGTCGTTTGGTTTAAAAGATGGTTATGACGCTGGTGTGCGTTTTTATGATGCTTTGAAAATCTTTAAGCGTTTGGTGAACATTGGCGATGCAAAATCATTGGCTTGCCATCCTGCATCGACGACTCATCGTCAATTGAGCGAAGCAGAACAAAAACAAGCTGGTGTGTCTCCAGAGATGATTCGTTTATCGGTGGGTATTGAACATATTGACGATATTCTAGCCGATTTAGAACAGGCACTAAACTCGTAAAACGATTCTGTTTTTAGCTTTGGGTTACCCATAGGCCAGCCTTTAAAAAAGCTGGCCTATTTTTATTTTATTGTTTAAATATCAAGGGTTTTGGTGTTTTTGGTTTGTGGCATTCCAAAAGCTCATAGAGGGTGAGATTTATTCTCTTGTCACGTTTGGGTTTGTTCCTGATGATGTGTGCAAGTATTACACATTGGAAGGGACTCAAATGTCTTACGTATTTTACCGTCATTGCCATGCCACGCTACCAATCATCGATAGAGGTGAAGGTGTTTATCTATTCGATAAGCATGGAAAGCAGTATCTCGATGCTTGTGGTGGTGCTGCGGTATCAAACCTTGGCCACAGTCATCACGCCGTTAAAAAAGCCATGTTGGAACAGATCGAGCGAGTGCCATTTGCTCATACTGGATTTTTTACTAGTGACAACAGTGAGCGCCTAGCAGAATTGATTTGTCAGTACATGCCTGAACAGTTCAACCATGTGTATTTAGTCAGTGGAGGATCAGAAGCGGTGGAGTCGGCACTAAAAATGGCGCGGCAGTATTTCGTGGAATCAGGTAAGCCAGAGAAAAAGCAATTCATCGCGCGTCAGCAAAGTTATCACGGTAATACCTTGGGGGCTCTGGCTGTCGGAGGTAATGAATGGCGACGTGAACCGTTCAAACCCATCTTACACCCGAGCCATCATATCGCCCCTTGCTATGCTTATCGTTATCAGCAGAGTCATGAGTCGGAATTGGATTACTCATTGCGAGCGGCGAATGAGCTAGAGGCAAAAATTCTTGAGTTGGGGGCTGATAATGTCATGGCTTTTGTCGCTGAGCCCATTGTGGGAGCCACCGCTGGAGCTGTGCCTGCCACACAAGGTTACTTCAAGCGTATTCGCGAAATATGCGACCAATACGATGTGTTATTGATCTTGGATGAAGTCATGTGTGGCGTTGGACGCAGTGGCAGTTTTTTTGCGTTTGAGCAAGAAGAGGCAGAACCCGATCTGGTGTGTATGGCTAAAGGGCTTGGTGCGGGCTATCAACCTATTGGCGCGGTGGTTGCGAATGATCGAGTCTATCAAGCTATTGCTGATGGAAGCGGTTTTTTCCAACACGGTCATACCTTTATGGCGCACCCTGTGGCGTGCGCTGCTGCCGTGGCAACAATTGAAACCATCTTCCAAGATGATTTATTAACGGCGGTGAATCAGCAAAGTGCTTTGCTGCGTAATGAGCTTACTTCTGCATTGGCCCATTTACCGTACATTGGCGACATTCGTGGTAAAGGCTTGTTTTTTGGCATTGAGCTGGTGGCGGATAAAGAAAGCAAGGCGCCTCTGAGTAAAGCCACATTGGCAGACAAACGCATCAAACAGCGAGCAATGGAAAATGGCTTAATGTGCTACCCAATGGGCGGAACGATTGATGGCGTTAATGGGCACCATATTTTGCTCGCACCGCCATTCATTATTCAGTCTCATCATATTGATGAACTAGTCGGTAAACTCTCATTAACGTTAAAAGAGGTGGCGGAGACATGGAAGTAGCAAACCAATATTTGCGAGAACCTATCGCCATTATCGTGGCCCCAAACGGTGCAAGAAAAACTAAGCACGATCACGCCAGCTTACCCATGACAACAGACGAACTGGTTGCAGAGGCTATCGCTTGTCAAACGCTAGGGGCTGCCATGATCCATTTACATGCTAGAGACGCCAACGGACGTCATTCATTAGACATCGACGACAACATGGCAATTTACTATGCCGTGAAAGAAGCGGTGGGACAAAACATGATGGTACAGCTCACCACAGAGGCGGTGGGCTTGTATTCTCCGCCACAACAGATGGCGTTAGTTAAAGCTGTGAAACCAGAAGCGGCTTCTTTCGCATTGAGGGAGTTAATCCCTGATCGAGCAAGTGAGAAAGAAGGGTATGCCTTTTTCCATTGGGTGGCAGAACACAACATCGTGAGCCAAATTATTCTCTACGATGCAACCGACATTGAACGTTATTTCCAACTGCGTGATGCGGGCGTGTTACCTAAAACGTATCAGCATGCATTAGTGGTGTTAGGGCGTTATCACCAAGCTCAACAGTCTTCGCCATGGGATTTACGAGGTTTGAATTTGGCGCATTTTGTCGAGGAAGAAATTCGATGTGCCATTTGTGCTTTTGGCGCGCGAGAGCAAGACTGTTTAGCGAGTGCGATGTTACTTGGATTCGATGTGAGAGTGGGGTTTGAGAATAACCACGTCGATGTGGCAGGCGAATTAGCAATCAGTAACGCGGCTCAGGTGGAAGCTCTACGCGATGTGGCGCATCGCTTTGCGATTCCTTTACACAGTGCGCAAAGTTTGCGTTCAGCTTTGAAGTAAATCTGCTCGCGGAAAAGAAAAAAAGAAGAAAGGAAAGTAAAAAGGCTCCATCGGAGCCTTTTCGGTATTTGTCGTTAGTTCTCAGTTTGCGCTACAGGTTGACGAGCGGGATGTTTGATAAACACCGCGACAATAGCCGCTATCGCTAATGCAAAACAGTAGTAAGAATTGGCAACTACTTCAAGTGGCGAGAGGTTGAACACGGAACCTAGCAGCAGTACTTGAGCACCGTAAGGCAACACGCCTTGCACCACGCATGAGAAAATGTCTAACAAGCTTGCTGAGCGGCGAGGAGAGACATTATTCTCTTCCGCCAGTTGGCGAGCAACGCTGCCCGATACAATGATGGCTACGGTGTTGTTTGCCGTACAGCCATTGACCATTGAAACCAAACCTGCAATACCTAGCTCGCTTGCACGACTGTTCGCATGCTTAGAGTGGCTAGAGCCAAACGCGTGGATAAGGCTACTAACGAAATTTGTTAGAAAAGCAAGACCACCTTGGCGACGCATTAGTTCACTCAAACCACCAATCAGCATGGATAACAAGAAGATCTCTTGCATGTTACCAAAGCCTTTGTAAACGTCTTGGGCTAGATTAGTTAGTCCGTAATTGTCAATCGATGCCAAGCTCACGCCGCCAGCCAAAAGAATGCCAATCGACAGAACCACAAACACATTTACACCAGATACCGCTAGGATCAAAATAGTGATGTACGGCAAGACTTTTAGCCACTCAATATCGCCAGTTGCAGGCACTTGAGTCGCGGTACTGTTGAAAGCGAACACTGCAATCGCGATCAACGCCGCAGGTAAAGCAATACGAATGTTCTCTTTAAACTTGTCTTTCATCTCACAACCTTGAGAGCGTGTCGCCGCGATGGTGGTGTCAGAGATGATAGAAAGGTTATCACCAAACATAGCGCCGCTCAGCACAACGCCTGCGGTTAACGGTAAGCTCATTCCTGCTGATTCAGCAATACCCAACGCTACGGGGGCAACGGCTGCGATGGTACCCATCGAAGTCCCCATTGCTGTTGCGATAAAAGCAGAAATCAGAAAAATGCCCGGTAAAATCATGCTGGTTGGAATAGCGGATAAACCAAGGTTCACTGTTGCATCAACACCGCCAGAGGCTTTTGCTACCGCAGCAAAGGCACCTGCAAGCAGATAGATCATACACATTGCGATGATGTCTGGGTGGCCAACACCACGCATGAAGTGTTCGATTGAGCGGTTAAGTTTCTCTTTACTTAAAAGAAACGCAATGATGATGGCTGGTAATACCGCGATGGGTGCAGGCAGCTGGTAGAAGGCAAATTCCACGCCTTGCAAAGATAAGTAAGTGCCTACGCCAATAAATAGCGCAAGGAATACAATTAATGGGATCAGTGCGACCGCAGACGGTGCAACTGTTTTAGTAGTTTGTTGGGAACCGGACATGTAAACGACAATGTTAATGATAAGAGAGAAGAGCAGACTAATATCACATTTCTACATTGTCAACGTCTAGACGTCTAAATGGCTGTTTAAATTTTACACGTAAAGAAAAAGATAAAAGCTCGTGTTGCGTATCTCACTGATACCACGAGCTTTAGTTATGCGCTAATGAAGAGACTGTCGTTATTGCATTGATTTGGCTTTTTTGCGTTTAACAATACCTAAAACCATCCACGTAAATAAGACAGCAGCAAATGCCCATACCAGATATTTGTATTCGGTGTACAGGTTGCTCAACACGCTTAAATGTTCAAATGCAAAGTGAGTTAACAAGCTGAATACCAATACCCAAACCGTCGCCGCGAGGGCGTTACCGAGCAAAAACGCTCTACGTGGCATTTTCGCGATACCGCATGCAAGAGGCATAAATTGCTTCATTCCTTCAATAAAGCGGCTGACCACCAAGCACGTAGGGCCGTATTTCTGGATAGTCAATTGAAGCGTTTGCATCTTCGGGCCGGAAATGTAGCCTTTTTTATCTAACCACCCCTCAAAGTAATAACCGATTAAGTAGCCACAGGTATTACCAAAAAAGCAGCTCAGCCACGATACCATCATTACCATACTTAGGTTCATGACTTGTTCTGACGAGAGCAAAGATGCCGCGATCATCAGTGATTGACCAGGCATCGGGATACCTATCCCTTCTAGAAATATACTGACAATCAGAGCAACGTAGCCATATTGCTCGAGCAAAGGCTTCATTGACATGAGAAGTTCGTTAATATGTTCCAAAAGCTTTCCCCTAATAAAAGCGGAACGAAGTTGGAGTGATACTCCGAATGTCCTATTGGGTCAATTCTTGTTTCTCACCGTTGAGAAAAACTGACATGCCTCTGATAATTGCGCAGAATCAACCTGCAGCTGGCTTTACTCGCCGCCACGCTCTTTGGTAGCGGCGAACTAGGGAGATCCTTATGACTCTTTGGCTTTGGTGAATGCGCCATACAAATCAAGGCGGCGATGACGTAAGTTGGTGACAGAGCCTTCGGTATTAAGCTGTTTCAACTTAGTCAAATCAACATCAGCGAAGATTATCATTTCGGTGTTGGCGCTTGCTTCTGTCAAGGTCGCATCGTGCGGGAAATAGATATCCGACGGTGAGAATACGGCAGATTGTGCGTACTGGATATCGACATTATCAACACGAGGTAAGTTGCCGACACTGCCCCCAATTGCAACGTAGCATTCGTTTTCGATGGCTCGTGATTGGGAACAGATTCGTACTCGTTGGTAGCCATTTTTTGTGTCTGTCCAGAAAGGAACGAACACAATTTGTGCGCCTTGCTCGGCGAGCATTCTTCCCAACTCTGGGAACTCGCTGTCATAACAAATCAGTATGCCGACTTTGCCCGCATCGGTTTCGAACACTTGAACATTGTCACCACCGTCGATCACCCAGTCTCTTTGTTCATGAGGCGTGATGTGGATCTTATATTGAGCGTTTATTTCACCATCTCGTTGCAGCAAGTAGGCCACATTATACAACTTGCCATCCTCGATGACGGGCATACTGCCTGCAATAATGTTGATGTTGTAGGTGACGGCCATCTGCGAGAAGCGGTTTTTGATCTCTTCTGTAAAGCTAGCCAAAAAGCGAATTGCTTCGACGGAATTTTGGTCGTTTTGCAATCCCATCAGCGGCGCGTTAAAGAATTCAGGGAATAGGGCGAAATCGGCTTTATAGTTCGCAAGAGAAGAGATGAAGAACTCAGCCTGATCGAGCAAATCCTCCAGGTCATTCATCGCGCGCATTTGCCACTGGACGACACCAATCCGAATCAGTGTTTTTTCTACATCGTGTACGGATTGAATATCCTCTTCGTAGAAAAAGTTATCCCACTCCAGCAGTGTCGCGTAACCTTTAGAAGCGCTATCCTCTGGTAAGTAGCCGCGCATGATTCGTTTTACATCGAAGTCGTTAGCAAGCTGAAAAGACAAAATAGGGTCATGAAGCTCACGGCGTTTTATTTTGTCGATGTACTCTGCAACGCTCAGTTCATCTGCGTATTGGTGGTAATTAGGAATGCGACCACCGGCTAAAATTGCTTTGAAGTTCTTACTACGGCAAAGCTCTTTACGCGCATCATACAAACGTCGACCTAAACGTAGCCCTCGATAGTCCGGGTGGACAAATACATCGAGACCATACATGGCGTCACCGGTCACTTGGTTTTGGATGACGTTGTTCTCGGTGATGATGTCGGTGTACAGGTGAGGAAGTGAAAATCGGTTGTAGTCCACTTTGATTGTTAGCGCTGCGCCGACAATTTTTCCGTTATCCTCAATACAGATTTGTCCATCAGGAAACTGATGAATAAGATCCATGATGGTCAGGCGTGGCCATGAGCCACCAACATCAGGAAAAACAAGGTCCATTAATTCCGCGAGCTCTGGGTAATCGGTCGGCTCAATGGTGCGTAAAGAGAGTCTTGGCGTGTTGCTGTCCATATCCTACTATCCATTTATCCTTTTTAAATAGTATGGATGAGAATGCCATAAATTTGAGCAGACAGATACCGAAGTCTTTGAGTTGTTTTGGTTTACCTAAACGAGCTTAAAGAAACAACATTAACTTAGCTTGCTCTTCAGCCATTCGTGAAACACCGCTACTTTTTTAGCCGAAAGGCGATAATTTGGGATCATCACGTAATAACCATAACCGCTCTGTAAAGAAAGGTTGAGAACATGCTGAATGTCCCCTCTTAAAATCGAATACTGCGCCATAAAATCAGGAAGCAAGGCGAGCCCTTTTCCCATTCTGACAGCTTCGCAAGCTAGGTAAAAATGTTCGACGCCTACAGGTTGATAGGTAACGGGAGATTCTACAGTGTAGACCGCTTTAAATTGCTCCCATAGCTGAGGGCGAGTGATTTGAGGTATAAACGGATAATTACTAACAGCGTGCACACTCTCAATTACAGGAGCATTTGTGCAACCGACTAATAACAATGTTTCTTCGCATAGTAAGTGGCTGTATTCATAATGTGTGGATAATGGAAGGCAGCGAATATGTAAGTCACTTTCGTTGCTCGAATCTTTGACGTTCCCATCCCCGGTACAGACTCTTACTCGGATGTTAGGATGTTGCTGGTGGAAGTCATCAATATTAGGTATCAACCAAAGACTGGCAAAAGAAGGGGTTACGTCCACGGTGAGTAATTCTTGCTTTGAATCTGACTGGATTAAGTTGGCAGTTGCATGCTGAATAAGCTCCAAAGCTTCTGTGACTTGCGGCAGATAACGCTTGCCTTCTTCGGTTAACTCAATACCACTCGCCCCTCTTTGTATTAAAGGTAAACCCACCAATTGCTCCAGCGATGCGATTTGTTTGCTTACTGCGCTTTGCGTAATACATAGTGCATCCGCTGCTTTAGAGAAACTGAGGTAATTAGAGACCGCGACAAACGTCCTTAATGCTCGAATAGAAGGGTATTCACTGCCTTTTAACATACTTCAGTTCCATTAAACTCTGCTTAGGCAAAGAGTAGAGTATTCACGGCTTGAAGCAAAGTAAGATGCAACGTATGTGTGATTAGCTTCCTTTATTATAAAAACTAGCTAAGCATTTTTTTTTGACTGATTAATCTATAAGAGTATTTTAGATGTTTATTTAATTTCTTTGAAAAATCTACAAATTAACAAGAATCTTTTTCACATCAGAGATTAACCTCAATTTAGTATTGTTTATATAAAGTAAACAGACAGCTCTTTTTTCTATTTTTGTTCGGCGATCTTTAGAGGATTGTCAGTATTCTATAAAATTAAATATATTTTTCATTAATTTAAAGTTGGCATTGCATTTGCTCTTTACTATTCGAACCTTCAATGGAACTTATATTAGGAGAACGAAATGAAAAGCAATGTTGTTACTTTGATTAGCCTTTTTTCTTTAGCAACGTTTAGTACTTTATCACATGCTGCGGACTCCAACGATCATGGTGTATATGTTGGCGCCAACTACGGTTACTTAAAAGTTGATGGACAAGATGACTTTGATGATGACAGCGATGTTATTCAAGGTTTAGTTGGTTACCGTTTTAATCCTTACTTAGCGTTGGAAGGTGGTTACATTGATTTCGGTAGCTATGGTAATAACCTAGCAAATGCCGAAACGGACGGCTATACAGCGGCTCTAAAAGTTACTGCTCCCATTGCTGATCGTGTCGACCTTTACGCAAAAGGCGGTCAAATGTGGTACTCGACGGATTACAACGTTGCGGGCTTCCAAGGCAACAAAGATGATGAAGGTGTATTCGCTGGTGCCGGTGTTGGTTTTAAAGTTACTGATAACTTCTTAGTTAACGCAGAATATATGTGGTACGACGTAGAACTCAATGCGGAGAATGTCGCAAACGGTGCAAACACGGAAACAGACTTTAACCAAGCATCACTAGGTGTGGAATATAGATTTTAATATTGTTAACAACTCTAAGCCCTAATAAAAAGCGAAGCCTAAATAGCTTCGCTTTTTCTGAACTCAATCTAGTTGAGGATAATTGAGCGGTTTTTAGAATAATTGTTAGTGTCTTTTACTGTTACGCTACTATATTTAGAGCATTTCTAACATGACTGTCTAACCTTCTTACTAGTCTCGAAAAACAAAGTTTTATCACTCTATAAGTAATACTCGATAGGTCGATCGCTGCGCTACCTGACATTACATTCATGTGACCTAAAATACCGCGGACGTGTTCTGTATACTCGTTTTTTAGTTTTGAAATGTACGCCATAGCTTTAGCTAGTTGATCCCAAGCAGTAAGGCCTACGGTTGCTATTTGTTGTATTATATGACCCAGACCTGAAATTCTTAGTAAGGTCAAAATTGAAGAGACTATTTTACTTACCCAACCATCAGTCATTCGAGCATTATATCTATTGTTGAAGTCAAGAAATACGTTGCGTTCTAGGTAAGTTTGAGATTTGGGTTGTAGTGCCGACCACTCATTACTTGTAGCGGTATTGACATAACCCGGAACAGATTTTTTTCCTAGTCCATGAGCGCAGAAGTAGATGCCAGAACTTCCATCTAGCCGATACTCAATACCACCGTGAGTAAATGGCCAAAGAGGAGACATAGGAACTGGATCTGCACCATGAGTGCAGCGATATGAAGAATCTAACTCCCTTCTTGCGTATGGTTTAAAGCCAACTTTTGGTGCGCCAAAAGTATATAGGTGTACGCTATAGCCGTACTGACTCTTCACCCAATCTGCCGCTAATGAAGCAAGAGCACCACCTAAACTATGACCTACACAGTGTATTGCCTTCGGTGCTTTCATGTTCTTTTTCGAATAACCAGCGATGTATGCTGCAAGTTGTGGCTTTATCGTATTGAAGAGATTTACAAAACCTGCATGTACCCTGTAACCTGATGAGGTACCTGATATCCCAATGTTTCCATCGGTCATAATGTCGCCGATGTTTGCTTGAGTGCCACGAAAGGAAAATACTAAAGTATCGGTAAACTCGCCCTTACCTCGACCTATCGCTACAAAATCTGATGTCATTCCACCAAATCCCATAAAGCCACTTGTCGTTCCTTTTTTGACATCATTCCTTAGATCAAATGTAAAAAACTTTGCTATATAACCACTAACGTTACGAACATTAGTTGCGAATACAGAATAAGGGATTTCTGCGATTCTAGATGATAGCTTTGGTGAGAGTGATTGCATTCTTTAATTTCCATATAAATCAGAGTCAATATATCCAAATAAATCACATTGACTATTTACGTAGTAGTCATCGTTTTCGTCATCATCAATTGAAAAAGCAAAGTACTTAAGAGGGTTTGCTGCATCACAGACTAGATTAGCCATATTGTTTTTTACGTAATCCTCTATTTCATAGCCATCGAACGAACCTTCCCAAATAATAACGCTTTCATCAATATCTAGTTCTGTGGTTAAAACAATAGTTACATAATGTTCAATAAGCGGGATCTTAACGCTCTCTTTGTTCTCATACACAGGAGAAAATTCAAACCGACCATTGCTGTCAGTAAATGTTGATAAGTCTATTGATTTTCCTGAAGCGCTTAAACCAATACTAAGACTAACCTTTTGGTTATCAATCGGCTTCCCTTTTTTTGTTAGCACACCATTGATTTGTGGTGTGTATTGGTTAACTTTATCGCTATTCAATATACTCTCTCCAAAACTCATATTAATGCTCAACAATATGATTGTAATAAATCCAACTAAGTAATTTCTCACATCGACTTTTTTCATTTTAAAAATCTATAAATGTATATGTATTGTGTGTTTTTACAATATTTAATGCTAACTATGTGATTCGTACTGCATTGCCCTTGTAACTTGTGAATTTGAAAATTACATTTTTAGATTTATGTTTATCTACTTGACCGATTTTTATTAGCATTAATAAAGTTTAAATCTGGAATACTCAGTCTACGCTAACCTTAGGTAGTTATATTGTATTGGATTTTTTAGGCTTTCATCAGGTAATGTGGAAGCAAAATAAACGAGAGCTATCGAATGGGAAAGAGCTCTATAAATACTAGGTTTCAGACAATGAAATCGTATTGAAAATAGTTAATTAGTCGCTTGCTCAAGAGGTGTTTTTATTACTTTACATCGTAATGCTAGATTGACTTGATAATTTATTTTTCCGCCAATTGTGATAACCAAGAACAAAAGAAAAGGCTTATTGAGTATCTTTTGATGGTTAGTGATAAACCCAAATTGTTCAACTTTAACCCATCATAATTCTATAACTTAGATTTAGCACTCGTAGTTGTTGATACCCCAAAAACTTAGAACACTTTAAATCGAAGAGCATATAGTACACACTTTTTGTCCTTGAATGAGTTCTTCTGAACTTCCATGTGTTTTTGGTGGTGTATTTATGAGCGTATCGCCTGTTACTTAATACTCAACGAGTTTTTAAATCGGTGTACGTTCAGAGTTATGCAGTAATGCTCGTGAAAAGTTATCAGGTAGCATGAGTGCGTGAGAAAAGAAGACAATGTGGATAGTGGGTTGTTGATACAAAAAAGGCCACCCGAGGGTGGCCTTTTCCAAACGTTTGGTGGAGCTGGCGGGAGTTGAACCCGCGTCCGAAAACCGTTCATCATTGGTACTACATGCTTAGTCGATCTTTAATTTCGCCACCCACCTGCGAACCGACACGCTAATGAATGACTAGCCTGAATTAAAATTCGCCGTTCATCTCTCAGGCGGGAGAATCCGGGCTAGCGCGTTTGGGTTTGATCCCTCGTTGATCCCCGTCTTACGTGCGGAAGCTAGGGCGAGAGAGCTCTTAGCAGGTTATTAAGCTGCTAGTGCGTAGTTTTCGTCGTTTGCGACTATTTTTTTGCGGTTTGTTAACGAGGCCTACCGCACCTCGGCATGCACCTCAGACTTCTGAATTCCCGTCGAATCCTAAATCAGCCCCAGGTAATATTCGCATAGTAACAGAAAAGCATTGGCTGTCCAGTACTATGCGTTTAAGTGGTCAAGATTAACGCAGCGCGCTCTTCATTACGCGTGCTTTTTCTCTTGCCCAGTCTTTTTCTTTTAGATCCGTACGTTTATCGTGCAGCTTTTTACCTTTTGCTACGCCAATTTTTAGTTTCACCCAAGAGCGAGACCAGTACAGTGAGAGGGCCGTTAATGTCATACCTTCACGGTTTACACGTCCGAATAGATTATCCAGCTCACGACGACTCATTAGTAGTTTACGCACACGTGTAGGGTTCGCCACAACGTGTGTCGATGCCTGATTTAAAGGAGTGATTGTCATGCCACTCACAAAGGCTTCACCGTCACGCATAAATACGTAACTTTCAGAAATATTGGCTTTACCTTGGCGAAGGGCTTTCACTTCCCAACCTTGGAGCTCCAAGCCAGCTTCGATTTCATCATCGATGAAATACTCGTGGCGAGCTTTTTTATTCAGCGCGATAGTATTGCTACCCGCTTTTTGTTTCGTTTTTTTCTTTGCCATAATAGCGTCATTATACGGGTTGGATATCGGATAGGAAATCCTTTTATTTGCGCAATCGTGGAATAAAAGTAAAATTGGCGAGTAGCTTTAAATCTGTACATGTATCGATAGGAGTATGTATGAAGCAAGTCAGCCGTTCTGCGCTTGTGTCTTTTAGCGCCGAACAGATGTTCAATCTGGTTAATGATGTTGCTAAATACCCTGAATTTCTGCCTGGTTGCTCGGGCTCTAGAATCATTGAGTCTTCGGGGAATGGTATGGTGGCTTCTGTCGATGTGGCGAAGGCTGGAATCAGCAAAACGTTTACGACTTCAAATGAGTTGATCCCAGGTCAGGCAATTATGATGAACTTGGTGGATGGCCCGTTTAAGACGTTGCGTGGTGGTTGGATTTTTACCGCGCTAGATGAGCAAGCTTGCAAGGTTGAACTAAAGCTTGAGTTTGAATTCTCAAGTAAAATGATTGAGATGGCCTTCGGTAAGATTTTTAACGAGCTTACTAGTAATATGGTAAATGCATTTACTAAACGCGCAAAACAGGTCTACGAGTGTTATGAGTATTGAGTCAGATATGATTCACGTTGAGGTTGTCTATGCTCTTCCTCATGAACAGCGTGTATTTAACTTAGTGGTAAATAATCACGCAACGGTAGAAGAGATCATTCGACAATCCGGTGTATTGGAGTTGTACCCTGAAATTGATTTGTCCAAGAACAAAGTGGGTGTGTTTAGTCGTAACGTGAAGTTGGATGCGACCGTTCGAGATCGAGACCGAATAGAGATTTATCGTCCGTTACTCGCCGATCCGAAAGAGATTCGCCGTAAAAGGGCGGAGCAGGCTAAAGCCGAGAGAAGTGCAGACCCAGTCACCGGTGGCAAGCCTAGTTCTGTACGTAAAAATAAGCAGGATTAATATAAACCCAATAGCTCATGTGAGTTACTCAAAGTTTGACTAACGTGATTTCTATATAATAAAAAACCTCCCAAACGGGAGGTTTTTTTGCAAAAGTCAGTTTACTGAATTTGCTCGTAAAATGCGTCACTTTTTGGAAAGTCACCACTGATGTCTGCGAGTGTGCCTTGGTCATTAAAGTTTACAATCAGATCTTTCTGTACTGGTTCGCCATGGCCAGGAGTATGATGATAGATGTAATACCAAGTGTTTGGATAGCCGTTTTCAATAAGCATTGGCGACCCTAATACGAAGCGAACCTGTGCTTTAGTCATCCCAAACTTTAATTTATCAACCGCACTTTGTTCTACATAGTTGCCTTGGTTGATATCAATACGATAAACCAGTCTTTCCAATACCGAACATCCTGTCAGCAATGTCATTGCTAATGGTACGGCAACTAACCACTTCTTTAATTGCATAATAATTTCTTAGTAACCTTTAAAATACTGCGCTGATAATAAACAAGCTCGACGCAGATGTAAAAAGCTATGCGTCGTATGGTAGACAATCTGACAACGAATTTTGAGTTGAGTTGCATTTATTCACCGATATTAGGCGGTAAATGTCACCACATGACGTATTAGTTAGGTGACGAAGAGCACATTTCAATCGGAGATAGGGTGATGGACGCTTTCAGCGGTGAGCCAAGCCTAGTGACTCGTTAGTCGGTTTTGGCGAATTCGCGTAATGCATCACCTGAAAAACGATAATACTCTTTTTCATGAATTAGTGTTGCACCAATTGAGCGGTAAAACTGACCTGCGGTAGGGTTACTACTTTCAGCTGTCCAGTCCAACCTTTGGCATCCACACTTGATCGCCAAAGATGCCAGATACTTCATTAACTTGAGACCAACCCCTTTTCCTCGAACCTTCGAAGATACGAACAGATCTTTTAAGTACATCTGCCCTGAGAGTTTTGGGGCAGGGAACATGACGGTATAAGATGCAAAGCCTACGACGTCATCATTATCGTAAACCGCAATGATATTAACACCAGAATGTTCAGAGAAGACTTGGCTCTTTAGATAATGGACCAGATCGTGTTTTGATGAAGCTTTTTCTTTGAAGTAGTAATGTTCTAACTCAATAAAAATAGGGATGAGATCTAAGCAGTTGGTTTTGTGTATTGCTCTGATATCCATATCTCATCCCTTGTCGATTTATTAAGCGGCGATAAGCAGTTCTTTTGCGTTTGCCAACGTTGAGTCGGTTATTTGACTACCACCAAGTAAGCGAGCTAATTCTGCCACACGTTGTTGTTCATCTAATGCGTGCATTTGGGTTTCGGTTTGGCCTGCTTTGGTTTGCTTAGCAACAAACATTTGTTGATGGCCGCATCCGGCAACTTGAGGGAGGTGAGTGACACACAATACTTGAGTAGATTCGCCAAGCTTGCGTAGCATTTTGCCCACTACGGCAGCTGTTGGGCCACTAATACCTACGTCCACTTCATCGAAGATTAAACTTGGTGTATCTACTTTCTGAGCGGTGATCACTTGGATAGCTAGAGAGATACGTGATAGCTCACCGCCTGACGCAACTTTTGCTATAGGTTGCAATGGTTGTCCCGGGTTGGTCGATACTAAGAAGCACACGCTGTCCATGCCAAGCGGCGATGGGTGCGTGTTGTCATTGCTAACTTCGATACTGAATACTGCTTTCTCCATGCTCAATTCGTGCATGCTTTGTGTGATCAGTTTGTTCAGTTCTTTTGCGTAACGGCTGCGTGATTTGTGCAGTTTTTCTGCTTGTGTTAGAAAGCTTTGGTACTTGTGTTCTACTTCTTGAGCAAGTTCATCTAAACGTTCATCGGAGCAATCTAACGCTTCTACTTGGGTCAGAAGATCTTGATGATGCTGGTAGAGTTCTTCTGGCATTACGTGGTGTTTACGAGCTACAGACATCACTTTAGAAAAACGTTCTTCTACATAAGCCATACGAGCTGGATCAACATCGATGCCATCTAAGTAGCTGCGTAATTCATTCTTCGTTTCTTCAAGTTGAATCATTGCTTCTGACAGCATGTTAGGTAGCTCAGATAGCTTTTCATCTAATTCGGCTAATTGAATTAGGGAGTGATTGGCCGATTGCAAAATACCAAGCGCATTGACTTCTTCACCTTCGTAAATAAGTTCGATGGCTTGCTGACAGGTAGTGGCGAGTTCACCACTGTTGGATAGTCGTTTGTGCTCTTGCTCGAGCTCTGCAAATTCTTCTTCACCTAGCGATAACTCATTCAGTTCTTTGATTTGGTATTCAAGCAACTGTTTTTGCGCCTGGTTTTGCTGGCTATTTTCTTTTAGCTGCTTGAGGTTATTATCCGCCTGACGCCAATGCTGGTAAGCACTTCGTGTGCTTTTTAGTAGGTTTAAATGCCCAGCATATTGGTCGAGCATGGCCATTTGGTGCTCACTTTTCATCAATTGATGATGAGCGTGCTGCCCATGGATATTGATAAGTAGCTGCCCTAGAGATTTGAGCTGTGATAGTGGAACAGGGCTGCCATTAATGAAGGCTCTTGAGCGGCCTTCTTTTGTGATAATACGACGCAAAATACACTCACTGCCATCTAGCAGATCGTTATCTTCTAACCAACGTGTTGCATGTAAGTTGTTGTCCAATAAAAAAGCGGCGCTAACTTCGGTTTTCTCTTCACCTTGTCGCACCATGCCGGCATCGGCTCGTCCGCCTAAGCAGAGCCCTAAAGCATCAATAGCAATGGATTTACCCGCGCCTGTTTCACCTGTAATGGTGGTCATGCCCTTAGAAAGCTCGAGTTGTAAAGACTTAACAATCGCAAAATTATTAACACTTAGATGAGCCAGCATTTTATTTACCTGTATAACTGAACAATACTGTATAAGAGAACAGTATATACTGTTTCTTTATACAGTAAAGTCGGGTAAGGAAAATTTTCTTTGTAGGCTGTTTTTTTGTGATGAAGTGGGAAAAATGAGCCGATGTGATTACAACGACTCATTAAAGTTGAACAGGTTACGGACGAGTTGGGTTAATCGTTAGTGGTTCTAGTGTGACGACTGCATTCACACCTGCACCTGGGTGATCCACGTATGAAGTGTCTTGCATTAGAGTGTAGTAAACGTCGACGAAGTCATCATCATTCGTGAGTACACCATCGGGGATAGTGTCGATGATCTTGTTCGTGATTTGCGGAATAATCGCGTAAGCCTGAACTTCTGGATCTGGAATCGCTTTCAATACTTCTTCGGCAACTTGAACAAGGAGTTTTGCCAATTGTTTATAGTCTGTGCCGTCATCTTGCTCCATGAGCACAATGTCTGCCGCACCCCAGCGGTAACGAGACCAGTGAATAATGATCTGATTCGGATAGTAATCTTGGTTATCGTAGTCTAAGTATGGAAGCTCCACCAAATCGAGAGTAGGTTCATCACGACTTGGATTGACGCCCGTTACGATAGCGTAGATTTCTGCCTTGCCAGAGATCCAAGGTTCTTTGTCATCGGCTAGACGGATCTTTTTCAACTGCGTGGTTTGAATTGGAGCCGCTTCGCCTACTGCGCTACTTGACAATAGCGGTGTATTTTGGCGTTGTTCATCAGCAATATATGGTTGAACTAAAGCTGGTTGACCGAGTTTTTTCATCTCAGCTTGCATAGCTTGCAAGCCTGCTTTTAGCTCTGCAGAGCTATTGTTATCAACGACAAGTACAGGTACCTCAGGGAGCTGGTAAACATCGAGTTGATGGACGTTGCCATAAACATCAAATGCTTCGATGTATTGCCAATTCTCATCATCACCACTTGGTTCAAATGCAAATAATGGCTCGACCTCGCCACTTTGCCATGCTGTTATCATGGCTTCATTTGCCAAGCGAACTTCTAACAACTGATCTGAGTATTCAGAAATACCTTTCCAGCTACGAATTTGAGTGTCAGCTTGTACAAGCTGGCGGCTGAACTCTGAGTTAGGGTTTTGCTTAACAAATGCTGATACAGACACGTTAGTCTGTTGTGGAGTAATATCTCTTCTCAACATGGGTTCAATGGCAGCATAGTTCTCACTCAATTGTTGAGCGAGGGCACGCTTCGTCTTAGTGATATCTTCCGCTTTTGCGTTGGATACACTGTTGACTTGCGTTTCCTCTGATTGGCAGCCAATAAGTGCTAATGTACTGAGAACAGACAGAATGATGGTTTTCTTCATAATATGTCCTTTATTGATTTTATGAAATAGAGTTAATACTCTATTCATGGTGAGAATATCACCGGACATAGATCATTGAATTTGCTTTTCTATCTTTTGTGTAAAGTTTGCCCACAGGATCAAAATTTATAAGCTTCTCTTTAATGATGACAAATATCGTGTCGCCTCACTACTTTGTGTCTATTTCTTGTCTAAGAAAGCCAAAAGCCAGTAGCAATTGAGCTGCTGGCTTTTTTATTGAAGTTATTGCCCTGAGTAACAAGTGTTAGAACAATTTACTAGACCAGCCAAGCTTATTCCGTAAGACGTGATAGTAGCTGTAGTCTTTTGGATGGATGAGCTTTAGTACATTTGGACTTTGATAGATGTGAATTTCGTCGCCAGGGGTAACTGGAAGCGAGACTTGTCCATCACAGCTAACTTCTTGTGTTCCACGGTTTTCTGGTGATACCACCAATTTAATTCGACGTTTTCCATCAACCACCAAAGGTCGACTCGACAATGTATGAGGGAACATTGGCACGAGTGAAATGGCATTCAAGCTAGGAGAAAGAATTGGGCCGCCGCCAGAAAGTGAATATGCCGTCGAGCCAGTCGGAGTGGAGACAATCAAACCGTCGGCCCGTAAAGAGAAGGCGAAGCTTTCATCTATGTACACTTCAAATTCAATCATATGAGCAATTTGCCCTGGGTGAAGTACGGCTTCGTTTAGCGCAGCGTTATGGCTCTTTATTTGTCCGTGGCGGTGTACTTCCGCCTCTAAAAGAAAACGCTCCTCTTCAATATACTCACCGTCGAGTACCGCTTGCAGAGACGCTTGGAAGTCGTCTGGGTTCAAGTCAGTTAAGAAGCCCAGATTTCCACGGTTCACGCCTATAACTGGTACATCAAATCGGGATAAAATTCTTGCTGCACCTAGCATGTTGCCATCGCCACCAACCACAATGGCTAGATCGGCATTTTTTCCTAGTTCAACTAAGCTAGCAAACTGACTCTGTGGGATATCATCCAGTATTGCGGCAAGGCGATCGTCAATGAATACTTTATAGCCCTCAGAGGTCAACCATTGGTACAACTCTTTATGAGTTTGAATTGCTTGTTGATCTCTTGGTTTTCCGATAATCGCGATCACGTTACATGGATTTTTCATAGCATTTCCGCATTAAAGAGGCTTGAATCAGGAATCTTCATCCCCATAATAATGGCAAGTCACCTAAATATGCGAATTTTTATGTGGTTAAAGCCCGCAAAAACGCGCATGGCTTTAAGGGCATTATGTTGAATTCTGGAGATATCATGAGCAACGAAGAAAACAAAGTTACAGAAGAAGAGCTTGATCAAATCATCGAAGAGGCTGAAAAAGTAGAAGCTGAAGCACAAGAAGTTGAAGCTGAGCTTGAAGAGCTTGGTGATGAGACAGACGCTAAGATTGCTCAACTAGAAGCGGCACTATTGTCTAGCGAGGCAAAAGTAAAAGAGCAACAAGATGCGGTGTTGCGTTCTAAAGCTGAAGTAGAAAACATGCGTCGTCGCACTGAGCAAGAGATCGATAAAGCACGTAAGTTTGCGTTGAACAAGTTTGCAGAAGAGCTGCTTCCTGTTATTGATAACCTAGAGCGTGCAATTCAAGCGGCAGATACAGAGAATGAAACTGTGAAGCCGTTCCTAGAAGGCGTTGAACTAACACATAAAACGTTTGTAGACGTTGTAGCGAAATTTGGCTTGAAAGCAATCAACCCTGAAGGTGAAGCATTCAATCCAGAGTTCCATCAAGCGATGTCGATTCAGGAGAGCCCTGATCATGAATCAAACACTGTTATGTTTGTTATGCAAAAAGGTTACGAACTAAACGGCCGTGTGATTCGTCCGGCAATGGTAATGGTTGCTAAGTAACTTTAACTACCTGTTTTTTAAATATAAAAGCGCCCATCATTTTTGATGGGCGCTTTTTTGTTTTAAACATAAATGACTGCATCGAACTTCGTTGTATATCGATAAATGAAAATTTGATCCCCTTCATATTTTTTCCTATTGGTTAATTATTTTCCTATAGGAGATTTTCTCTCATCTCGCTGCGTGTTTATTAACGGAAAGGGCTATAAGTGATTGTAATCATTCGTTGTGTGAATATTTGTTCTGCATAGGAATGTAAATATAGTCATTTTTTCTAAAACAATGTCGTTAACAAAAATGTAAATTATCACTTTATTTTGTAACTTCGGTGTGTATGATTTACGACTAATGCTTTAAAAGTAAGCATATATAACTACAAAAATGTAAATAGTAAACACAACATATCGGAGATTTATAATGGATAAATCGCTTTCTAGTAAGATTTTTATAGGCTTGTTTGCCGGCCTTGTGCTGGGGACAGCAATTCAGTACTTATTTAGCGGTATTGCGATTTTTGATACATACCTACTTGGAGCAGCAGAAGGTGTTGGCGGCATGTTCGTCTCACTGATCAAATTGCTTGTTGTTCCTTTAGTTTACGTTTCAATCGTATGCGGCATTGTTGACTTGAAAGACATCAGTGCATTTGGTCGTCTTGGTGGAAAAACTTTTACCCTTTACATTCTTAACACCATCATTGCGATTACGGCGGCTTTGACTGTCGGCTTGATCTTCCAGCCAGGAGCGGGCGCTAATCTAGCAGGAACGGTATCTGAGGCTGTACAGCTGACAACGACAGAGACGCCGGACATTTTCTCTTTAGTTGTTAACATTGTTCCTAGCAATCCTGTACAAGCGTTTGCTAGCGGCGACATGCTGCAAATCATCTTTATGGCAATTTTGACGGGGCTTGCAATTCAAGCTTTGGATTCTCGTGGTGGCCCAGCTATTCGCACATTCAAAATGGCAAATGAAATCATGATGAAATTGGTTGGATTAGTGATGAGTCTTGCACCATATGGTGTGTTCGCACTAATGATTCAACTAGGTGCAACGCTAAACGCCAATACATTAATGTCCGTTGCCGGTTACGTGGCTTTGGTGGTTGCGATGTTGGTGTTCTGGATCTTCTTCTTCTACCCAATGGCAGTGAGTATTGCGACAGGAACTTCTCCAAAGACTTTCCTACGTGCAACTCGTGAGCAGATTCTTTTCTCTCTATCTACCGCGAGCTCAAACGCGACTATCCCGGTAACGATGCGCACACTGACAGAAAAGCTTCAGGTCTCTAAATCGGTTGCTGGCTTCGGTGTACCACTGGGCGCAACGATGAATATGTCTGGTGTGTCTATCTATATTGCTCTAGCAACGATGTTTGTTGCGAACGCTTTTGGCCAGCCAATTAACACCGCAGACATCTTCACACTTGGCTTAACTATTCTTCTGTTATCTATTGGTGCTGGCGGCGTTCCTGGGGGCGGCGTGGTAATGGTAGGCGTTTTGCTTCACCAACTAGGTTTACCACCTGAAGGTTTAGCAATCATTGCAGCGGTCGACCGTATAAATGATATGTTCTGTACATCATCTAACGTTGTCGGCGACACGGCAGTGAACACCATTGTTGCAAAAACAGAAGGTGAGATAGGTAAAGAAGAAGGTGTTGATGCTGAGCCTGCTCAAGCGAACGCCTAATACCTTGAATAATTTATTTTAACCCTAATATTGAAGCGAGCTCTTATGAGCTCGTTTTTTATTTAGGAAGAGTCGGACATAAATAAATTTATCTGGGAAATGACGTTTTGTTGCGCTACAGCAGTGTGACGAGTTCCCAACTAATCAGAAAGAAACACATAAATTTCGAAAAAAGACGCTTTTTTTTAATTCTGCCCTTGAAAAGCATTTTGCCGCCCTTATCTATGTGGCATAGAGAAGCAAACATTGATTATTTTTGTTTGTGAGCAAGGGTTGAAACCCGATTCTCCTCCCCCCACATTGGGGTTATAACCAAACGAAAATAGAATTTATTCGGAGATAGCCAGATGGGTAAAATCATTGGTATTGACTTAGGTACTACTAACTCATGTGTTGCTGTATTAGACGGCGACAAACCACGTGTAATTGAAAACGCAGAGGGCGAACGTACTACTGCATCGGTTATTGCTTACACTGACGGTGAGACGCTAGTAGGTCAACCAGCGAAACGTCAAGCAGTAACTAACCCAGAAAACACGCTATTTGCAATTAAGCGTCTAATCGGTCGTCGTTTTGAAGACGAAGAAGTTCAGCGTGACATCGAAATCATGCCTTACAAAATCGTTAAGGCTGACAACGGTGATGCTTGGGTAGAAGCGAAAGGCCAAAAAATGGCAGCTCCTCAGGTTTCTGCTGAAGTTCTTAAGAAAATGAAGAAAACTGCTGAAGACTTCCTTGGTGAGGAAGTAACTGGCGCAGTTATCACAGTACCTGCTTACTTTAACGATGCTCAGCGTCAAGCGACAAAAGATGCTGGCCGTATCGCAGGTCTAGAAGTTAAACGTATCATCAACGAACCAACAGCAGCTGCGCTAGCTTACGGTCTTGATAAGAAAGGCGGCGATCGCACTATCGCGGTATACGACCTTGGTGGTGGTACATTCGATATTTCAATCATCGAAATCGATGAAGTTGAAGGCGAGAAAACATTCGAAGTTCTAGCAACTAACGGTGATACTCACCTAGGTGGTGAAGACTTTGATAACCGTCTAATCAACTACTTGGTTGATGAGTTCAACAAAGAGCAAGGCATCAACCTTAAGAACGACCCACTAGCAATGCAGCGTGTTAAAGAAGCAGCAGAGAAAGCGAAAATCGAGCTTTCTTCTACTTCTCAAACAGACGTAAACCTACCTTACGTTACTGCAGATGCAACTGGTCCTAAGCACATGAACATTAAAGTGACTCGTGCAAAACTAGAATCTCTAGTTGAAGACCTAGTACAACGCTCTCTTGAGCCATTAAAAGTAGCTCTAGCTGACGCTGACCTATCAGTAAACGACATCACTGACGTAATCCTAGTTGGTGGTCAGACTCGTATGCCAATGGTTCAAGCGAAAGTTGCTGAGTTCTTTGGTAAAGAAGCGCGCCGTGACGTAAACCCTGACGAAGCAGTAGCAATGGGTGCTGCAGTTCAAGGTGGTGTACTTGCTGGTGACGTTAAAGACGTACTACTACTAGACGTAACTCCACTGTCTCTAGGTATCGAGACAATGGGTGGCGTGATGACTAAGTTAGTTGAGAAGAACACAACTATCCCAACTAAAGCGAACCAAGTTTTCTCTACAGCGGAAGACAACCAGAGCGCGGTAACTATCCACGTTCTACAAGGTGAGCGTAAGCAAGCGATGTACAACAAGTCTCTAGGCCAATTTAACCTAGAAGGCATCCAGCCTGCACCACGTGGTATGCCACAAATCGAGGTTACGTTTGACCTTGATGCGGATGGTATCCTACACGTATCTGCGAAAGACAAGCAGACTGGTAAAGAGCAGAAGATCACTATCCAAGCTTCTGGCGGTCTAAGCGATGAAGACATCGAGAAAATGGTTCAAGAAGCAGAAGCTAACAAAGAAGCGGACAAGAAGTTCGAAGAGCTAGCAACTGCACGTAACCAAGCTGACCAAATGATTCACGGTACTCGTAAGCAAGTAGAAGAAGCTGGTGAAGCGCTACCTGCAGAAGAGAAAGAGAAGATTGAAGTAGCAATTTCTGAGCTAGAAACAGCACGTAAAGGCGAAGACAAAGAAGCTATCGATGCTAAAGTTCAAGCACTAATGACTGCTTCTCAAAAGCTGATGGAAATCGCTCAACAACAAGCTCAAGCGCAGCAAGCACAAGGTGCTGACGCAGGTGCACAGTCTAAAGAAGACGACGTTGTAGATGCTGAGTTCGAAGAAGTTAAAGACGACAAGAAATAATATTTCTTAACCAGATGGCTGCATAGCCATCTGGGGTCGATAAGACTTCGTGTGCGGGCGTTTGGGGCAACTCTTACGCCCGTCTGTTTGTAAACGCTGTCTTTCTAGTTAAGTATGTTGCAGACAAGTGCACTTACCTAGAACGATACAAACACCAAGCGGTGAATCGATGCCGTTTGTAGTAATTAACTGGTGACGAAGAACATGTCAAAACGTGATTTTTACGAAGTATTAGGCGTAAGCCGTGATGCCTCAGAGCGCGATATCAAAAAGGCGTATAAGCGTCTAGCGATGAAATTCCACCCAGACCGAAACCAGGGTGATGATTCTGCGGCGGACAAGTTTAAAGAAGTAAAAGAAGCGTACGAAGTTCTGACCGACCCTCAAAAGAAAGCGGCGTACGACCAATACGGTCATGCAGCTTTTGAACAAGGCGGCGGTGGTTTCGGTGGCGGCGGCTTTGGCGGCGGCGGTGCTGATTTCGGCGACATCTTTGGCGATGTATTCGGTGACATCTTTGGTGGTGGTCGTCGTGGCGGTGGTGGCCACCGTGCCCAGCGAGGTGCTGACCTACGTTACAACATGGAATTGACGCTAGAAGAAGCGGTTCGTGGTGTAACGAAAGAGATCGAAGTACCGACACTAGTACACTGTGATACCTGTGATGGTAGTGGCGCGAAGAAAGGTTCATCTGCTGAAACATGTGGTACCTGTCATGGTCATGGTCAAGTACAGATGCGCCAGGGCTTCTTCGCAGTGCAACAAACCTGTCCTACCTGTCACGGCAAAGGTAAAATCATTAAAGACCCTTGTAATGAGTGTCATGGTCAAGGTCGTAAGCAGAAAACAAAAACACTTAACGTTAAGATCCCAGCAGGTGTTGATACTGGCGACCGTATTCGTCTATCTGGCGAAGGTGAAGCGGGAGAAATGGGAGCACCAGCGGGTGACTTGTATGTACAAGTGCACGTGAAAGAGCACCATATCTTCGAGCGTGATGGCAACAACCTATACTGTGAAGTGCCAGTAAGCTTTGCGATGGCAGCTCTAGGTGGTGAAGTTGAAGTACCAACCCTAGATGGTCGCGTAAGCCTAAAAGTGCCTTCAGAAACGCAAACAGGTCGTATGTTCCGTATGCGTGGTAAAGGTGTGAAAGGCGTTCGCGGTGGCGGTGTTGGTGATCTTATTGTTAAGTTGGTTGTTGAAACACCAGTAAACCTAAGCTCACGCCAAAAAGAACTGCTCAAAGAGTTTGAAGAGTCTTGTGGTGGTGAAGCGGCAACTAAGCACAAGCCTAAATCAGAAGGCTTTTTCAACGGTGTGAAAAAGTTCTTTGATGATTTAACCAGCTAAGACGTTAGTGAAAAGCACAAATACAAAGGCCTGCTAAAATGCAGGCCTTTTTGCATCTCGGTGTTCTTCCTAATTCCAGCAATCACTTGGTTCTTCGACATTTGTTGACGTTAAAGTAATCGTTTTAGAACCAGTCAAGCACTCGTCGTCGTCTTGTCCCAGAGCCGATTTTGCTGTTGCTGTAATGGTATAGGCCGTACTTGCAGAGCTCGCAATATCGAAAGAAAATCTATTTGTGTCTGAATCGCATAGAGCGCATGTGCCTCCAGAGAGAATATGACTCCAGTCGTACCCACCATCATAAGATGTCTCTAGCTCTAGCTGAATTCGACTAAGATCGCTCAAGGCAACCGTCCTATGAGACTTGATTACATGATTAGTGTAAGAAGGGTAGGCGATCGCAGCAATGATCCCGACAATCACGACAGCTATCAGTAATTCGATCAATGTCATCCCTCTCAATCCTTTTTTGTAGCCGTTACAACGAGAAATTCGAATCATCACGAGTAGTTTCCTTTTCACTTTTCCGCCTATTTTTGGCAGGTGATAGCATCTGTGCAAGATGAATTACGGCCCTTTTGCCGTTTACATAGGAATTTGGGAAATGCCTCGCGGGTTTACGTTGTTGGAGCTTCTTATTACTGTTGCTGTCTTGTCAGTACTACTACTTTTTGTCGCCCCAAGTTTTTCAAAAGTTAGCCAACACATGAAAATAGTGAATTTAGCCAACGAATTACAGGGTTTTTTGATCCAAGCGAAATCGGAATCGGTGATGAGAAATCAAGATTTTTGGGTTCATATTCAAGGCTTGCCTTCATCCACCGGAAGCTGGAAGCTCACACTCTCGAGTGTATCGAATGTCACTGACATTACTTCAATGAATACTGTTGCTGAGCTGCAAGGTCATCTATATCGGGGTCTGGTGGTGTCGAGTAATATAACTAGCGTCAAGTTTGATCGTGTTATGGGGAATCCCAAAAATGCGGGAAGTATTCACCTGAAGAAATCTCAAGCGGATACCAGTCCGATAAAAGTAACTGTTCATAACGGAGCAGGGCGAGTAAAAGTGTGCGCTATGAATAAGGCAAAATATGGCTTTGAACAATGCTAAACAGCAGGGTAGTACACTTGTTGAGTTTATGATTGCTGCGTTGTTAGGACTTGTCGCTTTGGGCATTGTTGGCGCAGTGTTTCTTTCTAACCAAAAAACAGCTGTGCAGCGAAGCAAGGAAATAATGCTACTTCAGCAGATGAGTAGTGTAATTCAACAAGTGAAAGAGGATATTCAGCGAGCAGGGTTTGATGGTATTACGACAAAATCAATGATGCTTTCCGGTTCTCCTAGCGTTCTATATCAACAATCCGAAAAAATCGGTTATGTTTATCGAAACACAGCAAGCTCTGTGAGTAATACGATATATCGGTTAAAGGATAATATGTTGGAATATTGCCAGGATGATTCACCATCACCTTTAAGTGTCGTGTCTGCTGCTAGTGGATGTTTTGACCTTTTTGATCCTAAGCAAATTAAAGTAACTCAATTTGGTGTTAGTCGAACATTACTATCAGGTTCGTCAATAGAGAGTGCGTTTATTTCTATTTCAATGGCCGCTGAATTAAAAAATGATCCGGCAATTTCTCACGCCATTTTATTACAGGTTCAGCAAAGGAATTGGCAATGATACGTAAGCATCAACAAGGAGTGGCCACGTTACTTATTACTTCCATACTGCTCTCTGTCGCTTTGGTTGTGACGTTAGGCTCATATAAGAATCTATTTTATCAAATTAAGCGTGCGCAGAATGAAGTTAGTTCTCGGCAACAGCACTGGGAAGCGGAAGGAGGGCTTGAGTGTCTATTTGCTTATGTCACAGATGATGTATCCATAGTGAACGAGCTCATCCCAATTAATCACAATAATTTAAATACCTTATGTAAGAGGGAATTAAACCTTAGCCAGCTGAACGTTACTGATATAGGGGCAGGAGTCTATCGTATTAATTCTATATCTCACAATGGTTGGGCCCAGCTCAATAAAACTTTCAGTACACTAAGTAATCGTGGAAAAGGAGCGATACAAACCACATCCAAGTTAACTACTTATGGTGATTTAAAGGTTCATCCAGATGCGAAAGGTGATCTTAATTCTGACAATCTGTATGAATGCATATCACTGACTTATCGGTATAGTTATACCATGGAAGGCGGAAGCACAGGATCAAAATATAACACTGCATCAATAAGAGCGAATAGCTTATATGATGGTTCTCCTGCTGGAGGGTGTACCGCTGCAACGACAACCAATGTTACAGTAAAAGCTGGGAATGCAATTACGAAAACTAATAAACCTGAAACTTCTGATCCGCAGCTAAAAGGCGATTTTGTTTATGACTCTGAAGTCGATCCATTCCAAACCTTTTTTGATTACAAAAAAACACCGGAAAACATTGATAAAGTCAAAGCTTCATTTCCGAAAGCTGGGAAAATAAATTTGTCAAATGCGACACAGTGTAAATCAGCTATCGAAAATGCTTTTAAGGAAGTAGATAAGGTTTGGATTACTGGTGACTGCGCCATTCACGGGAATTTAGCACTTCAAGGCAACCATGAGAAATATACGTTAGTTATTCAAGATGGTATTTTTATCAATACTGGTTCAACAACATTTCAGGGTTCGCTTTTTCATTTAGTCGATAAAACTAAACCACAGTTTGCTCCTGATGAGTTAAAAAGCTATTGGGAAAGTTTGTTCTCGAATGCTGATGGCTCACCGACTAATTTTACCATTGGTAAACAATATACTGATCTTACACAAACTGTTTATGTTGATGCAGGGGCATTTCACGCAACGGGTGGTTATGGTTTTGATACTGATGGGTTAAAAACCTCAATTGCGGGCTCAATGGAGTTACTATTTGATTCCAGCAAAAGACCTACAACAAGGAGAAATGATGTTCGTTGGCAAGAGGGAAGTTGGAATGCCAAGTAAACAACATGGTTTTAGTTTAATTGAAATAATGATTTCTTTTATTTTAATTGGTGTCGGTGCTCTTGGATTGGTTAAGTTGCAAGCTTACATTGAGCTGCGGGCAGATTACGCGATGCATAGCATTGAAGCGCTAAATCTTGCTGAGCAGAAATTAGAGTGGTTTCGTACGCGTGGGGCTATTTCTGCAGTCCCCTCGATGCCCGCCGCTAATTTTGATACAAATATTGTCTCTGGGGAAGATACTACGCACCCCTTGTATACTTTATCTTGGTCTGTGCCAACGGCAACTCTGTCGGGCGCACTTAAAACGATACATATGGAAGCTCTATGGCAAGATCGCCACGGTAAAATACAATCGGTAGAGCTGAAAACCATGATCTCTAAACATAGCGAATTTGATTAAATAGTCTAGGTTCCTGTTTTACGCCGATTCAATCAAAACCGATTGGAGTTCTGGATAAGGTGTTCACTGTCCGCGTTGCCCTTTTTATATTGAAGAGAATTATTTCTTGCTTCTCATCACGTATAGTTTCTTTTCTTAAAACTATCTATTCATCGCTCTATGCAACCTCTGTTTTTGCCAGCTCGTTTACTAAATGTATATGTTGATTTTTCCATAATGTTTCAGGCTTGTATCTTTGGTTTTGTTTTTTTGCAAAATATGTCTCCAATTATGAAAAAAAATCTAGAACCTTGTGCTTTCTCCATTAGTGTTTACTAGAATACTCGTTGGATAGTAGGCCGTTATAATTATTCAAATAGGCCTTGGCACCAACATCATTCACTATGGAGTTACCATGAGTAACCAAGCTGTAAATAAAGCACCATCATCGAAGCCGAGCGGGATGGAGCGCTTTTTAAACTTTATCGAGAGGACAGGTAACAAAATCCCTGATCCTGCGATTTTGTTCTTCTGGGCATTGATCATTACTTGGGCGGCGTCAGCACTTTTGTCGAATGTATCATTCGATCTTCCAAACCCTCGAACGGGCGAAGCTCTTACTATCACCAACTTACTTACGGGCGAAGCGCTAGCAAGTTTCCTTGCTAACATGGTGACGACGTTTACTGGCTTTGCGCCACTGGGTATCGTACTTGTCGCAATGCTAGGTGTGGGTGTTGCAGATTCTTCGGGTTTTATTACGACGGGTCTTAAGAAGATGCTGAACTTCACGCCAGCTAAGCTTCTTACTCCAATGCTGATTTTGGTTGCTATTGTGTCGCATACTGCGGCAGATGCAGGCTATGTTCTGGTTATTCCTCTTGGCGGTATTATCTTCCATGCGGCAGGTCGTCACCCTTTAGCAGGTATTGCGGCAGCATTTGCAGGTGTATCTGGTGGCTTCTCTGCAAACTTTATCCCTTCAGGTATCGATCCGCTATTGGCTGGCTTTACGCAAACTGCGGCGCAGGTTCTTGATCCTGAATATGTGGTTAACCCATTAGCGAACATCTTCTTCACTGGCCTATCCTCTATCATTATTGTGGGGATTGGTTGGTACGTGACAGAGAAAATTATCGAGCCTCGTTTATCAAAAATGCCAATTGATGATGATGCGGAAACCGCGCCAAACCTAGGTTCATTTACTGAACTGGAATCAAAAGCATTCCGTTATGCAGGTTGGGCAATGATGGCGGGTATTGCTTTACTTGTTGCAGCGTTAATTCCAGAAACATCAGCACTTCGCTCGCCTGAAGGTGAAATTACTGCCTTCTCAGCACCGATAATGAAGTCTATCGTGCCGTTGATCTTTATTCTGTTTATCATTCCTGGTTACGTTTACGGTAAAGTGTCTGGAACGTTCAAGACCAGCAACGACATTATCAAAGCGATGGCTGATACTATGTCAACCATGGGCGCATACATTGTTATGTCGTTCTTCTGTGCTCAGTTCCTATCTGCATTTGCTCAGTCAAACATCGGTACGATGCTAGCGTTGTATGGCGCAGAAGGCTTAAAAGCGATGAACCTACCAGGTGAAGTGACCATCATCGGTATGATCCTTCTAACCGCGTCTGTAAACCTACTTATTGGTTCGGCATCGGCAAAATGGGCTTTAATTGGTCCAATCTTAGTGCCAATGCTAATGGCGGTTGGTATCTCGCCTGAGCTGTCTCAAGCGGCTTACCGTGTGGGTGACTCTGTATCGAACATCATTTCGCCTCTAATGGTATTTTTCCCTCTTGTAGTGGTTTACTGTCAGCGTTATGTGAAGTCGGCTGGTATCGGTACGCTTGCGTCACTAATGATGCCATTCTCGATCGCAATGCTGATCGGTTGGTCTATCTTCCTAGTTGCTTATTGGATGGTAGGTATCCCGCTAGGCATTCAAGCTCCTTACACTTACACAATGTAAAAACGTTTAGGGTGTGAAAGCCGCTAATTGGCAGCCAAAAAGCGCAGGTCTTCGATCTGCGCTTTTTTGTTCTCGTAAAACGAACATCGATAGGTCTTGTAACTAGTTTTTTGGAGTTGCAGACTTTGTCCCGTGATGTGTCGCTGTAGTGAAGCCGAAGTTGGTGATAAAATTCCCGACTTCAATCATTTTTGTTTCTTTGGAGCCTCCTTTGTCTAACCATCCGTTTACCCCTCAAGATGAATTGTTTATGCGCAGAGCGATGGAGCTTGCTGAGCAAGCAGAAGCTGAGGGGGAAGTACCTGTTGGCGCAGTGCTTGTCAAAGATGGTGAAATTATCGCTGAGGGGTGGAATCGCTCTATTGGTACTAATGACGCTACCGCACATGCTGAGATCCAAACGCTGCGTAAAGCAGGCCAAAAGCTAGAAAATTACCGCCTTCTGGATACGACGTTATATGTAACACTTGAGCCATGCCCAATGTGTGCCGGAGCCTTATTGCATAGCCGCGTTAAGCGGGTTGTTTTTGGAGCGCCAGATTTAAAAGCTGGAGCTGCAGGAACAGTGCTTAATTTGTTTGAAAGCCAAGCCGCTTACCATTACGCCTTAGTTGAAAAGGGGCTGCTAGAAGATGAGTGCCGCACTCAGCTACAAGCGTTTTTTAAGCGTCGCCGAAAGGAAATTAAAGCGAAGAAGCAAGCACAAAAAGCATTAGAAAATCGAGAGAGCGAGCAAGGTAGTGGGAGTAGTGAGGGCTAGCAAACACCTACAACGTGGTAGATGTTTGTTTGGACGCACTAGTGATTGACTAAATGTACAAAAACACGATTACGTGAACTTACTTTCTTTTTCATACATGTCAGTTTACGTTTACGTCGGATAGCAGCTACTGTGTTATTTAAACGCTTTGACTGCACTCTACGTCTTCTCATATTCAAAACCTCCTGCAGACAAGACTTATACCAGTAAAGCGCGGCTCATCGATGCTTGGCAATAGGCTCGATAATCGCACTAAACATTGTATGGTTTAAACGTTCTTCATTTGACTTCTGCATTGCACAGAGCCAGCAAACAATTTCAATACGATGCTTAATAATAGGAGTGACGTTATTTCGGCAGAGTGTAGCCGAAAGCGCCGCTTCATCAAGTGAGCTAAACCATGTGGTTGTAAAGTAATCTGTTACAAAGCAATCAGTTTTACTAACGATGAAGAAAAGGCGACCAACCAAAGGAATGGTTGAGTGTGGTTGGTGTCACTCAGAATATTGGAGTCTAGATAAGTTTTCGTTAGGACTCAACAAAAATGACGAGCTTCATAGGCTCGTCATTTTCTAGTTTACCGCGGGTTTATTCTTCAATGCTTTCTTGTTCGGTGTCTTCTTCAACCGTGACGTCAGAAGCGCCAGAGACTTGTTCTACGACGGTCTCTACTGCGCCCGATATCAAAATGTCGGGGTTGAGCGGCGGAATCACTTGCAAGTCATCGCTATTCTCATCAATCGCTGGCTGTTGGCTGACATGACCAATGATGGATTGGTAGTAACGTCGAATATTTTCTACGTAATTACGCGCTTCATCGCCTCTGGCGTACCCATAGCGAGTTTGGCTGTAATAGCGCTTCTGACGCAGTAAAGGCAGCCTATCTTTTACATCGGCCCAAGCGTTCGGATCGCCACCTTGTGCTTTGGTGAGTCGTCGTGCGTCCATCATGTGGCCGTAACCAATATTGTATGAAGCTAACGCAAACCATATTTTTTCATGCTCGTTGATGCTATCAGGCACGCGACCTACAATGCGACGTAAGTACTCGACACCACCACGAACAGATTGCTCAGGGTCTAAACGGTTTGTTACCCCGACGCTTTTCGCTGTTGGCAGAGTAAGCATCATCATCCCCCTAACACCCGTTGGCGATTTTGCTGTTGGTTTCCAATGTGACTCTTGATAAGCCAATGCTGCAATTAATCGCCAGTCGAACTCTTCGCTGTATTTTTGGAATAAAGGTGCCCATTTAGGCAATTTGTCATCCAGAGCTCGAATGAATGCGCGAGTATCAACGTAGTCAAATGCTTCAATATGACCAATGTACTTTTCTTCGAGGGTGGACAGTTCTCCTGATTGTTTGATGTTACCGAAAAACTCTATCAGCATTGCATACAAGCTTTCGTCTTCAGAACGTCGAGTAAACCAAGACACAGGTTGATCTTCTGTAAGTTCGAACGCGAGCGCAAGATCGGGGTAAAGGCGTTGAGCTAGGGAAAGTTCCACCGAATCAGTCACAGTAAAACGTAACTCACCCTTCGATACGTATTTGAGTAAGTCTCTCGTGTCAGCATCACCAACAATTTCAAACTGAAGTTCTGGATACTGCTTCTTTAACGCTGTTAGGGTCGGAACATATTGCGATTGTTCAACGATCTTTAATGTTTGAGCGCCTGCATTTGTATCTTCGTCGGACTCGTCGTCTTTCGAGGCTTGGTATTCAATGAGTTGTTCGATATCACGTGGTCGAAGTTGCCCTTTTTTATATACCACTTGTTGGCTTACATAATAATAGGCAGGGCCTGGTCTAAATCGTTTGACTGCTTGTGACGTTTGATTTAAACCCGTAGCGATGATATCGATATCTCCTTTCTTAAGAGCAGGAAAAAGCTCAGCTTGGCGAAAGGCTGGTTTAATCTCGAGTTTGACGCCGAGCTGCTCCGCAAACTGACGCGCCAATTCGTAATCCAACCCTGCGGGACCATCGGGACCTATGTAGTAGGAAAGCTGATTGTTTAGCGTGCCAACACGAAGCACACCACGTTCTTGAATTTTTTCAAATTCACTTTTGGGCTCCGACTCAATCTGGCAAGCAGAGAGTAAAAGAACAGAAACTAAAATTAGAGCACTGCGCTTGAGCCGGTTGAAGTGACTTATTTGCATTGATAGGTACATCTTGGAAAATTTCTATTTGCCTTTATATCAAAGCGAGCTCATGGGGCAAAGTGAATCACACACTTATAACGTGACATTGTGTGTTTTATCGACATTTTAGTTGTAATTCAAATTTGACAAAAAAAATGACGCAAACGGTTGCTTTTGGTGTTACATCACAAAAACAATTACTATATAATGCGCTCGCAATGACGAGGTGGAATCGGCATAGGTTCGACAGGGCTTATTTTAAGTGTCTGAATTTATTCCAATATCACCTTAATCAATTGCATAAGAGACCTAAGCACATGAGAATTTTGCGTGGCTCCCCAGCTCTTTCTGAGTTTCGTGTTAATAAACTACTGGAACTTTGTCGTGAACAAGATCTGCCTGTAACTGGCATTTATGCCGAGTTTATGCACTTTGCCGATCTAAAGTCAGACCTTGATGACCAAGAGTTAGAAAAACTTGAAAAGTTACTAACTTACGGCCCAACCATCGAAGAGCATGAGCCTGAAGGTCTTCTACTTCTTGTCACGCCTCGTCCTGGCACTATCTCGCCTTGGTCTTCTAAATCTACCGATATCGCTGTTAACTGTGGTCTGGAGAAAGTGAAACGTCTAGAGCGTGGTACGGCTTATTATGTCGAATCTTCAGTTGTTCTCTCAGAAGCTCAAGCTGACGCTGTTAAAGCGTTAATTCACGACCGCATGATGGAAACAGTATTCACAGAATTTGAAGCCGCATCAGCATTATTTACTGTTGCAGAGCCTAAGCCTGTCGCACATGTTGATATCTTAGCTGGCGGTCGTCTTGCGCTTGAAGAGGCAAACGTTTCCCTTGGCTTGGCACTCGCAGAAGATGAAATTGATTACTTGGTAGAGAACTTTACTAAGCTTGGGCGTAACCCAAACGACATTGAATTGATGATGTTTGCTCAGGCGAACTCAGAGCATTGTCGCCACAAAATTTTTAACGCAGATTGGACTATCGACGGGGTAGAGCAACCTAAGTCTTTGTTCAAAATGATCAAAAACACTTTTGAAACGACACCTGACTATGTGCTGTCTGCATACAAAGACAACGCAGCCGTTATGACAGGTTCTAAAGCGGGGCGTTTCTTCCCTGACCCTAAATCTCGTCAATACACGTACCACCATGAAGATACGCACATCTTGATGAAGGTAGAAACGCACAACCACCCAACGGCAATCTCTCCATGGCCGGGCGCATCGACTGGCTCAGGCGGTGAAATCCGTGACGAAGGAGCGACGGGTATCGGCGGTAAGCCAAAAGCGGGTCTGGTTGGTTTTACAACCTCTAACTTACGTATTCCTGGTTTTGAACAGCCATGGGAAACCGACTTCGGCAAGCCGGGTCGTATTGTGAATGCGTTAGACATCATGCTTGAAGGCCCTCTTGGCGGCGCGGCTTTCAACAACGAATTTGGTCGTCCAAATCTATTGGGTTACTTCCGTACTTACGAAGAAAAAGTCACTTCTCATGCGGGTGAAGAAATTCGTGGTTACCACAAACCAATCATGATTGCTGGTGGTATGGGTAACATCCGCAATGAACACGTACAGAAGAAAGAGATCCCTGTAGGTGCGAGCCTAATCGTACTTGGTGGTCCGGCAATGAACATCGGTCTTGGTGGTGGTGCGGCATCTTCCATGGCATCTGGTCAGTCAGCAGAAGATCTGGACTTCGCTTCCGTACAGCGTGAAAACCCAGAGATGGAACGTCGCTGTCAGGAAGTGATCGACCGTTGTTGGCAGTTAGGCGACGATAACCCAATCGCATTTATCCACGATGTGGGTGCAGGCGGTATCTCTAACGCATTGCCTGAACTTGTCGACGACGGTGAGCGTGGCGGTAAGTTCCAATTACGCGATGTACCAAACGATGAGCCGGGCATGAGCCCACTGGAAATCTGGTGTAACGAATCACAGGAACGTTACGTTCTAGCGGTAGCGCCAGAAAACATGGAAGCATTCGACGCCATCTGTAAGCGTGAACGCGCACCGTATGCAGTGGTGGGTGTGGCGACAGAAGAGCGTCATCTAACGCTAGAAGATTCTCACTTCGACAATACGCCAATCGATATGCCAATGGATATCCTGCTTGGTAAGCCACCGAAGATGCACCGTGACGCAACCACACTAAAAGTGGAAAGCCCTGCCATTGTTCGTGATGGTATAGAGCTTAATGAAGCGGTGGATCGCGTACTTCGTCTTCCTGCTGTTGCAGAAAAAACATTCCTAATTACTATCGGTGACCGAACAGTAACGGGTCTGGTTGCTCGTGATCAAATGGTTGGTCCTTGGCAGGTACCAGTAGCAAACTGCGCAGTAACAGCGGCAAGCTACGACACTTACCATGGCGAAGCAATGTCGATGGGTGAGCGCACGCCAGTGGCATTACTAGACTTTGGAGCATCGGCTCGCCTAGCCGTTGGTGAGTCACTAACGAACATTGCGGCAACAGACATCGGTGATATTAAACACATTAAACTGTCTGCGAACTGGATGTCTCCAGCGGGTCACCCAGGTGAAGATGCGGGTCTTTACGAAGCAGTGAAAGCGGTTGGTGAAGAATTGTGTCCTGCGTTAGGTTTGACGATCCCAGTTGGTAAAGACTCCATGTCGATGAAAACCAAGTGGGAAGAAAACGGCGAGAGCAAAGAAGTCACTTCTCCACTGTCGCTAGTTATCACGGCATTTGGTCGTGTGGAAGACGTACGTAAGACCGTGACTCCACAACTACGCACTGACAAAGGAGATACCTCTCTAGTTCTTGTTGACTTGGGTAACGGAAAAAACCGCTTAGGTGCGACAGCATTGGCACAAGTATACAAACAGCTGGGTGACAAACCTGCTGACGTAGATAATGCAGAGCAGCTAAAAGGCTTCTTTGATGCAATGCAAGCGTTAGTACGTGATGACAAGCTAGTGGCTTACCACGATAAAGGCGACGGCGGTCTTTTTGTTACACTGGCTGAGATGGCGTTCGCGGGTCACTGTGGCGTAAAAGCGAACATCGCAGAGCTGGGTGATGATGCGCTAGCCGTTCTATTTAACGAAGAGCTAGGTGCGGTTGTTCAAGTTAAGAATGATGATCTAGATTCAGTTTTATCTACTCTGGCGGCAAACGGCTTAGAGGCATGCTCACATGTGATTGGTTCTGTTGAAGCTTCAGACGACTTTGTTATCACTTCTGGTGATGCAGTTGTGCTTGAACGTTCACGTACCGAACTACGCGTTATCTGGGCTGAAACAACGCATAAGATGCAAAGTCTACGTGATAACCCAGCGTGTGCAGACCAAGAGCACGAAGCTAAGAAAGACAACTCTGACCCTGGTCTAAACGTTAAGCTCAGCTTCGACGTAAATGAAGACGTTGCAGCACCGTACATTGCGAAAGGTGCTAAACCTAAGATGGCAATCCTACGTGAGCAGGGCGTTAACTCCCACGTCGAAATGGCAGCAGCGTTTGACCGAGCTGGTTTTGAAGCAACCGACATCCATATGAGCGATATCCTAACAGGCCAAGCGGTACTGGATGAATACCATGGCCTAGTAGCTTGTGGTGGCTTCTCTTACGGCGACGTACTAGGTGCGGGTGAAGGTTGGGCTAAGTCTATCCTGTTTAACGCACAAGCTCGTGAACAGTTCCAAGCCTTCTTCAACCGTGAAGAGACGTTCTCTTTAGGTGTATGTAACGGTTGTCAGATGCTATCAAACCTGAAAGAGCTGATCCCAGGTGCAGACTTGTGGCCACGTTTTGTGCGCAACGAATCTGAGCGTTTTGAAGCGCGCTTTAGTCTAGTTGAAGTTCAGAAATCTGATTCTGTATTCTTCGACGGCATGGCTGGTTCGCGTATGCCAATCGCGGTTTCCCACGGAGAAGGGCGTGTAGAAGTACGTGATGCAGAGCACCTAGCAGCGATTGAAGCATCAGGTACGGTTGCGGTTCGTTACGTGGATAACCTCGGTAACCCAACACAACAATACCCGAACAACCCGAATGGTTCGCCAAACGCGATTACCGGTTTAACAACAGCAGACGGTCGCGTAACTATCATGATGCCTCACCCAGAGCGCGTATTCCGCACAGTTGCAAATTCTTGGGCTCCGGAAGGTTGGGGTGAAAATGGCGCTTGGATGCGTATGTTCCAAAATGCCCGTAAGAATATCGGTTAATTAACCAAAGGTTAATCTAGCTTAAGTAAAGCGTTGGTTGAGAGACCAGCGCTTTCTTTTTTCTTATCACTCTTTTTTCTTCGTCGCTCTTTCTAGTGACTTGGCGAAACGTTGCTTTGTTCTGCCTCTTCTTTGTCATCTATTATCTAGCGTAAAAAACTTGCAGCGTTTAGATTACTTTTATGCTCTAATACCGCGCTTACCAAGGGATGGTGTTAAACAGCTCAGCTTAGATGGAGTTATCAAGTTGACCGAATCCCTGATTGATCCCTAAATCCCTTAGGAAATGAAAGAAATGTCTAAGAATCCAAAATTTGCTATCCGCGTCACTGAAAAACGTAACGGCTGGAGCGCAGAAATCACTCGCCAAGTGACATCTCGTAAGACTGTAGTATCAAAGCGTGAAACAGGCTTTGACAGCGAAGAGAAAGCACAAGCTTGGGCTGAACAAGAACTGGCTGGATTTATCCAAAACCAAGTGGTTCGTAACGAGCGTAAAGCAGCGCAACGTCAAGAGCGTGAAGCAGAACAACTAGCGGCAAAAGTTCGTAAAGAAGAAGCCCGCAAAGCACGTGAAACCGAAGTAGACACTGACGAAGAATAAGTTTAAATCGGTGAGATGGTGACGTTACCCATCAAACAAATAGTGAAAATGCCCTGAGTTTTGTCTCAGGGCATTTTTTATTTATATCGGCTAAAAACAATCCGATGATACGGACAGGCTAAACGTGCCGTCTTCAGGGGCTGCAAATTGTTTATTGCCAGGAAGAAGGTGAGGGTTATTAGCATAAGTGCGATGTGTCGATTTGACCTTTGCAGAATGTCTTTCCGGTAAATCAAAGTGTTGTAAGCCGTCAGATAGATCGTTTGCTTCACCGTAGTCGAAATGTGTTGCGACGTCTTTGGGCTGCTTGGCGTAACGACAGTGATCCGGCTTACCATCTTCGTGCCAAGTTAAAGAGTTAGTTTTTGCATCTAGATTCAGGTTATTTGCTGTTGGCTGTGCGTAAAAATCTTCTGAAACTTGGTGCTTGCTTTGTTCTTGTAAGTAGTCTGCAATGTTCTCAGAAGCTTGCGCTAGGCTACCTACAGGGAAGAAGCAAATCAGAAGAAGCCGTGTTTTTAGATTGTTCATAATGTGTATGCAAGCAAAAGGAAATGATAATACTGATAAATAAAACGGCGTGCAATTATGGCCATTGGATACGATATAACAGGGCAGTTAATGTCTGCCCTGCATCTTTTAGGTATGGTTAGTATTGATAAGTGAGGTGCAGTTTGACTTCGCGACCAGGCGAAGGCACGCCATTAGATAGGTATGCTTCGTAGTAACGATCGGTTAAGTTTTTCACAACCGCGCCAACGCTCAAGCCTTCGACTTGTTGTATTTCCCAAACCACGTAAGCGTTTTGTAGCGTGTATTGCTCACTTGGCGATTTCACTTTTAAATTGTTACCGCTTGCCTTGGTTTTGGTTTGCGCATCATACCAACGGACTTCCCAGCCCGTACGTAAACCAGGAATCCATTCGTAACCTAAACCCAGATTAATGTTTAATGGCGGTACATCAGGATGATCATCATCTGAACCTGTAGAGTCAGATAGGCTACCTTTGTTTTTGCCGCGAATGTAACTTGCTGAGAAATTACTGTAGAAATCTTCAATCCGGTATTGTGAAATTAGCTCAAAGCCATAGTTTTTAAAGCCATCTAAGTTTGTATTCCAGCTTTGTAACTCAGTAGTATTTTTGTCGAGGTTTTCGCCCGTTCGTATATCAACTGTGTCGCTAACATCGTTATAGAACATAGTTAACTCTGTTGCGAGGTTATCGCGAGAGTTCACCAGCCCTTCCGTTAAGTTGATAACGCTTGCTTGATAAGCATGGATACGAGACACGTCCAGATTCAAAGCAGTAGCCGTAGCGGTAGCTCGCGCATATTGCACTGAGTAGATGTTATCAACGGTTGGTGCTTTTAAAGCGTAGGCGTAGGAGGCGTTTAAACGCGTATTATTGCTCGCATCAAAGTCGATATCCAAACGTGGGCTAAAGCCTTTATGCGTCGTTTCACCGTAGTTATGTCCGGCAGCTGGATCATTATAATCCGGCGCTGCGTTCCCTTTTCCTTCACTCTTGATGTATTCGTAACGCAGAGAAGGTGTGATTGTTAGGCGGTCTGTTGCTTGATAGTGATCAGCAATGTAAGCGGCATAAATTGACTGCGTGCCAGATGGTTCGTAGTAAGGGGTGTACCAACCGTAGTTTTTCGCTTCATTACTGTCGTATGATGCGTTGAATACTAACGAGTCTCTATCGGTTTTTTGATATTGAAGCCCAGTGACTAGAGTGTGGTCTCCGAATTGTGCTTGGTTAAACACATCAACGTAGTCACGCTCGTAACTCAGCCATGACTCATGACCGTAACTGCCAACAGAAACGAACATTTTCTCGAATGCTACGTCAGGGCGAACCCAATGACGATCGTTTTCGGAACGTGCCATTTTGATATTGAAATCAATATACGGGTTAGTCGGCATGTAGTGGTAAGAGATGGTCGTGGTGTTGTCCGTGTATTTGTTATCGACGGTGTAAGCGTATTGGGCTTTTTCTAATGAGCCGTATTTCTTGATATTGTATTCGGTGATGTTAGGCATTTTTCCGCGGCGGTTAGCCCAAGGTTTACGACCTTCATCTTTGTAGCGAGTGTGGCTAATTTCAAACTCGTGATCGTTGTTTTCATAACCGACCTTTACGAGCATGTTTTCTTGCTCATAACCTGAGTAATCCAGCGTTTCACCACCTCCGACTTTAATGTCATCAGAATCTTTTACCGAGCCATTCGCTAGAAAATAAAAACCAGTATCGTTTTTACCATAGAGTGTTAGCGTGTAGGCGTTCTCATCGCCGTTGGTGTTGTATGCACTTGAGATGCGAGCACCAAAGTTTCTGTCGCCGTACAGGAGATCATCGACACTTTTGGTTTTAATGCGAATGGAGCCACCAAACTTCCCGTTGAGTGCTCGATAGTCGTGCGCGCCCTTGATAATTTCTGCTTCGCCAATTAAGAACGGATCAAAAAAGAAGGTACCGTAGCGGTATTGTTGAAAGCCAATTGGAGCGCCATCGACAAAGACGGCGATATCGCTTGGATCATCAAAACCACGAATGTTAATACGTTCGCCACCAGAACGACCGCCACCATCTATTGATGCACCGGGAACGGCATCGATCATTGAGGCAAAATTAGAGTACTGTTGCTCTTCAATCTCTGACCAATTAATGGTGGTTTGCGCAGGCTCAGCAATGGTAATAGGTTTGGCATAACGAACGCCTATGACTTCAAGCTCTTCATTTGGCGCTGTCTCGGCATATGAATAAAAAGGGAAGAGCAAAGCCAGTGAAATGAGATTTACTTTGAATGGATGACTTTTTAATCGTTTCATATTGATGATTTATAGTGTTTTTATGAAGCTGGGATTATAAGAACATTATTACGATTAATAAATGATAATGAGATTAATTATCAAATGTGTTTTTGCGACGGATTGTAAAGTTTTTTATCCATTCGTGGAAACTACGATAAGTATCGTTAGCGTACATAAAACAAAAAGCCCAGCATCATGGACGCTGAGCTTATTGGCTTTAAACAAGATAGTGCGAGCACTGTTGCTCCTTTTGAGCTAATCAGGCCCCTACTTGGTAGGAATTACTGAGTTTCTAACGGTATCTGTCCGGTGGTCAGCGGCTCGGCATCGAATTCAGTGAGGCCTTCAATATAGCTTTCGACTGCTTGCTCTAAAGCATTATCACCTTGGTTAAAATAGGCAAGGTGGAAAATTGCATCGCCTTCGTTCACCAACGGTAATGTTTGTTGACCGATAACCAAACCACGCTTCGGGGCTTTTAGTTCTATCTCATCATGACCAAGAGGAGAGCTAATATAAGCGAGCGTTTCACCCTGTTCTACTTTGTCTCCCAGATTAACGACAGTACGCAAAATGCCGTTACCTGACGCGCGAACCCAGCTGGTGGACTTCGCTATGATAGGCTCAGGCAGCTTTTTCCTGCTCGCTCGCAACATACCAATGGCTTGCATTACGCGCCGAACCCCGAGCACACCAGCGCTGATCGAAAGTGGATCAAAACGCAATGCTTCGCCAGCCTCGTAGGTGAGCACTGGAATATCACATTTTTCTGCTTCACTGCGTAAAGAGCCATCACGCAATGCTGAATCAACAATCACTGGCGTCGAAAATGCTTGAGCAATACGTAGAGTTTCTGGGTTGCTTAAGTTTGCGCGAATCTGTGGCAAGTTCGTGCGATGAATTGCCCCTGTGTGTAGATCCAAAATGTAGTCACAACGCTTGGCAATGTTGTTAAAGAACCCGTGTGCCATACGAGATGCAAGTGCGCCTTTTTCACTGCCAGGAAAGCAACGGTTGAGATCTCGTCGGTCGGGCAAGTAACGAGATTTATGGATGAAACCAAAAACGTTAACGATAGGTACTGCAATGACAGTGCCTTTCAGTTTTTGTGGATCCAGTTGGTTAATGATCTGACGAACGATTTCTACGCCATTAAGCTCATCACCATGGATAGCAGCATTCACCATTAACACTGGTCCTTCTTGTTTCCCATGGATGATTTCCACAGGAATAGATAAAGGCGAATGTGTATATAGCTTCGCTGCTTCAAATTCGATCTCTAATCGTTGTCCTGGTTGTATTTGATGTCCTAAGAGCTCAAACACTTTGCTTTTTTTACTTCTGGCCATAAACCATCTCTGTCAAATGCGTCATCAGCAATGTAACAATTGCTGCAAAATCGCACTAATCATTCTCATTAAGGACACGACAAATTACTTTAATCGTCATGCGTGAAATTTTGGTATGTGTGAAGTTTTTGTTTTCAATATGATCTTTTCTATCAGTTTAATACATAACAAGACATAGAGAAGAGTGCGCAATAATAGCCTTAAAAAATGTGACTGTATTAAAAATAATACTGTTCATGGAGGACAAAAAAACGGACTTTTAACCCTACTTTTTATCCGATAATATCCGCGCCGAATTTGAGGTTTCACACTTTCTAACTAGAGGTTTTGATGAAAAAGGCAATTGCTAAAATTGGTGCATTGACTGCGGTAGCAGTTTCACTTTCAGGTTGCGTAGGTAGTAATGCCGTGACAGGTTATGTTATGGGGTTTAACTTGAAAGCTGTTGACAACCGTTACGCTCGAGGTGGTCTAAATATGCTTTTAGCGCCTGTTTATGGTGTCGCGATCGCAGCGGATTATATCGTGTTTAACTCTCTAGAATTTTGGACGGGTAAGAACCCGTTAAATGGTAAGCCACATATCTTCGATACAAAGGTAGATACTTACATTGATGTCAATCACCAGTTAGATAAGTCGTTAACGACGGCACCAATCGCACCATTAGCGGATAACCGTGTCATTGAGCAGGGGCGAATGCAGCAAATCGATGAGAACACTGTTCAAATGGATATTACTTACAGTAACGGTGAAAAGGCGACACTCATGGGTGTACGCGATGGTGAGTTTGTTACTTACTACATTGATGGTGAAGTTGCTGCACAAACCTCAATGGATGAATTAGCCGCTTACGCGCAAAACCGTGTGTAGTTGGGTTCAACTAAACCAAAAAAAGGGTGCCGTATGGCACCCTTTGTCATTTTTCGTGATTGAATTATGCTTTCTCTGGAATCGCTTCTAAAAGCGCGACCATCTGATCCCAGTACAACTGAACAGTATCAATCTTCACTTTCTCATCTGGAGAGTGAGGGAATTTTATTGTTGGACCGAAAGAAACCATATCCATGTGTGGGTATGGTTCTTTAAATAGGCCACACTCAAGACCAGCATGGATGACCATGATGTTCGGCTTATGACCGTAAATGCCTTCATACATATCACGGAAAATTGCCATGATCTCGGAATCTGCATCTGGCTTCCAGCCAGGGTAAGCGCCTGAGAACTGAATTTGTGCGCCTGCTAGCTCAGTAATCGAGCGCAGCATGCTTTCCACTTGGCTACGGCCAGAGTCAATGAGAGAACGAATCAAGCAAAGCACGGTGACTTTATTTTCTTCTGTGCTGATCACACCAACGTTTAGAGAAGTTTCAACAACGCCTTCCACCTCATCACTCATACGGATTACGCCGTTTGGACAAGCGTTAAGTGCCGCAATGAATCGTTGCTGATCGGCGATTGAAAATACTTGCGCGTCAGTCGTGATCGCTTCATTAAAGGTTACGATACCTGTTTCGATTTTACCCAATTCAGTTTTAAGCAGCTCAGTGTAGTGGTTGAACAGCTCAGCAAGTTTGTCTTGGTTTTCGACAGGAAGCGCGACAGTAACAAACGCTTCGCGAGGGATTGCATTACGTAAGCTACCACCACGGAATTCGACTAAACGTAAATCAAGCTCTTGAGCATGACCGGCAAGGAAACGACCAAGTAATTTGTTGGCATTACCGCGACCTGTGTGAATGTCACAACCTGAGTGACCACCTTTTAGGCCTTTCAGCGTCAGTTGGCGTGTTACAAAACCTGCAGGCGTTGATTCTCGAGAAATATCGAAAGTCATGGTGCCATCAACGCCACCTGCACAACCCATGTAGACTTCGCCTTCTTGCTCAGAGTCTGTATTTAGAAGAATCTCACCCTCTAACCAACCAGCTTCAAGGCCAAATGCGCCAGTCATGCCTGCTTCTTCATCAATCGTCAGCAGAACTTCGAGTGGACCGTGCTTAATATCTTTAGATGCCAATACAGCAAGGCAAGAAGCCATACCAATACCGTTATCTGCACCAAGCGTCGTGCCTTTCGCAGTTACCCATTCGCCATCGATGTAAGGTTGGATTGGATCTTTGGTGAAGTCGTGTTCAGTGTCTTCGTTTTTCTGCGGCACCATGTCGATGTGTGCTTGAAGTACAACAGCCTTCTTATTCTCCATTCCTGGTGTCGCGGGCTTTTTGATGAACACGTTACCGGTTGGATCACGGCGAACGTCAAAGCCTTGCTCTGTTGCCCAGTTGATAATGTACTGTGCTAATGCTTCTTCATGTTTCGATGGATGAGGGATAGAACAAATCTTATCGAAAAACTGCCAAAGTGGAGCAGGTGATAAGGTACTGATCTCAGAATGGAACTCAGACACGGAGGACTCCTTTTGATGTGCTTTGCCAAATATATACCGTAAAAATGTTGTCAAGGTAGCATTAAATGCTAGACGATTTGGCCTTCAAATTGCCGTTAGCATACCACCAGATAAGGAGTACGAGTAGTCGCGATCACAAGGATTTCTCTCAGAACTGTCACAGTTTGTGAATACAATAACAAGCACTATGTGTTCTCTATCATACATTCTGAAAGTGGCTTTATTTTTTTAATTCATAAAATTGTAATTTAATTACATATAAACTTTGATAAAGGTCAATTTATGTATTTTTTGTGATTCCAATCACTAAAATGCTTGTAATTAAATTTCTTGGTGGTATATTTGTAACCAGCTTCTGAGAGAAGAATGAAATGCTCAAAGGATGAGTCCGTTTTATCGCCTCCAAGGAACCGAGAAATCAACGAATGTTTAATTGATTTAAAAGGTGATAGTTATGAAAGGTTTACCAAGTACAATGTTCTGGAATAGCAAGTCTGTTTACACCGGTAACTTTGTATACCCAACAAGCTTTGGCTACTAAGTGAAGTCAACGCATGTGACTCGAACAGTTTGTTCACCCCTATAAATTGGAATTTTTTTTCAGTGATAGTGCTGACATGATTCACCGCCACCCAAATTGGGTGGCGTTTTTTTATCTCTATTTTCTCTTCCTGACTCACTTATTGCCATCAAAGCCTTCTTCTATTCCCCATTCTTCGGTTTTATCGACTTTTCCATCAAATCTGTTAGATACCATGTTTAAAATGGGCCTTTTTCATCTGAAAGTTTAGTACATTGCTCAGTTTTTATTCTCTTTTAGAGAACTGTGTTATCTGGGTTACCTATTGTTTTATAAGAATATATTTCTTTACTTGCTTTGATGGGTTAGAGAATGTGTTTCATATCCAAAGAAAAAAAACGCATTAGAGTGAAGATTCTATCTAGAATTTGCTATTTGATAACTTTATAATTCCCGCCAATCGATTACGCAACCGTTTACTTTTTACCTTTACAGGATTCGATCATGCTCGAGAGGCTTTTTAAACTCAGTGAAAATGGCACAAATGTGCGCACTGAGATCATTGCAGGTGTTACAACCTTCCTAACTATGGCTTACATTATTTTTGTAAACCCAGCGATCCTGTCGGATACCGGTATGGACCGTGGCGCCATTTTTGTCGCAACTTGTCTTGCTGCCGCAATCGGCTGTTTTATCATGGGATTTGTTGCCAATTACCCAATCGCACAGGCACCAGGAATGGGCCTGAACGCATTTTTTACTTACTCTGTTGTATTAGGAATGGGTTATACGTGGCAAGTTGCGTTGGCGGCTGTATTTGTTTCTGGCCTTCTGTTCATTCTTTTAAGCGTATTTAAGATCCGTGAGTGGATTATTAACTCGATCCCGCATTCTCTACGAACAGGTATTTCAGCTGGTATTGGTCTTTTCTTAGCGTTTATCGCATTAAAAAATGCAGGTATTGTCGTTGATAACCCAGCGACATTAGTTTCTATGGGAGAGATCACATCATTGCCATCTGTATTGGCCGCGATTGGCTTCTTTCTTACGATTGCATTGGTTCACCGTGGTGTGAAAGGTGCGGTGATGATCGCTATTCTTGGCGTTACAGCGCTTGGTCTTCTATTTGGTGATGTGCAGTGGGGCGGTATTATGTCAACGCCACCAAGCATTGCGCCAACTTTCATGCAACTGGATTTCTCTGGTTTGTTTGAAGTAGGCATGATTTCCGTCGTATTTGCTTTCCTATTTGTCGATTTATTTGACACCGCAGGTACGCTCGTTGGCGTTTCTCAAAAAGCAGGTCTAACTGATGAGAATGGCAACATCCCTCGTTTAAACAAAGCGTTACTTGCAGACTCAACAGCAACGTCAGTAGGTGCATTACTTGGTACTTCTAACACGACATCTTATATTGAAAGCGTTTCTGGTGTGGCTGCGGGTGGGCGTACTGGTCTAACAGCCGTGGTTGTTGGTGTACTCTTCCTACTTGCTCTATTGTTCTCACCACTTGCGGGTATGATCCCTGCTTATGCAACGTCAGGTGCGCTATTCTATGTGGCGATCTTGATGCTGTCTGGGCTAGTAAGCATTGATTGGCGTGACCTAACTGAAGCGTCCCCAGTTGTTGTGACTTGTTTAGTTATGCCGCTAACATTCTCGATTGCAGAAGGTATCACGTTAGGCTTTATCGCATACGCGGCGATCAAGTTATTCAGCGGTAAGGGCCGTGAAGTGTCGATGAGTGTATGGGTGATGTCAGCCATCTTCATCGTTAAATACCTCGTCGGTTAATTTCTCGAGCAAAAAGCCAGTGTGGATTTATTCACGCTGGCTTTTTCTTTTTTACGTTGTTCACAGAAGACGGTTTTTCTGCGGAATAGGCAGAGAATTTTGATATCACCGTTGGTATTAGCGGTGTGTTTCGGTAGAATAATCGTTTGCGCAGCTTGAAATCCTCGTCTCCAAACATTTTGGAGAAGTTAGTGAGCATTCCGCTTTTGAGTGACTTCGCTAGATTTTGAGGATGCATATTTTCAAATTATTAGGTTATTACAATGAGTAAAAAATTCATTATCACTTGGGATGCAATGCAGACTTACTGCCGTGAACTGGCTGAGAAACAAATGCCAGCTGAGCAATGGAAAGGAATTTGGGCGGTAAGCCGCGGCGGTTTGGTTCCTGGCGCTATTTTAGCTCGTGAACTGGGTATTCGTTACGTTGATACAATCTGTATTTCAAGCTACGACCATGATCATCAGCGCGATATGACGGTACTAAAAGCACCTGAAGGTGATGGCGAAGGTTACCTAATCGTTGAAGACCTAGTAGACAGTGGTGATACAGCGCGCAAACTACGTGAGATGTATCCAAAAGCGAAAATGATCGCTGTGTGTGCGAAACCATCAGGCAAAGAGCTGCTGGATGATTACGTTGTAGATATTGCTCAAGACACTTGGATCGAGCAGCCTTGGGATATGTCAATCCAGTATGCTGAGCCAGTAAACCGCAAGCAAAAATAAGCGCGGTTAAAGAATATTGAGAAATGCCCCTTTATAGGGGCATTTTTTTTATTATGATATTAAATCATGCTAATAGCCTAGGGTTCTTCCTATGTCTGAAGACGTCAGTAAAAATCTTTCCGAAACTTTGTTCGTGAAACATAAGCAAGCAAAAGAAACCTCCGCGCTTACCCAGTACATGCCGACCAGTAAAAAAATACTTGATGAACGAGAAGCGCAGGGTGATCGTGCTTGGTATCGTCATTTGCGTCGCTTGCAATGGGCTTGGCAAGGATTGTCTCCGATCGAAATGGAAGGCGTACTGTCCAAAATTGCTTCATCATCTCACTCGCGAACCAATGATGATTGGTTAGACACTGTAATGGGTTATCACAGTGGTAACTGGACATTTGAGTGGATCAAGCTTGGTATGGATCATCAGAAGCGAGCAAATGAAATGCAAGGAGAAGAGGCAGCGGATGAACTCTTCACTGCTTCTTTGTGTTTTAGTATTGCAGGCTACCCACATTTAAAAAATGACAATTTGGCATCGCAGGCTCAAGTACTGGCAAACAAAGCGTATTCTGACGGCGCAGAAAAAACTAAGTACACCATCAAGCAAATTGAAGTGCCTTACCAAAATCGCAAAATCATCGCGAACCTCCATTTACCAAGAACGGATAAACAGTTGCCTGTGGTCATGGTGAGCGCTGGTTTGGATACTCTACAAACCGACATGTGGCGTTTGTTCCGTAATCGTCTTGCACCGCGAGATATTGCGATGTTAACCGTAGACATGCCTTCAGTAGGGCATAGCTCTCATTGGCCCTTGACCGAGAATTCAAGTTGCCTACATCAAGCGGTATTGAATGAGCTTTACTCGCTACCTTGGGTTGATCATCACAAAGTGGGGTTAGTTGGGTTTCGTTTTGGTGGTAATGCCATGATCAGACTCTCTTTTGTCGAGCAGGAAAAGATCAAAGCTTGTGTCGCTCTAGGCGCACCCGTACATGATATTTTTACTTCCCCTCAGAAGTTACAAAAAATGCCGAAGATGTATTTAGATCTTTTGGCTTCCCGTTTGGGGAAAAATGCGGTTGATATTAATAGCATGGCTGGTCAGATGATGGCGTGGTCATTGAAGGTTCAGGGCTTCCTGAGCAGTCGAAAAACCAAAGTGCCTATTTTGGCTTTGAGTCTTGAAGGCGATCCAGTGTCGCCACACAGTGATAATCAACTTGTTGCTCTATTTAGCCAGTATGGTAGAGCGAAAAAAATCAGTTCCAAAACAATTACAAAAGGATATGAGCAATCCCTCGATTTAGCCATAAAGTGGCTAGAAGATGAATTATTAGGGTGACAATTCTCCTAAATTAGTTAAGAGTGATATATCTGAGCAAAAAATAAGCTCATGATAATTAAAAATAATAATCATTCTTGGGTGTTTACTTTTAACTATGAAAACGGAGATTCATATGTCAGAGACGACTCAGGGCCCGACTCACTTTCGCTTGATGTCAAAGTTGAAGGCGATAGGGCCTTACCTGCGCGAACCACAATCGCAAGAAGGGCGCTATTATTTTGATTGTTTATCTGTATGTGTAGACGACAAAAAATCGCCTGAGAAGCGTGAATTTTGGGGCTGGTGGATGGATTTGGAATCCATCGAGGGAGGCTTTACTGCTAAATATCATATTGGCAAGTACAACAAAGAAGGGCAATGGGTATCTGAAGCCCTTCCCAAAAAAGTGGTAGAGGAAGTGTATCTCACGCAGAGCACATTCCATCAAAAGCTGGTTGATACTTTAGAAGAACACTTCAAATTAGAAGTCGAATATCACACGGAGTCTTTCGATTTCGCTTAATTTGGTTGTTTTCATTTAATACCAAACAAAAAGGTGCGAAAACGCACCTTTTCTCTTGTTAATTCCCTATTTGATTGTTAAAACATCCTCTCTTTATTTGTTTTTCACTTCAGAAGACATCATGACAACGAATCAACAAAATGCAGTTGTTTCACAACCACAAACTGTCGTTGTGAAACTGGGTACAAGTGTGCTGACAGGCGGCACTCTGGCACTCGACCGTGCACACATGGTTGAGTTAGCACGCCAGTGTGCTGAGCTTAAAAAACAAGGCCATTCAATCGTAATGGTTTCGTCTGGTGCGATTGCAGCAGGCCGTGAGCATCTTGGTTACCCCGCATTGCCCAACGAGATGGCGAGTAAGCAGTTACTTGCCGCGGTGGGGCAGAGTCGCTTGATTCAAACATGGGAGTCTTTGTTTGGTATTTATGGTATCAAGATTGGCCAAATGCTACTAACCCGTGCCGATTTAGAAGATCGTGAGCGATTCCTTAACGCGCGTGACACTATTAATGCGCTCGTTGCGAACGATATTGTTCCTATCGTAAACGAAAATGATGCCGTTGCGACTAGCGAGATTAAAGTTGGCGATAACGACAACCTTTCCGCTTTGGTAGGCATTTTATGTGGTGCAGATAAGCTCTTGCTTTTAACGGACCAAAAAGGTCTGTTTACTGCTGACCCTCGTAAAGATCCGAACGCAGAGCTTATCAAGGAAGTAAAAACCATCGACGATACGCTGCGTAAAATCGCAGGTGGAAGCGGTACAACATTGGGTACTGGTGGTATGGCAACGAAGCTGCAAGCCGCAGACATCGCTCGCCGCGCAGGTATCGAGGTTATTATTGCTGCTGGTAGTGCGCCGAATGTTATCTTTGACTCTTTAAGTGCTGAACCTCAGGGCACGCGCTTCCTACCTTGCGCTGAAGCCTTAGAGAACCGTAAACGCTGGATTCTAGCGGGACCTGCGGCATCGGGCGACATCGTTATTGATGATGGTGCAGTCAATGCTGTGGTCGGCAAGGGCAGTAGCCTACTTGCTAAAGGGGTCATCAAAGTTAGTGGTGACTTCGCACGAGGCGAAGTGGCGCGTGTAACAAACGCTCACGGTAAGTTGGTGGCTCGTGGCATCAGCGCCTACTCAAGTGATGACCTAACTAAAATTACTGGTAAACACAGTAAAGATATCATCTCTATTTTGGGGCATGATTATGGCTCTGAGGTGATTCACCGCGATGATTTGGTCGTCATTCAGGAATAGAATTAGAGGGAAGCAAAGTGGATTTAACGAATATGGGTAAAGCTGCTAAAGATGCAGCTTTCGAATTAGCGACAGCGTCAACTGCGCAAAAGAACCAAGCATTAGCCATCATTGCTGATGAGCTAGAAGCAAACTCTGCTGCTATTTTGGCGGCAAACGCTAAAGACATCGAACTTGGCCGTGAAGCGGGTTTAACCGATGCGCTGCTCGATCGCCTTTTGCTTAATGAAGAACGACTGACTGCAATTGCGAATGATGTTCGCAACGTCATTAGCTTGAACGATCCTGTAGGCAGCGAAATAGACAGTAAGGTACTGGAAAATGGGATGTCACTGTCTCGTCGTCGTGTGCCGCTTGGTGTCGTGGGCGTAATTTATGAAGCGCGTCCAAACGTAACCATTGATATTGCAGCGTTGTGCTTGAAAACCGGCAACGCAAGCATTTTACGTGGTGGCAAAGAGACCTTTTTCTCGAATATGGAATTAGTGAAGGTTATTCAGTCTGCGCTCGCAAAGGCGAACCTTCCAGCCGCTTCTGTGCAGTACATTGAAAAACCAGATCGTGAGCTTGTTTCTCAATTGCTTAAGTTGGACGATTACGTCGACATGATCATTCCACGCGGTGGTGCTGGCCTACACAAAATGTGTAAAGAAAACAGCACGATTCCGGTGATTATTGGTGGCTTTGGTATCAGCCATATCTTTGTCGACGAATCCGCTGATCTAGAGAAATCCCTGAATGTGGTTGAGAACTCTAAAGTTCAACGTCCATCTGCGTGTAACTCATTAGATACGCTGCTCGTGCATGAAAAAATTGCAGCGCAATTCCTACCAATGATCGTAGAGCGCATGAACGATAAAGTGACCTTCGTGACAGAGCCTAAGGCAAAAGCACTGATGGCTCAAGCAACACAAATTCGCGATGCTGTTGAAGGTGACTTTGATACGGAATGGTTGAGCTACACTCTTGGTGTAAAAGTTGTGTCTGATGTGAAAGATGCCATTGTTCATATGCGTGTCCATAACGCGAGCCACTCAGATGCGATCATGACCAATAGTTTGGAAAACTCAGAACTGTTCATCAATTCTGTCGGTTCGGCGGCGGTTTATGTGAATGCTTCAACGCGCTTTACAGACGGTGCGCAATTTGGCCTTGGCGCAGAAGTCGCAGTATCTACGCAAAAGCTACATGCACGCGGTCCGATGGGCTTAGAAGAGCTAACTAGCTACAAGTGGGTTGGTAAAGCGAACTACTTAGCACGCAGTTAACACATTCGACGAGATCTTGAGTGAAAAAGGGGCCTTTGCGCCCCTTTTTGTTTTGTCTAACATACCAATTCCGCTACACTACATGAGCTTTTATTTCGGTTTGAAAGCGTTATACCCAAATAGCTTTAATAGAGTCCGTATAACCATGAACGCGTGGTTATCCGTGATTGCTCATGAGGTTATTTTGGTATAGATATGGAGGTGATATGCATTGTCCTTTTTGTTCCGAGAACGATACCAAAGTTATTGATTCCCGCTTAGTGGCTGATGGCCATCAAGTTCGACGTCGCCGTCAGTGCTTGGCGTGTAGCGAGCGTTTCACTACTTTTGAAAGCGCAGAGTTAGTGATGCCTAAAGTGATCAAATCGAATGGCAACCGTGAACCATTTGATGAAGATAAAATGGTTGGCGGTATTCAACGAGCTTTAGAGAAACGCCCAGTGAGTGCCGATTCTATAGAGTTAGCGATCAGTATGATCAAATCACAACTGCGTGCGACGGGTGAGCGAGAGGTTCCGAGTGAAATGATTGGTAATTTAGTCATGGACCAGCTCAAAGAGCTCGATAAGGTGGCTTACATTCGTTTCGCTTCCGTTTACCGCAGCTTTGAAGATATTCGCGAGTTTGGCGAAGAGATTGCCCGCCTAGAAGACTGAGTAGCTCATGACTCAACACACTCCTGAAAGCGCGTTTTCTGATTTAGATTTCGCCATGATGTCACGAGCTATTAAGTTAGCGAAACGTGGCATTTATACCACCGCCCCTAATCCAAATGTAGGGTGTGTCATCGTTCGTGATGAAGAAATTGTCGGTGAAGGCTATCACCATCGTGCTGGTGAGCCGCATGCCGAAGTGCACGCGATGCGCATGGCGGGTGAAAAAGCAGTTGGTGCAACCGCTTATGTGACGCTAGAACCTTGCTCTCATTACGGCCGTACACCGCCATGTGCCGAAGGGCTGATTAAAGCGAAAGTGGCACGTGTGGTTTGCGCCATGGTAGACCCAAACCCGAAAGTTGCAGGTCGCGGCATCCAGATGTTACGTGATGCCGGAATTGAAGTTCAAATCGGCTTGTTAGAGCAAGATGCCCTTGCCCTTAACCCTGGTTTTATAAAGTACATGCGTACAGGCATGCCGTTTGTTCAATTAAAAATGGCGGCCAGTTTGGATGGGCAAAGCGCACTCAATAATGGTCAGAGCCAATGGATCACCTCCCCAGCGGCCCGCCAAGATGTGCAGCGTTATCGAGCGATAAGTGGTGGCATTCTTTCTACTAGCAAAACGGTGATTGATGATAATGCATCACTCAATGTGCGCTGGGATGACTTACCTAATAGTGTTCAAGCGCAGTATTTACAAGAAGAGCTTCGTCAACCAGTACGTGTAATCTTAGACCGTCAGAACCATTTAACTGATGCGCTCAAGCTGTTCCATACCGATGGAGAACGAGTTATTGTTCGCTCTGATGGAGACTGTATCCCTCTATTGGACAGCGCTGACCAAATTGACTTATCAACGACATTAAAACGTATCTCGGATGAGCACCACATCAATCACTTATGGGTTGAAGCTGGAGCTACGCTAGCGAGTGCGATGATAAAGGCTAATCTTGTAGATGAGCTCATTGTTTACCTTGCGCCAAAACTCATGGGCAGCGATGGTCGGGGGCTTATCGGTGCTTTAGGGTTAAGCGCTATGGCTGACGTCATAGATTTAAACATTACAGACGTTCGTATGGTTGGGGTAGACATTCGCATCACCGCCACGATAAAACGTAATGAAATTAGATAAGAAATAGTATGTTTACAGGAATAGTAGAAGCAGTGGGCAAGTTAGCTGCGATTACGCCGAAGGGCGAAGACATCACCGTCACGGTTGAAACGGGTACGCTTGATATGTCAGACGTTAAGTTAGGCGATAGCATTGCGACCAATGGTGTTTGCTTAACGGTAGTTGACTTCGGAAGCCACTATTACAGTGCTGATCTGTCATTAGAAACCTTGAAGAAAACTGGGTTTGCTGATTACCAAGTAGGCGATAAGGTGAATCTAGAAAAAGCCATGTTGCCAACAACGCGATTGGGTGGACATATCGTTTCTGGCCATGTCGATGGGGTTGGTGAAATTGTCGAACGCAATTCAGTTGGCCGTGCGATAGAGTTTTGGGTTGCAATGCCTGCGGAAATTAGCAAGTACGTTGCAGAGAAAGGCTCGATTACTGTTGATGGTATTAGCCTAACCGTCAACGACTTACGTAAAAATGCTTTTAAGCTGACGATCGTTCCTCATACGAGTGAAGAAACTACGATTGACCAGTTTCAAGTGGGGCGCAAAGTCAACTTAGAAGTTGATGTACTTGCGCGTTATATGGAGCGTTTACTGCAAGGACAACAAGAAGATAAGGCCGAGTCTCGTATCACGATGGACTTTTTACAGCAAAACGGTTTTGCATAAGTCTTGGGAGTGGCTGCGTGAGGCATGCGATAAAGAGCAGACTCACAGAACACCGCGAGATTCATTGACTTGCTTAATGCAAAGCTCAAACTATTGACCTAACTAGCATTCACTGCAACGTAATTTTTCATTGCTGTCGCAATAACAAATTTAGAATAACGGGATAACAGACTATGCCAATCAGTACGCCACAAGAAATTATTGATGATATTCGCGCAGGCAAAATGGTCATCCTAATGGATGATGAAGACCGCGAGAATGAAGGTGACTTGATCATGGCTGCCGAGCATATTACGCCGGAAGCCATCAACTTTATGGCAACCTATGGCCGTGGCCTGATTTGTTTAACCATGACCAAAGATCGTTGCGAAAGTCTAGGTCTGCCACCAATGGTGCAAGACAATAATGCGCAATACACCACCAACTTTACTGTTTCGATTGAGGCAGCAGAAGGGGTAACGACTGGTATTTCAGCCGCAGATCGCGCACGTACCGTTCAAGCAGCAGTCGCGCCAAACGCTAAAGCTGCGGATTTGGTGCAGCCTGGTCACATCTTCCCTCTCGCAGCTCAAGACGGCGGTGTACTGACTCGCGCAGGTCACACTGAAGCTGGCTGTGATTTGGCTCGTCTTGCTGGTTTAGAGCCAGCATCGGTGATTGTTGAGATCTTAAATGACGACGGCACCATGGCTCGTCGCCCAGATCTAGAGATCTTTGCAGAGAAGCACGGTATTAAATTGGGCACTATTGCCGACCTAATTGAGTACCGCAATAACACTGAGACAACGATTGAACGTGTGGCAGAGTGCAAGCTACCGACAGAGTTTGGCGAGTTCACGTTAGTCACTTACAAAGACACCATTGATAACCAAGTGCACTACGCAATGTGCAAGGGCGATTTGAAAGAAAAAGCGCCACTGGTTCGCGTTCATCTTCAAGACGTTTTTACCGACTTACTACGTAGCGATCGTAATGCAGAGCGCAGCTGGACACTAGATAAGGCAATGAAACGCATTGGTGAAGAAGGCGGTGTGCTGGTTGTTCTTGGCCATGAAGAATCGACCGATCTACTTATTCATCGCGTGAAGATGTTCGAAGCGCAAGACAAAGGTGAAGCCCCAACGCTTGCTAAAAAACAAGGCACGTCTCGCCGTGTTGGCGTTGGTTCACAGATTCTTGCGGATCTCGGTGTACATGATATGCGCCTTCTGTCATCGACCAACAAAAAGTACCACGCGTTAGGTGGTTTTGGTCTGAACGTTGTTGAGTACGTCTGCGAGTAACAACCGAACAATAAGTTCCTAGTCTTTGACGTGCTTAACTCGTCAATGGCTAGGAACCGGTGATTTGCCTCCAATTTCCATTAGATATTGCTCACAAATTTGTGCTAGAATCCGGCGATTCTCACTTGATGAACATATTTCACTTATAAATAGAGTTAAAGGAAAGCTTATGAAAGTGATCGAGGGTGGCTTCCCAGCGCCAAATGCAAAAATTGCTATCGTTATTTCTCGTTTCAACAGTTTTATTAACGAAAGCCTACTTTCTGGTGCGATCGATACACTAAAGCGTCACGGACAAGTAAGCGAAGACAACATCACGGTTGTGCGTTGTCCAGGTGCCGTAGAACTACCTCTAGTAGCTCAGCGTGTTGCTAAAACTGGCAAATTCGACGCTATTGTTTCTCTAGGGTCTGTTATTCGCGGTGGAACGCCTCACTTTGACTATGTTTGTAGTGAAATGAACAAAGGTCTAGCACAAGTGTCTATGGAATTCAGCATTCCAGTAGCATTTGGTGTTTTGACTGTTGATACGATCGATCAAGCGATTGAACGCGCAGGAACCAAGGCTGGTAATAAAGGTGCAGAGGCTGCACTAAGCGCACTTGAAATGATTAATGTACTATCTGAAATTGATTCCTAATGGGGGCCAGTGTGAAACCAGCCGCACGTCGTAACGCACGTCAATTCGCTCTACAGGCGATCTACTCATGGCAAATTACTAAAGAGAATGTTGCCAAGATTGAAGAACAGTTTTTGTCTGGCGACAAATACGATGAAGAAGAACTTCATGCATCTGAGCCAGCGCTTGCTGCTCCAGAGACAGACGTAGCTTACTTCCGTGAACTATTAAGCGGTGTTGTACTTAGCCACGCTGAGCTAGATAGCAAAATTCGTCCATACATCTCTCGTCCTATGCAGGATTTAGATATGATGGAACTTGCTCTTCTTCGCCTTGCTATGTACGAGATGACTCGTCGCGAAGATGTTCCTTACAAAGTTGTTATCAATGAAGCGATTGAACTTGCAAAAGTTTTCGCAGCAGAAGATAGCCACAAGTTTGTGAATGGTGTACTTGATAAAGCAGCACCTCACATTCGTAAGAAATAACGATTTCTTCAATGAAAAGGTCAGCACATGCTGACCTTTTTTGTATCAAAAGCTTTTACATCAAAAAGTAAGTGAATTATGTCTGGTGAATTTAATCTGATAGACAAATACTTCGTCGGTCGTCAGAGCCAACGTAAAGATGTCCATCTAGCCGCTGGTGATGATTGCGCTTTGGTCAAAGCGCCAGCTAATGTTCAGATTGCGATTAGCACGGATACATTGGTAGCTGGAACGCATTTCTTAGCCGACGCGAACCCAGCATGGGTCGCACACAAAGCATTGGCTTCTAACATCAGTGATTTGGCGGCGATGGGCGCAACGCCTGCGTGGGTGAGCTTTGCATTAACGATGCCTGAGCCAGATGAAAAATGGCTTGCTCCTTTCTGTGATGCATTTTTCGAACTGGCTGATTACTATGGTATTCAGTTAATAGGCGGTGATACCACCAAAGGGCCATTGTGTCTGACACTCACGGTGCAAGGTTTTGTACCTGAAGACAAAGCGCTCACGCGATCCGGAGCCAAGCCTGGGGATTGGGTATATGTAACGGGAAACCTTGGCGATGCAAAAGCTGGCTTGGATGTGATTCTAGATGACTCTCTGCGCAGCAGAGCCGGCGCGGAAGCACTAGAGCGAGCTCATTACCTTAGTTCTCCGCGTGTGCTTGCTGGACAAGCTCTTGTTGGCTTAGCCTCGTCGGCGATAGATATTTCAGATGGTTTAATCTCTGATATTAAGCACATTTTACAGCGATCTCAGGTTGGGGTTAGTATTGATGTCTCTCAGCTACCGATCTCTTCAGAATTAGTCCAGTTTTTAGATGATAAGATCAGCGCGCAGCAGTATGCTTTAGCAAGTGGCGAAGAATACGAGTTGTGTTTTACCGTGCCGGAGCAAAATCGAGGCTCGTTACAAAGCGCTTTATCTCATACTGGCTGTAAGGTCACATGTATTGGTCAAATCCGACCAAATGGAACCTTCGAGCTGCATGATAACAATCAACCACTTGATTGGGACTTAAGTGGCTTCGACCACTTTAAATGATCTGAGCTAAGCTCTAGCCAAGAGCCTGTTACTATTGAGTAACTCGCAGGCATGACGATTGAAACCAAACTAGCAGTATAGGTTTAAGGATATGACCAACCCTCTTTCTCTGATTTCATTAAAGAATCCGTGGCATCTATTGGCGACGGGTTTTGGCAGTGGATTATCCCCGTTTATCCCTGGAACAATGGGCACACTGGCGGCCGTGCCTTTCTTTTTGCTGTTGGCACAATTACCATTTACGGCGTATGTCATTGTTGTTCTGATTTCGTGTGTGATCGGCATTCAAATATGCCAAGTGACGTCTGCAGACATGAAAGTACATGATCATGGTTCAATCGTATGGGATGAGTTTGCGGGCTTTTGGATTACGATGAGCATTGTACCTGCACTGAATATTCCACTCACTGAATGGAAGTGGTTGATCACTGGCTTCATCTTATTTCGTTTTTTCGATATGGTAAAACCTTGGCCAATTGGGTGGCTAGATAAGCGAGTTCACGGTGGGCTGGGTATTATGGTTGATGATATCGTGGCGGGAATTATGGCTGGTGTTGCCCTGTTTCTAGTCGCAAAATACGCTGGCTGGATGAATTAAACCATGAACTAAACACTGGACGTAAAAAAGGGATGCCATGAGCATCCCTTTTTACATGCTATTTTGCTAAATAATCCAAGATGGCTTTTTCAATTCCTTTTGCATCGAGACCAAGCTCTTCATGCAGTTCATCTTGTGTTCCCTGATGAATAAACTCATCGGGTAAACCTAGGTTTAAGACTGGCTTAATGATTTTATCTTTCATCATGAACTCAACGACACCCGCACCTGCACCACCTGCGATAACATTTTCTTCTAACGTCACGAGCACGTCATGATCTGCGGCTAATTGACGAATTAATGCTTCATCGAGCGGCTTCACAAAGCGCATATCAGCAACAGTGGCGTTAAGGTATTCTGCCGCTTCTAGCGCGTTACCCAAGAAAGTACCAAAGCTCAGAATAGCAACTTTTTCACCTTGGCGAACCATGTGCCCTTTACCGATTTCTAACGCCGTAAACTCAGTTTCGATTTCTACGCCCATGCCGCTACCACGAGGGTATCGAACCGCACTCGGGCCAGAATGCTTATGGCCAGTGTAAAGCATTTGTCGGCACTCGTTTTCGTCGCTTGGCGCCATGATCACCATGTTCGGAATACAGCGCATAAAGCTCAAATCGAACGCACCTTGGTGAGTTTGACCATCTGCGCCAACGAGACCTGCGCGGTCGATCGCAAACATCACTGGTAAGTCCATGATCGCGATGTCGTGGATCAATTGGTCATAACCACGTTGCAAGAAAGTCGAATAGATAGCAACGATTGGATGATCGCCCGCAATTGCCATGCCTGTTGCCAGTGTCACTGCGTGCTGCTCAGCAATCGCCACATCAAAGTATTGGTCTGGGTACTCTTTTGAGAAACGCACCATACCTGATCCTTCGCGCATTGCTGGCGTAATTGCCATTAGCTTAGGATCTTGGGCCGCCATGTCACATAAAAAGTCACCGAAGATCTTTGAGTAAGTTGGCTTACCGCCACTGCTCTTCGGCAGACAATTATGCGTTGGATCGAATTTAGGAACACCATGGTAGCCGATAGGATCTTTCTCGGCAGGCTCATAACCTTTGCCTTTCTTGGTCATGATGTGCAGGAATTGAGGGCCTTTGAGCTCACGCATGTTTTTTAGCGTTTTGACGAGTTCATTGACGTCGTGTCCATCAATCGGGCCAATGTAATTAAAGCCGAACTCTTCGAACAGAGTACCAGGCACTACCATGCCTTTGAGGTGTTCTTCCGTACGGCGAACCAACTCTTTAATAGGTGGAACACCAGACAGCACTTTCTTACCGCCTTCACGGATAGAAGTGTACAAGCTGCCAGAAAGTACTTTCGCAAGGTGGTTATTCAGGGCGCCGACGTTTTCTGAAATCGACATTTCGTTGTCGTTCAAAATCACCAACATATCAGGATGAACGTCGCCAGCGTGGTTCATGGCTTCGAATGCCATGCCTGCTGTAATTGCGCCATCACCAATCACACTGACGATTTTGCGACCTTTACCTTCTTTTTGTGCGCTGATGGCCATGCCAAGACCTGCACTAATCGATGTCGAAGAGTGGCCGACAGATAAGGTGTCATATTCACTTTCTTCACGCCAAGGGAAAGGGTGTAGACCATCCTTTTGGCGAATTGTTGGCATTTTATCGCGACGTCCGGTGAGGATTTTATGCGGGTAAGCCTGATGACCAACATCCCAGATCAATTTGTCGATAGGGGTGTTGTAAACATAATGCAGAGCGACAGTTAGCTCCACGGTGCCTAAGCCAGACGCTAAGTGTCCGCTAGATTGGCTCACTGAATTTAGCAGATACGTTCGCAGTTCATCACACAGATTTGGTAATGTTTCTTTCGGAAGAAGACGTAATTCTTCCGGTGTATTTGCTAACGCCAGTGTTGGGTACTTTGAAATATCAAGAGTCATATAAATGCGCGCTTATAGTGTTAATTTTTGCGCTCGATGACATATCGGGCGAACTCTTCGAGTAACTGAGTATTGTATGGGATAGCTTCCAATGCTTGAAGTGCTTCCTGTAACAGAGTGTGAGCTTTCTCTATGGCTCCCTCTAAACCCAGCAGGGAAGGATAAGTGCTCTTATTCAGACCTTGGTCGGAACCTTGAGGCTTACCCAGTGTTTCTGTGTCACTGATGATATCAAGAATATCGTCTTGAACCTGAAACGCCAAACCAATTGCTTTTGAGTAGCGCTCCAAGTGAGGTAGAACCTCGATACCTTTCTCACCAGCAGCTAATGCACCTAATTTTACCGCACAATCAATCAGAGCTCCGGTTTTTTTACGGTGTATCTCTTCCATTTCTTCAAGAGAAACTAGGCGATTTTCCGCGCCTAAATCTAAGGCTTGCCCTACACACATGCCGCTGGCACCAGAGGAATGCGCTAAGGCTTTGATCATATTGATGCGTTGAGCTTCTGCCGCCGAGCTTAATTGACCATCAGAAATAATAGTGAAGGCAAGAGTTTGTAGTGCATCACCTGTCAGTATTGCGGTTGCTTCATCAAACTTAATATGACAAGTTGGTTGACCTCGACGCAGTTCATCATCGTCCATGGCTGGCAGATCATCATGAATGAGTGAGTAGGCATGTATACATTCGATAGCAGCGGCGGGGGTGTCTAAGTCTTCAGGTTTACAGCCGAGCATTTGACCTGTGATGTAAACAAGAAAAGGGCGAACGCGTTTCCCACCTAGCAAAAGGCCGTATTTCATTGCTTGAATCAATGGCTGCTCTTGATATGGAAGCTGATCGAGCCACAAATTCAATTGCTGATTGTTTCTTTGTTGAAAAGACGTCAATGTCTGTTGCATCACATTGCTCACTACTGATTGTTATTCTGAATCTGGTTTGAAGTCACTCAGTGGTGCTTCATCATCTTCATTAAGAAGAATGCTCACGCGCTGTTCGGCGTCGCTTAATTTAGTTTGGCCTGCACGAGCTAAGGCAATGCCTCGTTCAAACTTACGCAGGGCATCATCTAGAGCAAGATCGCCATTTTCTAATTGATCAACCAAGCTATCAAGCTCTTCAATGGTTGCTTCAAAGGTCATGTTTTCTGGTTTCTTGACCGCCATCTTTTTTCTGCCTTAATCAAGCCTCGGGTAAGATGCACGAAAGTTACCTTAGCCTAGTAACTTGGTCAAATTTAACCTTATATAATTGTCACAAAATTAGCGTTCAACGAGTCTAAGCGGTGAAACCCCATATTTTGGTTGAGGTTGTTAGGTGTAATTTGTGATCCATTAGCTAAGATTTTTCTAAAAATTCTGCGCGAGTTGTCGATACAGGTAATAATCCGCCCAATGGCAGTATTTGAGTATAGCGTGAGGAGTGCTTTGTGGATTTAGCAACCCTATTAGGTTTGATTGGTGGTTTTGCATTCGTCATTATGGCGATGGTGCTTGGTGGCAGCATCGGCATGTTTGTCGATGTCACGTCGATCCTTATTGTCGTTGGTGGCTCAATATTCGTCGTGTTGATGAAGTTCACAATGGGACAGTTTTTTGGTGCGACAAAGATTGCAGGCAAAGCTTTCATGTTTAAAGCGGATGAACCCGAAGACCTGATCGCAAAAATTGTGGAAATGGCCGATGCGGCGCGTAAAGGTGGTTTTCTTGCTCTTGAAGAGATGGAAATAAACAACACATTCATGCAGAAAGGCATTGATCTACTGGTTGATGGCCATGATGCCGACGTTGTGAGAGCGGCACTCAAAAAAGACATCGCGCTTACAGATGAACGACATACGCAAGGTACTGGTGTATTTCGCGCCTTTGGCGACGTTGCTCCTGCAATGGGAATGATTGGCACCTTGGTTGGTCTTGTTGCGATGCTTTCAAACATGGATGACCCTAAAGCGATTGGACCAGCAATGGCCGTTGCACTCTTGACCACATTGTATGGCGCGATCCTGTCCAATATGGTGTTTTTCCCTATTGCGGATAAGCTTTCTCTTCGCCGTGACCAAGAAACGCTAAATCGCCGTTTGATCATGGATGGCGTATTAGCGATTCAAGATGGCCAAAACCCGCGAGTGATCGATAGTTACTTGAAGAACTACCTCAATGAAGGTAAACGTGCCCTTGAGATTGACGAGTAACTTGGAGAGTCGTGATGGATGATGAAGATAACAAATGCGATTGTCCGCCACCTGGCCTCCCGTTATGGATGGGGACATTCGCAGATTTGATGTCGCTACTGATGTGTTTCTTTGTTCTTCTGCTCTCGTTTTCTGAGATGGATGTACTGAAGTTCAAACAAATTGCAGGATCAATGAAATTTGCCTTCGGTGTGCAAAATCAGCTTGAAGTGAAAGACATTCCCAAAGGTACTAGCATTATTGCCCAAGAGTTTCGACCGGGTCGGCCGGAACCAACTCCGATTGATGTCATCATGCAGCAAACCATGGACATCACTCAGCAGACGCTTGAATTCCATGAAGGAGAGTCTGATCGAGCTGGTGGCACAAAACGTGATGAAGGCAAGTTAACGGGTGGGCAATCGCCAGAAACGTCAACTCAAAACAATGAGTCTGCCGAAGCGGACATGCAACAACAGCAATCTAAAGAGATGTCGCAAGAGATGGAAACCTTGATGGAAAGCATCAAGAAAGCCTTAGAGCGAGAGATTGAGCAAGGCGCCATTGAAGTTGAAAACCTCGGTCAGCAGATTGTTATACGTATGCGTGAAAAAGGTGCATTCCCAGAAGGTTCGGCCTTCTTGCAGCCTAAGTTTCGTCCTTTAGTTCGTCAGATTGCAGAGCTAGTAAAAGACGTGCCAGGCATTGTTCGAGTATCTGGTCATACAGACAATCGACCGCTAGACTCGGAACTTTATCGTTCTAACTGGGATCTCTCTTCTCAGCGTGCAGTATCAGTCGCGCAAGAGATGGAGAAAGTGAGAGGCTTCTCTCATCAACGTTTAAGAGTACGAGGCATGGCGGATACGGAGCCCTTGTTACCGAATGATTCTGATGAAAATCGTGCGCTTAACCGACGGGTTGAAATCAGCATTATGCAAGGAGAGCCTCTCTACAGTGAAGAAGTGCCAGTAATTCAATAACTAGGCTTTAGTTTTAAGTCAGTAAAGAGATAAGAAAGCGAGCAGATTGCTCGCTTTTTTTGTTTTTCCAATCCGCTTGGGTGTATAATCTTGCGCCTTAAAAGTGAGCTCAGACTACTTTTTGTGACTGAAACGCGGTTTTACTGCGTATGAAGTATTGAAGTTGAGTGTCACTCTTTGTTGATTGCGAAACTAACCTGCGAATTAGACTATGAAATTTATTGTAAAGCCCCATCCAGAAATTTTTGTAAAAAGTGAATCTGTGCGTAAGCGCTTCACAAAGATTTTAGAGTGCAACATTCGTAACATCATTAAGAGCCGCACGGAGTCTGTCGCGGTATTTAACCGTCGTGATCACATTGAAGTGACCTCTGAGAGTAACGAATTCCACGCTGAAGTTCTTGAGGTTTTGACTCATACACCAGGCATTCACCACGTACTGGAAGTGAAGCAAACTGAATTTAAAGACTTGCACGATATCTTCGAGCAAGTACTAGAACTCAACCGTGCTGCACTCGAAAATAAAACCTTTGTTGTACGTGCGAAGCGTCGTGGCAAGCATGACTTTACCTCTATTGAACTAGAGCGTTATGTAGGCGGTGGTTTAAATCAAGCGATTGAAAGCGCTAGTGTTAAGCTACGAAACCCAGACGTGACGATCAAGGTAGAAGTCTCGAACGACAAGCTAAACCAAGTATTGTCTCGTCATAAAGGCCTAGGTGGTTTCCCACTGGGTACGCAAGAAGACGTGTTAAGCCTGATCTCGGGTGGTTTCGACTCTGGTGTTTCAAGCTATCTTCATATCAAGCGTGGTTCAAAAGTACATTACTGCTTCTTTAACTTAGGTGGTCCAGCACACGAAATCGGCGTTAAGCAGGTTTCTCACTACCTATGGAACAAATACGGTTCTTCAGCAAAAGTACGTTTTATCTCAGTTGATTTCGAGCCTGTGGTTGCGGAAATCCTAGAGAAAGTCGATGACGGCCAAATGGGCGTGATCTTGAAGCGTATGTTTATGCGTGCAGCAGGCATGATCGCTCAGAAGATGAAGATCGAAGCATTGGTAACAGGTGAAGCGCTAGGTCAAGTATCGAGCCAAACGCTAACCAATCTACGCCACATCGATAACGTAACTGACACGCTGATTCTGCGTCCACTTATCAACTGGGATAAAGAAGACATCATCAATCTAGCACGTGAAATCGGCACAGAAGATTTCGCGAAGACAATGCCAGAATACTGTGGTGTTATCTCTAAGAAGCCAACCGTGAAAGCGGTGAAAGGCAAGCTAGAAGCTGAAGAAGAGAAGTTCGACTTTAGTATCCTTGAGCAAGTGGTTCAAGAAGCTCGCATGATGGACATTCGTGATATTGCGAAAGAGTCTGAGCAAGCCGCACCAGAAGTAGAGCAAGTTCAAGCGGTAGAAGAGCACGCGGTTGTGCTAGATATTCGTAGTCCTGAAGAGGAAGACGATAACCCACTTGAAATCGAAGGTGTGGATGTGAAACATATCCCTTTCTACAAGCTGGGTACACAGTTTGGTGACTTAGACCAGTCTAAGACATACCTACTTTACTGTGACCGCGGTGTGATGAGCCGTCTGCAAGCGCTTTACTTGCAAGAGCAAGGCTTCAGCAACGTAAAAGTTTACCGTCCATAGCTGACTGTTAAAATACGTTAAAAGGCGCAAATTGAGACATCAATTTGCGCCTTTTTTGTTTTTGATCGCGTTACAGACAACCATTACTTAGCATAATGTTGAGGCTTATCGCAAAGCCATACACTTTGTGTTGATATAACGATAATTAATCCGAAAGAAGAGTAATAAAGTGATATTGCTGCCAGATATGCGGATGAGATTTTTGATAGATAAAAAAACACCGCCTAATTTAGGCGGTGTAACAAATTTGACAGACAGGTCAAAAATAAATACAGGAAGTATATGTTTTGTCACAGGGAGTGTGGACAAAACATTATGGTAGAAATCTACCTAACTCGAAATACGAGTTTGCAAACACAACATCGCAACAACGAAGCCAATTGATTTCCAAAGAAATCAAGCCGTTCAGGCCCGTGTTGCGGGGTGAAATATAGAATTTATCTGGCTGTTCGACAACGGACATTTTATAATGTTTCAGATTAAAAAAACTAATCCTATTAGAGGTCCCATATGTCTCGCAGATTGCCTCCATTAAATTCGCTTCGAGTCTTCGAAGCGGCTGCTCGTCATCTCAGTTTTACACGAGCAGCAGAAGAGTTATTTGTTACTCAAGCCGCGGTCAGTCACCAGATTAAAGCGCTTGAAGAGTTCTTATCATTGAAGCTCTTCCGTCGACGTAATCGTTCTTTGTTGTTAACAGAAGAAGGCCAAAGTTACTTTCTCGATATCAAAGATATTTTCACCTCGATTGCGGAAGCGACAGATAAGGTGTTGGAACGTAGCGAAAAAGGGGCATTGACGATTAGCCTACCGCCGAGTTTTGCTATCCAATGGCTTGTACCTCGTTTGGCCGATTTTAATGCTCAAGAGCCCGATATCGATGTTCGTATTAAAGCCGTAGATATGGATGAAGGCTCACTGACTGATGATGTTGATGTGGCGATCTACTATGGCCGTGGGAACTGGCCAGGTTTGCGAGCAGATAAATTGTACCAAGAGTTTTTGATCCCACTTTGTTCACCTTCATTACTTTTGGGTAACAAACCATTAGAATCTTTAAGTGACCTCAAATTACATACTTTGTTACACGATACTTCGCGTAAAGACTGGAAGCAGTTTGCTCGTCATTACAACATTGAAGGCATCAACGTAAACCACGGTCCTATTTTTAGTCACTCAACGATGGTGCTACAGGCTGCTGCGCACGGTCAGGGGGTCGCGCTCGGTAACAACGTACTCGCCAAACCTGAAATGGAAGCCGGACGACTCATTGCACCATTCGACGAGGTGTTGATATCTAAGAATGCATTCTATGTGGTGTGTCATGAACAGCAGGCAGACATGGGCCGAATCGCAACGTTTAGAGACTGGATGTTAGCAACCGCGAGAAAAGAACAAGAGGAAGTATTGGATGAATCACTGGATAGCTGAGGGGCCTGAAAACGGACCGCTGTTTATTTTTGCTCACGGCGCAGGTGCGGGGATGGAGCATGACTTCATGACAGCTGTCGCCAAAGGATTAGTGGAGCAAGGTATTCGTGTAGTGCGTTTTAATTTCCCTTACATGGTGAAACGTTCGGAAGATGGCAAAAAGCGTCCGCCCGATCGCGCGCCAAAGTTGCTCGAAGCATACAGCGAAGTGATCGCTCACTTTACTTCTTCTCCCGTGGTTATTGGTGGTAAGTCAATGGGCGGTCGTATGTCGAGCTTGTTGGCTGAAAATGAGCTGGTGGCGGGCATTGCCTGTTTAGGGTTTCCATTTCACCCGCCAGGAAAGCCAGAGAAATACAAAGGCGAGCACTTAGCAACCATTGAGAAACCCACGCTGATTCTGCAAGGGGAACGAGACACCTTTGGTAAGCGTGAGGAATTCGATGATTTCGTCCTTTCGTCACAAGTAACGGTGAGCTTTTTGCCTGATGGTGACCACAGCTTCAAACCGCGCAAGATCTCAGGTCATACTGAAGTGGGTAACATTGCACTCGCGATAGAGAAGTTAGCGGCGTTTATAAAAGAGGTGTACAGTGAAAAGTAAGTGGTTACTCTCATTCTCTGCTCTGTCTGGGCTGATTTCGGTCGCTCTTGGAGCATTTGCTGCTCATGGGCTAAAAGCGATACTGACCCCTTATTTGCTCGGTGTATTTGAGACCGGAGTTCTGTATCAATTTATTCACACGTTGGCGATAGTGTTTTGTGCCATTCTGCTTCTGCTCAATTTGGGACAAAAAGCGCAAAAATATTTTTTCATTGCGGCGATTTGCTTTATTATCGGCATCTTTTGTTTTAGCGGCAGTCTTTACGCGCTGGCGCTGACGGGCATTAAGTGGTTTGGGCCAATTACTCCTGTAGGAGGGTTGCTGTTCATGATTGGTTGGTGTCTGTTCTTTTTTGCTGCGTTCAATATCAAAGAGGTCTCCAAGTGAAACAACTAATGCTCTATTGCCGTTCTGGCTTTGAGAAAGAGTGTGCTGGTGAAATTCAGGATAAAGCGACACAGTTGGAAGTGTATGGCTTCCCTCGTGTGAAGAGAAACTCAGGTTATGTTGTCTTCGAGTGTTACCAAGATGGAGATGCCGACAAACTTGCGAGAGGTTTAGACTTTAAGTCTTTAATTTTTGCTCGACAAATGTTTGCGGTAGCAGCTGAGTTTCAATCGTTGCCAAGCGATGACCGCATTAGTCCAATTTTGAATGAACTAGCAGACATCGAAGCATTCCCTCGTTGTGGTGATTTGAGAATTGAAACGCCAGATACAAATGAAGCGAAAGAGCTACTGAAATTCTGCCGTAAGTTTACCGTCCCAATGCGTCAAGCGTTGCGCGGCAAAGGCTTAATGCTGAACAAAGATAACGCGAAAAAACCAGTACTGCACATTTGCTTTGTTGAGCCTGGCCACTGTTACGTTGGTTACTCTTACACCGACAACAACTCACAGTTCTTCATGGGTATCCCTCGCCTTAAATTCCCAGCAGACGCTCCAAGTCGTTCAACACTTAAACTGGAAGAAGCATTTCATGTCTTTATTCCACGTGAAGAGTGGGATGAGCGTTTGGCACCAGGTATGTGGGGTGTGGATTTAGGTGCATGTCCAGGCGGTTGGACGTACCAATTAGTGAAGCGCTCAATGTTCGTTCACTGCGTTGATAACGGCATGATGGCAGATAGTTTGATGGAAACTGGCCAGATCAAGCACCATATGGTGGATGGCTTTAAGTTCGAACCAGACCGCAAGAACGTAACATGGATTGTTTGTGACATGGTGGAAAAGCCAGCTCGTGTTGCTCACCTGATGGGACAGTGGCTGTTAAAAGGTTGGGCAAAAGAGGCTATCTTTAACCTTAAGCTGCCAATGAAAGGGCGTTATGACGAAGTGCTGCAAGACCTTGAAAATCTGAAGCAGTTCCTCATTGATAATAAGGTAAAGTTCAAGCTACAAGCTAAACATTTGTATCATGATCGTGAAGAGATCACGATTCATATCCAATGTCTGTCGAATATTTCACCTTACTAACTTTATTCCCCGAGTCTTTTGGGAATAGTGATTAGAATAGAAAAAGCGCCTTCAAATGGCGCTTTTTTAATATCTGCCGGATTTCATGGTGTGAAACTACCATCGGACACTACTCCGCTTTGTTTGGCCCTAAAAAGCGAATATCTTGCAAGTTAAAGCCTAGTTCTATATCGCACTTTAAAGCGGCGACGCGTTTACATAAACGAGCAGACTCAATGTGCTCATCCAATTTTTTACGGTATTTCGGTACGAGATCTTCACTAGCGTAGGCAGCTTCAATACTCTTAAACTGAGTGAGAATCTCTTTCGCTGCTTTCGGACCAATTCCAGGTACGCCCGGAACCTGGCTAGAGCTTATCCCTGTTAATCCCCAGTAATCCGCTAGTTGACTTGGTTTTACGCCGAACTCTTTTTCGATAAATGGTTCATCTAACCAACGATGTTGGAAATAATCACGGATTTGTAGGGTAGGGGAAAGTAGCTGGCAGTAACCTTTGTCTGTGGAAACGATGGTGACTTTTTCACCATGGCTGGCCACTTTCGTTGCGAGTGTAGCAACCAAATCATCTGCTTCATCGCCTTCAGACAGCAATGAATCAATACCTTGCTCCCACCACGCTTGTTGAATCGCATCTAACCCTTGCAGTAATGGCTGAGGCATTGGTTTTCGGTTTTGCTTATAGTCAGGGAGAATTTCAGCGCGCCAACCTCTGTCTTGTTCGTGGTGATCAAAAACCGCGATGATGTGTGTCGGGTTGGCCTCTGACAGAATGCGAGTGAGGGTTCTTTGCGTTGTGCTTATGGTTCTTGCTATGTCGGTTGGATCTGGTTGTGCTGAGTGCACTCGGCGGATCAGGTTTAGGGCATCAATGATAACAAGATGAATAGACATAATGACTTAGCAATAAAAAAGGGGCGTAATGCCCCTAGTGTAACGAATGCTAGCCTGACTATCGACCACCAATTTCCGGGTGAGCGATTCGATAACACGGTTCGTAGTCTGAACCGCCAGGTAATTTCATTCGGTGCTGTTCGACAAAGTCTTTTAGCAACTTATCGAGTTTTTTCATGAGGACTGCGTCGCCATGAATGGTGAAAGGCCCTCTACGTTCTATTTCTCGAATACCTTCAGCCTTTACGTTACCTGCAACTATGCCAGAGAAGGCTTGACGCAAGTTGGCCGCTAAAACTTGCGGTTCTTGATCTAGGCTTAAATCCAATTGTTCCATCGACTCATGAGTAGGTTCAAATGGCAGTTGGAAGTTTGGCTCAATTTTCAATGACCAGTTAAAGCTGTACGCATCGCCTTTCTCTTTTCGGTGAAGGCGTACCGAGTCCATGGAGCGTTTCATAATACGAGCGACTTCTGCCGGGTCGTCAATGATGATCTCGTAGTGCTTTTGCCCTTCCTCACCAAGTGTGTCGCGAATGAACTCATCAATAGAGCGGAAGTACTCTTCACTCTCTTTTGGTCCTGTTAATACGATAGGCATTGGCTGATCGGCGTTATCCGGGTGCATCATGATGCCAAGAATGTACAGTAGCTCTTCCGCTGTGCCCGGGCCACCTGGGAAAATAACGATACCATGAGCCATACGGACGAAGGCTTCCAAGCGCTTTTCGATGTCGGGCATGATGACCAGTTCATTTACTATTGGGTTTGGTGGCTCGGCAGCAATAATCGAGGGTTCGGTTAAACCAAGATAACGTTGCTGAGTATAACGTTGCTTTGCGTGCCCAATTGCTGCACCTTTCATCGGCCCTTCCATTGCACCAGGGCCGCAACCTGTGCAGATGTTAAGTTCACGCAGGCCCAGTTCGTTACCCACTTCACGTGTGTACTGATACTCCACTCCATTGATAGAGTGACCACCCCAACATACGACAAGATTGGGTGCGATACCTGGAGTTAATGCTCTGGCATTACGAAGAATGCCGAACACGAGGTTCGTAATGTGAATTGGGTTAGTAAGGTTGAGCCGTTGGGCGTCTGCCAAGTGCATGTTTACGTAAACGATATCACGCAATACGGAGAACAGATGCTCTTGGATACCTTTAATTATTTCGCCGTCAACAAAAGCGTGCTCTGGCGGATTAGTCAGCTCAAGCTTAATACCACGCTCACGACGCACGACGTTGACATCAAACGATTGGTATTTATCGAGCAGTTCTTTCGAGTTATCGGTATGGCTACCGGAGTTCAACACCGCTAATGTGCAATTACGGTACAGCTGATAAAGTTCACTCGAGGCTGTGTTCTTTAAGCGCTCTACTTCTAGTTGAGATAGCAAGTCCATGCTACCAGCGGGGCTTATATGGGTAATCATAACGCCTCCTTGTGTTGCATTAATTTGAGGGAAAGTACCAACTTACCTTTTTGGTGTTATACGTATGGTTTGATGAAAGGTAGTTGGCCGATTTGGTTTTATGGTTATCAACTCCCAAGCAACCTCAAGATGATACATTTGCCTTTTATAAATACATCATCTTGAAGTGACTTGGGTTTTTACAGCTTAGCAGACTAAAAGGGAAGAAATGTGATAACTCGTTGAAAATGGGTGGTTATAAAGCGTAGATTGCACCAAATTTGGTTTGTTTGCTCGCTTTTTGTACGAATTCTAGCTCCAGTTAAGCTGGTTTGTTCCACGTTTTTTAGCGTCCGCAAGCATCTTGCCAAGACGATCGAGCACATACTCTGGCGTATCGGACTCTTTGAAAGACGTCGATACAGCAGCTAAGGTAATCATGATATTTTGCTCACGGAACTTAAAGGGTAATTGGCTAATATCACGCTGGATATGCTTAATCAGATCCAGTGTGTATTCTTCAGATTGTTCCGGGACGAGTAGAATGAACTCCTCGCCACCAAAGCGAGCCACTGTTTCCGTTTCTGATACGCGCTTGTTAATAGTACGAGCGATAATCTTCAGCGCTTTATCGCCAGCCGTATAACCATAGCTATCATTCACCGCTTTGAAATTGTCTACATCAAACAGCACAACACGAAGGTTTTGCTGAGAGCGAATCCAACGGCGATACTCTAGCTCTAGTCGATCGTTAAATGCAGTGCGGTTATAAACTTTAGTCAGCGGGTCAAGCAACATGCGCTGAGCTTGGTCATCTAAGCGTCGGCGATAATCTTGCGTAGTTTCAAATACCGCTTCGAGTTGGTTCTTACTGTAACTTAACCGTTCTTGCAGCGCTTGCTCTCGCTCTTCCGTCATTTTCAATCGCTCTGTCAGCGACGCCATTTTTTCGAGAAGAGGCGTGATTTCTTTTTTCACAACCGCGATATCTTGAGCTTGATTAAGTGACTTTTGGCTCAATTCAACCAAGCTGTTCATTTCTGTGTTGAGCTCTTGGCGGTGTTCAAAGTAGGTATGATGCTGGTCGACGTTCTGATGAACGGTTTTTAGGTTACTTGCGAGAGAAGTGTTCAGCTGATCAAGGAATTGGCTAGACGCCTCGCGCTCGAACTTTGTTGCTTCGACAACCAATTTCAGCGTTGAGAGCGTAAGCTCAATGAGAGACTCGGCACTCACGCCAAGGAGCAACTTAGCGCGAATATCCAGCAATCTATCGCCTGATTCTCCCTCGAAATCCAGCTCTGTAATAGTATGTTGGAGGTCGCTGGCTAAGCACTCAAGCTGAGATCTGTCGGGATTGTTTTCAAATTCACTAAGATGTAGACGTGAATTAGACGTGATGATTTTCAGAGCGCGTTCGTAAATACTCAGTAGCTTAGTGGCTTGATCAGCTTTATTGCTGGCGTGAACTTCAGAGAAACTCATCAGGTTCCGTAGTTCACGTTTTAACTGCGCAGGTAAGCCCGTGACACGTTGCAGTGTTTCACCACTGTGCTTGATTTGTTCGTCAAGGTAACCGTTTTGTTTATCCATCGTCTTCGACTGCTGTTTGAGCATCCTCTCTAATACCGCTAAACGCGGGATAAGAGTGCTGATATCTTTTTGATGTTGCAGCTCTTGTTGGATTTCAAATAGGTAGTTGGATACCTGAGTATTCGAACCCTGGCAAGCTGAAGACAATGATGCCACAACGCGTTTAAGAACTTGTTGTTCACGTTTGAATTTGAGTGAAGTATCACGATGAGTCAGTCTGAGTTGGTCAAGTTGACAACTCAGCTGATGCAGCTGCGACTGAATATCGGATTCCAAGATTCCCATGAAGTGACTACGGTTAAGTCCATGTACTACTGACAATTATCTGATAATAACAAAAAACTTTATAGCGTCATTAGTTATTACGTTCAACAGGCGTTTAATTATCCATTTTTTAATATTTTCTTGATGTCGTCCTCATTCTTGTAGGACGAATGGATCTTGATCAGGCCTTGGCTAATGGCATGTTGACAGGCAGTTCTTATGTTACCTGTTGCAAAGCTAGCAGCAGGCGCATTATCGATGGCTTTTAAGAACACCCAGTGGCTTTGCTTATCCTTCAAGCTGACTTCTCGTGCGATGTGAGTCGCAAGCAACAACAGATCGAGTAATTCCTCATCGTTAATTGCAGTGTAGGCTCGGGGTAAGAACGGATAATCACTGATGCCCATACGAATAATACGATTGACGTTGTGCTGCTGTGCGAACTCATCCACCCAAGTCTGGAATTTTTCGAACATGACTTCGGCAGAAGCATCACGGTCAGCGTTCGGTTCTATGTAGAGTAAGTTCGCATCTGAGAAATGGTAAAGACGCGACGGTTTTTCTATTTTTTCCGCAAGGAAGTCGCCAAATGCCCGTTCTAGTTCTAGACCTGCCTTATAGCCGTTATGGACGTACATGCTTCGTAAGAATGGCAAATCGATCATAACAAAGCGTAGGCGATCATTAAGTGGTTCGTGGATCAATTCACCCATTTGCCATTGCTCGAAAGTTTCGCTCGACTTTTTCAATGAGCGAGAAAGCTTAACATTCAGCATACGCAAGTTACGTAAACGAGAGCGAGAGTGGGTGAAGAGGTCGTTACGCAGTTTTTCGATTTCACTTGCTTGGCGCTGCATAATGACACCACGGCGCATAATGAACAAAAACATGACCAAGACAGTAATAAACAATGCAAATGAGATTTTCTGGAATTTACGATGCTCTCTTTCCACTTGCTCTAAGCGTTCTGATTGACCGATGTAATGGATGGTTTGTTCGGCAAATTCTTTTTGCTGACGGAACGCATCCTCACTGATTTGGTTAAGCTGCTTTTGTTCTAGACGAACGAGGTTGGTGTATTTTTTATAAGCTTGCAGAGAAAGTTTGTATTCGCCTGCCTGCTCGTAACCCAACCCAAGTAAACGGTATGACTGCTGCTTAATGAAGTTGTTATTTTCAGGTGACTTTTCAGCAAGCGCTAACGCCAGCTTAGCATTAGTAATGACGTCTTTACTGTCATTTTGATGATAAGCCAGACCTGACTGAAGCAGGGCAGCCTTTGCTTCAAGCTTAGGAATATTGGTGTATTCTAAAAGCTCTTTAGAGCGGTCTAAGTACTGCTCTGCTAGCGCGTAGTTATAGAGTTGTAGGTAGGTAGCCGCCAAGCTTAAGCGAATTTTAATGATTCTATTGATGTTCTTACTGGTACTTTCATGGTCAAGCACGTTGAAGTAATGCACTAACGCAAGGTTAAACTTACCCTGATAAAAGTAGATGTCGCCCATTTGCTCTAGGACGTCCGCTAGGATCGGAGAGCTAGGGTAAGAGTCATAAAAATCTGCGGCTTGAGATAAGTATTCGATCGCTTTGTCGTACACTCGTCGCTCCTGGAAGAGCCTAGCCAAAAGGCGATTCACTTTTGCTAATCTTGCACCACTGTTACTTTCAATAGATTGCCAATAACCGTATAGCAGTTCTGACAAAGCCAAATTGTATTTCTTGCTATTGAGGTAAAACTCGCCGACGGCAGTGTAGTAGTCGATCAAGGCTAACTCAGAGCGGCTATCGTCAAGCATGGTCTTTGCTTCAGAGTACAAGTTTTCCGCTTTAATGACATCGCCACTATGTGAAGCGAGGAGTGCTCTTTGCATCACTAGTCGGTAGCGAACGCTGTCGGTGCGTTGTAATACGGCATCGGCTTCATCGAGCTGTTGTTCAATTTGGTTAAGCGTGTCTTCCGCTTTTGAGTAGTTTTCGTCGTACATCCAAATCATTTGGTTGCGCATCAGCTGGAGATCTAAGTCCATGTACGGCAATTGATATTCTTGCGCTAAGCGTTCCGCTTTATTTAGGTGCTCGATAGCCGAACGAACATTACCCATGGCGTAATCTGCCTGAGCGATAATCTTGTGCGCTTCGATGGTGCTGCTTGGTGTGCGAACGCTACGATCTGTTTCGTCGCGAGACATGGCTGAAGGGCTGTCACTTTCTTTGCGTTCTGTTAGTTCACGCTGTGACAAATAGTTGGTTGCCGCTTGTTTTGCTTGTGATGGCTCTATTTCCGCCAATTGTTGTGCTTCGTTGAGTAACGCGGACGATAAAATGGTAGCATGAAGTGGCTGTACAAACAGCAAGCAAAGAAAGCCAATCAACTTGAATAGACGCGAACTGTCCCAAAACATCCTTTCGTTCCCTCGAACTGTTTTTAGATATGGCGATAACGGCGAAAAGCCTCAATTAGCCGTTTAAATGCGGGTTGAAGCCATTTGATATAGTAACATGCCTGGACAATAAAAACGTCCGGCAACCCTTTAGATTGCCGAACTTATTTCTGTTGCCTATGCGCTTACTGACGAGCCATACGGTGATTGTGAGCTGGCTTATCTTGTTCCGTTGAGCGGTAAGGGTTGATATCCAAGCCTCCACGGCGCGTATAGCGGGCAAATACGGTCAGTTTGCTTGGTTGGCAATATTTCATTAGATCCGTAAAAATACGCTCTACACACTGTTCGTGGAACTCATTGTGCTCGCGGAAAGACACTAAGTAACGTAACAGCTTCTCACGATCTATTTTTGCGCCTTGGTAGCGAATTTCTACACTGCCCCAGTCGGGTTGGTTAGTGATCAAACAGTTTGATTTCAATAGGTGGCTATGTAGCACCTCTTCAACTTGTATTTCACCTGCCGCACCTTCAAGCAAATCGGCATCAAAATCGTAACTGGTGATGTCAATGTCTTGGTCATCTACACATTCACCGTCCATTGTCACGATAGGTTGATTGGTATAGTGGGTCACTGGATTCACCTCAACCAGCACCTTTTCACCTGCGCATTCAGAAAGGTCTTGTGTTAAACGCTCAGTCACTTCTTCCCAGCTTGCAAAGCGGGTTTGGTTATAGCTGTTTAAGTACAGTTTGAAAGACTTCGATTCAATCAAGTTTGCGCTGGTGGCTGGAATGTATACTTCGCCAACGGCCACTTGTGGTAAACCTTTACTATTTAACCAAGACAGTTCGTACAGCGTCCAAATGTCGTGCCCCATGAAAGGCAGAGTATCGCCTAACTGGAGGTCATCTCGGTTCAGGCTGCGAGGGACTGGTTGCAGCAAGCTTGGGTCATACTGGTTCGCATACTCGGTCGTTTTACCTAGTGTTAAGCCAGCAAGCTCTTTAGCGTCAGAATATTTGCTCATACTTTGTGGTCGTTTTCGATTAGAATGGCGAGAATTTTACTGAATCCGCTGGTCAATTGCCATCCGGCAAGTACGGCTATCTGATAAATAAGGAATGAGGAGACCTTCATGACCCAAAACGTTACTCAGGCGCTACAAGAGTTCAGCCTGCGCTACCAACAAGCTTGGCAAGCTAAGCACAATGAGTTGCCAAGCAGTGAAGAGCTTGCAGAGCTTGCAGAGCTTGTTTCTCCTTGTGTCGAAGAGAAGCGTGATGGAAAGGTGCTTTGGAAAGCGGTCGCACGTGATGAAATGGCCGATTTCACCAATGTGGAAAATGCGATTGAGTTGTCACTGCAAGATGATGTTAAAGCCTTTTATGGTTCTCAATACTGCGCTGATATGGAGGCAACTTGGCAAGGTAATTCGTTGACGCTGCTGCAAGTGTGGAGCGATGACGATTTCGTGCGTCTACAAGAAAATATTCTTGGTCATTTGGTGACGCAGCGCCGCTTGAAACTTAAACCAACAGTATTTATAGCAGCGACAGATGAGGAAATGGATGTGATTTCTATTTGTAACCTCACTGGCAATGTGATTCTAGAGCGTTTGGGCACCTCTAAACGTGATGTATTGGCAGATTCATTGGTTGAGTTCTTGAATAAGTTAGAGGCTGCCGTCTAAGTATGTATGTTGTTGAGTTGCAGTTTGAGTGTTTTGATAACACCACCGTCAGCGCGGTAGACAAAGCCATTAATGGCTTGATGGATGCTCTGCGTTACAACGGCCAAGTATTAGGTCGTGAATTCCCAATAGTGATGGGAGAAGGTGAATTTTTCGTTCGTGTTGTTTGCCCAGAACAAGACAGCTTGCATCCACGTTATCACTCAGATTTCGTCAAAGTGTGCATGAACCGTTTGTCGGATGCGTCTTTGCTTGCACCGAAAATGCGCATGCTGGGGCGTGATTTGAATTCAGAACAAGCAGCCGAAGAAGAGACACCTAGCTGGCAAGTGTTGTACACGACTTATGTTCATACGTGTTCGCCTTTGCGAAGTGGTGAAACCCTGTTGCCAATTCCTTTGTATCGTAATGAGCCAACACTTAATGGAGACCATAAAGCCGTCATTAAGTGGCAGACTGAGTGGCAAGCGTGTGATGAAATCCAAATGGCAGGGGGTTGCCGAGCGGAACATGCGGCGCTGCACGAAATTTGCGATGTGGATAGTGTGCTGTTTCGCCGAGGTTGGGACTTACGTGGCCGTATCGAATACATCACGAAGATCCCTACGTACTATTACCAGTATCGTGTCGGTGGTCAGTCGCTGGAGAGCGAGAAAGCGCGCAAGTGTCCAAAATGCGATGGCGAGTGGCTACTCGATGAGCCACTACATGACATATTTCATTTTAAGTGTGATGACTGCCGAATCGTGTCGAATATCTCTTGGGACCATCTTAAGTAGCGAATTGAAGCTACTTAAATGGGTAGATAGACAAATAGAAAGGGCTGATGTTTTCACATCAGCCCTTTTGTGTTTAGAACGTTTATGTTTAGAACGTTGTTTTCAGTCATGTTTTGAAAAGTGGGATTACCAACCTTTCACAACACCGCCTTTGAACAGCTCTTTTGCCGCTTCGTAAACTTCTTCCGTTTGGTAAGCTTTTACGAAGTTTTGTACGTTTTGCGCATTAACATTTTCTTCGCGAGCGACAATTAGGTTTACGTATGGTGAGTCTTTATCTTCAACGAACACGCCGTCACGCTCTGGCGATAGGTCGATAGAGCTTGCGTAAGTGGTGTTGATGATAGATAGCGTTACGTCATCCAATGAACGCGGAAGCTGTGGGGCTTCTAGTTCAATGATTTCGATATTTTTAGGGTTGCCTACGATGTCACGTACTGTAGCGAGTAGACCAACGCCATCACGTAGCGTAATCAAACCTTGTTGCTCAAGAAGCAGTAGTGAGCGACCTAGGTTAGTTGGGTCGTTTGGTACTGCGATGCGTGCGCCATCTTGAATTTCATCAATTGATTTTACTTGCTTTGAGTAACCAGCAATAGGGTAAACGAATGAGTTACCCGCGATAGCCAGTTTGTAGCCGCGGTCTTTCACTTGTTGATCTAGGTATGGTTTGTGTTGGAACGCATTCGCGTCTACTGAACCATCATCCAGAGCGGCGTTTGGTGTTACGTAATCGGTAAATGTTACTAGCTCAACGTCTAGGTTGTATTTCTCTTTTGCTACTTTAGCGGCAACTTCGGCTACTTGTGCTTCAGCACCAGCAATAACGCCAACTTTTACTTTGTTTACGTCTACTTCTTTGTCGCCACAACCCGCTAGAGCAAGAGCAGAGGCAGCCGTTGCTACAGTCAAAAGACCTTTAAGGCTAAATTTCATCTTTATCTCCTTATAATTTGTATTTTTGATACTTATCTGTGGTCTACACGGCGCACCACTGCGTCACCGATAGACTGAATAATCTGTACTAGAACAATCAACATCACGACAGTCACGGCCATGATAGTTACATCGTAGCGGTGGAAACCGTAACGAATGGCTACGTCACCTAGGCCGCCGCCGCCTACCGTACCCGCCATAGCTGAGTAGCTAACGAGAGTGACCAAGGTAATCGTTACTGAGTTAACAATAGTCGGCATTGCTTCAGGTAGTAGAACTTTTGTGATGATCTGTGTTGGTGTCGCCCCCATTGACTGCGCTGCTTCCACCAAGCCTGTCGGTACTTCTAATAAAGCACCTTCAATAAGACGAGCGACAAAAGGAATGGCGCCAATAGTCAGTGGGACGATTGCTGCGGTTGTACCGATAAAGGTTCCAACTAGCATTTTTGTCACTGGAATAATCGCAACCATCAGTACGAGGAATGGCACAGAACGACCAATGTTAACGATAGCGCCTAAGCCGCTATTTAGTTTGGTGTTTTCAAGTAGGCCGCCTTTCTTAGTAATATGGAGGATTACGCCTAATGGAATACCCACAGCAAAGCCGACTAATCCGGCAACCGCAACCATGTAAAGCGTTTCCCACGTTGCACCTAAAAGTAGTTTGCTGTTTAAGCTCAGCCATTCAGAAATCGTATTAAAGGACATAACCAAGTACCTCTACTTTTACGTTGTGCTTACGCAGGTATTCAAGAGCTGCGTTGTCATCTTCTTCGTTACCAAATAGCTCTGCGACCATCATGCCGAATTTCACGCCACCAGCGTAATCAAGGTCGGAACTCAAAATACTCACATCAATATTGTATTTACGAGAAATTTGCGACATTAACGGTGCATCGACGGTTGCGCCAGTAAACTCTAAGCGAACCAACGGGTAGCTGCCATCAACACGCTCTGCTTGCAGACGAGCTTGGTAATCTTCAGGAATGGAAAGATCCAGCGTTGAGCGAATGAATTGGTGCGCTAGCTCTGTCTTAGGGTGCGCAAAAATATCGCCAACGGTGCCTTTTTCCACCAGCTCACCACCACCGATGATTGCTACTTCGTGACAGATACTTTTTACGACTTCCATTTCGTGAGTGATAAGTAAAATCGTGATGTTGAGTTTGCGGTTGATCTCTTTCAATAACTCAAGGATAGATTGAGTTGTTGCCGGGTCTAGCGCACTAGTGGCCTCATCACAAAGCAGCACGCTAGGATCGGATGCCAATGCACGAGCAATTGCCACACGCTGTTTTTGGCCGCCACTTAAGTTAGATGGGTAGCTCTCGTGTTTGTCGGCTAAGCCTACAAGCTTTAGCAACTCAGTTACTTTTGTTGTGATTTGCGATTTGTCTTTACCTGCCAGTTCTAGTGGCAGTGCTACATTATCAAACACAGTACGAGACGAAAGCAGGTTAAAGTGCTGGAAGATCATGCCAATGTTACGGCGTGTTTCGACTAGTTGTTTTTTGCTGAGTTTGGTTAGATCCACACCATCAACGATGATGGAACCAGAGGTCGGCGCTTCTAACATGTTTACGCAGCGAATCAGCGTACTTTTACCAGCACCTGATGAACCGATAACACCAAAGATGGTGCCTTTGTCGATGTGTAGGTTAATGTCTTTCAGGGCAAGGATTTCCTTACTGCCTTGGTAGAACACTTTATTGACGTTTTTTATTTCTATCATGTTTCAACCTGCCCAAAGATACGGGGAACTTCGCTGTCAAAAACGGCCTTTGACAGAACTTAATGTTGAGCTTTATCTCAATTTTCAGTTGATGCTATGGGTTAAGCTGAATGAAGTCAATAGATATTTTTACGTCTAGACGTCTAAATGTATGGATGTTCTGTTTCGAAACGGAGATGTATAGATAGAAAGGAGGAGGTAGACGGCAGGGCACCCTCAGATTTACCGATTCTTGCCCAACAAATCAACCGTTTTGTCGAGGCCTAGAATGAATTAGATAGTGTTGAAGTTTATAAGGTATGTAATAATCTGATTAAACCGAGTTAATAGAGAAATACGTTTTGGCAAAACCTGCTGTTTTTATCGATCGTGATGGCGTGATAAACGTTGACCACGGCTACGTTCATGACGAACATGATTTTGAGTACATTGATGGTGTATTTGAAGCGACGAAAGCGCTAAAAGATAAAGGCTACCTTCTAGTGTTAGTGACGAATCAATCGGGCATCGCACGCGGTAAATTCAGTGAAGACCGTTTCTTGTCTCTGACTCAATGGATGGATTGGAACTTTGCTGATAAAGGTGTTGAGTTCGATGGTATCTATTACTGTCCACATCATCCAGAACATGGCATTGGCGAGTACAAGCAAGATTGTGAGTGCCGTAAGCCAAAACCAGGCATGTTCATTTCTGCGCGTGACTTCTTGAAGATCGACATGGAGAAATCTGTGATGATCGGCGATAAAGCTGAAGACATGATGGCAGCAGAAGCGGCAGGCGTTGGCACTAAGATTTTGGTTCGCACTGGTAAGCCAGTAACGGAACAGGGCGAAGCCATTGCAACGGTAGTATTAGATAGCATTGCAGATGTGCCTGCGTACTTAAACAAGTAATCTTCATTACTGACTGAGATAAGGGAAGCCACTGCTTCCCTTTTGTTTGATTCCTTCTTTTAATCTGAACACTTATGAGCAAAAAACTCACCATTCTTGATATCGCAAAATTGGCAGGCGTGGGCAAATCAACAGTAAGCCGTGTGCTTACTAACGATCCCAAGGTAAAACCGCAAACGCGTGAGAAGGTAGAGCAAATCATTCGTGAATCAGGCTACGTCCCATCAAAGTCGGCGCAGTCGATGCGTGGTGGCAGCCAAAAAGTCATTGGGGTTATCATCTCCCGTTTAGACTCACCATCAGAAAATCGCGCCGTTGGTACCATGCTCAATGCTTTGTATTCCGCTGGTTATGATGCGGTGATCATGGAAAGCCAATTCGATCGCGATAAAACCAATGAGCATTTGGATGTGCTTAAACGTCGCAACGTCGATGGGGTGATCGTGTTTGGCTTTACTGGATGTGATGAGCGAGCATTGGCGGAGTGGGGGAATCGTATCGTCGTGATCGCGATGGACACGCAAATGGTTTCCTCGATCAACTACGATAACCAAGGTGTGATAGACATGGCTTTGTCTCACCTTGAGCAGCAATCTTTATCTCGCATTGCTTATATTGGTGTTGATCCTGAAGACAAAACCACTGGCTTAGCTCGTCTAAATGCTTATAAAGCTTGGTGTCAACGCAAGCAAATTGCACCTTGTTTCCAAACGGGTAAGTTGAGCCATGAAAGTGCTTATCAGTTGGTAGACAAAGTCCTTCAATCTGATACTCAGGCCATCGTGTGCGCCAGTGACACTATCGCGTTGGGCGTGATTAAGCGTCTTCAAGAGTTAGGACGTGAAGACGTGGTTGTGACAGGTGTTGGTGGTAATGAATTGCTCTCTTTCCTTTTCCCTAAAGTATTTAGTGTCGACCCAGGTTATACCCTTGCAGGTGAGAAGTCCGCTAACATGCTGATCAATCAATTAAATGGCGATGAGGAAGTGGTTCACTTTACTCAACAGCCTATCGTTTGTTAATCCACACTAAAACGATCTGCTCTAAAATTATACTGTGATCATTCTCAATTAATGGGACTGTTCCCATTTTGTTTTTTGTCTTCGAATGGCAATATTAAAATTAAGAAATGGGAATGTTCCCATTTATAAAAACAAAATGATGAATCGAATGTATCCAATACAGGGTGGACAAAGTTATGAGTAAGATTGCGCGTCAAGATGTACAGCGTCTTATTGAGCTGGTCGGGGGATCGGACAATATTGCCAGTGTAAGCCACTGCTTAACTCGCTTGCGTTTCGTGTTGAATGACACTGACAAAGCCGATACAAAACAGTTAGATGCACTGCCTATGGTGAAGGGCTGCTTTACCAACGCAGGTCAATTTCAGGTCGTCATCGGCACTGAAGTTGATGAAGTTTACAAAGTACTGATCGAGCTAAGCGGCAAAAGTGAATCGAGCAAAGATGAATCTAAGAACGCTGCTCGTCAAAACATGAACATCGTTGAGCGTGGTATTTCCCACCTTGCTGAAATCTTTGTACCACTGCTACCTGCGATCATCACCGGTGGTCTGATTCTTGGCTTCCGTAACGTGATTGGCGACATCAAGATGTTTGATGGTCAAACGCTAACGGAAATCAGCCAGTTTTGGGCAACGGTACACTCTTTCCTATGGCTAATTGGTGAAGCAATCTTCTTCTTCCTACCAGTTGGCGTGTGTTGGTCGACAGTGAAAAAACTCGGCGGTACTCCGATTTTGGGTATCACATTGGGTGTCACGCTGGTTTCGCCACAGTTAATGAACGCCTACCTAATTGGTAAGCAAGTACCCGAAGTGTGGGATTTTGGCTTATTCGCCATCGAGAAAGTGGGCTACCAAGCGCAAGTGATTCCGGCAATGCTCGCTGGTATGGCACTGGCGTTTATTGAAACCAACTTAAAACGCATCATTCCGTCTTACCTTTACCTAGTGGTTGTGCCGTTTGTCTCTATCATTGTGTCTGTGATTCTTGCGCACTCTATCATTGGCCCATTCGGTCGTATGTTGGGTGATGGTGTTGCTTTCGCAGCAAAAGCAGCCATGACAGGTGACTTCGCAATGATTGGCTCAACCATCTTCGGCTTCCTATACGCGCCATTGGTCATTACTGGTATTCACCACACCACCAACGCGGTTGACCTTCAATTAATGCAAGAGCTAGGCGGCACGCCAATTTGGCCTCTGATTGCGCTTTCAAATATTGCTCAAGCGTCTGCGGTCGTCGGCATCATTATCATCAGTAAAAAACATGGCGAGCGTGATATCTCAGTACCTGCGGCTATCTCTGCTTACCTTGGTGTGACCGAGCCGGCGATGTACGGCATCAACTTGAAATACAAGTTCCCAATGCTGAGCGCGATGATCGGTAGTGCGTGTGCTGCTGCTATTTGTGGTAGTGCGGGCGTAATGGCGAACGGTATCGGTGTGGGCGGTTTGCCGGGCATCTTGTCTATCCAACCGCAGTTCTGGGGCATTTTTGCTTTGGCTATGTTAGTCGCAATGCTAGTACCTGCTGCATTAACGTTAATTCTTTATAAGCGTGCACAAGCCAAAGGTGAGCTTGAGCCTGCAAACGCGTAATTCTATTTGAGGCAGTGACTTGGCTGCCTCCTCCTATTTTTCTTTTCAAATTTTAAGTTTCCGATTACTGGTAAGTGAGTGTTAGAAATGGCTATGACCAAGCATGATGAGAGCTGGTGGAAAACCGCAACCATCTATCAAATTTACCCAAAAAGCTTTTGTGACAGTGGCAGTAAAGGCACGGGCGACATCAAAGGGATCATTTCTAAGCTGGATTATCTTAAGCATCTTGGTGTGGATGCGATTTGGCTGACGCCGGTTTACCAATCACCAATGATCGACAACGGTTATGACATATCCGATTACTACTCGATCAACCCTGAGTTCGGCACTATGGAAGATTTCGATACTTTGCTAGCAGAAGCGCATCAGTTGGGCATTCGTATTATCATGGACATTGTAGTGAACCACACGTCGACAGAACACAAGTGGTTCCAATCCGCACTGGGTGATAAAAACAGCCCATACCGTGATTACTACATTTGGAAAGATCCGGTAGATGGTGTAGAACCAAACAACTGGCAATCTAAGTTTGGTGGTAACGCTTGGGCGCTGGATGAAAAAACAGGCCAGTACTATTTGCACCTTTTTGCTAAAGAGCAAGCGGACTTAAACTGGGAAAACCCAGTAGTGCGTGAAGAAGTGAAAGAAGTCATCAGCTTCTGGGCAGACAAAGGTGTCGATGGTTTCCGTCTCGACGTTATCAACCTGATTTCCAAGCAGCAAGATTTTCCAAGTGACGATATTGGTGATGGTCGTCGTTTCTACACGGATGGTCCACGTGTGCACGAATACCTTCAAGAGATTAGCGAATCTGTGTTTCAAAAATACGGCAGCGTGACGGTGGGTGAAATGTCTTCCACTACGCTAGAGCACTGCCAGCAATATTCTTCGCTAGACGGCAAAGAGCTATCCATGGTGTTCAACTTCCATCATCTGAAAGTCGATTATCCAAATGGTGAAAAATGGACCAAAGCGCCGTTTGATTTCATTCAGTTAAAACAGATCTTCAATCATTGGCAAACGGGCTTAAATGGCAAAGGGTGGGGGGCGCTGTTCTGGTGTAACCACGACCAGCCACGCGTTGTGAGCCGATTAGGTAACGACGAGCAATACCGTGTTGAATCTGCCAAGATGCTTGCGGCATCAGTGCACATGATGCAAGGCACACCTTATGTTTACCAGGGGGAAGAGATCGGCATGACCAACCCGGGTTATACCGAAATCAGCCAATATCGTGATGTTGAAAGTACTAACATGTACGACATCATGGTCAACCGTGATGGTGTATCTCATGACGATATGATGGCGATCTTGGCACAGAAGTCGCGTGATAATTCACGTACACCAATGCAATGGAACAGTGCAAAACACGCGGGCTTTACTGAGGGAACGCCGTGGCTTGAAGTGGCGCAGAATTACTCTGAAATCAATGCTGAAGCTGCGGTTGCCGATTTGAACTCGGTGTTCTACTTTTACAAGCGTCTGATTGAACTGCGTAAACAGGTTCCAGTCATCACCGATGGCCGTTATGAAGATTTACTGCCAGAGCACAAACGTATTTTCGCTTACGCTCGTCAGAACGATAAGCAAACGCTGCTGTGTATCAATAACTACTATGCTGAAGAGGTGGAATGCGTTCTGCCAGAACGTTTTGATATGAGTAAAGCGAAAAACTTGCTATCTAACTATCAAAACTCAGCGAGCGCAGTCGCGTCAAACCATCAAGTGTTACGACCTTACGAAACTCGTATTTTATTGATAGAAGAATAAACTCGGGTGTCATCACCCCTAAGATTGATGTTCGAGATGAAGGCTTTGGTGTGCTCCCCAAAGCCTTCTTTTATTGAGATATCTATAAAAAATGCAAGCTTATTTTGTTTCAATCGCTGTTAGCTGCACTTTCTCTTCGTTGATTTGTACTTGTTGTACTTTCAGCAGTTCAATTTGTTCTATCAGACCTAAGCTCGGATTAAACCAACGTTCTGCCGAAGTGGCGAACTCCATTGAGTCCATATCATCACAGTTTAGGTTGTAGATGTTCTCTTCCATCAGGTATGCCGCTTCAATTTTCTTGCCTGAGATCGAGAACGCTTTACGCACGCCAGTTTCTCGGATTTGCTGTTGCCAAACCACTTGGCAAGATGCTGTCATAGGAAGGTTTTGTACCCACTCATGCTCTTCAAAACGGTCTAGTAGGTTGTGAACTGAGTAGCCTGTAAGAGTGGTTTGCAGAGACATAGTTTCTTCACCGATGTCAATATTCGGGCTTTTCTCTTTTACGTCGTCACCGTTTAGGCGGAAAATCGGACCGCTGTGCATAAGCATGGCAATAAACTGATGACCAATGAAATAAGCGTCAGTGATTTCATGGAGTGCACCATCTGATCCTGCAAAGTAAAGCGTATTGCTCTCTTCGTCGTCGTTGTACTGCTCGTCTGAATAGTAGAACTGTTCGGCGCCGTAGTTCATCAAGTCATTAACCAACTGGACCATTGCCTCGCTGTTTGGGATTTGTGCCAATGCTGCCAATATTTGCTCGCTATCCATCGCTTGGAAGCTCAGTTTCATGTCGCCCTCTGGTTGGCCATCCAAGCTAAACGAATAGCTCAATTGTGTGTTTGGTACAGGAGCGAAAATGGAGTTGTGAATCGAGACGTCGAAACTTTCTTGAGGCACTTTGTTTGGATTCGCACTGCCAGAAGACGAACCTCCGCCACAGCCGTAAAGAGCCAGAGTTGCTGCTGCGATAAGCGTCATTTTGTTTAGCATGGTTTACATTCCTGATTGATAAGGCCGCTTCATGTTGGGCCGTTGCTTGAATGCGAGCATGCTAAGTTCAGCGAGAGAAAAAGGGCAAAAAACAAAAGATAACAGGGGTTAATGAAAGCTTAATTTTATATTTAGGTCTTTGTTTTATTTGGATTTATTTCGTTGGCTACATTAGTGCAATACTCGTTAATGAGCGCTTTCCATCGGCTTATGATTTCTTGATCGGTCACACTAACATGCAACGTTTTCCACGGTTGGAGGCAAGTCTCTTTTGATTCAGATTGAGAAAGACGCTCAAACAAGGTTTCGGAAGGTAAAACGCGCAGCAGCGCCACCAGTGATTCCATGTAGTTGAGACGGAACTGTTCAAGTTTGTTCTGCTTGTAAGCAATGTGAGACACAAAGGTATAAATCAGTGCGTTTTGGATACGTGAGTCGCCATCTGGTGTCGTTAACAGGGCTTTTGCCCTGTCTAAGTTACCTAATTTGAAATGCAATAGACCTAACCAGAGGCTCAGCTCATCTGGCAAAACATCAAACGACGATTGTACTTGAGTTAAATACGCTTCCAGCTTTTGATGTTCGTGCTCGTATAAGGCGAGATGTCTTGCCGTTGTTATAGCCGCAAACTCATCAGATTGTCGGAGAGGTTGGCTAGAAAAGGCATTCTCGAATAACATTTTTTTGTGAAGATCCGAAAGCTGCCACGTACTTGCCGAAGGTGCAGGCAGATTGAAGTATTGCGCGACATCCGAGTGCATTTGGAAAATATCCGATTGTAGGTCAGATAAACGCAGTGTGTACTCATTGCGAAACGCCAGCTTGCCCGTCGCAGGATAAATAAGGTTCATCTGCGCTTTCAAGATGCCTTGCTCTGCGCCGTCTTTTAACTCGATATTGAGCTCGTAGTCGCTGGTCTGCATGTTTCGTGCGCCAGGGAAATATGGCGTATGACCGATAGGATCAAGAAAGTAACTGGGAGCATCTTGGTTGGCGATGTCGGTGTATGGATATTCGACCTGTTGTTGCAGCAAGATGGCTTTGACCAGTATGCGGTATTTTCGCGCCTGAGAGCCGATTGAATCGACACGGTTGAGTAGTAGCTCGACTTTGGGAATCAGTAGTTGATGACGTGTTTGTTGTGTTGAGATTTCTTGGCGTTGCCATAACAAGCTTGCGAGTGTCATGCTACATACCGCAAGTATGGCACATAAGCTGTAAGCAAAAATCAGCTTGAAGTTCTTATTACTCGCCACCTGGGTTGAGATAACGCGCCGATGGTTTTTCGCTGGTGGCACTAAACGAATATTGGCAGGGTTAAGAAAGTAGCCTTTGCGGGGGTAAGTGACCAAGAGCTTAGCGGCATCGTATTCGGGTAAGTACTGCTGTAGCAGGGCACGTAAGGTGCTAATGCGGTTCGTGAGCACATTCTTAGAGATGAACTTGCTCTGCCAAATGGTTTCAATAATGGTGTCAGCAGAGAGTGGGTGGCCAACGCTTGTTAACAGCAGTTCTAATAATTCAATGGTGCGAGGTTCAAGATCAATCGCGATAGCATCTTGATGAAGGGTCTGTGTCTTCGGGTTATAGATCAGCTCTCCAATCGCAATACAACTGTGAGTCTGTTTAGCTTGTTGCAGAAAGTCGCGCATACCGTACCGATCTATTTGGAAATCGCGAAGTATTATATAGCGATTGGAGCGCGAAATCTTATAAATCGCGCTTCAATCATTATCAAAAATTTATGAACCGTAGGTCACGGAATAGCGGTGCGGTTTGTGGTTCATCGCTAACACGAGATTGAGTGCAAACGCCCCCAAAATTGAAAGGCCAATCACTTCTGGTGTGACAAAGAAGAATGAAGCAAACAGGATACATGCATCGATTGCCATTTGGCTTTTGCCAACTGAAATGCCAAATTTGTCTTGGATAAACAAACACAGCACGTTAAAGCCACCCAAGCTGGAGCGATGTCGGAATAGGATCAGCATACCAAGCCCCATTAAAAGTCCGCCTGCGACGGCGCAATAAACTTCATTTACCGATTCGAGCGAGATTAGCAAATAAAGATGATCGGCAAAGATAGAAACCAACGCGCCAGAAATGGCACTATTAATGGCGAAATGACGGCCGAAGCGTTTCCATGCTAGTAAGTAAAAAGGACTGTTTGCTAAAAAGTACAGCACACCAAAGGTAAAAGGTGTAAATTGGCTAATAAGCAGAGCCAATCCAGTCGTGCCTCCCGTTAGAAGGTTCGCGGATTGGAGAAAGAAAACGCCTTGAGCTACTAAAAAGGTACCCGTGAGAATCGCTATCCAGTCTTCTTTTAATGAGTGTTTTTCCATCAATGTTGCAGTCATTAGTGATAAATAAGGCGTGCATAGTAGTAAAAAGATGATCTTTTCGGTAGCTAGAGGGTAAAATTTACGGTAAACCTATGTAATTGCTGTTTTACAGGGTGTAAAGCACAAATTTGACAGGCAATAGATTGTCGTTATGCGATTGCAATGCTGGCATGGTAAACATTGCTTGTCATCATGAAAAAACTGCATGAGAAAAATTGTAAATTTCTCTTTATGACCTAAATCAAATTATGTAGAATGCGCGCCATTAGGGTGACGAAAACGTTTGCGTTGGGTCATTCAACAGTTTTTTTGCAACTTTCAGTACTAATCTGAGTCAGGAGATACAGATGCTTAAGCGTGATATGAACATCGCAGATTACGATGCGGAACTGTTCGCAGCTATCCAGGAAGAAACCCTTCGCCAGGAAGAACACATTGAACTTATCGCTTCTGAAAACTACACAAGCCCACGTGTAATGGAAGCGCAAGGTTCTCAGCTAACGAACAAATACGCTGAAGGCTACCCAGGTAAGCGTTACTACGGCGGTTGTGAGTACGTAGATAAAGCTGAAGCACTAGCAATTGAGCGTGCATGCCAACTATTTGGTTGTGAGTACGCTAACGTACAGCCTCACTCAGGTTCTCAAGCAAACAGCGCAGTTTACATGGCGCTTCTTAACCCAGGCGATACAGTTTTAGGCATGAGCCTAGCGCACGGTGGTCACCTAACTCACGGTTCACCAGTAAACTTCTCTGGTAAGCACTACAACGTTATCCCTTACGGTATCGATGAAGCTGGTCAAATCAACTACGACGAGATGGAACAGCTAGCACTTGAACACAAACCTAAGATGATCATCGGTGGTTTCTCTGCTTACTCGCAAATCGTTGATTGGAAACGCATGCGTGAAATCGCTGACAAAGCAGGTGCTTACTTATTTGTTGATATGGCGCACGTAGCTGGTCTTATCGCTGCCGGTGAATACCCAACACCAGTACCGCATGCTCACGTGGTAACAACAACGACGCACAAAACACTAGCAGGTCCTCGCGGTGGTCTTATCTTGTCAAATGCTGGCGAAGATATGTACAAGAAACTGAACTCAGCAGTGTTCCCTGGTGGTCAAGGTGGTCCTCTAATGCACGTTATCGCTGGTAAAGCAGTAGCGTTCAAAGAAGCGATGGAGCCAGAGTTCAAAGCTTATCAAGCTCGCGTAGTGAAAAACGCAAAAGCAATGGTTGGTCAGTTCCAAGAGCGTGGCTACAAAATCGTATCTAACGGTACAGAAAACCACTTGTTCCTTGTTGACCTAATCGACAAAGATATCACTGGTAAAGACGCAGACGCGGCACTAGGTGCAGCAAACATCACTGTAAACAAGAACTCAGTACCAAATGACCCACGCAGCCCATTCGTAACGTCTGGTATTCGTGTAGGTACGCCAGCGATCACTCGCCGTGGCTTCACTGAAGAAGATGCAAAAGAGCTAGCAAACTGGATGTGTGACGTTCTAGATAACATCGGCAACGAAGAAGTTATCGAAGCGACTAAACAGAAAGTGCTAGAAATTTGTAAGCGTCTACCAGTTTACGCATAACTGCTTTTCATCGAGTGAGTCGATTTCGGTGTCGAACATACTCATTTGCTCGCGCAAACTCCGTGTGTTCTCCTAGAACTCGACTCATCTATTTTGAACATTGATATACTAAAGGTCCTCAATTGAGGGCCTTTTTGTTTGTCTGGCGTTTGGAATGAGATATAGCGAAGAGTGTGTGATAAGGAGATGGCTACCAACACTGTCCCTTTCAATATATCCAAACCGCGTCATTCCGACGAGCCTAGGCGAGAGCAGGAATCTTGTTGAGGCACACTCTTTTACTCAGCGTTTCCCTAAAAATCATCAGTATTCTGAAAACAGATTCTGAATCACGCTCGTTCCTCGCTGTTCAGAATGACGGAGGTAGAATGGCTTTTTATCATCATTTGACAGATACAAAAAAGGTTGGCACTGAGCCAACCTTTCTTTTGAAAACAAACGAGAGCTTACTTAATCTCGATACCTTGAGCCTGCATATCGGCATGGTAAGAAGAGCGAACAAATGGACCACACGCTGCATGCGTGAAGCCAAGTTCTAGTGCAACTTCTTTTAGCTCGTCAAACTCTGATGGTGGAACGTAACGTTCTACTGGCAAGTGGTGACGGCTTGGCGCTAAATACTGGCCTAGAGTCAGCATCGTTACGCCGTGTGCGCGTAGATCTTTCAGTACTTCGATGATTTCTTCTTTGGTTTCACCAAGACCCATCATCAAACCAGACTTGGTCGGTACATCTGGATGCTGCTCTTTGAACTTCTTAAGGAGCTCAAGTGACCATTTGTAGTTCGCACCTGGGCGAGCTTTACGGTAAAGACGTGGCGCGGTTTCTAAGTTGTGGTTGAAGACATCTGGCGGATTGTCTTTCATTAGATCAAGCGCTACATCCATGCGACCACGGAAGTCAGGAACCAGTGTTTCAATCTTAATATGCGGGTTTAACGCACGGATCTCGCGGTTACAATCGGCAAAGTGTTGTGCACCGCCGTCACGCAGATCGTCACGGTCAACAGAAGTGATTACTACGTATTTCAGCTTCATATCGGCAATGGTTTTCGCCAGTTTTTGAGGCTCTTCTGCTTCCGGTGGTAATGGGCGGCCATGAGCAACGTCACAGAAAGGACAACGACGAGTACAAATAGCACCTAAGATCATGAAGGTTGCTGTACCGTGGTTAAAACATTCCGCTAGGTTCGGGCAAGATGCTTCTTCACATACGGAGTGAAGTTTATTCTTACGCATCGCCGCTTTGATGTCTTGAATTCGTTGGCTGTCGGCTGGTAGCTTGATCTTCATCCAATCAGGCTTACGTAGCACTTCTTTCTGCTCTGTAGGCATGTTCTTTACGGGAATCAATGCCATTTTATCGGCGTCACGATATTTAACGCCTTTTTCCATCTGGATTGGTTTGCTCATGCTTTATTACCTTGAGAAGGTGCTTCTGTGCTGAATTCTACTTGCTCATAATCGAGCAAAGTAACGAGTTCTTCTATTAATTGTTTTTCTACGGCTTCTACATTGTCTGGGCCGCCAAATTGGCTGACCTGAACCATTTCCATACCTTCATAACCACAAGGGTTAATACGCAGAAACGGTGTTAAATCCATATTTACGTTCAAGGCTAAACCATGAAACGAGCACCCTTTACGAATGCGTAAACCGAGAGAGCATATTTTCTTACCGGCAACGTAGACACCTGGTGCGTCAGGTCGCGCGGCTGAGTCAATATTGTATGCTTTTAGCGTGTTGATCACGAGGTTCTCGATTGTGGTAACGAGATCTCGTACACCTAATTTTTTGCGGCGTAGGTTGATCAAGAAGTAGGCGACCAACTGACCAGGGCCATGATACGTAACCTGGCCTCCGCGATCACTTTGTACAACAGGAATATCGCCAGTGTTAATCAAGTGCTCAGCTTTACCTGCCTGTCCTTGCGTAAATACTGGGTTATGTTCTACCAACCAGACTTCATCACGGGTTTCTTCTGTGCGTTGGTCGGTGAACTCATGCATCGCCTTCCATACAGGCTCATAGTCTTGGCGGCCAAGTCGTTTTACAACAAGTTGGTGTTGCATGGGAATTCCTGTTGCTAATATATAAAGTTTTTGGATTATAAACCGGATAACCCTGATGCTCTACCGCTGCGTAACAGATTTTTAACTGAAAGCGATGTAAAGCCTCGTTATCTCTTTGATAAATAAAAAGAAAGCAGCCAAGGCTGCTTTCAAAAAAAATTTAATATATCAAAAAATTATAGAACCATGCGTACGATGTCAATTTCACCTAACTCTTTGTACAGTGTCTCAACCTGCTCGATAGAGGTTGCAGTAATGTTGATTGACACAGAGTGGTAGTTGCCCTTAGCACTTGGTTTAACGGTCGGGCTGTAGTCACCTGGAGCATGGCGCTGAATAACTTCAAGAACAAGCTCTGGAAGTTCAGGCTTTGCATGACCCATTACCTTGTAAGTAAATGAACAAGGGAACTCAAGCAGGTCTTTTAATTTTGCATCAGAGTTGATGGTTAGCATATCGATAACTCCAGTAGATATTCGTTGCGGTGCGAAATAGTACAGTCAAATTAGGGGGAACTCAAGACGAGGAGCTCAAACTTAAAAAGCCGCCCATTCAGGCGGCTTTGCGAATAAGTTTGCTACTCTAACGTTCTTTTTAGAAGAAGCTCTTGAATAACAATACGATGTAATCCCACATGCGGCTAAATAGACTACCTTGCTCTACGGTTTCTAGTGCCATTAGTGGGTACTCGGCAATATCTTCACCATCGATCTGATAGTATAGCTTACCAACTACATCACCTTTATTAATTGGGGCTTCTAGCTCTTTTTCAAGGACGAAGCTTGCTTTTAGGTTTTTCGCTTCACCACGCGGTAGTGTTACGTAAGTATCTTGGTCAAGACCCAGTGCTACGGTGTCTTTGTTACCCATCCACACTTTTTCTTCTACGAACGTTTCACCTGCTTTGTGCGGTGCCACTGTTTCGAAGAAACGGAAGCCGTAGCTTAGCAGCTTTTTGCTTTCTGACTTACGAGCATTGGCATCTTTAGTACCCATAACGACCGCAACCAAGCGCATTTGACCTTCAGTTGCTGAACTTACTAGGCTGTAACCCGCATTACTTGTGTGACCCGTTTTGATGCCGTCAACGTTCATGCTCTTATCCCAAAGTAGACCGTTACGGTTGTATTGGGTGATGCCGTTGTAAGTAAATTTCTTCTCTGAGTACACTCGGTACTCATTTGGTACGTCACGGATAAGTGCTTTACCTAGCAGTGCCATGTCGTATGGTGTTGAGTACAATTCTGCGTTATCTAAGCCATGAACGTTGGCAAAGTGCGAGTTAGTCATACCCAATGTGTTGGCCCAAGCGTTCATTAGGTCAACAAATGCATCTTCTGAACCTGCAATATGTTCTGCCATCGCAACACAGGCATCGTTACCTGACTGGACGATGATACCTCGGTTCAGGTCACGTACTTTAACTGTTGTGCCTACTTCAATGAACATCTTTGATGAATCAGGGAAGTTTTTCGCCCACGCATTTTTACTGATGGTGACATCATCATCTTCTGAGATATTACCACGCGCTAGCTCTTGGCCGATTACATAGCTGGTCATCATCTTAGTCAGACTAGCTGGAGACAATTTTGTGTTCATCTCTTTCTCTGCCAGTACTTTACCTGAATGGTAATCCATCAGCACGTAGCCCTTCGCCGCGATTTGAGGGGCATCTGGAACAACGATAGGTGATGCAAGAGCAGATTGAGCGAAAGTTGCAGAAAGGGCAACCGAAGAAACGAGAATAGATTTCACAAACTTATTTTTATTCATGGTAATTCAAATTTTTGGGTTAACTGCAGACATCTTATCAGAATCCCTAGTTATGTAAGAGGGGGATCAAAGAGAAATTCATGACACGAGGTCATTTGGCAGTGTTGTGTTTTTTAATAAATGCAGACGAATAGCCGAGCAACTTTACTTTATCTAATGTGGCTTGCGTCAGGGAATAGTCAGTAAATGGCCCTAACAACAAGCGATAAGACTCTTTCGCACTCTCTAGGAAAGTTTCTGTATCCAATTTTTGACCAAGCTCGGTACCTAAAGTTCGCGCGCGTTCTTCATTTTTTGATGATGCCACTTGAATAACGTACCTAGGGTGCGCTTCTAATGACTTTTTGTCCGTGGGCTGATTGATACTGATCACTTCAATTTCCACGTTCGCGGTGCCTGTTTTTATGACATCTAACTTGTGCGCGGCGGCATAGCTTAAATCAATGATACGGCCATCGTGAAAAGGACCTCGGTCATTAACTCGTACTATGGTGGTTTTGCCGTTGTCAGTATTGGTAACTTTTACGTAACTTGGTAACGGTAGCGTTTTATGCGCTGCCGTCATTGAGTACATGTCATAGATTTCGCCATTAGAAGTCAAATGACCTTGGAATTTTTTCCCATACCAAGATGCGCGGCCTTTTTCTTTAAAGCCTTTCGCATTGCGAACTATTTTGTAGTCTTTGCCTCGCAAGTGGTAATCTTTGTTCCCACCTAGGCTGTACGGTTCATATTTAGGATGCGCATCCTCGATGTGTTCGACTGAAAGCGGTGTATCCGGTGCAACATCGGATTCGAGTTCGTAACGGCCTTCTTGTTCTTTTTGGCTAGTTGATGAACAGCCTGCCAAAATAAGAGCAGAGAAAACCAAGGAATATAAAGCGCGTTTTTGCATGTCTAGGTCGCCTTAGAGAATGCTTTTCGGTGCGTATGAATCGACATCAGAATACCAAAACCAGCCATCAAGGTTACCATTGATGTGCCGCCATAACTGATGAGTGGCAACGGTACACCTACTACAGGTAGGATGCCACTTACCATGCCAATATTTACAAAAATATACACGAAGAAGCTGAGTACAATACTGCCTGCCATCATTCGTCCAAATGCGGTTTGCGCTTGGCTGGCGAGATATAAACCTCGTCCAATAATAAATAGATAGATGGCTAAAAGGCAAAGGAAGCCAATCATACCCCATTCTTCAGCAATTACTGCAAAGATAAAGTCAGTGTGTCGTTCTGGAAGAAATTCTAGTTGTGACTGCGTACCTTGCAACCAACCTTTGCCGGAAATACCACCGGAGCCAATCGCAATTTTACTCTGAATAATGTGGTAGCCCGCTCCTAGCGGATCAGATTCCGGGTTAAATAGAGTACGAACTCGCACTTTTTGATACTCTCGCATCAAGAAAAACCACAGAATTGGAATGAAACCACCTAATGCAATCGCAGCACCAGCGATGATTTTCCAGCTAATGCCGGCGAGGAAGATAACAAAAATACCGGAAGCGGCGATCAGGATCGAGGTACCTAAGTCAGGCTGCTTTGCAATGAGAATGGTTGGTAAGCAGACCATAATCAGTGCAACAATGAGTGTTTTTAGCGTTGGTGGAAGGGGCTGTCTACCGACATAGCGAGCCACCATTAATGGCACTGCGAGCTTCAATAGCTCTGACGGTTGAAAGCGCACAAAACCGAGGTTAAGCCAACGCTGCGCGCCTTTCGATGCTTCACCGAAAAACAGCACGCCGAAAAGCAGTATAACGCCACCAACGAACATCAAAGGTGCCAAGCTTTCGTAAGTTCGTGGAGAAAGCTGTGCAAGGACGAGCATCACAACGAGTGAAAGCACCATTCGCATGGCTTGGCGATCCATCATCAGTAAACTTTGGCCACTGGCGCTGTACATGATCACCAGGCCAAACCCCATCAGGGCCAGTATGCCAAGTAGGAGTGGTAAGTCGATATGGAAGCGTTCAAACAGGGCGCGATTTTTACCTGTAGAGGGATCCATCTTCATTACTGTTTTACCTCTTTCTTCGCATTGTTTTCAGGCTCAATTTCTTCTGGACCAAGAACGACTCGGTCAAAAATTTTCCTTACTACTGGGGCACCGTTACTAGAACCACCACCGGCATTTTCTAGTACTACAGTGACGACCACTTTAGGATCATCAAATGGTGCAAAGCCAGTAAATAACGCATGGTCACGTAAGTGCTCGGCGATCTCATCGGCGTTGTACTCTTCGTTTTCACCCAGACCGAAGACCTGTGCAGTACCTGATTTACCCGCTGTTTCATAATTCATTTTGTAGAATGAGCGGCGAGCTGTTCCGCGCGTGCCATGGTTTACCCGACGCATGCCCTCTTTCGCCATATCCCAGTACTTTTTAGGCACATTCTTGATTGGTGGGTAAGTCACGTATTCTGTCGTTTGCTGCTCTTCGAAGTCGTTACCATTTTCTATCGTCGCTTTGAGCAAGTGAGGTGCGATCACTTCTCCCTCGTTTACTAATACGGAGGTTGCTTTGGCGATTTGCATTGGTGTTGCTGTCCAATATCCTTGGCCGATACCTACAGGGATCGTATCACCTTTATACCATGGGGTTTTATGGCGAGACATTTTCCAGTCACGAGTCGGCATATTCGCCTTACTTTCTTCGTAGATATCAATGCCAGTGTAATCACCAAAACCGAACATCATCATCCAATTCGAAATACGGTCAATACCCATGTCATAAGCGATTTGATAGTAGAAGGTATCAACAGACTCTTCGATCGACTTAATGATATCGACGCGCCCGTGTCCCCAACGCAACCAGTCACGAAACGGGCGTGTGTTGGAGTTTGGTATGCGCCAATAACCAGGGTCATTTCGTGTGGTGTTAGGTGTGACGACACCTTCTTGCAGCGCGGCTACCGCCATAAATGGTTTGATGGTAGACGCAGGAGGGTAAATGCCAAGTGTAGTGCGGTTGACCAAAGGACGGTTTTTATCGTTCAAAAGGGCGCGATAATCTTTACCTGAGATTCCGTGCACGAACGAGTTAGGATCGTAGCTAGGGCTTGAAACCATAGCCAGTACGCCGTTGTCTCTAGGATCGATTACTACAGCACTGCCTCGGCGGCCGTCCAACAATTGGTGTACGTACAACTGCAAGTTGATATCAAGGTTTAAAACGATGTCTTTTCCGGGTACAGGTGGAACGTACTTTAAGGTACGAATTACTCGGCCGCGGCTGTTTACCTCGACTTCTTGATATCCGGCTGTACCGTGTAAGAGGTCTTCGTAGTATTTTTCAATACCCAGCTTACCAATGTCGCGAGTGGCTTGATAGTTTGCGTCTTTTTCTTCTCGGATCAGGCGTTGCATGTCGCGATCATTAATTCGAGAAACATACCCAATCACGTGGGTTAAGACTTCGCTGAAAGGGTAGTAGCGCTTTAAGGTCGCACTTATTTCCACACCTGGAAAGCGGTACTGATTGACGGAGAATACCGCTACTTGTTTTTCGTTCAGTTGGGTAAGCAGTGGGACCGATTTAAATCGACGAGTCCGTTTACGCTCGTGGTGGAAACGTTCAATCTGGTCTGGTGTAATTTCCAGAATAGTTTGTAATTCTTGGATGGTTGCATCAATGTCTTTAATTTTTTCTGGGGTCAGTTCTAAGTTAAAGACGGGACGGTTCTCTGCCAGTAAAACGCCATTTCGGTCATAAATTAGACCTCGGTTAGGCGCGATAGGCACTACTTTGATGCGGTTATCGTTCGAGCGGGTTTGATAGTCTTGAAACTGGTTCACCTGAATGTTGTACATGTTGGCAACCAGAGCTCCCATCAAGACAACAATGCCGATAAAAGCAACAATAGCGCGGCTGGCAAACAGACGCGCTTCGGCTTGATAATCTCGGATTTGACTGCGGCGTTTACGAATCATTAACGCTTGGCTCTAAAGTTAAACAACGATTATTCGCGATGATAAGGGTGGTTAGCGGTGATGCTCCACGCTCGGTACAAGCTTTCTGCCATTACGATACGCACTAGAGGGTGGGGTAGCGTTAAGGCAGACAATGACCAGCTTTGGTCTGCTGCAGCTTTGCATGCAGGAGCGAGTCCTTCGGGACCGCCGATTAATATTGATACATCACGGCCATCTAATTTCCAAGCTTCTAACTGCTCAGCGAGTTGAGGAGTGTCCCATTTTTTACCTGGGATATCTAACGTGACGATACGGTTGCCTTTTGGTACCGCAGCGAGCATCGCTTCCCCTTCTTTTTGCAGGATGCGAGCGATATCGGCATTTTTTCCGCGTTTGCCAGCAGAGATTTCAATCAACTCCAACGGCATATCATGCGGGAAACGGCGACGATATTCTTGAAAGCCTTCCTCAACCCATTTTGGCATTTTTGTACCAACAGCAATTAGTTGAATTTTCAAAAGATTAACCCCAGAGTTTTTCTAGCTGGTAGAGTTCGCGGTGCTCTTCTTGCATCACGTGAAGCATGGCGTCGCCCATATCAAGGACTACCCATTCACCTTCGTTTTCACCTTCCATTCCTAGTGGCTCAAGACCGGCTTTTTTCACCTCTGTTGCAACATGGTCAGCGATGGATGAAACGTGGCGTTTGGATGTACCAGTACAGATGATCATGTAATCTGTCACGCTTGATTTATCTTCCACATTTAGGACGATAATGTCTTCCGCTTTCATGTCGTCGGCTTTATCAGCTAAAAAGTCTTTCAGTTCTTCGCGAAGCACTCGGTTTTCCTCGGTTTGTCTCTTATCTCTACAGTGTTTTACATTCTTGCTTGCAAAACAGGTCGCGCACTATATCACGCTTTGATTTTTAAATTGCCAGCTTAATATCAGGAGAGCAGGTTTCTAAGCTCAACTGATGAATAGTTGGCCATACAGACTCGTCATACTGAGTTTTGGCTTTTATCTCGGCTTGAGCCAACAAGGAGAGCAATGCACAAATACGACTCGCTGATAAGCGGGTCAGTGCTGCGTTATAGAGTGGACGCTTGTTTTGCCAAACTCGATATTTCTCAAATACCTGGTTCATTCCCATTTGACTTAAGTCTTGATGCATATTTAAAAGTTGGCTCAACTCTTTTTGTACACTTCGAATCAAGATCACGGTCTCAACCCCTTCCGCCTCAAGTTGGCGAAGAATACGTTGTGCACGGTTTGCTTTACCTGCCAGTAAGGCGTCGATCCAGTTAAAGGTAGTGAAGTGATTATGGCGACTTAGGGCTTCCTCTAAACGTATGATGGTCAGCTCACCATCCGGGTAGAGTAGGGCCAATTTCTCTAAGCTTTGTGTCAATGCAAATAGGTTACCTTCATGCCATTGAGCCAACATTTGCAGTGATTGCTGATCGGGTTTTAGTCCCAACGTGCGGCAACGTGTCTGAATGAACATAGGTAGGCGTTGAAGGTCTGGCGACAAGCAGCTTACCCAATCGCCTTTTGAGCTTAATGCTTTAAACCATTTCGCATTTTCTTGGGCTTTGGTCAGTTTGCTACCAACAATGACGAGCATGATGTCATCATGAAGCATATCACACAGTGTTTGCAGCTCTTTGCTGACGGCGGTTGTCACGCCACTTTCAGGAATTTCAAGCTCAATCAATTGACGGTTTGAAAACAGACTCATCGCTTGGAAACAGTCGTAAACTTGGTTCCAGTCGATGCTAGCATCCACAGCAAAACGGTGTTTTTCCTCAAAACCTTGTTGAAACGCTGCCTTTTGGATGGCTTGGCGGCTTTCTTGAATCAGTAACGGCTCATTACCAAAGATTAAGTAAACCTGTTTAACTTGTTTAGTTAAATGATCCGTTAGCTTATCGGCATAAATTCGCATAGTGACTAAGAGTTTTTGTTCGCTGGCTCAGAGATTTGTCCTGCTTCATATTCGGCACGAATACGGCCCAACTGGCGCATCATCTGTTTTGCAGCTTGCAAGCGCATCTCGTCTTCAATTACGTCACGCTCAACAGATTTTGCAAGTGCGGTCAACGGGTTGTCTAGGTAGTTGCGGTTTACTGTTGTCGTAAAGTTTTTAGAACCATAGCCAGGAATTGTCACACGGTATTTTACTACGTATGTCAGCTCTTTTTCTGCTGCACGGCTATTTTGATAAAGCGATAGTGTACGCTCATCGATTGTCGCTTCCGTCAAATGAAGGTTGGGTACCGTCGATGATGGTTGAACAAGTTCAACTTTGTTCAGTTCGAGTTGAGAGCGTACATAGCGAGTTAATTCACTGTATTCATCGTAGCTGGAGAAAGACATAGTGTGCAGCTCTTCCGGTACGGAATACTCGCCGCGAAGGTGAAAACCACAGGCAGAAAGAAGCCCCGCTAATACCAATACCACTGGTAGTTTAATCAAAGAGAAAAAGCGCATTGATTGTATTCATCCTAAATTGAAGGGGTTATTTACCTTAAACCACTCATGTGAATGGTTTGAGGTAAATAAACAGGGTAGCGAACTACCCTGTTTAATGACTCTTGGTTAACAAATAAGTTCGCTAAACTGAGACAAATTGCAAGCTGTGATTAGTTTGCAACGATGTTCAGCAGTTTACCTGGAACGTAAATGACTTTACGAATAGTCAGGCCATCAGTGAACTTAACCACGTTTTCGTCGTTTAGACCAAGCTGTTCGATATCGTCTTTAGAGATATCCGCTGGGACTGTTAGCTTCGCACGTAGCTTACCGTTAACTTGAACAACGATGGTTTTTTCGTCTTCAACTAGCGCTTTTTCGTCAAACGTCGGCCATGCCGCGTTATCAATGTCTGTTTCACCTAGTGCTGCCCATAGCTCGTATGAGATATGCGGAGTGATAGGGTAAAGCATGACAACAATAGCTTTCAGTGCTTCGTCAAGGATTGCACGATCTTGCGCAGATTCTTGAGGCGCTTTCGCTAGTTTGTTCATCAGCTCCATGATCGCTGCGATCGCGGTGTTGAATGTTTGACGACGAGCGATATCGTCCGTCACTTTCGCGATAGTTTTGTGAACGTCGCGGCGAAGTGCTTTTTGATCACCAGAAAGCGCTGCGGTATCTACTGCTTCTGCTGCGCCTTTCGCTGTGTGCTCTTTCACTAGTTTCCAAACACGTTTTAGGAAGCGGTTCGCACCTTCTACGCCAGACTCTTGCCATTCAAGTGTCATGTCCGCTGGAGACGCGAACATCATGAATAGACGTACTGTGTCAGCGCCGTACTTGTCTACCATTTCTTGAGGGTCGATACCGTTGTTCTTAGACTTAGACATCTTGATCATGCCTGAGTGCGTTACATCACGACCTTCAGTGTCTTTAGCAGAAGTAATGCGGCCTTTACCATCACGTTCAACGGCTACGTCTGTTGGAGCTACCCACTCTTTGCCGCCTTTCTCGTTCTCGAAGTAGAACGCATCAGCCAGTACCATGCCTTGACACAGTAGTTGCTTGAACGGTTCGTCAGACGTTACGTAACCCGCATCGCGCAGTAGTTTGTGGAAGAAGCGTGAGTACAGTAGGTGCATACAAGCGTGCTCGATACCACCGATGTACTGATCTACTGGTAGCCAGTAGTTTGCTTTTTCTGGGTCTAGGATGTCGTCCGCTTGTGGTGAACAGTAACGCGCGTAGTACCAAGAAGATTCCATGAACGTATCGAACGTATCTGTCTCACGTAGAGCAGGTTCGCCGTTAAAGGTTGTCTTCGCCCACTCTTTGTCTGCTTTGATTGGGCTCGTTACGCCGTCCATTACCACGTCTTCTGGAAGAATCACTGGTAGTTGGTCAGCAGGTACTGGGTGAACTTCACCGTCTTCAGTCGTTACCATTGGGATTGGTGCGCCCCAGTAACGTTGACGAGATACACCCCAGTCGCGTAGACGGAAGTTTACAGTCTTAGTGCCTTTGCCCTCTGCTTCTAGCTTCGCTGCAATTGCATCGAACGCCGCTTGGAATTCTAGGCCGTCGAATTCACCAGAATCGAACAGTACGCCTTTCTCTGTGTATGCCGCTTCAGAGATGTCTAGCTCGCTGCCATCAGCAGGCTTGATAACTGGCACGATGTCTAGACCGTACTTCGTTGCGAACTCGTAGTCACGTTGGTCGTGTGCAGGTACAGCCATTACCGCGCCTGTACCGTAGTCCATCAGTACGAAGTTTGCTACGTATACTGGTACTTCGCAGCCGTTCAATGGATGAATAGCAGTAAGGCCAGTTGCCATACCTTTCTTCTCCATTGTCGCTAGCTCAGCTTCTGCAACCTTGTTGTTCTTACATTCGTCGATAAACGCTGCAAGCTCTGGATTGTTCTCTGCTGCAAGAGCTGCAAGAGGGTGGCCGGCTGCGATACCCACGTAAGTCACACCCATTAGCGTATCTGGACGTGTTGTGTAAACTTCTAGGTCTTGTTGACCCTTAACTTCAAACTTCAGTTCAACACCTTCAGAACGACCAATCCAGTTGCGCTGCATGGTCTTCACCATTTCAGGCCAACCTTCAAGCTTGTCTAAGTCGTCTAGTAGCTCTTGAGCGTACTCAGTGATTTTGATGAACCATTGAGGGATTTCTTTTTGCTCTACAGGCGTATCACAACGCCAACAACAACCGTCTTCAACCTGCTCGTTTGCAAGAACAGTTTGGTCGTTAGGACACCAGTTAACAGAAGAAGTCTTTTTGTAAACTAAACCTTTCTCGTAAAGTTTAGTGAAGAACTCTTGTTCCCAGCGGTAGTACTCCGGTGTACATGTTGCGAATTCACGGTTCCAATCGTAACCAAAGCCTAGAAGCTTAAGTTGGTTCTTCATGTATTCGATGTTTTCGTAAGTCCAAGGTGCTGGCGCAGTTTTGTTTTTTACTGCTGCGTTTTCTGCAGGTAGACCGAATGCGTCCCAACCGATTGGTTGCATCACGTTTTTGCCTTGTAGGCGTTGGAAACGAGATACTACATCACCGATAGTGTAGTTGCGCACGTGACCCATGTGCAGTCGACCACTTGGGTATGGGAACATGGACAGACAGTAGAATTTTTCTTTATTTGGGTCTTCACTTACAACAAAGGTTTTGTTGTCATCCCAGTGCTTTTGAACTTTTTGTTCAATATCTTGTGGGTTGTATTGTTCTTGCATCGATGGTATCCGTTATCTTGGAATTTGTGAGTTCGGTTAGAACAGACTTAAATAGATCGTCATAGAATACCTAAAGCTAGGGATCACAACAATAGCCAATCTGTACCCATGCGCCCTTAAGTGACGCAGGTAGGAGAAAGATGGAGGTCAGTTATGCCTAAACGTAAAACAGGTTATGAGGAAATGCTCGAGGATGTGATTGAAACCTTGAAGCACAGTCCGGAAGAAGTTAACAAAGCGATTGAGACGTCGGGCAAAGTGGTGGATGCTGCTAATGACTTGACCAAAGATGAATTGGCTTTAATCAAAGCGTACCTTAAAGCAGACTTAAAAGAGTTTTCAGAGAGTTACGAGGATAGCAAAAGCGGTCCGTTTTACTTAACGATTGCGGATTCGATATGGCAAGGGCTGTTAGAGATTACAGACCGAACTAAAGTTGAGTGGGTTGAGTTGTTCGATGACTTAGAGCATCAAGGGCTATATGAAGCAGGAGAGGTGATAGGCTTAGGAACTTTAGTCTGTGATGAGTGTGGTCACAAGACAACGTATAACCACCCAACAGTAATCATTCCGTGTATTAAGTGTGGTCACAAAGGCTTTACTCGTCAGTCATTAAAGCCATAAATGGCGAGTAACGACTGTATAATGCAATGAATAAAAAAGAGGCTTAGTCGCCTCTTTTTTGTCTTTTCTACTTTCAAGCTGTTATCAGCTCTGTTTTCTTCTTAAACCGAAAGCCAGCGCTAAACTTAACCCTACCCAAATATACAATGGCCAAGTACCAACGATTCGATATGGCGTTTTCCCATCGGTTGGGGTGAGCTCTGCGCGCAGTACTGCAGTTTCAAACTGCGGAACTTGCTCAACGATTTTACCCTTGTGATCGGTTACCGCTGTTAATCCATTGTTAGTCGAGCGGATGAGCGGTTTGCCCAACTCTAAGGCACGCATACGGGCGATCTCCATATGCTGAAGAGGGCCGATAGAGTGACCAAACCATGCATCGTTTGAAAGCGTTAGAATGAAGTCTGTTTCGTCAGTCACATTTTGACGCACTTGCTCATTAAAGATGATCTCATAGCAAAGCGCTGGTGCCATGTGCATGCCATTCGCAACGATGTTTGGCTGCACAAAAGCCCCACGGCTAAACGATGACATCGGTAGGTTAAAGAATGGCGCTAATGGGCGCAAAATATCTTCAAATGGTACAAACTCACCAAACGGTAGTAGGTGATGCTTATGGTAACGTTCGCTTAAATCGAAGCTGTAGTCACCGTATGGTGTGATGCCGAGGGACAGAATACTGTTGTAGAACTGTCGATCTTCAGCTTGATTGACGACACCGGTGATGATTGCGCTGTTATTCATTTTTGCAGCGCTGTCGATATTGCTCAAAAATGAAGGCACTTCAATTTCAAAAGCGGGAATTGCTGCTTCTGGCCAAACGATAATGTCAGCGTCCCAGTTTTCACGAGTTAAGTCAGCGTATTTCATGATGGTTGGCCAGCGTTGACTTGGTAGCCACTTTAGGTTCTGGTCTACGTTACCTTGAATCAGCGCGAGCTTAGTCGTGTCTTCTGGTCGGGGTGTTACCCAATCGTAGTTGCGAACCCCAAAGCCAGTACTGAGTAGTACCGCAGGGATAATCACCATCAGCCACTGCTTATGAATCCATGCGTAGGCTAACGCCCCTGCGCTGATAAGGATAAATAGAGTAAGCAGTTCTACGCCGCCAATTGGTGCAAAGCTTGCGAGTGGAGCATCTATCTGGCTATAGCCTAGCCATAACCAAGGGAAGCCAGTCATCACCCAACCACGTAACCAATCACTGATCAGCCATAAAGCAGGTGCAGCGAGAAGTGCTTTTGTGAGCGTAAATTGAGGAAACAGCTTGTTGTTGAGCCAAGCAAATAAGCCTGAATAAACAGCCAAGTAGGCAACAAGCAAGCCCATTAAAAATAAATTGGCAATGAGCGGCATACCGCCAAAACCGGAGATACTGACGTAAACCCAGCTAACGCCAGTTGCAAATTGACCTAACCCCCAAGCATAACCAATCCATAGTGCGCGTTTCGGAGTTTGGTTAGCAAGAAGAATCAGTAGAATTGCTGGGCTAAGAATGGCAATAGGCCACAGCTGGTAAGGAGCGAAAGCGAGTGTAGTAGAGGCGCCAACAAAAGCGGCCACTAAGGGCCGCTTAAGGCGATGAAAGAGTTCATTCATCATTGTAATTTCTGAGATTCCCAATGGGTATCGCGTTACTCTTGAGTGGCTTCAACCAGGGTTTCTTCGTCTGGGATCGTCACTTGGAGTTGAATGACACGACGGTTATCGGCAGCGGTGACTTTGAAGTTGTAGCCTTCAATTTCAACCAGTTCACCACGAGAAGGTAAGTGACCAAAGGCAGTCATGACCATACCACCAACGGTATCAACTTCCTCATCGCTGAAGTTGGTTCCGAATGTCTCATTAAACTCTTCGATGGTTGTCAGCGCTCTGACAGCAAACGTATGCTTGCTCAGCTTACGAATGTCCGTCTCTTCACTTTCATCGAATTCATCTTCAATATCCCCGACGATTTCCTCAAGGATATCTTCAATGGTTACAAGACCAGAAACACCACCGAATTCATCGACAACAATGGCCATATGATAACGTTCTTCACGGAATTCTTTCAGCAGTCGATCAACGCGTTTACTTTCCGGTACTACAACCGCTGGTCGAATGACTTCTTCGATATCAAATGGATTGCTGCCTGAGCCTAAGTATTTAAGTAAGTCCTTCGCTAGAAGTATGCCTTCCACATGGTCTTTATCTTCGCTGATCACAGGGTAGCGAGAGTGTTGAGCATCGGTAATCAAAGCAACCAAGGTATCAAGGTCGTGAGTACGCTCAACGGTAACCATTTGCGAACGCGGGATCATAATGTCACGCACACGCATTTCGGAGATTTCCATAACACCTTCAAGCATATCGCGAGTGTCATGGTCAATCAGGTCGTTAACTTCAGAGTCGCGGATAACATCCACAAGCTCTTGGCGATCTTTTGGTTCGCCCTGAAATAGTTGACCTAGACGTTCAAAGAAGGACTTTCTACTCGGACCTTCTGCCTTTTCTTTCTTATCTTCGTTAGAAGAGGGAGAATTATCTTCGTTCATTGTTTCTCAATTAAGTAACGCTATCAGAAGTGTGATAGCACACATAGAGAGGCGAACACGAGAGTCATTTAGGTGGTTCGCCTTTCCCTGTCGAGTGGCCAATAGCTACTCTTTTTCAGCAATGTAAGGATCTTCATAACCCATACCTTGCATGATTTCGGTTTCGAGGGACTCCATCTCTTCGGCTTCGTCATCCTCTATATGATCATAACCTAGCAGATGCAAGCTGCCATGTACAACCATATGCGCCCAATGTGCTAGCAGAGGCTTGCTCTGTTCAACCGCCTCTTTTTCAACAACTTGGCGGCAAATAATCAAATCACCAAGTAAATCTATTTCCATACCAGGAGGTGCTTCAAATGGAAACGACAACACATTAGTTGGTTTATCTTTGCCGCGATACTCATGGTTGAGCGTATGACTTTCTTGTTCATCAACAATACGAATGGTGACTTCGGCTTGTGGCTGGAAGAGAGGAATGGTCTTATCTAACCACAATTGGAAATCTTGCTGCGAAGGCAGACCTTCTTCATTTTCGACTGCCAGTTGCAGATCAAGTTCAATCGCCATGATTATTCCTTAGTTGAAGCAACTTGTGCATTCAATTCGGCTTTTGCTGCTTCTAGTAACTTCGCATCGCGTTCTTCACGACGGCGTTTCTCGAACTCTTTACGCTCTTTCTGGTCTTGTGCTTCCCACTTCTCGTACGCGTTAACGATACGAGCAACCACAGGGTGACGTACAACGTCGTCGGCTAAGAAGAAGTTAAAGCTGATGTCGTCAACTTCGCTTAGTACTTCAATAGCATGACGAAGACCCGATTTCGCACCACGAGGTAAGTCAATCTGCGTGACATCACCAGTGATAACCGCGCGAGAGTTAAAACCAATACGCGTTAGGAACATCTTCATCTGTTCAACTGTGGTGTTCTGACTCTCATCAAGAATGATAAAGGCGTCGTTTAGAGTACGACCACGCATGTAAGCAAGAGGGGCAACCTCAATCACGTTACGTTCAATCAGCTTCTCTACGCGCTCAAAGCCCAGCATTTCAAATAGAGCGTCGTATAGCGGACGTAGGTATGGGTCGACTTTCTGGCTTAAATCACCAGGCAGGAAGCCCAATTTCTCACCAGCTTCAACCGCTGGACGAGTAAGTAGAATACGACGGATCTCTTGGCGCTCTAGTGCGTCAACAGCTGCTGCTACAGCAAGGTAGGTTTTACCTGTACCAGCCGGGCCAATACCAAAAGAAATATCATGCGTGACCATGTTAACCAAGTACTGCGCTTGGTTTGGCGTGCGTGGTTTGATCACACCTTTCTTGGTTTTGACGAAGACTTCTTTACCATGCTCGATGTTAGACTCAGTATTCTGCTCAAGAACACCAGACTCTTTGATCGCTAGATGGATTTGCTCAGGCTCAATATCTGGGATCTCACCTCGTACAGGTGCGGTATCAACATATAGAGTTTTCAGGATATCCAGCGCAGCTGATGCGGTATGAGGTTTACCGACAATCGTAAAGTGGTCACTACGGTGGTTAATTTCAACGCCTAGACGACGTTCTAAATGCTTGATGTTGTCATCGAATGGACCGCACAGGCTAGCTAGTCGGCGGTTGTCTGAAGGTTCTAGGTTAATTTCTAGAGTTACGATTTTATTGCTCAATGTTGCCTCTCATTTTTTGCCACTTAGTGAGAGCCTGATAACGACCAGGCTCTCTATGGCTATTTATACGAGCTTACGGCGTAAAAGTAGCTACACCCAGCTCATCTTCGCGACGTGTTTTCGCCATCATCTGCGTTGGGGAAATCACACTACGAAGATCCATGTCTTTTTCAGTACGTACTAGCTCACCACGCAGTGAGTTTGCAAATACGTCTACGATCTTCACATCAACGAACTGACCAATTAGGTCTGCACTACCTTCAAAGTTTACTACACGGTTGTTTTCTGTACGAGCGCGTAGTTCCATTAGGTTTTTCTTCGAAGGACCTTCAACTAGAACACGTTGTTCTGTGCCAAGCATTAAGCGAGAGTAACGCATCGCTTGAGCATTGATAGTTTGCTGTAGTTCGTAAAGGCGCTCTTTCTTCACTTGTTCTGACACATCACAAGGGTAATCCGCTGCTGGCGTACCTGGACGTGGAGAGAAAATAAAGCTGAAGCTCATGTCAAAGTCTACATCTTTGATTAGCTTCATGGTGTCTTGGAAGTCTTTGTCTGTCTCACCAGGGAAACCAACAATAAAGTCTGAACTGATTTGAATATCAGGACGAGCTTTACGCAGTTTACGGATGATCGATTTGTATTCGATAGCGGTGTGAGGGCGTTTCATCATCGTTAGGATACGGTCACTACCACTTTGCACAGGTAAGTGCAGGAAGCTCACAAGTTCTGGCGTATCTTCGTATACTGCGATGATGTCGTCTGTGAATTCTAACGGGTGGCTCGTCGTGAAACGAATACGGTCGATACCATCGATAGACGCAACCAAACGAAGCAGTTCTGCAAATGAACAGATCTCACCATCGTGCATAGGACCACGGTACGCGTTTACGTTTTGACCCAGAAGGTTTACTTCACGTACGCCTTGTTCAGCAAGTTGGGCGATTTCGAACAGTACGTCATCCATTGGACGGCTTACTTCTTCACCACGAGTGTACGGTACGACACAGTAAGTACAGTACTTAGAGCAGCCTTCCATAATAGAAACGAATGCTGTCGCACCTTCAGCGCGAGGTTCAGGTAGGCGGTCGAATTTTTCGATCTCTGGGAACGAAATGTCCATAACTGGTGCATCATCGGACTGAGATTGTTTGATCATCTCAGGTAGGCGGTGCAAAGTTTGTGGGCCAAAAATAACGTCAACGTATGGTGCACGTTCACGAATATGGTCACCTTCTTGCGTTGCTACACAACCACCTACACCGATAACTACGCCAGGTTTTTTATCTTTTAGTGTTTTCCAGCGGCCTAACTGGTGGAAAACTTTCTCTTGCGCTTTTTCACGGATCGAACAGGTGTTAAGTAGAAGTACGTCTGCTTCCTCTGGCTCTTCCGTCAGCTCGTAGCCGTTTGCAGCATTAAGCAGGTCGGCCATTTTTGATGAATCGTATTCGTTCATCTGGCAGCCCCAGGTTTTAATTAGCAGTTTCTTACTCATCTCACTTTCGCTCGTTCAGTTGTACTTAAATCGGAGAGCTATTGCTCAAATTATAGCCGCCATCACGGCGGTAAGCGGCGTATTGTACTGCTTTAAAAAGCACCTGACTAGTGATCTAGCTAATTCTCTGCAAAGCCTGATGAAATCTAGTTTTTCGCCCTATGCAGAACAAGGTTTTTTGTTAAACAATTTTGTAAAAATGGCCATGGAAAGTACAATAAAAAACGCCAATTAATCAGCACGATGAAGAGTGAAAAATGAACAAGTATGACATCGCCGTGATCGGTGGCGGTATGGTTGGGGCAGCCGTCGCTGTTGGATTTGCCAAGCAGGGCAGAAGCGTTGTCTTGGTTGAAGGTACAAAACCTAAAGTTTTTGATGCCGCTCAGGCGATGGATATTCGTGTATCTGCAATCTCGCACCAGTCGGTGGAGTTACTTGATTCACTCGGAGCATGGTCAGAGATCAAGAGCATGCGAGTTTGTCCTTATCGTCGCTTAGAAACTTGGGAGCACCCAGAGTGCCGTACTCGTTTTCACTCTGATGAATTGTCATTGGATCAGCTAGGTTACATCGTTGAAAATCGCCTAATCCAATTAGGTCTTTGGCAAGTCTTCTCTCAGTATGAAAATCTAACCGTGATGTGTCCTGAGCGATTAAAAGCCATTGAGTTTGCAGATGTAAACGTTGTGACACTAGAAAGTGGGGAGCAGTTTGAAGCTAACTGGGTGATTGGTGCTGATGGTGCAAACTCTAAAGTTCGTCAATTGGCTGGAATTGGTGTAACTGCGTGGGACTACCGACAACACTGCATGTTGATTAACGTGAAAACAGAATTGCCTCAGCAAGATATTACTTGGCAACAATTTACACCTTCAGGCCCACGTTCATTTTTACCTCTGTGCTCTTTGAGTAACGACGATGGTCAAGTAGTAGGCCAAGGTTCTTTGGTTTGGTATGACTCGCCTAAACGTATTAAACAACTGTGTGCGATGGGTAAACCTCAACTAAGGGAAGAAATCTTACGTCATTTCCCTGCTGAATTAGGCGATATTGAAGTTTTACAGTTTGGCTCATTCCCACTCACTCGTCGTCATGCGCAAAGCTACTCAAGCAAAAATTGCGTATTAGTGGGTGACTCTGCTCATACGATCAATCCGCTTGCAGGGCAAGGGGTAAACTTAGGCTTCAAAGATGTAGACGTTCTCCTTTCGGTAACAGAACACAAAGAACAGCTGGAAGATGCCTTACTTGCGAAATACGAACGTGCACGTCGACCTGACAACTTACTCATGCAGACGGGCATGGACTTTTTCTATAAAGGTTTTAGCAACGATCTTGGGCCATTGAAGTTCGTACGTAATGCAGCATTGAAGCTTGCTGAAAACTCAGGGCCAATTAAGGCTCAAGTACTGAAATACGCGTTAGGTATGTAGTAGGCTACTCAAATCACAGATAGAAAAAAAGCGAGCCATGAGCTCGCTTTTTTAATTCGGCAAATCTAATGATTTCCCGAGTCCAGAACCAAAAAAAGAAAAAACCCAGCAAAATCATGCTGGGTTTTCCGATAATGGTGCGGAAGGAGAGACTTGAACTCTCACACCTTGCGGCGCCAGAACCTAAATCTGGTGCGTCTACCAATTC